>NZ_FUWR01000021.1 GCF_900167465.1 Trichlorobacter thiogenes | reverse complement strand
TGCCATGCCTGACCACATCCATCTGGTGTTGAGTATTCCACCGAAGTACAGTGTTTCGATGGTGATAGGGTATTTGAAAGGCAAGTCGGCAATTCATATTCACCGTAAGGCCGAAGGGGTCAAGAAAGGTTTTATCGGTCGGCACTTTTGGTCACGTGGTTACTGTGCCAGCACTATCGGCCTGGATGAAGAAATGATCCGGGCGTATGTAAGAGATCAAGAACATCTGGACAAACAAGAGGAGTTGGACTTCACCCAAAACCCTTAGCCCCTTTTAGGGGCTTTCCTCAAGCCACCGGCTCTGCCGGTGGTCATGACTTCAAGCAACCCATTCGACGTGATAGGGGCGTTATCAGCTGGGATGCGGGCAGCGTGGGTCAAGCGCTCACCAGAGGCGTTATTCGATCCATGGGGAATTGAGCCGACCTTGACCGTGAGCACTCTTCTGACCATAGGTGAACAGATTGACCAAGGATGCAGAATAACCTAAATCGTGCAGGCTCCACTGGTACATGCCAAGTTAAGCCCTTCTTTCTCAATACCTTGCAAAGCTATGGAAGTCGTTACTCCGGCATTCACCGCAGATGCGACATCAACTGCTTGAATAATCGTTTCCTGCGGGATGCCACTTTCAAGAGCACGACGGATACGCCCACCACTACAGGCTATGCAACCGCGAGTCACGGTTACTGCAAGACCGATCAGCTGCTTTTCCCGATCAGTCAAGTTATCTGGCCCATGGGTTGATTCAAGCATTTTCTTAGCAGCAAAATCTTCGAATTTCATAGCAGTTTCTCCTTGCCCATATTATACCCTATATCCTTTCCCACATCAGCAGACCATTTGCGAATCAGCAGAACTTCTTTTTCCGATATTCCCAAGGGTAAGAGAAATGAATGATGTGCTGCCGGTTCCTTTCGTTCAAATTCGGCATGCAGTGATCACATGGCACTTTGGTTGAAGTTATCCTGGAAGAAGAAAGGGCCGCCATAATAGCGGCCCTTTATCTATTGAATCAGCAGTAACAGCAATTACGAGCGGCACCAATCATCCACTAAAGTGAATTGTGATTATTTCCTTCTACGGAAGAAAATAATCATAAAATCTATCCTAACAAAAGGAAAGTTTCCTGCTTTTCCAGAAAACGTTCAATCTTATCTCGGTTCTTCCTGAAAGGATTATGCCGTCCACTCAGCCAATCTGATAGCTGTTCGGGATCTCTACCCATCGCCTCACCCAAATGATCCAGGTTCATCCCCATCGCTCTCTTGTACCATGCAAGCCGCCCCACGGTGTCATCCGGGCAAGCGAACGGAATATAACCTAGAAATTTGATAATTCTTGGATTATATTGCAGTTCCGGTTCGGTGCCATGTTCCCAGTTCCAGATAGAGGATTCGGTGACTCCGATGATCTCTGCGACTTCTCTCTGGAGGAGACCGAGATCCATTCGTTTCTTGCGGATGTGTTCACCAACTGTGATGGGAAATTCGGGATAACCGGGAAGCTGCTGTTTTTCGAGGGGAATTTGAATTGAGAACGAGTGCCGTTTTAAGTGGGTATAGTAGAGAAAGGTTAACACACCCCTGCCCCTGCGGCTATCTGGGCGACCCTACCCACGCCTGCACCTGCACCCCGGTTGCCATCAAACGCTATCGTTCCCGCATTTCCGGCCCGTTACTGGACCGGATTGATCTACATGTAGAAGTACCTGCCGTGGCCTACCGCGACCTGTCTGACACACGCGAAACAGAATCATCCGCAACCATTGCCAACCGGGTGATACAGGCACGGCTGGTGCAGCAGGAGCGGTTTAAGGGCACCAAGGTACACTGCAATGCCCAGATGAACGCCCGCCTGATCAAGAAACATTGCGAGCTTGATGCTGCCGGTCACCGGATGCTGGAGCTGGCCGGAGACAAACTGGGCTTCTCTGCCCGCAGCTATTCTCGCATCCTCAAGGTGGCCCGTACCATTGCTGATCTGGCCGGGGCTGAAGTGATTCATGAACCGCATCTGGCAGAGGCGATTCAGTACCGCAGTCTGGATAGAAAGGTCTCCCATGTCTGAAAAAATTTCAATCGATACCGACTACATTAAACTAGACAGCTTTCTGAAGCTGGCGAATCTGGTCATGAGCGGTGGCGAGGCTAAAATTGTTATACAAGAAGGTCAGGTTAAGGTGAACGGCGAGGCGGAAAACCGTCGGGGGCGTAAGTTGTACCCCGGCGACAGCATCGTGCTTACCGGCTGCTCAAGCTTTGTGATCGAGCGGGAATAGCAGGCTACAACAGGTACAGGGGAGGTTGCTATGTTGCAGGAATTTAAGACCTTTATTATGAAGGGCAATGTGCTGGATCTGGCTGTTGGTGTCATTATCGGCGCTGCATTTGGCAAGATAGTCAACTCTGCTGTCAATGACCTGATCATGCCGTTGATAGGTCTGGTGATGGGCAAGGTGGATTTCAGCAACCTGTTCATCAGCCTGAAAGGCGGAGAGTATGCCACCGTTGCTGCAGCCAAGGCTGCCGGTGTGCCTACCCTTAATTATGGCATATTCCTTAACACAACCCTTGATTTTCTGATCATGGCGCTGGTGATCTTTATGATCGTCAAGGCAGCCAACAAGGCCCGCAAGGCTGAAGAACCTGCCCCGGCGCCAGCGCCGCGTGAGTGTCCGTTCTGTAAGTCTGCGGTGCATGATGATGCAACCCGCTGCCCCCACTGCACCTCACAACTTGAAGCGACTGCCTGAAAGGAGTTTGTATGAAACGCCTGATGCTGTTCGTCGTGCTGCTTGCTTTTATGGTCCTGGCAGCCAATGCCGTCCAGGCTGCTCCGGCCCAGCTTACCTGGTACGGTCAGTCTGCCTTTAAGGTGGTCACCCCTTCCGGCAAGGTACTGCTGGTGGACCCCTGGATCAGCAATCCCAGCAACCCCAATGCAAAGAAGGATCTGGAAGAGCTGCAGAAGGTGGATCTGATCTTCCTGACCCACGGCCATGGCGATCATATCGGCGACACGGTGGAGATTGCGAAAAAGACCGGCGCCAAGCTGGTGGCAACCTTTGACCTGCAAAAGGCGATGGTGGCTTACAAGGGCTTCCCAGCCAATCAAGCCGGATTCACAGAGACAGGCAGCTTTGGTGGACAGATATCCCTGTTGTATGGCGAGGTGACGGTGCTGTTCGTACCGGCAATTCACGGTGGCAGCATGGATACCGCCAATGGTCCGGTCTATGCCGGTGAACCGGGTGGTTTCCTGATCAGCGTCAAGGGTGGCCCCCGGATTTATCACACCGGTGATACTGATCTGTTTAGCGATATGTCGTTGCTGAAAGGACAGGTCGATATCATGCTGCTCTGTATCGGCGACAAATTCACCATGGGACCGCTTCGGGCAGCCCAGGCCGTGGAGATGATCCGGCCCAAGAAGGCGATCCCGATGCACTTTGGCACCTTCCCGGCCTTAACCGGCACCCCGGAGGAGTTCAAGAAGGGGCTGCGCCGCTATGGCTTGGAGTTCCTGATGCAGCAGATGAAGGTGGGGGAGACCATTAACTGGAAATAGGCTCAACTGACATCCAGCTCTCAAGGCCCGCTGCTCCTGCTGCGGGCCTTTTTAGTATCGTCGATTTACCGATCGGTAGGTTTTGCTTGACGACACCTGCACTAACTACTATATACCGATCGGTAAGCACTATTTCCTGAAAGGTTGTCATGTCACTTCCTGATACATCTGCCAATGTCCGCCAACGCCTGCTGGATGCGGCGTTGCAGCTTTTTTCAACCAAAGGCTATGCCGCCACTTCAGTGCGGGAGCTGGTGGAGGCTGCCGGTGTCACCAAGCCGGTGCTCTACTATTACTTCAAGAACAAGGAAGGGCTCTATCTTGCCTTGATGGGAGATGCGCTGGGAGACTTTTTCCAGGTGGCAGAGCAGGCCAGAACTGCGCCGGGCAGTGTGACTGAACGGATCTGCGGTTACTGCACCGCGCTGCTGGATCTCTTTGTGGAACGGTTACCGGTGGCGCGACTGATTTACGCCATCTACTACGGCCCACCCCAAGGGGCGCCCCATATCGATTTTGAGGCCTCCTTCAGTACCATGCTGGCCCACATGGAACAGTTAGTCAGCGAAGGGATCAGCACCGGTGAATTCAGGCAGGTCTGCCCACAGGACACGGCTTGGGCCATTGTGGCACTACTCAATACCACCATGGAAGAACAGCTTACGCAGACCAGACAGGTACGGGTTGATCGCGCTGGCCTGCTACGGCTTTTAGCACTTTTGTTTGAAGGGATCAGAACATGAAACGATATTCGGCAACACTCATAATGATAGTAGCATGTGCCCTGCTGGCCGGTTGCAGCAAAAAGCAGGAAACCGTGATCAAACCGCCGGTGGCGGTGGAGCTGGCAACCGCTGCAACCGCAGAACTGACCGAAGGGATTGAGGTAACCGGCAACCTGGAGCCCAAGTTCAGCGCTGATGTCAAGACACAGATCCCCGGCTTGATCAAAGAGGTCTACGTGACCCAGTGGGTGCGGGTGCGTAAGGGACAGCCTTTGGCGCGGATTGATGTGGCTGAGGCGGAAGCGCTTACCAAGCGGGCTGAGGCTGCTGTAGTGGCTGCCAAGGCGCAACTGGCCCAATCCCAGGTCTCCCTTGCCCGGGCAGAGCGGGAAGAGGCCCGTTCGCTGAAGCTGAAAGAGGCCGGTCTGGCCACCCAGCAGGCAGTGGATGATAGCCGGACCGAAACCGCTGCAGCCAGGGCGCGGATTGATTCATCAAAGGCCCAGATCCGGGTGGCTGAAGAAGAGGTGCATCAGACCCGTGCCCGGTTTGCCAAGGGGCTGGTAACAGCACCGCTGGACGGTGTGGTGGCCCTACGGGATGTGAATGTGGGGGATCTGGCCAGTGATGCAGCAGCAGGCAAACCGATCTTCCGGGTGGTGGATAACCGGGTGCTGAACCTGACCGTGACCGTACCCTCGGTTGACTCTGCCAGAGTCAAGACCGGCCAACCGCTTGAATTCAGCGTTGATGCCCTGCCGGGCAAAACCTTTAACGGCAAGGTCATGTTTCTGAACCCAGAGCTGAACGCGACAGACCGCTCCCTGAAGGTGGTGGCTGAGGTGCAGAACCAGCCGGAACTGCTGAAAGGGGGCCTGTTTGCCAAAGGCAGGATCGTAACCGGCAAGCGGGGTGGTGTGGTTCAGATCCCCCGAGCAATGCTGGGCAGTTATGACACCGTCGCTCAGACCGCAACCCTGTTTGTGGCAGACGGACAGCTGGCCCGTCAGCGCAAAGTCAGAACCGGCGCGGTCAGCGGTGATCTGGTGGAGATCAGAGACGGGCTGAAGGCAGGCGAGAAGTACGTGGCCCGTGGCGGCTTTACCCTGCGGGATGGTGACCGTATTACCGTAGCCGGAGCAACCAAGTGATCCTTTCAGACCTGTCCATAAAACGTCCCATCTTTGCCACTGTGATGATGCTGGGGCTGGTGGCCCTGGGCTTCTTCTCCTACAAGCGGCTCTCGGTGGAGATGTTCCCCAATGTGGAGATGCCGGTCATCTCCATTGTCACCAAGTACCCTGGCGCCTCGCCGGATACGGTGGAACGTGAGGTATCCAAGCGGATTGAAGAGGCGGTCAACCAGATTGCCGGGATCAAGCATGTCACCTCCTTTTCCCGCGAATCGGTCTCCACCGTGGTGGCTGAATTCCGGCTTGAAGAGCGGACCAATGAGGTGGCACAGGAGGCGCGGGCCAAGATCAGTGCCATCCGGGGTCAGCTGCCCAAAGAGGTGGAGGAACCGATCATCCAGAAGCTGGACTTCAACGCCATGCCTGCGGCAGCGGTGGCAATCCAGTCAACCAGCCTGTCCCAGCGTGATCTGACCACCCTGGTGGATAAAAAGATCCGCAAACGGTTTGAAAGCGTCACCGGCGTAGGCAAGGTGGATCTGGTGGGGGGGGCCAAGCGCGAAGTGAATGTTGAGGTTGATCCGGTCCGCCTGGACTCCCTGGGGCTGGGGGTCAATGATCTGGTGGCAGGCCTGAAGGGGGAGAATATCAATACCCCGCTAGGCAGGATCACCAAAGGCGGGGCTGAATATCCGCTGCGGATTGAGGGAAAGCCGGATCGGGCTGACCAGTATGGGGCCATGGTGATCACCCGCAAAAACGGGCGGCCCGTAACCTTGGGGGAGGTAGCCCAGGTCACTGACGGGTCGGAAGAACATCGCAAACTGGCCCTGGTGAACGGCCAACCAGCCATTGGGCTGGATATCTACAAACAGTCCGGGGCCAACCAGGTGCAGGTGGTGGACAATGTCAAGAAGGTGATGACAAAGGTGAAGGCTGAACTGCCGCCAGGGGTGACCATTTCGCTGGTGAGGGATGGCTCGATCATGACCCGTCAATCCCTTGCTGATGTGGAGGAAACCCTGATCATCGGCGGCATCCTGACCGTGCTGATCGTATTCATGTTCATCAACTCCTGGCGCTCCACCGTGATCACCGGTGTGACCCTGCCGATCTCGGTGGTCTCTTCCTTTATTGTCATGAACGCCATGGGGATGACCCTGAACGTGATGACCCTGATGGCGTTGTCCCTGGCCATCGGGCTTTTGATCGACGATGCCATTGTGGTGCGGGAAAACATTGTGCGCCACCTGGAGCTGGGCAAGGACCATATGGAGGCTTCCCGTTTCGGTACTGCCGAGATCGGGCTGGCGGTCTTTGCCACCACCATGTCGATCCTGGCGGTCTTTGTGCCGGTGGCCTATATGCGGGGGATTGTGGGACGGTTCTTCTTCCCGTTCGGCATCACGGTCTCCTTTGCCGTGCTGGTCTCGCTGTTTGTCTCCTTTACCCTGGACCCGATGCTCTCCTCCCGCTGGCATGACCCCTCGATCCATATGCGGGGCAAGCGCAAAGGGATCGCCCGCTGGCTGGAGCTGTTCAATGACTGGTTTGACCGCACCGCTGACAAATACCGTGGCGTGATCGCCTGGGCACTGAACCATCGCGGCAAGGTGATGATCAGCGCAGCCATCGCCTTTGTGATCGGTCTGGCCGTGATGGCCACCCTTGAATCATCCTTCATGTCCAAGGAGGACAAGAGTGAATTCCAGGTCTCCTTCCAGACTGCGCCGGATGCCAGCATTAAAGAGACGGAAGACCGGCTGCATCAGATCCTGGCGCAGGTGAAGGGGATACCGGAGATCAGCCACACCTATGCCACCATCGGGGCCGGAGACAGCGGCACGGTGCGGGACGGCCTACTGTATGTCAAACTGAAGGAAAAGTCAGAGCGCAAACGGGGGCAGTTTGAGATCCAGAACCTGATCCGGGAACGGTTTCGCTCCATTGCCGGGATCAACTTTTCCATTGAAGAAGTAGGGGCGATCGGTTCGGCTGCCAAACCTCTGAACGTCAATATCAAGGGGGATGACACCGCCTTGCTGAAGAAATACGCGGCCCAGCTGAAGCAGGAGATGTACACGGTCCCCGGTATTGTGGATATCGCTGCCACCCTTGAATATGACACGCCGGACTACCGCCTGAAGGTGGATCGGGAAAAGGCCCAGTCAGCCGGGGTCTCCTCCAGTGCCATTGTGGACAGCCTTTCCCGTCTGGTAGGTGGCGAGGCGATCACTAGCTATGAAGATGAAGATGGCGATGCCGTTGATCTACGGGTGCGGCTGCCCAAGCAGCTGCGGGAACATCCGGCTCAGATCCGTGACCTGAAGGTCTCGGCAACCGATGCCAACGGTGTTGTCCGTCTCATCCCGCTGGCCAGCATCACCAGTGAAAGCGTGGCTGCCTCTCCCACCGAGATCAACCGCCGCGACCTGTCCCGTCTGGTAACGGTCTCGGCCAACCTGGACGACCTGCCGATCGGCACCGCAGTCAAGCAGGTGGAAGCGGTGGCCAAACGGGTCAAGATGGAACCGGGCTACAGCATCGGCTTTTCCGGTGAGGCAGAGGATATGGCGGAATCATTCGCCTTTATGGGTGAATCCCTGGTCCTGGCGGTGCTGTTTGTCTACCTGATCCTGGCCGCCCAGTTTGAATCATTCTTTGAACCGCTGGCAATCATGTTTTCCCTGCCGCTCTCCATTGTGGGGATGGCAGGCATGCTGCGGATCACCAATGACACCATCAACATCATGTCCCTGATCGGCCTGATCATGCTGATGGGTCTGGTGACCAAGAACGCAATCCTGCTGGTGGATTACGCCAAGGTCCTGCGCACACGGGATGGGCTGGAGCGAGCCCAGGCCGTGATCGAGGCGGGCCGTACCCGGCTGCGGCCGATCGTCATGACCACCCTGGCCATGATCTTCGGCATGCTGCCGCTGTTCTTCGGTATCGGCGCCGGTGGTGAAGGCCGCGCCCCCATGGCCCGCGCCGTGGTGGGGGGGCTGATCACCTCATCCCTGTTGACCCTGATCGTGGTGCCGGTGATGTATACCTATCTGGATGATTTTAGTGTCTGGCTGAAGCGCAAGTGGAAGGGTGAGCAGAAACAGGATGCAAAAAAGCTTTAACGCAGAGAAAAACAGAGAGTCGCAAAGACGCAGAGAATTTCTTTTATAACGTAAAAACCATATTTGAGTTTCTCTGCAACTCTGCTTCTCTGCCTCTCTGCGTTAAGGTATTGACGTTTTTATTTTACGATCAGTTGACAGGGAGTTCTTATTACCTGATGCATAATGCCCCCCCCACCATACTACTGGACTCCTGCAGTACTAATCAGTTCAGCGCATCCTGGCGCTTTGATAGCCATGTCAGCACCCTGATTGCTGAAACTCCTGATCAGGTTGTCGCTGTACTGCAGCAGGCTGAGGCTGCCACGCAGCAGGGGCTGTACGCCGTCGGTTTCGTGGCCTATGAGGCAGCCCAGGCCATGAACCCGCACCTGCCAGCACTGCCTCCCCGAGACGGTCTGCCGCTGGTCTGGTTCAGCCTGTTCAGAAATCGCCATTGCGTCACGGTTGGCGATGGCCTGCCAACGGGCACCACCGCAGCCCCGGAACTTGCGCCTGCTGGAAGCAAATCTGAGTATGAAATCGCCATCAGCCGGATTCATACTGCCATTGAACAGGGCGAGACCTACCAGATTAACTACACCTTTCCCTTGCAGGGACACTGGCAAGGTAATCCGCTGCAGCTGTACCGCAGCTTGCTGAATGCCCAGCAACCAGCCTTTGGTGCTTTTCTGGATATTGGCAGCCACACAATCATCTCCACTTCACCAGAGTTGTTCTTCAGTAGCAAAGATGGTCTGATCACCACCAGACCAATGAAAGGCACTGCACCCCGCGGTCGGTTTCCTGCTGAAGACCAGACCCTGCAGGAACAGCTGCAGCAGAGCAGCAAAGAACAGGCCGAGAACCTGATGATTGTTGATCTGCTACGTAACGACCTGGGTCAGATAGCAGAGACCGGCACGGTCAAGACCGAGGCACTGTTTGAGGTGGAATCGTACCCGACCGTGCATCAGATGACCTCCAGCATAACGGCCAGGCTACGGCCCGAAGCCGGTTTGCTGGACATATTCAAAGCCCTGTTCCCCTGCGGGTCAGTCACCGGCGCACCCAAGCGCCGCAGCATGGAGATCATCAGCGGGCTTGAACAACAGCCCCGCGGTGTCTACTGCGGAGCCATCGGCTATCTGGCGCCAGAAGGTGAGGCCTGCTTTTCCGTGGCCATCCGCACCCTGCTGCTGGAACAGCAGACCAGCCAGATCAGCATGGGAGTGGGTAGTGGTATTACCTGGGGTTCTGATCCCTGCGCTGAATACGCTGAATGCCTGAACAAGGCTGCCTTTCTGAAGCCCAGACCGCAGCCCAGGCTACTGGAATCGTTGCTGTTGGAAGAGGGCAACTATCCCCGCCTGGCGCGCCACCTTGACCGGCTGGGCTGGTCAGCTAACCGGTTGGGCTATGGCTGTGATCGGGAACAGATCAGGCAGGCGTTGCTTGTTCATGCCGCAGGCACAACCGGACAGCACAAGACCCGGCTGCTGCTGGCACAGGATGGCAGCTGTCAGATTGAATCGACCCCGTTACAACAGCTACACCAGCCGCTGAAGGTTGCCCTGGCCACAACGCCGGTAGACCCGACTGATCTGCTGCTGTACCTCAAGACCGAACAACGTGATCGGTACAATCAAGCCAGACAGGAACATCCGGCTGCTGACGAAGTCCTGCTTTGCAATGATCGTGGGGAATTGACTGAAGGCAGCTTCACCAATCTGGTGCTGAAGCTGGATAACCGGCTGGTAACGCCACCGCTGGCCAGTGGTCTGCTGCCGGGCATTATGCGGCAGGAACTGCTGGAGCAGGGAATAATTACGGAACGGGTGCTGTACCCGCAGGATCTGCAGCGGGCCGAGGAGATCTGGTTGATCAACAGTGTGCGAGGCTGGCTGCGGGCAACGCTTGAGCAATAGCACGCAGATGACGCGGATTGAACGGATTTTCGCAGATTACCCCCTGCATGTCTAATTGCCGCGAAAGAACGCAAGGAACACAAAAACTGAAACTGTCTTTGAACTAACTCAAATGCCTTACGGACTTTAACCAACAGATTTTCTTTTAATTCTTTGCGCTCTTTTGCGGCTGGCCTGCTTTAAGGTTCTATCCGCCTGCCATTATTAGTGTTTTATTCATGAAAGGACGTTTCATGACTGCTCGAATCTTGATTGTTTTCACCACTATTCTGCTGTTATCACAACAGGCCCTGGCAGCTCCCCAGTTATTGACTCTGGAAGACTGCCTCAAAATCGCTGCCGACAAAAATCTGGATATCCAGAAGGCCAAAGAATATGCCAACTATGTCCAGGGCCGTTATGTTGAAGAACGGGCTGCGGCCCTGCCGCAACTGGGACTGCAGGCCGGTTTCGGTTACAGCAAGGATGACAGCACAAAGGCGCTTTATGGAGCTGCCCAGATGCAGGCCAACCGCACCGTGGACCTCTCCCTGTCACAGCCGCTCTACACCTGGGGCAAGATCGGCGCCGCCCTCAGGGCTGCCGAGGTGGGACTCAAGACCGCTGACCAGCAGTTACGGCTGTTTCGTCAGGCTGCCTTCAGGGATGTTTCCATCGCCTTTTATGACGTGCTGCTGGCCAAGGAGTTGCACCGCCTGGCCCAGGAAAACCTGGCCCAGAAAGAACGTCACCACACCGAAGCCAAGCGTAAGTTTGAGGCCGGGGTTGCCACTGACTATGACCTGCTGGCAGCCGAGGTAGAGCTACAGAACGCCCGGCCGGAACTGATCCGCACTGAGAACAGCATCCGCACCAGCCGAGAACGGTTACGCTTTCTGCTGGGGGCAGATCAGGCAGAACTGGATGTGACCGGCATGATTGAGGCAAAACCGGAGCAGGTTTCTGGCTTTGATGAATCGCTGAAGATCGCCCTGGATAAACGTCCGGAACTGGCTAATCAGAAACTGCAAATCGGCATCAACCAGGAGCTGATCACCATTGCCAATGCCGATGACAAGCCAAGGCTGGATCTGAAAGGCACGGCCGGCTGGCACCAGCTTGAGGTCTCCAACCCTGGCCCTGTTCGCCAGTCAGATGGACCGGCCTGGAATGCCGGTGTCTACCTGACCTTCCCGTTCTTTGACGGCATGCGCAGCCGGGGCAAGACCCAGCAGGCCCGCAGTGACCTGCGCACCAGCCAGTTGCAGGAGCAGAAACTGCGGGACAGCATCACCCTGGAACTGCGCACTGCCCGCTACAACCTGGCCGAATCAGCCGAAACCATCAACGCCCTGTCCGGTACGGTCAAGCAGGCGGAACGGCTGCTGCAGATGGCGGAAAAAGGGTTTGAATACGGGGTCAAGACCCGGCTTGAGGTGGATGATGCCCAGACCAACCTGCTGCGTGCCCAGAGCAACCTGGCCCGGGCCAACCGGGATTATCTGGCTGCCTCAGTCAACCTGCGCTGGGCCATGGGGGTGGCAGGAGAGTAGGTTGTTGTCATCGGATCTTTTTTCGTTGTCCGCTCTGAAGAACATCGGCTAGAAGCAGTAGTCTCGCGTAGCAAGTAGTGTTACTATTAGTCCCTGCAAAAGTATCCGCGGGGCTTTTTAAACTCGTAAGGGAGTTCTATTGTGCATGATCATATCGCCCGAGCCATGGCGGTTAAAGGCAAGATCCGCGCTGTGGCCTGTGTCACCACCAAGCTGGCCAATGATATCTGTTTTCTACAAGGCACCTCACCGATTGCATCCATAGCACTGGGGCGGGCCCTGTCCGGTGCAGCCCTGGTGGGGAGCACGCTCAAGCAGGGGCAGCGGACTGCGATCAAGTTTGAGGGTGGTGGGCCGCTTAAGAAGCTGATTGCCGAGGTGGAGTGGGATGGTGCCATCAGAGGGACCGTAGCGGTGCCGGATGCGGTTGCCGAGAGCGTGCCTGCTGCACTGGGCAGGGCCGGGTTCCTGACGGTCACCCGAGATCTGGGGATGAAAGATCCCTACACCGGCATGGTGCAGCTCTACACCAGTGAGATTGCCGAGGATCTGGCCTACTATCTGACCGACTCCGAGCAGATTCCGTCTGCCATGGGGTTGGGGGTGAGCCTGGCTGACGATGGCCAGATCGCAGTTAGCGGCGGCTTTCTGATTCAGTCGCTGCCCCCTTCCGATGAGGCGGCAGTGGATCAGATTATGACAACCATCAGCAAGCTGCCACCATTGACCACACTGCTGAAGGATGGTACCACGCCCCAGCAGTTGCTGGATATCCTGCTGGAAGGGGTGGAACATCACCCGCTGGAGTCAACAGACCTGTTTTTCCGCTGTGGTTGCTCACGCGACAAGGTTGAGCGGGCCATGCTGTCGCTGGGCAAGGCGGAGCTGGAGCGGATGGTTGAGGAACAGGGTGAGGCATCAGTCACCTGCGAATTCTGCAAACAGCAGTACCGCTTTGAAAGGAGCGAGCTTGAAGCGCTCAGCAGATCATACTAAGCCAGTAAAGGCTTCAGCGGCTAAACCAGCTACCAGCGAACCTATCCGGGCAAAGATGGTTGCACCAGAGGTCCTAGCCCCCTGCGGCTCACTTGAAGCGTTCTTTGCTGCCATGGAATCCGGTGCAGATGCAGTCTATGCCGGCTTGCGGGAGTTTTCGGCGCGTGCCCGTGCCAAGAACTTTACCCTGGGACAGATGGCCCGGATGCTGGCCTATGCCCATCAGCGGGGACGGAAGATCTACATCACCCTGAATACGCTGGTGAAGGAGCAGGAGCTGCCCCAGCTGGTGGAGACCCTGGCTGAGCTGGCCAAGCTGCGGGTGGATGGGGTGATTGTGCAGGATATGGCGGTGGCCCGGCTGGTTAAGAACCATTTTCCTTCCATCCCGCTGCATGCCTCCACCCAGATGACCATCCATAACCTGCCCGGTGTCAAACTGCTGGAGGAGTACGGCTTTGAGCGGGTCGTGCTGGCCCGTGAGCTGCAGGTGACAGACATCACCTCTATCGCGGCACAGACCAGCGCCGAGTTGGAGATCTTTGTGCATGGCGCGCTCTGCTTCTGTGTCTCCGGGCAGTGCCACTTTTCCTCCCTGCTGGGAGGCCACAGCGGCAACCGTGGGCGCTGCGCCCAGCCCTGTCGTCGCCTCTACAGCCATCGTGGCAAGGAAGGGTACTTCTTTTCTCCCAACGACCTTTCTGCGCTGGAATTGATCCCGGAACTGGCTGCTGCCGGGGTGACCTCCTTAAAGATCGAAGGCAGGATGAAATCAGCCGATTATGTGGCCAAGGTGGTCAAGGCCTACCGGCTGATGGTTGATGGTGATGCAGCAACGCGCAAAGAGACCCTGAAGGCTGCCAAGGAGCTGTTAAAGGACTCCTTTGGCCGTACCCCCACCAAAGGTTTTCTGGCCTCCAGTAATCCGGTTGATATTGCCAACCCCTGGTTGCGGGGTGGTACCGGCCGGTTCAGCGGTGAGGTCAAGCAGGCCCGCCAGGGACAGATCAGCTTCGAGACCCGTGACGGTCTGCAGGTGGGGGATCGCTTGCGGCTACAGCCCAAGAGCGATCAGGCTGGCCAAGCCTGGACCCTGCGGGAGCTGTACGTGAATCGTAGGAAGGTACATGAGTGCAAGGCTGGTACCCTGGTGGAGGTGGCCTGCCCCTTTGAGGCCCGTCCCGGTGATGCCCTGTTTAAGGTGGGGGCAGCTGATGCCTTTGGCATGAGCGATGAGGCTGCCAACCGCAAGCTGCAGGCAGCCGGTACGGATCGGGTGGCAGTGCGGCTGGAGTTGACTTGCAGACAGGAAGATGACGGTTGGACGCTCTGTATCACTGCCCGGATCGGTGCGGCAGCTTTTTCCTACGAATTTCCGTTGGGTGATCTGGAGCCTGCCCGCAGCAGCCATATGGCCGGGGTGCTGCAGGCCCGCTTCAGCGAGACCGGCGAAACTCCGTTCCACCTGGAGAACCTGCAGGCCCCTGACTTCCCGGCGCTCTTTATTCCGCCAGCTCGTTTAAAAGAGATCCGGCGTGAACTGTATCAGCGGCTGGAGCAGGAGGGGACGGCAGAGGAGCGCAAGCGGATTGCAACCGCTAAAGCAGAGGCGCTGCTTGAACTGCAGGGACAAGGGACAAGGGGCAAGGGACAGCCAAGCAAAGAAGAGCTGATCCTGCAGGTGGATAGTCCGTCTGAGGTCCGTTGGGCCCTGTCCCAGGGAGCGCATCAGGTGGTGGTTCCGTTGCACCGGGCCGCCATCCATGAGCTGCCCCGGTATCTGAGCAGGCTGAAAGGCGATGCTAACCAGCTGGTCTGGCAACTGCCGTTCATGCTGTTTGATCAGGAACTGCCCTTTATGGTTGAAGCGGTTGATGCGCTCTATCAGGCCGGCTTTCGTAACTTTGAAATCACCAATCCAGGTCAGCTCAAGCTGCTGCAACGCTATACAGGACTGCAGCTGTCATCGGGCTATCGTCTGTTTACCCTCAACAGTCAGGCCCTGGCGTTTTGGCAGGAGCAGGGGGTGCAGCGGGCAACCCTCTATATTGAGGATGATCGGGAAAACCTGGCGAATCTGCTAAGGCTTTCACAGCAGCTGACCATGCTGGTGTACAGCCCGGTGGAGGTGATGGCCACCAGGGTCAAGATCAAAGAGATCAGCAGCGGTGCACCGCTCCAGTCTGATCGTGGCGAAGGCTACCGGATTCGCGGCCGGGACGGTTTTACCCATATCAGCGCCACCACGCCGTTCTCTCTGCTGGGGCGGCTGGCAGAACTGCGTCAGATGGGCTGCCGTTCTTTCATGCTTGATCTGTCTGAGACCCCGGCGGATCGGCGTGGAGAGATTCTGGAGACGTTTCGTTCGGATCGTACCTGTGCAGGTACCACCATCTTTAACTATGAGCGAGGGCTGACATGATAAGGATTTTCTTTGGTCTGATCGTTCTGCTGGGATTGTTTGCAACAGGAACAGCTGCACAGGCTGAGACTCTGCGGGGGATGGTCAAGGCGGTACATGACGGCGATACCGTGGTGCTGGTGGGACGCGGCACGGGACGGGTCACCGTACGGTTGTACGGTGTTGATGCGCCGGAGACCCGTAAACCTGATTCGCCGGGACAGCCCTTTGGCAGTCAGGCCAAGCGGGTGTTGATGTTCAAGGTCTTGGGTAAGGAAGTAACTGCCGAGGTGCAGGACCGCGACCAGTATGGCCGTACGGTTGCCGTGTTGCAGCTGGCAGGCAGGGATATTAATGCTGAGATGGTGTCAGAAGGGATGGCCTGGGCCTATCGTCAGTTTTTGAACGGCCCCTATGCATCACGTTATATCCAGCTTGAAGAACAGGCCCGGCGGCAACATCGTGGACTCTGGAGGGACACCAATCCCCAGCCCCCCTGGGAGTTCAGGCGGGGCCAGAAACGGCGACGTTAATATTTCATCTTTTTGGACATCTCCAGGGCCCGCTTGACCCGTGATACTACCCGCAGCGGTTGGACCGGCTTGGGAATGAAGTCAAAGAAACCGGCAGCAAGCGCCTTCTGCTCTTCATCGGTGGTGGCGCGTCCGGTCAGCATGATCACCGGAATTGATGCGGTGATAGGGTTGGCCTTGATTGCCCGCAGCAGACCATGGCCATCCAACTTGGGCATCTGGGCATCGGTAATCACCAGCTGAGGACGGTGGGTCAGGGTGGTCTTAAGCGCCTCTATGCCGTCTTTACAGATAATAACGTTGTACCCTTCCTTGACCAGGGCTGCCTGTACCAGCGTGGCCACGGTGGGAGAGTCTTCCACCACCAGAATCGTGTTGCCGGCATCCGGGTTGATCGGGGCATTCAGGTAGTGCCGGGCGATCGCCTCCAGAATCTCCTTGCGGGTGGCAATGACCGGTACCACCTGCAGACCGGTGATGCGGGCGATCATGTCAGTGGTCTCACCATCAAAGGGGTCGGTGATGGCAACGGCCAGCATCATATCCTTTTGTTTTAACGGAAATATGATCCGCTTCATCACAAACTCGGTGGGAAGCATATTGAGCATTGTTGGCGAGTACTCACGGTTGCTGAAACCTGACACCGTATTGAAGCCAAACTGGCGCCCCAGGGCATCAACCAGCTCATGCTCGGTAATGACCCCCATCTCTTCCAGCACCTGTCCCAGACGTTTTCCCTCAGCCCGTTGTCGCTCCAGAGCCCGCTCCAACGTTTTTTCGCTGATCAGTTTGGCCTGGACCAGAATATCACCCAACTGTTTTTTCTGAGCGATATCAGCAAAGGGGCTGTGCTGGCGTAACAGGGCCTCCATCAGTTCAGGTTCGGTGATGACCCCCATCTCTTCCAACACCTGTCCCAGACGCTTGTCTGTTCCGCTCTGGCGCTCCAAAGCCTTCTCAAGCGTTTTTTTGCTGATCAGCTCGTTTTCTACCAGTATGTCACCTAACTGTGTGGCCATGGCGCCTCCGATACGGCATCAGGAAGAAACAAACTACTTGGGTACTTTTTCCCAGTCTTCCAGAAACTTCTTGATACCGGCATCGGTCAGGGGATGCTTGGACAGCTGCAGCATAACGGAATAGGGGATGGTGCAGATATCGGCACCGATCAGGGCTGAATTAAGCACATGGATCGGATTGCGGATGCTGGCTACGATGATCTCGCTGGTGTAGCCATAGTTATCAAAGATGGTGCGGATCTCTTCAATGATCCCCATGCCATCCTGGGAGATATCATCCAGGCGGCCCACAAAGGGAGAAACATAGGTTGCGCCGGCCTTGGCAGCCAGCAGCGCCTGCATAGGTGTGAAGATCAGGGTCACGTTGGTCTTGATCCCTTTTGCCGTCAGGGCCTTACACGCCTTGAGTCCTTCCGGCGTCATCGGCAGTTTGATCACGATATTTTTGTGAATCTTGACCAGCTCCTTGGCTTCCTTCACCATACCGTCAGCCTCCAGAGAGATGACCTCGGCAGAGATCGGGCCATCAACAATGGCGGTGATCTCCTTGATCACATCCTTGAATTTACGGCCTGATTTGGCGATCAGGGAGGGGTTGGTGGTAACGCCGTCAACCAGTCCCAGGGTATGGGCTTCACGGATCTCTTGTACGTCAGCGGTGTCGATAAAAAATTTCATCTCTGAACCTCCAGTTTTTAAGATTGGTGTGTATGGTCAAGCTGTTCGCGAAATTTTTCCAGGCAGTCCATGGAGCAGAAATAGTGCCGCGTACCGTTTAAGGTGCCGACAATGGCATCCTCTTTTGCCAGATACATCTTGCAGATTGGATCCTGCACGGTCTCTTCTCCGGTATGATGGGTACTTGAGGACGACAACGGCTTTTTAGGTGCCGTCAGTGTCTTGATAATCCGAAACCCGATATAGCCTAAAAGTAACCAGATCAAAAGGCGAAACATAGGTTCGTTACTCCAGAAGGCTAACCTGCTCGTCGGTGGACAGGCCGGCCAGCAGATCTGCTATGGTTTGCTTGCTGACAGGCTCACGCAGCGTGGGAGCAATATCGGCTAAGGGTAGCAGCACAAAACGACGTGCTGTCATGCGTGGGTGGGGCAGGGTCAGCTCCGGTGTTGCCAACTGTTCCGTGCCGTACAACAGTAAATCAAGGTCCAGCCGCCGGGACTGCGGTTCGGCAGCAGGAGTCCTGCCAAAGATATCACGCTCTATCCGTTGTAGCTCAGCCAGCAGATCATGGGGCGTCCGGGTGGTGGTAAGCCGTGCAACCCCGTTGTAGAAGGTGGGAGTACCGGCAGGCATGCCCACTGGTGATGTCTCATAAAAACGGGACAGCCCGGTGACGCGGCTGCCGGGGATCTTGCCCAGTTCTGCCACTGCCCGTAACAGGTTCAGTTCCCGGTCTCCCAGATTGGAGCCAAGGGCGATGTAAGCATCGGTTTCCACAGGCGGGATTAAACCATACTTGTGCTGGGGCGTCAACCGCAGGACAAAAAAAGCCCCCGTCACCAGGAGGGGCGGCAACGGAGGCGATGAGACCCCCAGGGGGTCTCGCAAACATATTCCTGCTGCTGACGGTGCTGAGCGTTGTTGCTCTGCACCGTCGTAAACGTGTTTCTGAACCTCTAACCGCTGTTACGGGCGCCGTTCTGGCAGCGTGCTAACAGACAACAGTCCCTGCACTGAGGCTTTGGACGACAGGCCTGCTTCCCCAGTTCAACGATCAGGGCGTGGTACTCGTTAAACAGGGCCGTATCCAGAGGAAGCCGATCCATGAAGAAGTCACGTAACCGATCATAGCTGATCAGTTCATCCACCAACCCCAGCCTGCTGAAGATCCGTCTGGTGTAGGCATCCACCACAAAGCTGGGTTTCTGTCCGGCATAGAGCAGGATAGAATCAGCTGTTTCAGGGCCGATCCCTTTGACCGCCAGCAGCTCTTGTCTGGTTGTCTGCCACGGTCCTGTAAAGAGCCGGTCAAGGCTGCCACCATACTCCTGCAGTACAAAGGCGGTAAAGGCCTGTAGCCGTGTGGCTTTGACATTAAAGTAGCCTGCTGGCCTGATCAGTGCTGCCAGTTCATTCGGCAACAGACTGTCAATTCCGGTCATGGATAACCGGTCAGCTGCCTTCAGGTTGGCAATCGCTTTTTCCACATTGCCCCAGTTGGTATTCTGGGTCAGGATAGCGCCAACACAGACCTCAAAGGGGGTTTCACCCGGCCACCAGTGGCGGGGGCCGTACTGTGCCAGCAGGGTATCAAAGAGTTCCTGTAGCTGGTTATCTGCCAACCAGCACCCGCAGGTTTTTCGGGTTAACCTTGTAGCCGCCAGAGACCGTGACATAGCCTTTGTACAGGTCGCTGACATCGGTGATCTTGGCCATAAACCAGCTGCTCTGACGAGCGCTTGACTTGTCTTGCGGGGCCTGGTAGGCATCGTGCAAGCTGTTGCCTTCAAACATGATCATCAGAGCCCCCAGACGAATCTCATCCGGTCTGGCAAGTCTGGTGCGCCAGAAATACTTGGTCCACTGGCTGGCACCATTGGCAATCCTGAAAAACTCGGCTTCACCCTTGGTCTGGGCATTGGGGGGCTGGGTCATCTTGGACAGGGTGACATAGATCCAAGCCTGGTCTCCCATTGGTTGCTCGCTGATAAAAAAGTCATCAGACTGGATGAAATGCCGGTCTTCCCCAACTGCCGGTGCTTCGTTGCGCGGTTGTGGTGCAGCCTCTTCCTGGGCAGGAGGAACCTGTTCCCGAATCTGCTGGCCGTCAGTTACCAGCTTATCAACCTCATCCATAAAACCTGCCTGTGCTGTTCCGCAGCTAACCAAAACCAGTGCCAGTACCACTATCTTTTTCATACTGAACCTCCATTGTTTCCAATCTGTTGGGTTGTGTACAGCCCCTATACCAGAGATTTATAATCTGTAAAGGGCAATCAATTAGATAGAGGCAGCTATCCCCTGCTGCAGATCAGGATAGCGCAGGGCAATGCCCAGATCCTGCAGCATCCGTTGGTTATCCACCACCCGTGATTCCATGAAATAGGTGAACAGCAGCGGCGGCATCACCCTGCGGGCCTCGTCAAGATTGATCTGAGGCTGACGGGGTTTCTGCAGGGCATCGGCACAGGCGTTAAAGTAGGCGGTCATGCTGGCTGGGTGGCCGTCGCTGACATTGTAGATGCCGGTCCCCCGATCAAGGGCTGCCAAGCAAACCTGGGTCAGGTCATCAACATGAATCCGATTGGATGGCTTGGCCAACTCTTCCAGCAATAGCGGCTGGCCTTGATTGATCTGCATCAGCGGCAGGCGTCCCTTACCGTAGATGGCAGAGACCCGCAGGATTACCACCGGAATGGCATGTTTCAGCCCAAAGGCCTGAAAAAGCTGTTCTGCATCCAGACGACGTTTACCCATGGCGCTGGTCGGCTCTGTGGGACTCTGCTCCGTCACCACAGTGCCGCCGGTATCGCCGTAGACGCTGGTGGCACTCAGGTAGACGATCTTTGTTGGCAGGGTCTGATCACGCTCCAGGGCAGCACAAAAATTACGGGCCCGCAGATCAATACTGCCGCCCCCCTGAGGAGGTACGCTGTATAACAGCATCCGTCTAGCTAGCGGGAGGGGTGGTATCTCTTCCAGATCATCCATACTGCAAAGACAGGTCTCTGCCCCGGCCCTGGCCAAAGCTGCAGCCTTTTCTTCATCCCGCAGGTGAACAGCCACAGACCAGCCCTGGGCAAGGGCCTGATGGGCCACCAGTGTGCCAGTGTAACCGCAGCCGGCAATAAACAGCTTCTGCATGGTTATATTATCCTTTTCCTTCATCAAGTAGTTCATCCAGCGGATGTTTCTTTTCAAACGGCACAATCCTGACCTTGACCGCTCCTTTGCCCCAGAGCCCGATCTGCTGGGCTGCTGCGCGGGAAAGGTCGATCAGATTCCGTACTGCGTGGCGGGGGTGGCAACGATCATTGATGACCACCGACACCTTCTGCCCGCTCTTGATGTTTTCGACGGTCACCATGGTGCCCAGCGGCAGCAGGGCATGGGCTGCAGTCATCTTGTCCGGGTGATAACGCTGGCCGGAGGTGGTGCGACGCCCGATGAAACGGGAGGCATAGTAGGTGGCCACGCCGATCTGGGGATCTTTCAGGCTACTCCCGTCCTTCGCCAGTATTTCCAATAGCTGGGCATCGGTCAGGTCATCCCGTTCAATCGGATGAGCGGCATGGACAGAGCCGGGTATGAGCAGAGACAGTATAAGCAGACGCTTAATCATCGTTGAAGGTACTCCTGGATACCATCCCTGAAGCGGATTGGATCAAAATTAAACGTGTTACGCCAGCAGCCATCACAGATATTCTCTTCCAGCAGCATCTGCAACTGATCCAGGGTGATCGGAAAGGCACTGATCCTCTGCAACGCCTTAATGACCGGTTTCATCAGTGATAACGGCAGTGCCGGTTTCCAGGGATGTCCCTTACCCATCGCCTCGGCAATGGCATCCAGCAGCTCACGATAGGTCAGGCGATCTTCGCCACACAGTTCAAAGGTCTGACCAGCCGTTTCCGGCTTCTCCAGGGCCTCCGCATAACAGCGGGCCACATCAGCGCCATGGATCGGCTGCAGACGGTAGTTGCCATCACCCATGGTGGGCATGACCGGTGCCAGCCGCAGGTTGGCCGCCAGCATATTCACAAAGGCATCTTTGGGGCCAAAGATCAGCGAGGGCCGGAAGATGGTCCAGGCCAGACCACTGCCCCGCACGATCTCCTCTCCCCGCCACTTGGTGCGATGATAGCCGGAGACCGCATCAAGCCTGGTTCCCAGGGCAGACATCTGCAGATAGCGCAGTACCCCCGCATGCTGTGTTGCCTGCACCATGCTGGCCGTGGCCTCCACATGCAACCGCTCAAAGGTGATCCCTTTGGCAGGAAACTCACGGATGATCCCCACCAGGTTGATGACAGCATCACAGCCTTTCATCGACTGCTGATAACTTGACGGATCAGTGACATCTCCTTTGATAAAACTGATTCCTGAGTTGCCAGAACCTGCATTGCCATGGGCAAGTAGTACCAGTTCATGCCCACGTTGCAACAGTTCAGCTGTCAGATGGCCGCCAACAAACCCGGTGCCGCCTGCGATAAAGATCTTCATGGCGTTTCCTCCGTATCCTCAGCAATCCCTTTGTGGAGAAAATTCTGCTTGCTAACCACGCTCCGGCCCAGCTCTTTTTCAGTCTCAACGCGGGCGGTACCAGCCACCCTGCCGCCACGCCTGGCTACTTTTTTATTCTTTTCAAAGGTATCGGGCTTTTCTGTCTGTGATATCTCGGTGGTCACCTTTTCGCCCAGCATGGTGAAGATCAGTTCAAGGTCGGTCATGTGGTCACGCAGGTTATCATTCTTGCGGGTCAGGCCTTTCAGTTCTTTATGCTCAGACGGCGTCACGCCAAAGGTAGCCTTGGCAATCTCGGCGGTCAGAATACTAAAATCACGCTCAGAGGAAACTCCCCGTTCCTGCCACTCATCGGTCAGGTTCTGACGGATGGCGATGCCACGCAGTCGCTTGTCAATCCAGTCTTTGGGGTAGCCCTTCTGCTCGTACAGCTCTTTCATCCGCTGCTGGGCCAACTCCGGGTTTTCAATCTCCTGAATCCGCTCATACCCCACCTGGGCCAGCCAACGCTTAAACGGCTCTGCCTTGGGAGAGGGGATAGACTGGATGATGCGGAACATCCCTTCGGTGTTGGCGCAGTCGGTGGCATATTCTTTCCCGTCGGCCGCAGGCAGTTTCAGTTGTCGACAAATTGTCGATAACTCAACACCCGATAACTTTTCACGTTTTTTGATGCGGTACCAATAGTCTTTCGGATCAGCGCTGCCCGTTAGAACAGTCACCACATCCACCACTGAAAACCACCATTCATCATTGTGGATGGTTTTACGAATCTGCTTGCCTTCAAAGACAGCCAGCTTAACCAGTACTTGTGCGGTCATGGTTTTTCTCCAATCAACGGTTGAGCAGATCCCCCTTGCAACCGATCAAGCGACTTGTTTTTTATCTATGGTTGCTTCGATCCAGCGTTGCTGTGAGAGTACAAAATAGTTACTACCTGCTTCATTTTTAAACCTCTCGAATTCGAGAGGTTTAAAATCAGGGTTGCTCAGTTGTTCCCAGAGTCCCAGAAGCTCAATAGTACTGCGGCTTCGCATCCAGTTGTTGATGATCGCAAACGGTTCAGAGCTATTCCGGTATTTTGCAGGAGTAGAGAGTACCAGTTTCATAATGCTCCAGACTGTTTGACTAGAGTGGCAGGCCGAGCTGAATCTTTAACGCCTTCTCCACCTGTTTCATCTCCCTGGTGCTGATGCTGCCCGCACAGTTTTGAAGGCGCTGTTTGTCAACGGTAGCAAGCTGGTCGGCCATTGCCTTGTTTTCAACACCATTCAATAGGACCACTGCTTCACTTGGATAGCATTTACCGGTATTGCTGGTCAGGGGAATAACCTGAACACGGTTGAGGTGGGTATTGGCAGAGTTGTTGCTGACGATGATGGCAGGCCTGATCTTTCTGGTTTCGGAACCGATTGAGGGCTCATAGTTAACCCACCAGACATTACCTCTTTTCATTAGCGCCATCTCCCACAAGTGCATTTGACCATTCCAATGCGTCCTTTTCTCTAACGCTGTCTGCCGCCATTTCACTGTAGGCCGCATCAAGATAACTGGCCTTAAGCTGCGGTTTGATCAGGTTCTCTATAAACTTGCTGATGTTGCCGCGACCTACAACACGGCAAAGTTCGTCGTACACCAACTCATTCAAGGATATTGTTAATTTTTTTTGCATGTCGTCCTCCAAAAGTATACCACCTACTACTTACGTCATACTACCATTTGTCTGTCAGTAAATCCAGAACAACAGGGTCATAAACCAATTATCCCGCCATCCTTGCCGTCAACCAGGCCACCGCCGCATACCTTGCCAACTTACCAACCCCAACCAGCAGGAGAAAGATGGTAAAGCGGATCTTCAACAGTCCCCCCACCAGGCAGAGCGGATCACCCACCACCGGCAGCCAGGAAAAAAGCAGCGAAAGGATGCCATAGCGCTGATACCATGCCTCGGCCTGCTGGCGTTGCTGTTCGTTGATCCTGAACAGGCGGCCCATCAACCAGTCTCCGCCGTAACGTCCCGCCAGCCAGGTGGTGCAGGCTCCCAGGCTGTTGCCGACCGTTGCGGTCAGCACGCTGGTGGCAGGGTCATAGCCCTTGACCAGCATCAGCACCAGCAACCATTCCGACCCCAGCGGCAGAAGGGTTGACGCCAGAAAACTGAGCAGGAACAGGGCCGGATAACCGGGCTGCTTGAGCCAATCCACCAGTGGGACCAGATATGTCAGAAAGCCGTTGTCAAACAGATCCACATCACGTACCTTTTGTCATCAGATTGGACAGTATAGCCGAAAAATTGCAGTAGCAACAGGGGGGTAGCATGAAAACCCGTGGTAAGCCAACCGGTCACTATACCCAGGCAGCACGTTTGCACAATGTCATCCGCCTGATTGAGACCCGTAATGGTATCACGCTGGATGATCTGGTAGAGGAAACCGGAGTTGATCGCCGCACCGTACACCGGGATCTGGTGGCGATTCAGCAGGCCGGTTACCCCCTGACCGCCAAGAGGCAGGATGGGCGCAAGGTGTACCGCTTCCTGACCAACACCCGTCAGGTGGCGCCGATCACCTTTACTCTGGATGAGCTGGTGTCGCTGCACCTGTTGAAGGCCTGTGCCGGCCTGCTGCCGCCCGAGCCGTTCGGGGCCGAGATTGATGCCATCTTTGCCAAGATCCATGCCTCATTACCGCCCCGTTCTGTGGCCCACCTGGAACGGATCGCTCGGGTGTCGCTGCCCCGTTTCCAGGGGGGCAGGACCTATGCCGGATCAGCTGAACTGCTGTCCGAGCTGCGTCGGGCGTTGCTGTATCAGTATCGAGTTAAACTGTCCTATAGCCGCAGTGGCAAAGAGGCTGCGTTGTATGAGATTGATCCCTATACGCTGGTGTTGGCTAAAGGGGGGCTGTACCTGCTGGCCCATGCCCATAACCGCAGTGCTGTGCGGCTGTTTGCCGTGGAACGGATTGCCGGCATAACCGTCACTCGCCAGCGTTTTGAAATGCCGGATGAGTTTAACCCTGAACAGCATTTTAGCGATGCCTTTGGTCTGGTGACAGACCAACCGATGCAGCTCAAGATCTGCTTTGACGCCGAGGTGGCCCATATGGTGCGTGATCGGGTCTGGCGCCCGGACCAGACAGTCGTAACCGAGCCTGATGGTTCGGTGCTGCTTTCCTTTGAGGCAGCGGGTTCGCTGGAGATTCTGGCCTGGGTGCTGTCCTACGGCCGCCATGCAGAACTGCTGGAACCGCCTGAACTGCGTAAAGAGCTGAAACGGCAGATCAAGGGGTTGCGAGAGATCTATCGTAAGAAATAAGGCTGCCTGAAACTTGATCCTTGACCCAAATTCCGTGCCCCTGCATAATTCGAGACCATGAACGATATGACCTTAGATACCATTATTGCTGACCGTATCCGCGCCACCGGCCGGATGACCTTTGCCGATTACATGGCTGCCTGCCTCTACGAACCTGGTCTGGGCTACTACACCTCGCCGGGCCGCAAGGTGGGTACCGAGGGTGATTTCTACACCAGTATCACGGTGCATGCCACCTTTGGCCGGGTCATTGCCCGTGAAATTGCTGCCATGTGGCGGTCCATGGATTGCCCGACAGACTTTACCCTGGTTGAGGTGGGGGCTGGCCATGGCCGTCTTGCCTGCGACATCATGGATTTTCTGGCAGAGCAGCAGCCGGACTGTTATGCCGCTACAAAGCTGGTGCTGGTGGAACAGGAGCCATCTCTGGCTGAGGCCCAGGCAAACCTGTTGGCCAAGCATGCTGCTAAGCTGTCCTGGCTTTCACCGGCAGAGCTGCCCGGCTTTCGCTTCAGCGGTGTGCTCTACTCCAATGAGCTGCTGGATGCCATGCCGGTACACCGGGTTTTGATGGGTGAACAGGATTTGAAGGAGATCTACGTTACGCTGGATGGCGACCAGCTGCAGGATCTGGCTGATGCACCATCCACCCCGGCGCTGGCGGAGTATCTTGAACGCTTTGGTATTCCGCTGCACCCCGGGCAGGAGGCCGAGGTCTCTCTGGCCGGTCTGGCCTGGTTTGAAAACGTGGCTGAATGTCTCCAACATGGCTTTATCCTGACGGTTGACTATGGCTGGGCCAAGGCGGAGCTGTACTCGCCCCAGCGTAATCTGGGTACCCTGCTCTGCTATTACAAGCATACGGTAGAGGACAACCCCTATCAGCGACTGGGCCAGCAGGATATCACCACCCATATTAACTTCAGCGCCCTGATTGAACGGGGTGAAGAACTGGGGCTCAAGCCGATCTGGTTTGGTGAACAGTCCCGTTTTCTGCTTGGTGCAGGGGTGATTGAAGAGCTGGAACAGATTGAGGCATCAGACCTGCCGGAAAAAGATAAACTGCGCCTGCGGTTGATCATCAAGCGTCTGATCATGCCTGAAGGGGGGATGGGTGATACCTTCCGGGTGCTGGTGCAGTCCAAAGGGGTGGCAGAACCCAAATTGGGCTGTCTGCGTGGTATCAGCCTGTGAACCGGGACCTGATCAAGGCGATTGTGTTTGACCTGGACGGCACCCTGTATGTTTCAGAGACATTTGAACAGATAATCTGGGAATCTGCTTCACGCTATGTCGGTGAACTGTTGGGGGTTCCACCAGCAGCCGGTGGTACACGCCTGAAGGAGTTGCGTCAACGCCTGACTGATGAGCGGGGCACCGTCCAAACCATTGCCGTTGCGATAGAAACCATTGGTGGCACCGTACCGGAGCTGCACCGCCGCTTTGCAGAAGAGCTGGACCCCCACGACTACATTGAGCCTGATCCCCGCGTTCTGCCGCTGATTTCCGCGTTGGAGCAACGGTATACCTGCTGGCTGCTGACCAATAACAATCGGACTCTAACCACTAAAATCCTTGCCACGCTTGGGCTTGAAGAAAGCTTTCAACGGGTGATCACCATCAATGATACCTGGCGGCCTAAGCCTGATCAGGAGGTGCTTGACCAGGTGTTGGGAGAGCTTGGTCTGCCCCCTGAAGCGGTACTGTTCGTGGGTGACCGCTATGACATTGACCTGCGGCTGCCAGAACAGCGTGGGTGCCCGGTGCTGCTGACCAAAACTATTGATGAGCTGATGCAGCTGGGCTCTCTGGTTCCTTCCGTATAAATTTAAAACGCCGTTATCGTTTTACTTGATTTTTTCAATCTCGCGGCCTATGGTAAAACCGCGTATAGTTCCGCACCCGGTTAACACTGCGAACTTCCTTTTACCGTGGAGGTGTTACCAATGTTTAAAGTCCGCCTTACTGCCAAGGTGCTGATTGCCATCGCCGTGACTCTGTCAATCGGCTTTGCCTGTCTTGGTGTCTTAAGCCTCTACCTCTCCTACACCTCCATGCTTGATCTACAGCGAACAGCAGCCCGCCAGGCAGCAACCGGTATTGTGCACGACCTGATTGAGCTGAAGATGAAGGGCGATTTCCAGGCCTTTAATCAGTACGTTGATGGGGTGGTCAAGCGGGGCGGTGCCCTGAAAATCCAGCTCTTTCATCCCGATGGCAAGCAGTATAACGGCCAGGAGAACAGCGAACTGCTGAAGCAGGCGGTTGAATCAGGGAGCCAGAAAGAACAGAATAGTACTATTGATGGTAAATCTGTTCTGGTACTGGCCACACCACTTGCCAATGAGGCTCGCTGTAATGCCTGCCATGCTGCCGGCCCCAAATTTTTAGGGGGATTGCAGCTGGTTACCTCGCTTGAAGAGGGAGTTGCCAAGGCCAAAAAATTGGCCCTGGTGCTGACCGGGGTGGGGGTCTTCTTCTTCTTCCTGATTATCGGGGTACTCTATCTGCTGATCTCACGTCTGGTGGTACGACCGATCCGTGAGCTGTCTGCACAGGTGGAAGATATTGCCAAGGGTGAGGGAGACCTGACCAAGGTGTTGCCGATACGTTCAGATGATGAAATCGGGCATCTGGCCGGTGAAGTCAATCACCTGACCCAGACCGTACGTGAGATCATTGCTTCACTGTACCAGCAGGCCTGTCAGCTGGGCGGCCATACCTGTGAACTATCCAATGCCACCGAGCGGATTGCCAAAGAAGTGCAGGATCAGATGGAGCATGCCGATACGGTTGCCACTGCTGCAGAGGAGATGAGTAGTACCATCCAGAATGTATCTGAAAACACCCATCAGGCGGTTGAGCTTTCATCAACGGTGGATAGTGCCGCAAGTGCCGGTCTGTCAGTGGTGCAGGAAACCTGGCACTGTATGAACAGCGTTGCTGAAAGTGTTGAATCAACTCTGGCCGGTATTGCGGAGCTGGAACGTTCTTCAGCAAGTATCGGTGACATGCTTTCCCTGATTGAGGATATTGCAGATCAAACCAACCTGCTGGCGTTGAATGCAGCCATTGAGGCGGCCCGGGCAGGCGAGGCTGGTCGTGGTTTTGCCGTGGTTGCCGATGAGGTCCGCTCACTGGCAGAAAAAACTACTAAATCCACCAAGGATATTGAGCGGGTGGTTGCCAAGATACAACAGGAAAGCGGACGTGCAGCGGCCAGTATCCGCAAGGAAAGTACCCTGGTGCAAACCGGGCTGCAGCAGGCTGAAGAGGCTCGCCGTCAGTTGGAAGAGATCAAGAACTGTGCCTCAAGCTCACGTACCATGAGTGAGTCGATAGCCGTTGCTGCTGCAGAACAAACGACTGTAACAGCAGAAATATCTTCTAAAATCCACCATGTTTCTGATGCGGCCCACGGCACCAACCAGATGATGAAGGCCAATATGGAGACCTTCGGTCGTTTTGCTGATACGGTTGAAAGCATCTATGGCACGGTGGGCCGTTTCTCGGTGGGTAACTACCATGACCAGGTCAAGGCCTATGCCGCTGAACTGTCCAATGGTGTACAGACAGCCATTGCCGATGCGATCAAAAACGGCACCTTATCCGAGGCTGACCTGTTTGATCGTAACTACCAGCCCTTTGGCAAGAAAACTGATCCCCCCAAATTCACCACCCGTTTTGACGGATTCTTTGACCGGGTCATTTCGCCAATGCAGGAATCCATTGTTAATCGTGACAGTCAGATAGCCTATGCCATCTGCTTTGACAACAACGCCTACGTGCCATGCCATAACCTGCGCTTCAGCAAGCCGCTGACCGGCGATACGGAAGTGGACAAAGTCAACAACCGCACCAAGCGGATCTTTGGTGACAACACCGGCATGCGCTGCGCGAAAAATACGAACGGGATTCTGCTGCAGACCTACCGTCGTGACACCGGTGAGATCTTGAATGATCTTTCCGTGCCGATCTTCATCAACGGTAAGCATTGGGGCGGCATCCGTTTTGGCTACAAGGCTCCCTGCAGTCTGAAGTAAAGTACGCTCTCCTTGTCGTGGTGGCTATTGCTGGCCACCACGACAAACCTGCTTGTTACACTTCATCCACCTGAATTTCTTCATTTCTCGTTTGATTGGACTAAACTTCTACAGTATGTCATTATGACAAACCTTTGCCCTGTCTACTTGGTGCAGAGGGGTGAGATCGGCAGTCGTTATGCTGCTGCTCCACGACATGCAGGAGAGGAAGGTTCTATGACCATGAACAGTACAGAGGTGGAAAACAATCCGCAGGCAGCTATGCTGGATGATCCTCTTGACCGCGAATATCACCAAAAAAACTATCTTTTACTGGGCTGTAGCGATGTGTTGCGGGATGTATTTCAGATCTATCTTGAAAGCGCACCGCTGAAGGCTGAACAGTTGCGCTCTTGCCTGGAGGCAGGAGATCTTGATAAGGGCATCAGCCTTTCCCATGGTTTAAAAGGTGAATCCGGGTCTGTTGGCGGACGGTTTATCATGGCAACGGCAGCAGAGATGGAAAAGGCAACCCGTGCCGGAGATCTGCAAGCGGCACGAGCGCTTCTGCCTGAACTGGAGCATCAGCTGCAGCGGGTTATTGCAGCAATCAAGCAGGAGCTTAAGGCGTGAAAAAGAAACCGCAGGAGCAGCTAACCCCCAGCAAGAGTCAGGAAAAACCACTTAAGATTCTGTTTGCCGCTTCGGAGGCCGCCCCCTATGCCAAGACCGGTGGTCTGGGTGAGGTGGTGGGTGATCTGCCCCGCTACCTGCACAACATGGGGCATGATGTCCGGGTGGTGCTGCCCCGTTATTACAGCATCGATCCTGAGCGATATGGTTTAACGATGTTGCCCGGCACCCTGGTGGTGCCGATGGGGATCATCGGCGAGATGTACTGCGGGGTCTGGGAAGGACGCCTGCCCAAAAGCGAAGTACCGGTCTACTTTCTGGAACATCAGGGACTCTATGGCCGCGACGGCATCTATGGTGTTGATAACGTCGGGTTCATGGACAATGACAACCGCTATGTCTTCCTGTCCCGCGCTGCCCTGGAACTGCCCAAATTCCTCAGCTGGCAGCCGGATATCCTCCACGCCCATGATTGGCACACTGCAGCGGTGCCGGTCTTCCTGAATACCAGCTATCGCAACGACCCACTGGTGGGTAATGCCGCCTCAATCCTCACCATCCATAACATGCAGCATCAGGGAGATTTCTACCCAGGCCTGATGGAGGTGCTGGATATCGACTGGGAATATTTTACCTTTTTAGGGTTGGAAAAGGATGATCAGGTCAACCTGCTGAAAGGCGGTATCTACCACGCCACCCTGCTGAACACCGTCAGTCAGGGCTATGCCCGTGAGATCCAGACGACGCTCTACGGATGGGGACTGGAAGGGGTGTTGCAGGAGCGGGCCGCTGATCTGTACGGCATTCTGAATGGTGTTGATTATAACGAGTGGAACCCGGCCTCTGACAAATACCTGCCTGCCAACTACACGGCAGATGACCTGTCCGGCAAGTTGACCTGCAAACGTGCCCTGCAGCGTCGTTTCGGTCTGCCTGAGATTGATGTGCCGCTGTTCGGGATTGTCTCACGGATGGTGCCGCAGAAAGGGACTGACCTGCTGGCTGAAGCGATCCACAGCATGATCAAGCTGGACCTGCAGGTGGTGGTGGTGGGTAACGGCGAACCCTGGGCCCACTTCTTCTTTGGCGGCATGGCCCATCGTCACCCTGACAAGGTCGGCTGCTACATCGGCTACGACAACGCATTGGCCCATCTGGTGGAGGCCGGTTCCGACTTCTTCCTGATGCCCTCTGCCTTTGAACCCTGTGGCCTGAACCAGATGTACTCGCTGGCCTACGGCACCCCGCCGGTTGTGCGTGCCACCGGTGGTCTGGATGACAGCGTTGAAAACTTTGATGAAGCAGCCCTGAGCGGTGATGGCTTCAAGTTTTGGACCCAGACCGCTGCTGCCCTGTACGATACGGTCGGCTGGGCTACCTGGACCTACTACAACAACCCCCAGGGATTGGCTGCCCTGCGTCAAAACGGCATGGCGAAGCGGTTTACCTGGGAAGAGTCAGCCCGGAAGTACGACACCCTGTACCGGGAGGCATTACGGAGGAAACGCGGTGCAGCCTAGATCGCTTTGGCAGTACGTTGGTACTGTTTGTCTGATTGTTGTATTTGCCTCGGTTGCGCAGGCCTACGAGTCGATTGCTGCCTATCCGATCCTGCCAGCCGGCTACCACTCCATCAAGGTTTTTGACAACCAGAGTCGTTTTGTCGGGCGGTTATTACCTGAAAAACGCTACTGGGTCACCATTGACCGAATTCCCCTCTTTCTACAAAAAGCGATTGTTGCGGTTGAAGATGCCCGTTTTTATGAACATGGCGGCGTTGACCTGCGTGGTATCGCCCGGGCTGCTGTTAAAAACGTGGCAAAAGGCCGACTGGCTGAAGGTGGCTCCACCATCACCCAACAGCTGATCAAAAACAAGTATCTCAGCAGTGAAAAGAGCCTTGATCGCAAGGTCAACGAAGGCTTGATGGCGCTAGAGCTTGAAAAGAAATACACCAAAAAACAGATCCTGGAGATGTACCTGAATGAGATTTACTACGGCAATGGTGCCTGGGGGATTGCCCAGGCGGCCCGGATCTACTTTGATAAGGCACCGGAAGAACTGACCGATATTGAGAGTTCCTTCCTGGCAGGCATTCCCAAGAACCCCGGTCGTTACAATCCTCTGGGCAAACCGGTTGATGTGGCCAAGCGCCGCTCCATTGTGCTGCAGCGGATGGTTGATGTGGGTGTGCTCTCCAGTAGCCAGTTACACCAGCAGACCAGCCATACCGTCGCGCCGGTTCCTCCTAACCAGGCCCCCTGGTACCTGGCACTGGTACATGCAAAACTGGTTGAACGGTACGGCCCGGCAGTCTTTGAACAGGGTGGGCTTGAAGTTACCTCAGCCATGGACCTGGGCTTGCAGCTCAAGGCAGAGCAGATCCTCCATGACAGTGTGGTCAAGCTGTCACCCCAGCTGCAGGGGGCGCTGGTGGCGGTTGATCCGGTCAGCGGAAACCTGCTGGCAGCAGTTGGTGGCACCAGCTATGTGAAGGGTGGTTTTAACCGCGCTCTGCAGGCCAAACGCCAGCCCGGCTCATCCATCAAACCGCTGATCTACGCGGCTGCCCTGGAGCAGGGGGTGACTGCAGCCAGCCTTTGGAATGATGCTGCAGTCAGCTATCCGCAAGGTGCTGGTGAAAGCTGGACCCCCCACAACTATGATGGCAAGGCCCATGGCAACCTGACCCTGCGGCAGGCCCTGGCAAGCTCAAACAACGTAATTGCGGTCAAGCTGCTGGAGACCATCGGTATCCCTGCCTTTACTGAACTGGCTGCTAAAAACGGGCTGGCCCTGCATGGCAATAATCTCTCGCTGGCACTGGGTACTGAAGAGGTCACCCTCCATGATCTGGTACTAGCCTACGCGCCGTTTGCAACAGGTGGGGTGCGTACTGAACCGCGTTCAATCCTGCGGATCTATGAAACCTACCGTAAGGTCTGGTTTGAAAACACAACCAGCAGCAGTCAGGCCATCTCGCCAGCCACCGCCTTTATTACCACCAGTATGCTCAAGGATGTCTTGACCAGCGGTACGGCCAGGGGGCTGAAGAAGTTTAGCCAGAAATACCCGGCAGCCGGTAAGACCGGCACCACCAACGACTACCGCGATGCCTGGTTTATCGGCTACACCCCGCAGCTGGTAACGGGCGTCTGGGTTGGCCATGATCAACCCCGTCCCGGTGGCAAAGGCTTCACCGGCGGGGCTGTTGCTGCGCCGATCTGGGAGCGGTTTATGCGTCAGGCCCTGGCTGGCAAACCGGCTACTGATTTTGTCCGGCCTGATTCTGTTGTATCAGTTACCATAGATCCGACCAATACGTTGCTGGCAACAGCAGCCTGCCCTGTTAAGCGGGAAGAATTTTTTGTTGCCGGAACTGAACCGGATGACTACTGCCCCATACATGGCGGTGAACCTGTCGCTGCTCCGGCAGCCACACCAGCTGCGCCTCCAGCACCTGCCCCCAAACCATAACCTACAAATGAAAACAGCCCCGGTATCCATCAGGATATCCGGGGCTGTGTACCATCACTGGCTGTGCGGCCTATTCATCCATAAAGCCAAATTCTTCCTTATAAAATGTCAGTACCTTTTTAACCTTGGCAGACGGTTCGCCCTTGGTCACAACTTCCATGGGCAGATGCATTGCTGGAATGGCAGGAACTTTTGTCGAAGGCGTTACCAGCCCACTGGAACTTAAAACGATTGCCGCTGGGTCCTTGAGTACAATCTCCCTTAGATTGAAATGGTCTTCGGCAGATTTTGCCTGACTTGTAACCTTCTCTCCATCCAGCACCCAGTCGCTAAAAGGCCCATTCAGATAAGGCGTTTCCTTGCCCCAATAGACGTTTATGGCGAGATCCGGGCCACCAACATCGCGCCAGTTAGTAATGGTACCGGTAAAAATTGCTTTAAGTTGTTGTTTTGATAAATTACCAACCTTATTGCTTTTATTTACGAGAACCAGCAGGCTTGTTTGAGCAACGATGGTGCGCTTCAGGGTGGCCGGGTTGATGGTGACTCCTGCGGTATGTGCTCTGGCAATCAGATCATTAAATGACAGTCCATTGATAGAGGCCATATCAACCTCGCCCTTTTCCAGTGAGATCAGGGTTTCCGGTGCGTTGCTTTTTGTGATTAACGTTAGTTTGTCGCCGGTAGTTGATTCGTAGGCAGATTGAATAGGTGAAAACAGCTTGGTAATAGAGCTGTTCGTACCGGATACTTTGATTTCTTCTGCCTGTGCAGAAGCAAGTGTCAGAAAAAACAGTGCTACCGAGAAGATAAATTTTTTCTTGATCATAGAGCGTATCGCCCCCCTTTCGCAGGTATTAGCGTGAGGATTCCATCATCAGATGTTTCATGTAGGCGCTGATATTTTTCATGTGCGCTCTAGGTATCATAAGAGCTCCATTTCCCGATGTTTTACGATACATGGAAAAAATCACCCGCTGCAGAGAATCCATATCAAACGGTTGTCTTGAATATGAAAGGGTGCCAGTTAGATAGGCCATGACAACCCGTTGTTCGGAATGGCACTTGGTGCAATGCAACCTGAATACTTCATTGTTTCTTTTCATGTCGGCTGGATACGATGACGGGTCAAAACGTAAATGCTCTCCCCGGCCTATGGTGTGTATCTCTGCATACGCCGCAGAGGTGAAAAAACAGCTTACAGCAAAAGCAAGTACTAGTTTCTTCATAGGGTAAAGCTCCTTTCGTACGGTGTTAAATCTTTGCAAACAATTTTTAGGAGGTTGACGTTTTGTCAGGGTGAACGTAACTAGATACCATTATTTCCCGTAATTTCAAGTGTAGAATTTAAAAAACACCAGTTTTTCTAAGTGGATATATATGATCAGGTATGTCTGTTGTTGATTTTATGCCTGATATTTGCGTGTAAGACGAGCAGTGCCGTCACGGGTGAATCGAAAACCGTCTGCAGTACAGCTATGCATACTCCCAGACAGGCTGCCAGCAGACGCACTATCCCATGCTGCTTTACATAACTTTACCTATCCCACCTGCCTTTTAACCCAGATATCCCCTCACAAAGAGTAGAGTTTCTCCTAATCAAGAGATGCATAACTATGCATTTTACAAAGGAGACACCTATGACTATCAGCTACAGAAAGCGAATTGCCAGCCTCTGCCTGTTTACCGCCATGATCCCTGTGCTCTGCTGGGCAGAAAGTGACACCAACAGGCCGCCCCGTGGAGAACGCAGAAGGCCACCCCAGGAGGCTTTTGATGCCTGCAAAGGTAAAACAGAAGGGGCAAGCGTCACCATTTCAACCGCCCATGGCAGCTTCAAGGCAACCTGCAGGAATTTTGAGGGTTCATTGGCTGCTATTCCTGAATGTGGTCCACCGCCACCGCGAGACGCCAACGGACCGCCGCCTGAACGCTAGGGAGCGGTATCAAGGCGTTCCGTAACAAAGGAAACAAGTCATGAATGTTCCCCCAAAGAGGCGGCTCATCATCGGTATCATTATCATTTTACTGCTATCGGCCGGGGTGGTGCTTGCCAGAAAGTTCCTGTCACCGGCAAAGATCACCTACATAACGGCTCCAGCTGTCCGTATGGATCTGGAAGATAGCGTTCTTGCCACCGGCATCCTGAAGGCATTCAAGACAGTGGCAGTGGGCGCACAGGTAAATGGGCAGTTAAAGGCACTCCACGTTGCGTTGGGTGCCAAGGTAAAAAAGGGGCAGTTGCTGGCTGAGATCGATCCGGTGCTGCCGCAAAACACCCTTAAAGATGCTGAGGCCCAGGTGGAAAACCTGCAAGCGCAGAAGCGATCAAAGCAGGCAGTGCTGAATCAGTATGAATTGGCCCATCGGCGCCAGAGCCAGATGCATGCCAAGGATGCCGGTTCCTGGGCTGATCTTGAGTCTGCGCAAGCCCAATTGGAAAGCACCAGGCATGATATCTCCTCCCTTGAAGCCCAGATCAAGAAGGCAATCATTGCGGTTGATACGGCCAGGGCCAATCTTGGGTATACCCGTATCCATGCGCCAATCGACGGGACGGTTATCTCAATTGATACCGAAGAGGGGCAGACCGTGGTGTCGAATCAAAGCGCCACAACGATCCTGACCCTGGCCACCCTGGACAGCATGACCGTCAAGGCCAAGATTTCTGAGGCGGATGTGACGAGGGTAAAAGCAGGGTTACCGACGTACTTCACCCTGTTGGGAGACAGCGATACCCGTTATCACGGCACATTGCGGGCCATCGAGCCAGGTCCGGTTTCAGCCAGTACCACAACCAGCAGCACCAGTAGTTCCAGTTCGGCGATTTACTACTACGGACTCTTCGAGGTGCCAAACCCTGATAACAAACTCAAAGTATCGATGACTGCGCAAGTTGCCATTGTGCTGAATCAGGCCAGACAGGCGCTCTGTATCCCGGTGTCAGCCCTTGGCGAAAAACAGAAAGACGGCAGGATGAAGGTTAAGGTGTTGGCGGGTGAGCAGACAGAAGTCCGAACGATCCGTACCGGCATCTCCAATAGTGTGCAGATTCAGGTCATAGACGGGTTACGGGATGGCGAAAAGGTCATCATCGGTGACAGTTCCAACCTGCCGAAGACCGACACAAACAACAGGCCACCTCCGGGAAGACGATAGGTATGGGGAAAGCACTCCTTGAAATACACGCCTTAGTGCGTCGTTTCTCTACCGGGGATCAGCAGGTCGAAGTTCTCAAGGGGATTGATCTGACCATCAACGCCGGAGAGATGGTCGCTATTGTTGGCGCATCAGGATCAGGGAAATCCACGTTAATGAATATCCTTGGTTGCCTGGACCGCCCCAGCGAGGGAAGCTACCTGATTGACGGGCGTGAGACCAGCAGTCTGTCAGATGATGAATTGGCGAGCCTTCGGCGCGATTACTTCGGGTTTATCTTCCAGCGCTACCACTTGCTGCCCCACCTGACAGCCACCCAGAATGCCGAGATCCCTGCGATCTATGCCGGCGTTAACAAGCAGACCCGGCAGGAACGTGCCAGACAACTCCTTGAACGTCTTGGCCTTGGTGACCGGGCTGATCATCGCCCCAACCAGCTTTCCGGCGGCCAGCAGCAGCGGGTCAGTATTGCCCGAGCATTGATGAATGGCGGTGACGTCATTCTGGCTGATGAACCAACCGGCGCACTGGACAGTAAAAGTGGCGAAGAAATGATGGCGGTGCTGCATGAACTGCATGGCAACGGGCATACCATAATCCTGGTCACCCACGACCAGCAGGTGGCCGCCAATGCCGAACGGATCATTGAGATCAGCGATGGTGTGATTATCCGCGACCAGGCCAATCCAGAACGGCAGACGACAGCACCAGCTCAATTGCCAACAAAGGTTCCAGCCGCACAGTCGGCTAATCTTCTCCAGGCCAACTGGGGACGATTTGCCGAAGCCTTCAAAATGGCGCTGATCGCCATGCTGTCGCACCGTATGCGGACCCTGTTGACCATGCTGGGAATCATCATCGGCATTACCTCGGTTGTTTCGGTGGTGGCGCTGGGGCAGGGGGCACAACAGAAGGTTATAAAAGACATCAGTGCCATGGGAACGAATGTTATTGATGTGAACCCCGGCAAGGATTGGGGAGACGAGGATGCTGCCAGTATCCAGACCCTGATGCAACCTGATCTGGAAGCGTTAAAGGCACAGGTATATGTTGACAGCGCATCACCGGCAACCGGCGGCAGTCAACTGCTGCGCTATCGCAATCTTACCGCCACGGCATCGGTAAATGGTGTGAGCGAGCAGTACTTCCGGGTCAAGGGGTATGAGATTGCAGATGGCATTTCCTTTACTGGCGATGACGTGAAGCAGCAGGCGCAGGTAGTGGTGATTGACCAGAACAGTCGTAAAAAGTTCTTCAGCAACGAAGACGCCATCGGCAAGGTTCTCTTTGTGGGCTCACTGCCCTGCCGGGTCATTGGCGTAAGCAAGGAAAAGGACGGCCCTATGGGGAACAGCTCGAATCTTGAGGTCTGGATACCCTACACAGCCGCCATGAATCGACTTTTGGGGCAGCAGTATTTCAGCTCCATTACGGTCCGGGTCAAGGACGGCATCTCCAATCAGGTGGCAGAACAGAGTATCACGAAGTTGATCACCCAGCGCCATGGCCGCAAGGATTTCTACACCAACAGCAGTGACAGCATCATGAAGACCATCAACAAAACCACCACCACTTTGAAGCTGATGATTTCAGCCATTGCCGTCATATCGCTTGTTGTTGGTGGCATCGGCGTTATGAACATCATGCTGGTCTCGGTTACCGAGCGTACCCACGAGATCGGCATCAGGATGGCGGTTGGAGCGCGTCAGGAGGATATCATGCAGCAGTTCCTGATTGAGTCGGTTCTGGTTTGCCTGTTGGGAGGGATGATCGGCATTATCTGCTCCTGGGGAGTCGGCAAGGTGTTCTCCCTGTTCGTGACCAGCTTCGCCATGCAGTTTTCTCTTATGTCGATTGTTTTTGCATTCTTCTGTTCAACCATGATCGGTGTCATCTTCGGCTTCCTGCCGGCCCGCAATGCTGCCCGACTGGACCCGATCGAAGCGCTTGCCAGGGAGTAACTGCCATGCCCCGTCTGTTTTTTCATCTGATCAGGTTAGCCCTGGCGTTCTGCATGATGCTGCTGCTCAGCAGCTGCAGTCTGTTGCCCCGTTCCGAGTTTGCCCAGCCGCAGATGACACTGCCTGCAGGGTGGCAGCAGCACCAGACAGTGGATGGCGCCAGCATTGTTGCTGGAGATGGCTGGTGGAAGAGTTTTAATGATCCGCTGCTTGATCAGCTGATTGAGCGGGCCCTGCGCAGTAACAACAATCTGGTGGTGGCAGCCATCAAGGTCAGGCGGGCACAGCTACAAGCCGGTCTGGCCAACACCAACCTGACCCCATCCCTGAATGCAGGGGCCACCAGCAGCCTCAGCCAGGACCTGACCAGCAAAACTACAACACAGAGTCACGCCGTTACCGGTCAGCTTAGCTATGAGCTTGATCTGTGGGGCAGGCTGGCCAGTATCCGTGATGCAGCCCGCTGGGAGGCAGAGGCAACTGAGCAGGATCGTCGCAGCACAGCCCTGAGCCTGATCGGCACCGTTGCAACCGCCTACTGGCAGATTGCCTGGCTGAACCAGCGGATCAGTCTGGCTGAAGCAAGTATTGCTGCTGCTGAAAAGACGGTGCAACTGGTACAGATCAAGTATCAGTCCGGTGCTGTATCCGGTATTGATCTGGTTCAGGCAGAACAGACCGTTGCCTCCCAGCAGGCCACCCTGGTTCAGTTGCAGCAACAACGGATTGAGGCACGCAATACCCTGGCACTTCTGTTTGATCAGGCCCCGCAGCAGCATCTGGCAGAACAACAACGCCTGCCGGATGCGGCTCTACCCGCCATCAAAGCCGGGTTGCCAGTTGAACTGCTGGCCAGACGGCCTGACCTGCGGGCAGCAGAGCTGCGGCTGCGGGAATACCTTGCCAATGTGGATGCCAGCCGGGCCAGCTTCTATCCCACCTTTACCCTGACCGGCAACCTGGGCAGCAGCAGTATCAGTCTGGAACAGGTCCTGAAGAATCCCATTGCCACCCTGGGTGCCGGACTGACCTTGCCGTTTCTGCAGTGGAACACAGCCAAACTGACGGTTGCTGTTTCACAGACCAGCTACGAAGAGGCGGTGGTCAATTTCAGACAGACCCTCTACACGGCGCTTGGTGATGTGGAAAACAGTCTCGCTGCGGTGCGCAGCTATCAGGAACAGGGGAAGCATCTGGAGCGGGCACTGCAACTGGCGCAACAGGCAGAACAGCGGGCTGCGGTCCGCTATCAGGCCGGGGCAACCGGGGTGCAGGCCTGGCTGGATGAACAGGAACGCAGCAGAACCGCCGAGATACAACTTCTGGAAAACCGTTTGAACCGCCTCAAGGCCCGCATGACACTCCATCAGGCCCTTGGGGGAGGTATGACGGAAAGGAGTAACCCTGCGAAACATGGTTGACAATCCCCTCAAAGCTCCTATCCTCTTCTGACCCTGACAGCCATCTGAGGAGCGGCACCCCATGCTCTCATCCCTGCATGATTTTATAGAACGCCTCGAACACCAGCATGATCTGCACCAGGTCAGCGCACCGGTGGCAACCCGTCTGGAGATTGCTGCCATTACCCGCAGGGTCAGCAGCTATCCTAAAGGGGGGCCGGCCTTGCTGTTTCAGCAGCCGGACCAGTATCCTTTTCCGGTGGCCACCAACCTGTTCGGCTCACAAGGCAGGATGCGGCTGGCACTGGGGCTGGACAGTCTGGAAGACCTGACCGCCTCCTTTGATACGATACTGCAAGCCCTTCCTGTACAGGGATTGACTGATCTTGGCGCTCTACTGGCCGGGCATCCTGATCTGGCCTGCTGCAAGCCGGTAGCAGTAGCTGATGGCCCTTGCCGTGAAGAGCTGGTACCAGGGGCAGACCTGCTCCAGTTCCCGTTTCTGCACAACTGGCCTGATGACGGCTCAGCTGCCGGAACCGGACGTTACCTGACCCTGGGGCAGGTGATCACCACAGCGCCGGATGGCCGTGACCTCAACTGCGGCATCTACCGTTGCCAGATCCATGACCCCCATACCCTGGCGATCCGCTGGCGTCATGGCAGCGGCGCGGCGAAGCATCATCAGCAGTTTATCCAGCAGGGTAACCGGATGCCGGTGGCGATTGTGCTGGGCGGGCCGCCGAGCCTGACTCTAGCCTCTGCCTGGCCCCTGCCACAGGGGCTGGATGAACTGGCTTTTGGCGGCTGGTTGCGAGGGACGTCGATTCCGGTTGTTGATTGCCCCCACGGTCCGCTGCAGGTTCCGGCTGAGGCAGAGCTGGTTATTGAAGGCTTTGCTGAACCAGATCTCCCGTTGGTGGAGGGCCCCTTTGGCAATCATACCGGCCAGTATGATCCGGCCGGTCCGGCAGCCCGTGTGACCATTACCCGGATCACCCGGCGCCATAACCCGATTATTCCAGCCACGGTGGTTGGTCCGCCGCCCCAGGAAGATTGCTGGATGATGCTGGGCTGGGAGCGGCTGCTGGCAGCGCTGTTGCCCAGACTGGTGCCGGGTGTGCGGGATATCAGGATGCCGCTGCCCTGGGTCTTCCGCAGCAGTGCGGTCATTTCCCTTGAAAACCCGTTGCCCCACATGGTACGAAAAACTGTTCAGGCCCTCTGGCAACTGCCCTGGTTCCGCAAGGCCCACCTGCTGATCATGGTGGATAGCGCCATTGCCCCCCATGATTTACTACAAGTGGCCTGGCGAACCGTTAATGAAACCGATTGGCTGGATGACCTGATACACGATGAGGCTGGCGGTCGTCTGGCAGTTGATGCCACCCGGCGCTCGGTTGAGGCGCTGCTGCCTGATCCAGCAACCAGCCAGCTGATGACACAACGTTGGAAGGAGTATGGTCTGCCATGACCGCTGTTCTGCAAAAAATCACCATCTTCATGGAGATGATCAAATTTTCCCACACCATCTTTGCCCTGCCCTTTGCCCTGTCCGGTGCCCTGCTGGCGATCCGCGGCCTGCCCAGCGGCAGGCAACTGCTGTTCATCATACTGGCCATGGTGGGTGCCCGCACCGCAGCCATGGCCATGAACCGGCTGATTGATGCTGATATTGATGCCAAAAATCCCCGCACTGCCAGCCGTGCCATTCCTGCCGGGCTACTTTCCAAAGGGGCGGTGTTCGGTGCCATCGTCCTGTCCGTGGGGCTGCTGCTCTGGTCCGCTGCCATGCTGAACCCGTTGTGTCTCAAGCTCTCCCCCATCGCCCTGGGGTTTCTGGTGCTCTACTCCTACTGCAAACGGTTTACTGCTCTGGCCCATATTGTACTGGGGATCTGCCTGGCAGCTGCGCCGATCGGGGCCTGGGTGGCACTCACCGGCAAAATCGAGCTGCCTGCCATTGTGCTGGGCCTGATCGTACTGTTCTGGGTATCGGCCTTTGACATGCTCTATGCCCTGCAGGATCTGGAGTATGACCGCTCTGTCGGCCTGCACTCTATCCCGGTGGCGTTGGGGGTCAATGGTTCTCTCTGGCTTTCACGGCTGTTCCATCTGATCACGGTTGGGCTGCTGGTCTGGCTGATTGTTCTGTTGGGGCTTGGGGTCTGGTTCTGGGTGGGCAGCGGGGCAATGGCTGCCATGCTGCTGTACGAACATTGGCTGCTGCGGGGAGGTGACCTGACCAAACTGGATGCCGCCTTCTTCACCATGAACGGCTACATCAGTCTGACCTTTCTGGCTGCCACGGCAGCGGATGTCTTTCTGGGGAGATGACAGATGAAGATTCTGCTTGCCATAACCGGTGCATCAGGCAGCATCTATGGCCTACGGCTGCTGGAAGAGCTGTTGCGGGCTGGGCATCAGTTAACTCTGGTGGCCAGCGAGAGTGGGCTGGAGGTCTGTCGTTATGAGACCGGCATTGAGTTGACTGACGCGGAGACGCTGAAGCAACGCTGGGGGCTGCCGGAGGCCAACTTGACCATCCGGGCTGCCACCGACCTCTGGGCTCCAGAGGCCAGCGGTTCAGCTGCGCCGGAGGCCATGGTGATCGCCCCTTGCAGCATGGGCACCGTAGGGCGGATTAGCGCCGGTATCTCCGGCAATCTGATCGAACGGGCAGCGGATGTGATGCTGAAGGAACATCGGCCCTTATTGCTGCTGCCACGGGAGACGCCGTTTTCAACCATCCATCTGGAAAACCTGCTGAAGCTATCCCGCTGCGGGGCGCGGATTATTCCGGCCATGCCCGGTTTTTATCAAAAGCCGGAAACGATTGATCAGCTAGTGGATTTTGTTGTGGGGAAGATGTTGGATCAGCTGGGTGTGGAGCATCAGCTGTTTAAACGCTGGGGAACAGCGGACTGAGGTCGTCGTTGCACCCCACGAAAGGTGGTGGCATGCGTGGATGGTCTGAAATCCGCCACTGCTGCCCTCTACTTAATAATCCCGCCAGGTTCCGTGCCTTCAAATAATGTTTACATCCCTTGTAAATGTCTGAATTGGTGATACAGCTTGTGTATGTGTCACCAATGAGCGTTCAGAAGGGAATCGACATGAAATCGTCTCTGCGGATGGTTCTGCCAACACTATTTGCTGCGCTGATTTTTTCAACCTTTGCCAGCGCCACGGTACCTGCCACCCTTAGCTACCAGGGTTATCTGAAAAACGGTGACGGCACACCGGTTTCCACGCCGGTCTCCATTACCTTTCGTCTGTACAGCGTGGCAAGCGGCGGCAGCGCACTGTGGACCGAGACCCAGCCGTCCGTCACGCCCAGCAACGGCATCTACCAGGTAATCCTGGGGAGCGTGACCCCGCTGACACTGGCCTTTGACAGCCAGTACTACCTGGGAGTCACCGTGGGGGCTGACCCGGAGATGACCCCCCGCCAGCCACTGACCAGTGTGCCCTATGCCCGTAAGGCGGCCAGTGTCGATGCCGGTACCCAGACCCTGCTGACCGGCGCCACCACCAATGTCGGGCTGATCGTCAAGGGGGTTGATAGCCAGACCGCCGATCTGCAGCAGTGGCAGAACAGTACCGGTACCGCCGTAGCGAAGCTCAGCCCGGTTGGCGAACTGACCATCGGTGGTGCCCTGAACCTGCCTGAACTGGGGCTGATCAAGGCCGGCGCATACACGCTGCTGCATACCACCGGAGACTATAATTTTTTTGCAGGGGAGCGGGCCGGAAATCTGACCACCACCGGTAGTAGTAGTACCGGTGTGGGATTCGATGCGCTGCATGCCAACACTACCGGCCTGAACAACAGTGCCTTCGGGCGGTATGCGCTGTATAGTAACACCACCGGAAACTACAACAGCGCCTTTGGGGCCAGTGCACTCTATAGAACAACCTCCGGTTCTGACAACACGGCCCAAGGGTTAAGTGCACTGTATGAAAACACTACCGGTGAGCGCAACACCGCTACCGGATCAGTAGCACTTTTTACTAACACAACGGGTTTTTATAACACGGCCAGTGGCTATGCTGCACTTTATGGCAACCAGACCGGCTCTAGAAACTCTGCCTTTGGTTATCATGCCTTGACGAGTCAAACCTCGGGATCTGGAAACACGGCGGTTGGTAATGAATCCTTGTTTTCAAATCAGCCAACCTCTGTCGGTGAAGGCAATTACAATACCGCGCTCGGTTCCCAGGCCGGTTACGCCAACATCACCGGCTGGAACAACACCTTCATTGGTGCCGAATCAGATATTGGCACGGCAACTCAGCTTCATAACGCCACTGCCATCGGCTACAACGCCAAGGTCAGTCAGAGCAACAGCCTGGTGCTGGGCGGCACCGGCCTGCTTGCTGTCAAGGTCGGCATCGGCACGGAGACACCGACCGCCACCCTGGATGTCAGGGGCACGGCCCGGATCAACGATAACGACCTGTACCTGCGGGGCGACATCAACCACGGCCTGGGCTGGTACGGAACCGACAAGGCGTTCGCAACCGTCAATATTGATGGTCCGGTGCTCTACGGCTGGTCAGGCGGGGCCCTCGGTATCACCAACGGGGGCCAGAAGGTCATGATGCAGTGGGGCAGCAGTGGCGTTGACTTCTCTGATTACACCCGTTTTAAAAAATTGTCCTCAGGGGCGACGTCCGCCTGTCTCGATTTCAACAACAGCATTTCAACCTGCAGTTCCGATGCCCGCCTGAAGAAGGATGTGGTGAACCTTGCGGATACGCTGGATCTGCAGCAAGCACTTGCCAGGCTGCGGGGGGTTGCCTTCACCTGGGACAGTTCAAACCCCAGGGGCGCCAGTGCCGGAGGAGGGCGGGACATCGGCATGATCGCCCAGGAGGTTGAAGCGGTCTTCCCGGAGATTGTGCATACCGACCAAGAGGGCTACAAATCGCTGGACTATCCCAAGCTGGTTGCCTTCCTGATCGAGGTGAACAAGGCCCAGGCCGTCCGGCTACAGGATCTTGACCGTAAATTTGACGCGCTACAGCAACGGTTGTCAGCTCTGGAAGCGAAATAACGCTGGTATAGCGTTATCCGGGAGGGGTTATGCGCATACAAGCCTTCGTAGCGCTGCTGCGCGTTATACTGTTGACGCTGGCGCTGCCCTGCCTGGCAGAGGCGGTCTACAGTCAACCTGCTGCCACCTTCTCAGCCGGCGGCGGTCTAACCACGTCGACACAGTACAGCAATCAGGGGATCATCGGCCAAGTGGGGGTGGTCGGCAGCTCAGGCAGCTCCCTGTACTCGGCCGAGCATGGCTTTCTGCCGGTGCTGGGGGGCTGGAAGCTGCTCTACCCGGTGATTGCTGCCACGCCGGGAACCCTGACCTTTACCCTCGCTGCCAATGCCAGTGCTGATCAGTCGCTCGGCATTAGCAACAGTGGAGGCAGTACCCTGGCCTGGACGGTGGTTAAAAATACGCCTGACACGATCTTCACCCTTACGCCAGCCAGCGGCAGCAATAGCGGCACGGTGACGGTGACGGCCAATGCCACCGGCCTGTCACTCGGTACCTACCAAAACAGTCTGACCATCAGCGGAGCGGGGATCAGCCAGACCATGCTGGTGCAGCTGGATCTGGCCGTCAGCACACCCGGACTCTACACCCTGCGGATTACACTCAAGCTGGCCACCTCGAAAAAGGGCGGCGGTACGGTGACCAGCACGGTGCCGGACAGTCGTCTAAGTTGCGCTCGCAACGGTGGGATCGACGATGTGATCTGTAGCGCCGAGTTTACGCCGGGGAGTTCGGTCACCCTCACGCAAACCCCTGACAGCAATACGCAGTGGGGTAGCTGGAGTGCCGCCGGTTGCGCCAGCAATCAGAACTGTGCGGTAGGGGTAAACAGCCCACTGGTCGATACGGCTATCACCTTCCCCTATGCGGCGATGGCAACCATCAACCTCGGTAGCGGCTTTGAATCCCTGATGCTGGCCTACGGCGCCGCTGCTGCAACGGACACCATCAAGGCCCGGGCGGTGGTTTTCCCTGCTGAGAATCTGCTATTGAATGCAGGCAAGAAGATTACTCTGCTGGGGGGGCTGGATGCCTACTACCTTCCTTTGGTGGGACAGTTTTCAACGTTGAGCGGTACGTTAACCGTTGGGACGGGAAGTCTGACAATTGACCGGCTGATTATCAAATGAGCGGGAGCTGCCCGGCAAAATGAAAACGAGGCGGACATCGTGCCCGCCTCGTCGTCTTCAGTTTGTAGCCGTTGCTAATCGACTAGTTCTTCTGGGCCACCGCCTCAGATACCGCGGCACCTAAGGCCTTGCATTGCTCAAGCAGATCAGCCGTTGGCGTAAAGACGGCCCGCAGCGGGTCAGCCACCAGTTTGAACCCCATCCCTTTCAGGCGTTCCTCCACCATCTTGCAGGCCTCGCCGCTCCAGCCGTAGCTGCCAAAGACCGCTGCCAGGTTGGTCTTGAGTTTGATGGTGCTCAGGTAGGCCAGTACGTCCCACATCGGTTTGGGCACATCGCGGTTGATGGTGGGCACGCCGAAGACCAGGGCATCAGCCTCTTCCATCAGATCACGCAGTTCATTATCGCTCAGGCCGACAATATGATGGCTGTCCACCTCGATCCCGTCCCGCGTAGCCCCAGCAACCAGGGCCTGGGCCATCTTTTCGGTGCTGCCATGGGGGGAGATGTAGAACACCAGCACCTTTTTACCAAATGATTTGGGCTTGCTCCAGTTCTCATACTGCTCAATTACCCGCCAGGGGTCTTTGCGGATAATCGGGCCATGGCTGGGGCAGATCATGTCGATCACATCATGGCGGATCTTTTCAACCGCAGCCAGCACCTTGTCCTTGAAGGGGCGCATCAGGCAGTCAAAATAGAATTCACGGGCCGAGGTAAAGTCTTCGATCTCGTCGTTAAAGATGCTGCGGGTGTTGCAGTAGTGGGCCCCAAAGCCATCACAGGTAAAAAGTATGTTTTCTTCTTCCAGCCGGGTGAACATGGTATCGGGCCAGTGCAGGAAGGGCGCCATGATAAAGCGCAGGGTGCGGCCGCCCAGATCAATGGTCTCGCCGTCCTTAACGGTCTTTGATTGGAACGGCTTGTGGATCATGTTGCCCACAAAGTTTTTGGCAGCCTGGGTTGAGACCACGGTTGCATTGGGGCAGTGTTCCAGTAGAAAGGAGAGTGAGCCGGAGTGGTCCGGCTCGGCATGGTTGACGATGATGTAATCCACCTTGGCCGGGTCAACCAGAGATTTAAGCTTGTCCATGAACTGGTCAACAAACTTGATCTTGACCGTGTCAATAATGGCGATTTTTTCAGTGCCCTGCACCAGATAGCTGTTGTAGGTGGTGCCATGTTCAGTGGGGAAAAGGTCGTCAAAGACCCGCAGTTCAGGATGTTGTGCTCCCAGCCAGTGAATGCCGGTTTTTATTTCAATAGTGCCGATCATGATCTGATTCTCCTTTTAATCCATATGTCTACTAATTAGTCATCTGTCTCTTTTAAGGCCGCAAAGTATACCAAACCGGATTTGTGTATACAAGCTGCAATTCAGCGGTTGTAGGGGCTGAACGGCTCTGTTAGAGTGCCGATGCTGCTGTTGAATATGCAGTGATCGTGCCGCCGGAGGTAATGACGTGCGTCAAAAAACCGTTTTCAGTTGCAGCCAATGTGGTTCCCAGTCACCCAAATGGCTGGGTAAATGCCCAGACTGCGGGGCATGGAACAGTATGGTGGAAGAGCAGCAGCCCACAGCTGCCGCTGCCCGCAGTGGACGTCCTACGCTGACCAAGAGCGTTGCCATACCAATCGGTGAAGTACCCCCTCAGGCGGAAGTGCGACTGGGCTGCGGCATTGGCGAGCTTGATCGGGTGCTGGGGGGCGGGTTGGTGCCCGGTTCACTGGTGCTGATCGGCGGTGACCCCGGCATCGGCAAATCAACCCTGCTGCTGCAGGCCATGCACCATCTGGCAGCCGATGGTGCGGTGTTGTATGTGTCCGGTGAGGAATCGGCCGCCCAGACCAGACTGCGGGGAGAACGGCTGGGGGTAAGTGGTCGCCAACTGCTGGTGTTGGCAGAGAATGGGCTGGAAGAGATCGTGGCCCAGGTGGAGAAGCTCAAGCCACGGGCGGTGGTGGTGGACTCGATCCAGACTGTCTGGACCCAGGCCTTGGAGTCTGCACCCGGTTCGGTCAGTCAGGTACGGGAGTCGGCTGGTCGGTTGATGCTATTGGCCAAGGGCAGCGGCATCCCGATCTTTATTGTGGGTCATGTCACCAAGGATGGCGCCATTGCCGGACCGCGGGTGCTGGAACATATGGTGGATACCGTGCTCTATTTTGAGGGTGACCGCGGCCACCCCTACCGGATTCTACGGGCAGTCAAGAACCGCTTTGGCTCCACCAACGAGATCGGTGTCTTTGAGATGAAATCCGGTGGTCTGGCCGAGGTGGCCAATCCATCAGAACTGTTCCTGTCTGAGCGGCCCCTTGACGCACCCGGCTCAGTGGTAACCGCCTCATTGGAAGGGAGCCGCACCCTGCTGGTGGAGATCCAGGCCCTGGTGACCCCCAGCGCCTACGGCACCCCCCGACGGACCACCATCGGGGTTGACAGCAACCGCCTGGCACTGCTGGTGGCGGTGTTGGAGAAAAAGGCCGGGCTGCATCTGGGGGGGCAGGATATCTTCCTGAATGTGGCTGGTGGTGCCCGTCTGAATGAACCTGCTGCGGATCTGGCCATGCTGCTGGCAGTGGCCTCAAGTCACCTTGATCGCCCGGTTGCCGCCGATGCCGTGGTGTTTGGCGAAGTCGGCCTGGCCGGTGAGGTGCGGGCCGTTAATCAGCCGGAACCGAGGCTGGGTGAGGCCACAAAACTCGGTTTCAAGCAGTGCATCCTGCCTGCCGGGAACCTTCGGCGACTCTCTGATGCTGGTCTGGAGCTGAACGGTGTCGCTTCTGTTCAGGACGTGTTACAGTTCCTGCTGTAACATACTTTTTACTGGACTTGGGCATCCAATGCTCTTAATATTGATCAATTATAGCCGTTGTATGTGAGGAGACTCATGGACGCCGAGAAACTTGAACAATTTCGTCAGCTGCTCCAGGAAGAGATGAAGGCGCTGCTGTCAGAAGCAGATAGAACAGTACATGAGATGGGGGATGAAGCCTCCCATTTTCCTGATCCCACCGACCGTGCCACCCAGGAATCTGACCGCACCTTTGAGCTGCGGATTCGTGACCGTGAACGGAAGCTGGCCAACAAAGTAAGGGAAGCCTTGGAGCGGATTGATGATGGGACCTACGGCATTTGTGAAGACTGTGGTGCCGACATTAGTGAGGCCCGCCTGAAGGCCCGACCGGTAACTACCCAGTGCATTGATTGTAAGATTGAGGCAGAAGAAAAGGAAAAACGTCACTAGGTCAGTCCTAACAGGGTCTGTTTTTACACCGCACTTATGCGCAGGATTCGCATGCCAGACACCACTACGAAAGAATCCCCAGCAACAGTTTCTAAAGGCCTTCAAGCACAGAAGGATCTTCAGCTTTTCTATTTATTCAGCACCACCCTGCTTTCCACCATGCAGCTTAACAAGCTGCTCCATCTTATCCTTTCCACCCTGGTCTGCGAAGAAAACAGCCTGTTCTGTCGAGCCATGTTGTTTCTCTATAACCAGAAAACCAACACTCTGCAGGGGATGCTGGGCATCTGTCGCAAAAGCACCGATGGATTACAGCTGGTGGACGCTGATCCCTCCAATCCACTGAGCGGTTACTGGGATCTTGATGAAGAGGCCATGGCCAGCCAACGCCAGTCTGATTTTTGCACAACGGTCAGGGAAACCCGGATTGACCTGGCGGAAGGGTGTCAGATTGTCTCCCATGTTGTTGATGAACGTCGCCTCTACCGGGTTGAGGATGCCCAATGCGTAAAATGCCAGAAATGTGATTTTATCTCCCGCTTTGGTATCAACTCCTTTGCTGCAGTCCCCTTGGTCACCCGTAACAATCTGGTTGGCATCATAATCGTTGATAACCCGTTCAAGAACCAACCGATTACCGACCAGCAGCTCCAGATACTGCAGCTGTTTGCCAATCAGGCCGGCATGGCCATTGAAAACACCCGGCTCTATCGCGATATTGAAGAAGCCCATGCCGAGCTGCGTGATGCCCGGCAACGCCTGATCCACGGTGCGCACCTGGCCGCCATCGGCGAGATGGCGGCATCCATCTCACACGAGCTGAAGACCCCCTTAATCACCATTGGTGGCTTTGCAGCCCGCCTGGGTCGTATGCTGCCGGAAAACACATCTCAACGTCACTGCCTGGACACCATTATCAGTGAATCACATCGACTTGAACGGCTTCTGGGTGACATCCTGACTTTTTCACGCAAGCCCACCATCTGTTATCAGGAGTGCGATCTGGCAGAGATCGTCAGGAGCTGCCTGGCTGATTATGCCCTTGCACTGGAAGAACGTAATATCAGGCTGAAGTCTGTTATACCTTCAGGCCCCTGTATTGTTCTGGGAGATAGCAGTCAACTGAAGCAGGTCTGTATCAACCTGATTGTGAATGCTCAGGAAGCGGTAGGCAAGGATGGTTCGCTGGACGTCGTGCTTTCGACTGCAGAAGAGAGAGGGAAAACCTGCGCTATTGTATCGTTTTCTGATAGCGGCGGTGGCATCCCGGAGGATGTCATCACTAAAATTTTCACCCCGTTTTTCACCACCAAACGTCATGGCACCGGACTTGGACTGGCCATTGTCAACCGGATCATCCAGAACCACGATGGTGTTCTAAAGGTCAACAATGTTGCCGCAGGAGCCGAGTTCCGGGTGATTCTTCCGCTGGCCTCCCGCGTGTAGCTTCCGCTTAATCCTTCAGTTCCCGAATGATCTCAGCCTGACGCTGGGCAATATACCTGCCGATCAGATCTTCGCTGCGACGATCATGCTCAAAGAGCATGATGCAACGGCAGGGTTGAGCGTCGCTTTCAAAACGGAGCAGGCGGGCCATAACCCGCAGCTTTTGGGGTGTTGACTGCCCCTGTAAAGTAAATGAAAGATTAAGATGGAAGTAGGTAAAATTTCCCAGCAGCGCTTTTTCTGGGACCTCCAGGGCGCAGCCGCCCAGGGAAAGATCTTTCAGCTTGGCGGTAAAGGTGGTGGTGCCTGCCTCAACCGGCACCTGAAACAGCCCGCCAATTTTTACCCGCAGGGTATTACGACGATCAGGTAGTAATTCAACATAGGAAAATTCAGACAGGATAATTTCGTCGGTCGCTGCGTCATAGGTTGCACTGGCATACACATCGTGTTCAAGCTTTGGAGAACGTATAATCGTGTAGCGGCTGGCCTTCAAGGCGCGGGTCTGGGTTGGATTGGAGCGGCAGATCAGGGTGTCGCCAAAGAGATAGAGCACCTCGGCCGCCGATGAAATGGGCACTTCTTTGTAATAATTAAAGAATAGCAGATCATGGGGACGCTTCTGGGAGAGCTTTAACAGGAGATCGAGAATTTCTCCCGGTTCACCCCGCTCAAGCAGTCGTAGCTGATCTTCATACTGCATTTTCTCCATGCCATCCCCCTGGCCGCTACTGTAGCACTCAGCAGTAGTAGCCTGCAAGAGCTGACCTCTTGCCTTCGGCCTGAAATCGTGACAAAGTATCAAAAAAATCAGCCTGTCTGGAGCTTTTATGGCGTTACGTCTTTACAACACCCTTACCGGTGAGAAAGAACCCTTTATCCCCCGTGTTGCAGGCAAGGTTGGCATGTATGTCTGCGGTGTGACGGTCTATGATTTTTGCCATATCGGCCATGCCCGGGCCGGCATTGTCTTTGACATGATTTACCGCTATCTGCGCTTTAGTGGCTATGACGTGACCTATGTCCGTAACTACACCGATATAGATGATAAAATTATCAACCGCGCCAATCAGGAAGGTACTGATTACCGCACCATTGCTGATCGCTATATCGCCACCTTTGATGAGGATATGGATCGTCTGGGCATGTTGCGGCCCACCATTGAGCCCAAGGCAACCGACCATATTGAAGATATCATCAGCATTATTCAGCGGCTGATTGACAATGGCCACGCCTATGCCGTTGATGGTGATGTCTATTTTGCCGTGGAAACCTTTCCTACCTACCTGAAGCTTTCCGGTCGCAACCTTGATGATATGCTGGCCGGAGCCAGGGTTGATGTGGATGAGCGCAAGCGTAACCCGATGGATTTTGCCCTCTGGAAGGGATCCAAGCCGGGAGAGCCGTTCTGGCAATCCCCCTGGGGGATCGGGCGTCCTGGCTGGCATATTGAATGTTCTGCCATGAGCATGCGTTTTCTCGGGCCTTCCTTTGATATCCATGGCGGCGGTAAGGACCTGGTCTTCCCCCACCATGAAAACGAGATCGCCCAGTCTGAAGGGGCCAATGGCTGCCGCTTTGTCAACTACTGGCTGCACAACGGCTTTGTGAACATCAACAGCGAGAAGATGAGCAAGTCGCTGGGCAACTTCTTTACCATCCGTGAGGTACTGGAACTGTTTGACCCTGAGACCTTGCGTTTCTTCATCCTGCAGGCCCACTACCGTTCTCCCCTGGATTATTCTGACCAGAACCTGCGGGAGGCCCAGACCGGTCTTTCCCGGATTTATGAGGCCTTGGCCGCGTTGGATCTGGCATTGGAAAAGCCGGCTGTTGAAACAGCGGTGGCGCCTTCTACTGCAGAATTTACTGAAAAGGTTACTGGCCTGCTGCCCCGTTTTAACGAGGCCATGGATGATGACTTCAATACCGCCCAGGCCTTGGGAACTCTGTTTGATGTTATCCGCACCCTGAACCGTCTGTTGGCTGAAGGTGGCGGCACCAGCAGCGCGTCCCGCGCTGATCTTGAACTGCTTAGGGATACTGTTGCCAGGATCGGTACCGTGTTGGGCCTGTTTTTAATCAAGCCGGCTGATTGGCTGGCCGCCCGTGAGGCAGAAAAAGCACAACACCTGGAGATCAGCCCGGAAGAGATTGAAGGATTGATTGTTGAGCGGGCTGAAGCCAGAAAAAACAAAAACTTTAAACGCAGTGATGAAATCAGGGACTACCTGCTGTCACGGGATATCCAACTGTTGGATACGCCACAGGGGACAACCTGGAAAGTAAAATAATGCTACGGGGGCGTAAACACTGCGTCCCTGTCGCTTGACCCTGAACATTCCCGTGGTATGCTTGGTGCCGGAGCCAGCTTAAATGGAGATTGCCGCGATAACAGACTGGGAGTGCTGCTGGGACCGTGACAGCATTGCCATGGGGGACTGCCCCAATATTGGCGAAGGAGATGAAGATCTCCTCTCGTCCCGTAGTCGTCGTATCCTTGAAAAGTGCTGTGAATGCGAGAATTTCAAGCGAGACATGGTCCGGTTCCGTGACAGCGGACATCCGTTGGCCCCTGTTTTTTCCATCCTGCATGCTGATTACCGCCGCCAGAAAACCCAGATTCAGTCCCTGGCCAACTTCCTTGATACCAAGACCCTTGAAGTCCGCTTCCTGCATGAACTGGGCTCAGTTTTACAAAGTTCGGTTGATCTGGATGAGGTGCTGTCGGTTGCCTTAACCGCCATCACCGCTGGCAAGGGGGTCGGCATGAACCGGGCCTTCCTGCTGCTGGCGGACAAGGAACGCCATATTCTGAAAGGGCACCTTGCCATTGGCCCCCGTTCTGCAGAAGAGGCGGGCCGGACCTGGCAGGAGATTGAATCAGGTGATCAGGACCTGCAGGGGCTGTCCCAGCTGTTTTTAAAAGATAAACTGACCGCTGAACGGAACAAATTCCATGACATCCTTGAACGCCTGATTGTTCCACTGGATGACGAACAGCATATCATTTCCCGAGCCCTGGAAGAGCGAAAGCCGATCCTGGTCACTGACGCCTTCCATCGTCAGGATCTGGATATCGATTTTGCGCGCCTGTTGGGGGTGGACACCTTCCTGGTTCTGCCGTTAATCACCCGTAACCGCCGTGTCGGGGCAATCATTGCCGACAATTTCATCACTCATCGAACCATCACAGAACAGGATATGCGGTCAATTGAGACCTTTACCTTTCCGGTGGCCTTTGCCATTGAACGTGCCTCCCTGTATGAACGGGTCCAGGAAGAGGTGGATAAGCTGCGGCAGGCCAACCTGCGGCTGCAGGAACAGCAGGAACAGCTGGTTCGGATGGAAAAGATGGCCCTGGTGGGGCGGATTACCTCCAGTATTGCCCACTCCATCCGCAATCCTCTGATGGTGATTGGCGGTTTTGCCCGCAGCATCCTTAAAAACACCCCGGATAATGATCCCAAGCGTACCTTTATTGAATCCATTGTAACTGAGGCCCGCCAACTGGAAGAGGTGCTGGGAGAGATCCTGACCTATTCCGATGCCCTCTTCCCCACCTGTGATTTCTGGGACCCCAACCAACTGGTGGAGTCGTCCCTGCGTGATGTGCAGGAACGTGCCGTTGCCCAGGACTACACCTGCCGCTTCCATGCTGGCGAGCAGTTGCCAGCGGTCTATATTGATTTCAAACAGACCACCTACTGCATCCGTAACATCCTGCTTAGCACCATTGACGGCCTGCATAACGGCTTCATTGATATCAGCACCAGGGCAGAGAGAGACCACGTGGATGTGCGGATTGTGGATCGTAACCGAACCCTGTCAGAAGATGAGCTTGAGGCACTGTTGACCCCCTTTACGGAGACCTGTGAGATGGGATCAGGCCTGAACATGGCCTTAAGCCGCAGCATGCTGGATAAACAGAATATCCCCCTGGTGGTGGTGGCACCGCCAGAGGGGGGGGTCACCTACACCATTAAACTTCCCACCCGCAAGGAGGAGCAACCCCATGAGCAGATTGCTGGTAGTTGACGACGAAGCCAATATCCGGCTGCTGTACAGCGAGGAACTGGCTGACGAAGGCTATACCGTTGAGACTGCGGCAAACATTGCCGAGGCAGTTGAGAAGCTGGGACAACAGAGCTTTGATCTGGCCGTGCTGGATATCAAGCTGAAGAACGAAAGCGGCATTGAACTGCTGCAGAAGATCGTCAAGGAACGCCATGATATGCCGGTCATCCTCTGCTCGGCCTTTTCCTGTTACAAGGATGATTTTTCTGCCTGGCTGGCAGACAGTTATGTGGTCAAATCCGGTGATCTGACGGAGCTGAAGGAAGAGATCAAGCGGGTGCTGGCCAAGAAGTCACAGCGTCGCGCTGCTGGGATGTAATCACAACAAGGAGATTTTAACATGAAAGCAGTCATCATGGCCGGCGGCTTCGGCACCCGCATCCAACCCCTCACCAGCAGTATGCCAAAACCGATGATTCCGCTCTTTAACCGGCCGATCATGCTGCATATCGTTGAACTGCTCAAAAAACATGAGGTTCTTCCGCAGAATTTATGGGTAACTGACCTGCCGAAGATGGTCTGAGCAGCTACCTGGTGAACGAAATAGAGCATCCCGCCTACAAATCTGTCATTGTGTGTTTCGACCAAGAAACCCAATACAGACAAGGAGAGCGGGATGCAGCTCAAGTCTATACTGAATTTCGTTCAACCGCATCAAGGTTTTGTGTATGGCGCTGTCCACCAGCGAAACAAGGGACAGCGCACGGTCCTTGACATTGAGATCCGCCCCCGCAAGAACAGGCAGCCTGTCTGTTCCAGATGCGGCAAACCTGGTCCCGGCTATGACACCTTGCCTGTGCGCCGGTTTGAGTTCGTGCCGCTA
>NZ_FUWR01000037.1 GCF_900167465.1 Trichlorobacter thiogenes | reverse complement strand
AATTACTTGAATTACAGAGTTGTTTTCATGGCATCCTTTTTGCTTTGTATTAATATAAATAATTCCAATAGGTCTTACTGAATGAGTACACGTCTGAAGATTCTTATAATTGACGATGAAGAAAATATGCGCCATATGCTTTCTGTAATGCTTCATAAATATGGCTATTCAGCTGAATTAGCTGAAGATGGTGGAGCCGCACTAAAACTTTTATCAGAACATTCATATAATTTTATTATATGTGACATTATAATGCCAGGTATGGACGGGCTCTCGTTTTTAAGGCAAGCTGTTGTCTCTGGTGTGACTACACCAATTATCATGATGGCTGCTTACGGGACTAAAGAAATTGCCGATAGATGTATGAAAGAAGGTGCCGTCGATTTTATTTGTAAGCCGTTTAAGCATCATGACCTTATAAACAAACTTTTAAAAATATCAGGAGCTGAATGATGTTTATAAGAACTGCATTAGGTTATTAAGGTTTCTGCTTGTGCTTAATTGTACGAAAACTGGCTGCAGTCTCGTTGAACTGGTAGTGGTTATATTAATCATGTCAATTCTGGTGGCCATTGCTGTACCAGTTGTCGCTACATATCATGGCAACTGTGCTATACGGTTAGCAACCTGTGAAGTTTGCGACATAATTAGAGAAGCACGTGCTTTAGCATTGACTTCAAATAACCCAATTGCTGTTACATTTGCACCAGTGACTACTGCCGTATCTTTAGTTTCTGACAGAGGCGGTGATGGCAGATGGAACACTGCTGATGATAGTGTTATACGAAGTTTTAAACTTTCAAATAAAGCCGGTATACATTTCGGTTATGGTAATTGCGGTCCGGTACCCGGTTTGGCAAATGAAGCAGATGGTATTACTTTTCAAACAAACAACAGCATGGTCTGTAATCAGGAAATGAGCAGCAATGCCGGAACGGTGTATTTGATGTTGTGTGACAGTAGAGTGACGGCTCTGACCGTTAATTCCACCAATCCGAAAATAACCATCCGGGAATGTCGTTGTGGACAGTGGTAAGCAGGCTGTTATGAAATTAACCATGAGATAGGTGTCTTATGAGCAAACTAAACAATAGTAAAGGTTTTACACTGGTAGAGCTTCTTGTTGCCATAACCCTTATGGCCATAGGAATTCTTGCTATCGTGCAAATGCAGATAGTTGGCATGAAGTCCGGTACAATTGCTCAGCGACAGACCGTGGCAACCAACATTGTAAGAGAGGTGATGGAGGATATTCAAAGTTGGGAAAAAGATGCTCTCATCGCTGACGTAGCTGTTGCCCCTGTTCCCGCTGTTCCCCCCTCTGCCGCTGTTTTCCCTGTTCCCGTGAATGACAAGTTAGTGACTTTTTTAACGGATCCTCGTGTGGCAACCTCACGAGATAGGAATATTTTGTCTTTTCCTGATTCCGGTACCTTCCGGGCGTTCTATGCAATAACTCTTGCGGGAAATGTGGCTACAATTATAGTGAGAGTTGAACAACGGCGTGCAGATGGTCAGTTTGAAGAGCGGGTTAGGATGACCGGGATGAAAGATGTTTCATAGCGAGTTAGTGCGCATTTAGTAAGGTGCTTAAAAAGAATTTCCGGTTTTAAGAGGATAATTAGATGAGACAACACGCATATAAACAGAATGGATTTACACTAATTGAGTTGCTAATAGTCGTAGCAATACTGGGTATTGTTATGGGGGCGGTTTATTCAGTTTTTATAGCAAACCAGCGCACTGCTTACACCACTGATGAAGTTGTCGAGGTGCAACAAAACCTGCGTATAGCCATGGAAGCTGTTACCAAAGATCTTTACTCTGCTGGATTTTTGATTGATACGGCAAACACACCGGCGATTAGTGCATTTGCAAATGATGGAGGACTAAAATCAGCTCAGGTTCTAAATCAAGCACCTGTGCCAGCTGGGTCTGACACGGTAACGATAAACATGGCCTCACTAAATAATGCTTTTACACGAAGTTCAACTGATGTTTCTACTGGTAGTTCAACTATTACAGTGATGCCTCCTGTTGCAGCAACCCAGGTTGCTGCTATTCGCCTCTTTAATAATAATAATTCTATTAAGATAATAAGATTTGAATCTGGAAAATACAGAGATTTAGGTCTTTATACGATTAATCCTGTTGGCGGTGTTGATATACCAAATAACACTATAAACTTTACTCCTGCGCTAACTGAAGATGTTAAGATTGGTGATCGTATTGTACTTGTGCCCGCCGGGTCTATCACTCCCCCTACAGTGCGATACGAACTTGTCAATGCAGCGACAACGACAGCTGGCCCTAACACCTGTCCGAACAATCAGCTCTGTCTTCAGAGAACAATACCGACGGGTTCAGAAATTGTGGCTCAGAATATGTCAGATTTCCAGCTGCGCTATGTTCTTGATGATAATACAGTTACAGATACTCCAGCTGATACAAAATTAATTAAGGCTGTTATTGTGACAGTCTGGGGCGAGACTCAAACTACTCGCTTGCTATCTGCTAATGTACCCAAGATCAGGCAGTTATCATCTGTTATACGATTAAGAAATAGAATTAATAAGGCAGATGACAGTAGTTTCTAACATGTTATTGGAAATATAAGGTGTCTGACTCCAAAACAGCTATATCAGTTCGCGCATGTTTTGATGCAAAGAGGGGGGCCGTATGTGCTGCAAAATAAAATATAATTTTACTAGAAAACTTAAGTGCAGGGCAGGTGCTTCATTGCAGAATGAACAAGGTGTTATACTTGTTGTCGTTCTGATGATGCTGTTATTACTGAGTATTCTTGGCGCTACAGTGCTTACATCAACAACTTCTGAATTGCGTATAGCAGGTAATTTTAGAAATACTCAAGAAGCTTTTTACAATTCTGATGGTAGCATTGATTTTTTGGTTGCAAACGCCAGTAGCCTTTTAACGGGTACTGATTCAGCGCTTGTAACAACTACGATTGCAGTTGGAGCTGGTGTTCCTTCAGACCTGACTACTCAATTTCTGTATACTGGATCGGGAGGTTTAGAGTCAGGAAATTCGCAAGATGTCAAAACCTATCTTTATTCTGTCACTATGGTCGGTCATAGTCCAAATGCTGGAGAGGTGACAATTGAAACTGAAATAGGAAAAGTAAATTACGGTGGAGGTGGTGGTAACGTTCTGTATAATTAAGCTATTTTATATTTACAAATTTGTTTTCAGATAAATATTTCATTTAAAAAGTTAGGGGGACAGTATGAAAAATTGTAAACGAGTAAAACCAGAACGTCATCTGTTGCTTGCTGCCATAGTAGCTTTTTGTATTATTGTAACTGCATCGTTAGATGTCGTTCAGGCAACAAATTTTCCGGCAGTTGTTCCGGTTATATCGGCAACCAATAACACTAAGTATGTTGCAGGTAACATATACACCGGCAAGTATAATGCCAAAGCGCTGTATTATCGTCATAACACGAAACAACCTTGGATGCGCTGGAGCAAGTCTGATAATTATCAGCAAGATGTGACCTGCGCAGCGGCTTTAGCAAGTCTTGATTCCACGGGAGTTTGGAGCGGTAATTTGGGGGTCCGTGGTGCGTGTGGTACGACAGCAGAGCCAGCTATTTTTGCAATTGGAAATTACCTGAATCAAAATACAAGTTTGGATAGTGTTGGGGCTAAATAATTAATTGATTTAATTACCTAAGGTAACAAGGAGGCGTTATGTTACTCTCTAAATGTATTACACTACTGTTCTTATTAGTTATAACTGTAATACCCTGTAGTCTTTACGCTGCGCCTGACCAGTATCCAGGTGATACCTCAATCTATGGGGCCACCACTGAAATGCTAAAACCCAATATTTTGATAATTCTCGATAACTCAGGAAGCATGACGGGGACGGTCTGTGCCGCTACGGGTGCATACAATCCGAGTATAACCTATCCTTCAGCAGGTTATTCTACAAACAGAGTGTACAGAGTTGTGAGTGGAAGTTACAGTAGTTATATTACAAATGTTACCAGTGTTGTAACTTCGTGCGGTGGGCTTAATCCCAGAAATCTGTTGCAAACAACGGGTCAATATTCAGGTCGCGGACTAAAATCAACAGGTGTATGTGATGGTTCATCAACCAGTGGTGTTTATGTTCTTGGTAATTATATCAATTATTTAAAAGGCGGTGGTTGTGCCGTTTACAAAACCAAAATAGATATAGCAAAAGAAGTGGTAACCAATTTGTTGCAAAATACTAATGGCGTTAATTTTGGCATTATGAAGTTTAATGAGAGTGAGGGTGGTACTTTTATAAAAAAGAGTGTTTCAGGCTCTGATTACTTTTCAACTATTAAAGATATGGATGCCATTCACTCAGGTTCTACAACAAACAGGCAAGCACTACTAAGTATTGTAAGTGATTATACCGCTAGCACATGGACACCTTTGGCAGAGACCCTTTATGAGGCAATGCTTTATTATAAGGGAGGAACTAGAAAATTTGGTCAAACAGGTTTTAACGCTTCTTACAAATACACCAGTCCTGTTACAGCAAGCTGTCAGAAAAATTATGTTATTCTGGTAACTGATGGAATGTCAACGCAGGACCAAAATACTGTCTTGGGGACGAATATAGGTGATTATGATCATGATGGGGCAGACCCTGGAAACTTCGACAGTGACGGGTCTCACTATCTCGATGATGTTGCTAAATATTTGTATGATGAAGACTTGTTTCCTGATGGCACGTATCCCAGCATGCAAGGCATATACTATTGGTTTCGGCCTTAGTGGCGCTGATGCTGATGCTGTTTCCCTGTTAAATAGCGCAGCGGATAGCAACCATGGACACGGACAGGCCTTTTTGGCAGCAGACCAGACCGGCTTGTCCGAAGCACTTATGCATGTTGTTTCAAACATATTGGAAATCAATTCATCCTTTGTCGCTCCAATAATCCCAACCAGTCCTGAGAATAAAACCTCAGATGCAAGCCGTGTCTACATTGGTTTGTTTAAGCCAAACAATACCAGCTATTGGGAAGGAAATCTGAAAAAATTTGGTCTTGATAGCTATAATGACCTCTGTGACAAGAGTGATCTTAATCCATCCACAACTCCCCAAAAATGTTTAAACTATGCGACATATATGGATGTTGTTAATAATACGACAAAGCTTCCTCCGGCAGACGGTAAGGATGACAGAGACGGTACCATGTTACCCATGGGAAAAACAAATGGCGCCTTTCGTGATAGTGCAATTTCATTCTGGAGTGAAAATGCAGATGCTGGCAACGTGACTGCAGGAGGAGCTGGTGCGCTTTTGCAGGCTCGTACTCCAACTGATCGTAGATTATTTACCTACCTAGGCAACGCTAATTTGGCCGATGCTTCAAACAGCTTTACTGTTTCAAATGTCGCTATTACTGCAGGGACATTGGGCGTTGCTGATAGTGTTGCCAGAGATAATCTTATCAATTTTGTGGTTGGGTACGATGCCTATGATGATAACAGCAATGGTAGTACAACTGATAATCGTGATTGGATTCTTGGCGATATACTTCATTCTAGACCAGCAGTGGTCAACTATAAGAAATATACGTTTAGCACCGCCAATGAATCTAGTTGTTCTACAAACAAAACCATGATTTTTGTTGGTGCAAATGATGGCATGTTACATGCTTTTAGAGATTGTGATGGTAGTGAGGCCTGGGCTTTTATACCGCCAGATACACTTCCAAATCTTCAATTAATGCATTCTGCTACTCATACAAACTTTCTGGATTCTTCTGTTTCTGCATATGTCTATGATGCCCCTGTTGCAGATGGTTTGGCCGATACGGTGTATCTGATGGTTGGTCAGCGTCGTGGTGGTGGAGGGATAGTATCACCAGCAAAAGGTTACTATTATCTGATTGATGCCTCTGATCCTGAAAATCCCAAATTTGTCAAAAGCATATCAAATGCAACGAGTGGTTTTTCAGAACTAGCTGAAACATGGAGTGAGCCAAAGCTATCTAAAATCAAGGTAGGTACTGAATATAAAATAGCGGCTATATTTGGCGGTGGTTATGATAACCTGAATGAAGACAGACGGTATGGAGCTGCTACGACATATCCTGCTGCCAGCGTCAGTGTTAGTAATACTGACCTGGGCGCTGGACTTGTCAGTAGTGTCGAAACTACAACCGCGCTGAACCCAAAAGGCCGGGGTATATATATAGTTGAAATAGCCCGGCTGGTAGCTGGTGCTTCAGGTTATACTTCGGATTTTACAAACATAGGATCATTAATCTGGAGTTATGTGTCAAACAGTGCTGCTTCTTTTGTCGGCGAGATCTCTACAGTCGATGTGAAAAACAGAGGATATACAGATCGTCTGTATGCTATTGATGTTGCTGGAACCCTCTGGCGTTTTAATATCGGTGCTTTGCCATCAACCACAGATACCACAACATGGAGCGGGTTAAAGGTATTTACTGCAAATACGACAACTGATAAGGGGAAAAAAGTCTTCTATAAGCCGACTATTGTGAGGGATTATTGTTATTCAGCCAATTCAAACCCAGCTATATGTGGCGATGTTGCAGAAACATGTGACATGGTGTTTTATGGCACCGGAGACCGAGAACACCCCCTTAATAAAAATGTTGTAGACAGAATCTATATGGTGAAGGTGAAAGACTCAGAAACAACGGGAAACAAAACAGAATCTAACCTTGTCGATGTGACAACAAATCAGCTTCAAGCTGCTACAGTTGTAACAAATACTGGTACAACCTGTTCCCCAACTCCTGGATCCATCGCTTATATTCTAAGGCAATTAAAACTTGGTGGTGGTTGGTATATTAAGTTGAATGAACTTGCAGGTGAGAAGGTACTTGCCACTTCAGCTGTTATTAATAAGGTGGCCTATTTTACAACATACGTTCCTACAAATTCTGACCCTTGCCAGACAACCAACCCTGGCGACAGTTATGTCTATGCCCTCCGTTATAATACCGGTGAGGCGATTCTTAATCTGAATACCGCTAATGATGTTGCTAGTTCAACGACAAACACTCGGAGCCAGACATCTGGTGAAACCGTGCTTTTAAATAGAGCAGATCGTAAAAAAGGAGTTGGACAGGGTATTGCGTCTGGTGTCGTTGTTACCACTTCTTCTACTGGCAAGGTCAGCGTGTTTGTTGGTGCTGGAGATAAGCCTCTCACTAATCCTGGAATTACAAAAGCTGGTACCAAACCTGTAAAGATGCTGAATTGGCGGTTACGATAAGGCTGGAATATGGTTGTTACCCCCATCTTGATGGGGGTAACAACTTCTATAAAAAGACTGTATGTAGACGGAGTGAAAGAATATGTCTGAAAGACAATGTTCATATAGTGTCTGTTTTATTAAACCACTCGGTTTCTCTCTTGTAGAATTAATTGTTGTTATTGCTTTTATCGGTATTATTTCAGCAATTGCCACACCATCTTTTCTTGAATGGCGTAATAATTTACAGTTTCGCGATGCCGCTAATAGTTTAACTGCATTTATTCGTAGCGCTCGTTCCGAAGCTATAGCAAAAAATAGACAGTATCGTGTTCAGGTTAACCTTGTTGCCAGAACCTATCAACTTCAACGTGGAAACAGTGCTCTGGGATCTACGGTTTGGGATGCTGCTACCCAACAAGCTACTCTAACAGCAATACGAACTGGTCTGGCAGGTAATAATACCGATATTGTCTGTAATCCAAATGGAACAATGGAATTTTCTCCCTTAGGTGGCAATCTTACGCGCATTACGATATTTGATAATCAAATCAATGCGATTGCAGATTTAAATTCTCAAAGATATAGAATTGAACTATTGACCACTGGTAGAATTAGAGTTACTAAAGTTAGTGTTGCAGATGGTGCTCCGTAATTTTTGATGTTGTCAAAAAATGTCAGTACTGGCAGACAAGCTCATGACAAACTATATATTCTGGTTTTAGTGGTTGTAAAAAGATTACTGTTTTTAGCCTGTTGTGGTGTTGCTTGAATTGGCATTGGGTTTGCATTGAAACTTTTAAGTATATAGCGGAATCATTTGGTGCAAGTAAGTATGTAAACAAACTACTCCTGCCATTGGCAGGACAACCTGAAAGGAGAAACACAATGTTGAACAAAATCCGTAACCGTCAAGGCTTTACCCTGATCGAACTGCTGATTGTTGTTGCGATAATCGGTATCTTGGCCGCTGTGGCTATTCCACAGTTTTCCGCATACCGTATGAGAGGTTTTAATGCTGCAGGCTTGGCAGATTTGAAAAATGCAAAAGGTGCTGAAGAGTCGTTGATGACTAATGATCAAACTTACGGACAATCTGTTTTAGCTACTCCTACTGCCCCTGTTGGTATTGCTGCCGCAGCAGCTGCCAACGGCGCGGGTGGTTTAGCAACAGGGCCGTTGACTGCTGCTGTTGGTGGCACAGTACCAATACTTGGCGCTATGTTTCAAGGTCCAAACAATCTTAATCAACCTGCTGCAATTGGATTTGCCCTTTCAAATAATGTGTCTTTACGTGCTGATAACGCTGCTCCTGTTAACCCAGCCTTTACATCAACTTCATACACAATGGCTGCAAAACATCTCCAGGGTGATACAGTTTATGCTTCAGAGGCTGAATCAACAGCTATCTATACTTGCGAAGATGATGTTTTTGTTAATCAGGTTTTTAGCGCAACAACAGCATATGGCCCATCATTTGCTGGTGTAACTGCGGGTTTAGATATTGCTCCTAATAATGCAACAGCTTGTGGTAGTGCAAAGGTTAATAAGTTGAACTGGATCACCAAGTAATTTTTTTAGTAGATATTGTAAGGTGGGGCCGGGTAGTAATACTCGGCCTCATCTATTTGTGCCTTTTAAGTAGAATGATTGTTCACAGCAGTGTTCTCCTTTTAGGTCGAATTTGTGTTTGGCGACTAAATTTTAACCTAAATCAGGCGCTGTTGCGACTTTTTTGAAAAAAAGCGAAATTTATTTTACGTTATCTTTCAAAACGTAAAATAAGGGACACCATTAGATGCATAACGACAAATTCTGTAGCATAATTCCAGAACAGCAAAGTTGTTGAGACTCCCTGTCAAGGCTGGGGGGGATTGGACCAACCTAGTGGAGTATATATTATGATTATATTTGAAGATGTCTGTAAAACGTTTCAGCTCGAGCGAGGTAAAAAGGTTTCTGCTGTTCAGTGCCTTTCATTGGTTGTTGCATCTGGTGAGGTGTTTGGTTGTATTGGTCCCAATGGCGCTGGCAAGTCAACGACTATCAAATTATTGCTGGACTTGATCCGTCCTGATAGTGGTACTATTACTATTAATAGTCTGCCCTCACGGGATAACGCTTCCCGTGCCAGGGTTGGATATCTGCCGGAAAACCCCTGCCAGTATGACTTTCTGACTGCTCATGAGTACCTTGCATATTCCGGTAACTTGTCTGGGCTTTCTTCATCAATTATAGCTGAGCGCAGTAGCTTGCTGCTGGAAAAATTGAAGCTGAGTCAGGCTGCTAATCGTCGCATTAGTGGTTACTCTAAGGGTATGCAGCAGCGTACGGCTATTGCTGCCGCTTTAATCCATAACCCGGATCTGGTTGTGCTTGATGAACCGATGAGTGGTTTGGACCCACTTGGACGTAAATTGATTTTTGATCTGATAGCAGAGCTGAAAGAACAGGGAAAGACAGTGTTTATCTCTTCCCATGTACTGACAGATATTGAACGTCTTTGTGATCGGGTGGGGATTATTGTGCAGGGCCGACTGTGTCATGAAGGACAGGTATCTGATCTGACCATGCCTCTGGAAGAATTGTTTTTGCAGGTGGTTGCTGATACTGGTCTGGATGAGGTGAAATAACATGCTACAGGCAATTATTAAGGTTACCTTTCTTGAAGGTCTTCGTAACAAGGCGGTGTATGGTATTTCTTTAATGGCTGGTTTGATGATGATTTTTACGGTTGTGCTGAGTGGTATGATTATGCGGGATGTGGGTAAAGTTGCAACAGATTTTGCTCTGTCTACGGCTACTTTTGCTGCATTGTTGGTGGTACTGTTTGTGGGTATTATCATTCTTGCCAGGGATCTGGAGCGTAAAACCATTTATCTGGCATTATCACGATCAGTGCCGCGCTCTAATTATCTTGTTGCGCGTTTTTTAGGGCTGGGGTTGTTGCAGGGATTTGTTATGCTGTTGTTGCTGGTGGCCTCACTGATAACTCTGGTACTGGTTAAGAATATGTACGCCAGATATTTTGGTGCGGTTTCGTTAGGTTTAGTTGCTGTTGCCCACCTGTTTGTGTTCGTACAGATGTTACTATTAACAGCGCTAAGTATTTTGTTTTCCATGGTGGCTTCCAGTCCGTTTGTAACATTCATTCTAACCATTCTTACCTGGCTGATTGGATCAAGCACACAAGAGGTGAAGTTGTTGATTGAATCCGCTGGATCGGACAAGTTTTTTCCTGTTGTAAAAATATTGGTAACACTAGCTTATTACCTGTTTCCAAACTTTGCCCTGTTTGATCTGAAGGCAACTGCTGCACACGGCCTTACTCTACATGCTGGAAAAGCCGGTTTTGCACTACTGTACGGGCTGGGCTACAGTGTTGCCGTACTGTCATTGGCATTAGTGCTGTTTAAACGGAAGGAGCTGACCTGATGCGGCGGTTGACTAGCCTTATACCTTGGTTTACTGCACTGTGTGGTACGGCGTTGTATCTCTATGCACTTCCGCTGGCGACTGTGAAAAAATCTCAGCAAGAACAGCTGTTCACTATCCCCGCCAATTTTCTTCGTGTTGTTTCAGGTCAGTTTAAAGAGTTGTCTGCTGATGTATCGTTTCTGAATGCGCTTACATGGCTTGGTGAGGTTAAAACACAACCAGATACTCATCGTTATCGACCAGAACAGTACGAGTGGTTGCATAATACCCTGAAAAATTCAGTTGCACTAGATCCTTATTTTTTGGACCCTTACTATCTGATGAATTCTGCCCTAATTTGGGATCGCTACAAACTTGCCGAGGTAAATGGCCTGATTGCCAAGGGTGCTGATACCCGTAGTTGGGATTCCATGTTGGCCTTCTTCGCCGGATTTAACTATTACTATTTTCTTGATGATAATGATAAAAGTTTCAGTTATTTGAAAGAGGCGTCAAAACGTTCAGGTGGAAATCCGTTTTATGACAGCCTGGCCGCCCGGGTGGCTTACAAAGCCAATAAAATTGAACTTGCAATTATGTATCTTGAACAGCAGATACATGAATTGGAATTACAGGGCCTGCAAAATCAGGCAGCCTCTCTCCAACGGAGGCTTGATCTGCTGAAAGGTATCCACCAGATTGAGCTGGCGGTTGAATCATACCGGAAGCTGTTTGGCAAACTACCGGCAGATATACATGAGCTGGTGAAGCTGGGCGCACTTGTGTCTATTCCTAAAGAACCAAATGGTGGAAGTTTTTATATTGATTCGTCTGGCAGGGTTAAATCAACAAGGCTCTTCAGCAGAATCTGTGGGTAGCCTCAGGTTCTGGCAGGTTGCCAAGTGTATGATACAAGGCGATTTTCATCACTTCAAAGTTTCTGAAACCGTATGCTTTACGTGACGTCACTTTAGCCTTGTTGTTGAATCCTTCTACGGCCCCCAAGGCAACCTGCCCTTTGGTCCGAAACCAGTTGAGTAACAGCTCCCGATGCGAGCGCAGCATCTTGGCAATCTTCTTCATCGGGATGATGCGTGACCTCATGGTTCTTTTGCACCAAGCATCCAGAAATCTGGCA
>NZ_FUWR01000039.1 GCF_900167465.1 Trichlorobacter thiogenes | reverse complement strand
TTGTAGTTACCGGTAGCCGGGTCGATTACCGCAACGTCATGCAGGTCATAAACCCAGGAACTGCCGTCAAAGAAGGCATAGATCGGCTTCAGATTATTGGCACGGATAACGGTCGGCTCCCAACGGCTGTTTGCCACTGACCATTCAGGTGTTGCCCAGGTGCGGTCAGTTTCAGTGGATTGGTCGCCATAACCGGTAACGGTGTCCAGTACGGCATCAGCAGCCTTTCTGCCGTAAGCCGGGATATGGCAGGTCTGGCAGGCAACCCGCTTCAGGTGTGTGTTAATGGCAGTTGTGGCATGCCCTGCATTAAGGGCAGCCTTGTTACTGTGGCAACTGCTGGTAGCGCAGCTGACCGTTAGTGCGCTATCGCTCGGTCGCAGGTCTGAACCACCGCCGGATACATGGTGGTTAATGGTGGTGTGGCACTGTTGGCAGCTCAGGTTGGCACCGGTGCTGGCCATATGAACATCGTAGTTACGATCAGTGGTGGTGCCGTTAATCAGGGCCAGATCACCACGTTTAAGGGCATCACCGCCGCCGCCCTTGGCATGGCACTGCAGGCAGTTTGATTTAACCGGCATATGCAGGGCCTGCACGGCCTGATCCATGGAGATGGTCATCTTGGCGGTGTCCGGCTCAAACAGGCCGCTGGTGGCGTTACGCACTCGTTTGTACTCTTTCTGGTGGCAGATCAGGCAGTCAATATTTTTGGTGGCATCGGCAACTGTACCCGGCTTGGCTCCGGCGCCGATATGGCATGCGCCACAACCGTTCCAGTTACCCAGGGTGTTGATGCAGTAGGCGTTGACTGCCGTATTCAGTTTGCCGCCAATAGTGCCAGTCGGCTTGTTGCTGATTTTGCTGTAGGGGCCTTCCCATTTGTAATGCACGGAGCTGGCCATGTCGGTGGCCTGTTTGGTGTGGCACTGCAGGCAGAGGGCAGTGCTGGTAAATGTCAGGTTTGCATGGTTTGCCTGTGGATCTCCACCTGAATTGATGGTGTAGATGGCGCTCTTGGCTGTTTCGCTGTTCCCTGCGCTGTCCCGGGCAAAATATTTGAGCGTAGTGGTGGCGTTGATTGGAATCAGACCGCTGTAGACAGTTGAAGCGGTGGTTGGTGTGCTGCCATCGGTGGTGTAGTAGATGGTGGCTGTTTCGTTGACAGCCAGCTGGACCGTGATCGCTGCCGTAAAGCTGCCGCCGGAGGGGTTTGCCGTGGTTGTTGGTGACGTTGTATCACCAGGGGGTAGTGCAGTGCCGCCGATGGTCAGATTGTTAACAATGAGTGTTCCCTGGCTGATGGTCAGGCTGGTGCTCAATACCGTTGAGCCGATCAAGGCGTTAAATAGATTATCGTAGCCACCTTGTATGGTCAGTGTGACGCCAGGGCGGTTAAACACAACCGGTGAAGCATCAGGAAGAGGGGTGGCGGAGAGCATAATACTAGTCAGAGAATCAGTAAGGGCAGTTGCCAAAAACTGGTCATAATAATAGGTTCCGTTGTAGAAAACATTGGGACTGCTGATTGCGGAAGCGGAGCCTATCGGAAGGGTGGTTGTCAGTAAAATGCCGGTTAGAAATGATAGTAGCCAGCGATGCATGGTCTTTATCCGCATTGGCTCTGCTCCTTGTGGTTAGTGCACCAGGTGATGACTGCAAATCAAATTTTGATGCCGTTTGACTTGTTGATAGTTTAATATTGATTGAAACCAGCACGTTGTAGAACATTTTGCTGTTAAAGCCCCCCCCGGTATTTCTGAGGGGGGGCTTTGCTGTCGTACCTTCGCTTGATCTTACTTGGTTGTTTTAAGTCCTCTCTCCGTTGCCCGGCTGAAAGTGTGGCAGAAGGAACAGTCATAGCCCTTGCTGGTCACATGCTTGCTATGCAGTGAGGTGAAGCTTGGCATGCTCTTGTTGCCGTGGCACTGGGCGCAGACTACGGACTGGGCTGCCTTCATGGTATAGCCCATCGACTTCAGGTTCATCTGGGTTGCCGGTGTGCTGGTGGTGCCGTGGCAGGCAGCACACTGCAGGGCAGATGCCTTGGGTGATACCGT
>NZ_FUWR01000018.1 GCF_900167465.1 Trichlorobacter thiogenes | reverse complement strand
AATACCCTATCACCATCGAAACACTGTACTTCGGTGGAATACTCAACACCAGATGGATGTGGTCAGGCATGGCATGACCCTCGATAAGTTCAACTTCCTTCTGCCGACATAACTGACGGATGATTTTGCCAACTTCTCCTCGAAGCCTGCCGTAAAGAACCTTCTTACGGTATTTCGGCACGATCACAACATGATATTTGCACTCCCATTTTACATGGGCTAAACTTTGCCACTCTCGCATGGCAGTTCCTCCTGTTGATTGCCTTTAGGGGCTTTCCTCAGGAGGAACTATCGCTGGAACGGCAGAGCCTTTTCAAGTCTCACCGGCAGAGCCGGTGGTTTACTGAAAACCTTCAATTATGGATCAGGGCTGTGGCATGAGTGAGGCTACCTGTCGGCATCTGTTTGAGCCGTTCTGGACGACAAAACCAGCGGGGACTGGGCTGGGGTTGGCAACAGTCTACCGGATTGTTGAAGGGCATGGTGGTATGGTACAGGCTGACCCCCGTGAAGGGGGGGGGACTGTGATGACGCTTTTGTTGCCGATGATGGAGGAGGGGCTTGGTGAGAACCAGAATTCTGGTTGTTGATGATGAATTGAGTATGCGGGAGTTTATCTCGATCCTGCTGGAGCGTGAAGGGTACGAGGTGCTGACGGCAGCTGACGCAACCACCGCGCTTACCCGACTGGCTGCTTCGGATATTGATCTGGTTATTTCAGACGTACAGATGCCGGGCTTAAGCGGCTTGGAGCTGCTGGCACGGATTAAGGAAGATAAACCGGATACTGCAGTGTTGCTGGTGACTGCCTTTTCAACAGCTGAACAGGCGGTTGAAGCAATGAAGCTGGGTGCCTATGATTATCTGGCTAAGCCGTTTAAGGTGGATGAGATTAAGATACTGGTCAAGAACGCTCTGGAAAAGCGCGACCTGAAGCGAGAAAACCGGCAACTGAGGGAAAAGGCCGGCGTGTGCGAGGGGTACGGCGGAATTGTTGGTACATCACAGCGGATGAAAGAGGTCTTTAATTTGCTGCGCAAGGTTGCTGAATCCCAAACCACGGTGCTCGTGTCTGGAGAAAGTGGTACTGGTAAAGAATTGGCAGCCAGGGCGATCCATGAAGCGAGTGCCAGGAAATGCAAGCCGTTTGTGGCGATCAACTGTGGTGCCATTCCTGAAAACCTGATTGAAAGCGAACTGTTTGGCCATGTAAAGGGCGCCTTTACCGGTGCTGTGGGCGAACGGGCCGGGCTGTTTGAACAGGCAAATGGCGGAACGGTTTTTCTGGATGAGATAGGTGAATTGCCGTTGGCAATGCAGACCCGTTTGCTGCGGGTGATTCAGGAACGGGAGGTGCGTCGGGTCGGCGGATCAACCACCAAGAAGGTGGATGTGCGTCTGGTGGCTGCCTCAAACCGTGATCTGGCACTGCAGATAAAGGAAGGAACCTTTCGTGAGGATCTCTACTATCGGATCAATGTGGTCCAGGTGGTTATGCCTCCCCTGCGGGAGCGGGTTGAGGATATTCCTTTACTGGTTGAACATCTGGTCAGAAAACATTGTGGCAACGGCGGAATTGTCACTTCGGAAGCACTTAAATGCCTGATGGCCTACCCCTTCCCCGGCAATGTACGGGAGCTGGAGAATGTCATTGAGCGCAGCCTGGTGCTGGATCGTGAACGGATTACCCTTGATAGTCTCCCCCACCAGGTCAGGGGGGCGATCAAACGCTTTGACCTGCATGCTGCGGTTGATATACCCGATGAAGGGATTGATCTGGAACCGGCCCTTGAGAATCTTGAAAAACAGTATCTGCTTAAGGCCCTGGATAAGTCTGGTGGCAGCAAGACCAAGGCTGCCGAACTGCTGGGGATGACATTCCGCTCCTATCGCTACAAACTTTCCAAACTAGGGCTTGCTTCTGATGGGGATTAAACATCGTAGACTTCCCCTTGTACCCTCTTTATGGTATAGAGCCGTTTACTCCACTTAAGGAATTGTCCATGCCTGAGAAACTGTTTCAACCCACCGCCCTGCTGGTAACCGGTGGCGCCGGTTTTATAGGTTCCAATTTTATTAACCGCTTCATGTCGTTAAACCCCGGTTGCCGTGTTATTAACCTTGATGCCCTGACCTATGCCGGGAATCTGAAAAATCTGACTGGCGTCGAGCAGAACCCCAACTATCGTTTTGTTAAGGGCGATATCGCTGATGCCGCACTGGTGGCGTCCATCCTGGCGGAAGAGAAGATTGATGCGGTGGTACATTTTGCAGCTGAGTCCCATGTGGATCGCTCCATAACCGGGCCGGAGATCTTTGTCCGTACCAATGTACTGGGTACTCAGGTGCTGTTGGAAGAAAGCCGCAAACACTGGCAATCAGGTGTTGTGCCAGGGTTCCGCTACTATCAGATCTCCACTGATGAGGTCTACGGCTCACTGGGTGAAACCGGCTTTTTTACCGAAGAGACGCCTCTGGCTGCCAACTCTCCCTATTCTGCCTCCAAGGCCGGTGCAGATCTGCTGGTGCGGGCTTATTATGAGACCTTTGGCATGCCGACGCTTATCTCCCGCTGCTCCAATAACTACGGTCCCTATCACTTTCCGGAAAAACTGATTCCGCTTTTGATCGCCAATATTATTGCCAGAAAGCCGCTGCCGGTCTATGGCGACGGTAGCAATGTGCGGGACTGGCTGCATGTGGCGGACCATGGCGCTGCCATCGAGTGTATCCTGAAGGGGGCCAAGCCTGGCTCGGTCTACAACATTGGCGGTAATAACGAATGGCAGAATATCGCTATTGTTAACCTGGTCTGTGACCTGTTGGACAGCAAGTTGGGCCGGCAATCGGGCGAGAACAGGGGCTTGATCACCTTTGTCAAAGACCGTCCCGGCCATGACCGGCGCTATGCCATTGATGCCTCAAAACTCAAAAAAGATCTGGGCTGGTCTCCATCCTATACCTTTGAAACCGGTATAGCTGAGACCATTGACTGGTATCTGGCCAATCAACAATGGGTAACTGAAGTTACCAGTGGCAGCTATCGTGACTACTACCAGCAGCAGTATGGAGGTGCAGCATGATCCTGGTGGTGGGAGCAAACGGGATGTTGGGGCAGGATCTGATGAGCCTGCTGGGTGAACGGGGCAGGGGAGTGGACCTGCCGGATATTGATATTACTGATATGGTGTCAGTGCAACAGGTACTGACCGCCCTGAAACCAAAGGTGGTGATCAACTGCGCTGCCTATACCGATGTGGATGGCTGTGAAACCAACACGGAGACTGCCATGCAGGTCAATGGTGAAGGGGTGGCCTTTCTGGGGTTGGTGACCCGCGCAATCGGGGCCAAGCTGGTGCAGGTCAGCACCGACTATGTCTTTGATGGCAGCAAGGGCAGCCCCTATCGTGAGGATGACCTGCAGCAACCGCTGAACATCTATGGCGAATCCAAATTGGCCGGTGAGCTGAATGTGGATATCAACCCTGACAACCTGCTGGTGCGGACCCAGTGGCTCTATGGCCTGCACGGCAAAAATTTTGTGGAGACCATGCTGAAACTGGGACAGGAAAAGACGGAATTGACTGTGGTGGATGACCAGATCGGCTCCCCCACCTGGACCATGGATCTGGCCAGGGGGATCTTGGCCCTGATTAATAAGGACTGTTGTGGTACCTACCACTGCGCCAACAGCGGCCATACCTCCTGGAACGGTTTTGCCAAAGCTATCTTTGACGAGGCTGGTTTACCTGTACAGGTGCTGCCGATGACCACCGAGCAGTTGAACCGCCCGGCCCGGCGTCCGCTCTACTCAACCCTTGATTGCAGCAAGCTGGTTGCCGATACCGGCTTTGAGCCGCAATCATGGCACGAAGCACTTAAACAGTATCTAACCCTGCGGAAGGAATCCTGACCATGACACTGGAACGTGGAGAGCGGCCCTGGGGCACCTATACGGTGCTTGAGGAGAACAGTCACTACAAGATCAAGCGGATCGAGGTGTTGCCGGGGCAACGGCTGTCTCTGCAGAAGCACCACCATCGCAGTGAACACTGGATTGTTGTCTCGGGAACCGCTCTGGTGACCTGTGGTGAACGTGAATTTATGGTGAATGTCAACGAGTCCACCTTTATCCCGATCGGTGAGCAGCACCGCCTGCAGAACCCCGGCAAGATACCGCTGGTGATCATTGAGGTACAGAGTGGTGAATACCTGGGTGAGGATGACATTGTCCGTTTTCAGGATGACTACCAACGGGCTGAGGAGTAGGGAGGCGCTATGTATGTTGTGATCCTGGCAGGAGGCTCAGGCACCCGTTTCTGGCCGGTTTCCCGTACGGCTCGTCCCAAGCAGCTGATCAGTGTGACCGATGGTCCCACCATGCTGCAACGGACCGTTGAACGTATCCTGCCGTTGAAGCCCAAGCGGGTTCTGGTCATAACCAACCGGCTGCAGGCTGCGGAAACAGAACGTCAGCTGGCAGGGTATCGTGCATCGGTTCCGGTAGATGTGATTGCTGAGCCAGTGGGGCGCAATACTGCCCCGGCAGTGGGACTGGCTGCCACCATCATTGCTGCCCATGATCTGGAAGGGGTGATGGCAGTGCTGCCTGCTGACCATTATATCCGGGATGATCAGGGGCTGCGCCAGAGTCTGCAACTGGCGGCCAACTCTGCCCGTAATGGTTGGCTGATGACCCTGGGGATTGTACCCACCAGCCCTGAGACCGGTTATGGCTATCTTGAGGCAGATATGAGTCTGCGTGGGCTTGGTCCCTTCCCGGTGACCCGCTTTGTGGAAAAACCTGATCGCGCCACGGCCCTTGCCTATCTGGAGGCGGGCACCTATTTCTGGAACAGTGGCATGTTTGTCTGGCGGGCAGATACGATCCTGGCTGAAATTGGGTGCTACATGCCGGAGCTTGCTGCCCAGCTGGAACGGATGACCTTTGGTGATGTCTGGGATCTGGCTGATCTGTCAGGCCAGATAGCAGATATCTATGCTGCCATTGGCGGCCAATCCATTGATTACGGTGTCATGGAGCAGTCTGAACGGGTCCAGATGGTCCCTGCAGATATTGGCTGGAGCGATGTTGGCAGCTGGTCAGCCTTGCCGGAGGTCACGGAGCTTGACGCACAGGGTACGGTGGTTGCCAACTGCAGCAGCTACGTGAATATTGATAGCAGCGGTTGTATTGTATCCGGCAATGGTAACGTTGTCGCTACGGTGGGGGTACGTGATCTGATCGTGGTTGCCACTGGCGATGCGGTGCTGGTCTGCCCCAAGGATCGTGCCCAGGATGTGAAGAAAGTAGTTGAACAGCTGGCTGCTCAAGGGCTGGAGAACTATTTATAGGAATGGAGAGGGGGGAGGATAGTCTTCTCCCCCCTTTTTTTTGATCTGCTTGTCAACTTTGATTTGTTTGGAAGGTTAACAATGCCGTTGCAGCTTCTATCCCAAAGGCTTGAGAAAATTCACCATGACGGTCTCTACCGCAGCCTGCGGTCGGTTGAACGGACAACACCGCTGGTCTCTGTTGAAGGTCAACAGGCGCTGTTGCTCTGTTCCAATAACTACCTGGGTTTGGCTGAACATCCTGCCTTGGCGCAGGCCGCAGCTGATGCGGCCTTGCAGTATGGCACCTCCAGCGCTGCCTCGCGGCTGGTGTCGGGGAACCAGCCACTGCATGATATGCTCGAAGCAAAGCTGGCCGCCTGGAAAGGAGCGGAAACAGCCCTGCTGTTTAACAGCGGTTATGCTGCCAACACCGGCATCATTGCTGCCCTGGCAGGACGGGGAGATATCATATTTTCGGACCGGCTCAATCACGCCAGCATTATTGATGGTGCCCTGCTCTCTGGCGCCAGGCTGGTCCGCTACCCCCATAATGACACCCTGGCACTGGCACGTCTGCTGGAACAGCATCAGGGAGACGGTCTCAGGCTGATTGTGACTGACGGAGTCTTCAGTATGGATGGCGATATCGCCCCATTACAGGGGATTGCTGATCTGGCAGAGCAGCATCAGGCCCTGCTGATGGTGGATGATGCCCATGCCGGGGGCGTGCTGGGGCAACAGGGCAGGGGCAGCGTTGATTTCTGCGGTATTGCAGGGCGGGTGGCTATTCAGATGGGAACCTTTGGTAAGGCCCTGGGCAGCTTTGGCGCCTATGCTGCCTGCTCCAGGCTGGTGCGGGAGTATCTGATCAACCGTTCCCGTTCATTGATCTTTTCGACTTCCCTGCCACCGGCAGTGTTGGCAGCCTCAGCAGCAGCAGTTGATCTGGTACAGACAGAAGAAGGGCAGCAATTACGGCAGCAACTTACGGATAACAGTATGCTGCTGCGTTCTCTCCTGCAGCAGGCAGGCTGTAAGGTGCCTGACGGATCCACACCGATTATTCCGATTCTGGTTGGTGATGCTGAAACCACCACACGCTTTTCAGCCAGGTTGCTGGAGGAAGGGCTCTTCGTGCAGGGAATCCGTCCCCCCACGGTACCCAAAGGGACCAGTCGCCTGCGTTGTACGGTTATGGCCAGCCACAGCCCGGACCAGATCCAACAGGCTGCTGCCGCCATTGTCCGGGTTGGCCGGGAATTGGGGGTACTCTGATGCCGTTTACAGGGCCGATCTGGTATGAAGAGTGTGGTGCGGGACAACCGATCCTGTTTGTGCATGGCTGGTGCATGTCATCAGCCATCTGGGGGCTGCAGCGGGATCTCTTGGCAGAACAGTATCGCATTATTACGCTGGATCTGCGGGGGCATGGTCAATCAGGGCTGCCAGATGCAGGAGAAACAGGCTTTGGCGGCTATGCTGATGATGTTGTCAGGGTTGTTGAGCAACTTGATCTTCAGAATCTGGTTGCGGTTGGCTGGTCCCTGGGGGCGCAGGCCCTGCTCAAGGCCTGGCCTCGACTGCACGAGCGTCTGGTTGGGTTGGTGCTGGTTGGTGCAACGCCACGCTTTTCAGCAGCCCCCCACTTTCCCTATGGGTTGCCCCCGAAAGAGGCTGAAGGGATGCGCCTGAAGGTGCGTCGCAGTCTTGAGCGGGCCCTGGAAGGTTTTCATCGCAACCTGTTTGTTGAACATGAACTTGATGACCCTGTTGTTGCGCAACAGGTCGCAGAGCAGTTGGGACAGGTTGTTCTACCTCAGCCTGCTGCTGCCCTTGCAGGGCTTGAGGCGTTGATGGAGGAAGAGCTGATGGAGGAGGCCCTGCAGATTGCTTGTCCCACCCTGTTGCTACATGGCGATCAGGACCGGGTTTGCCTGCCTGAGGCATCTGCCTGGTTGGCACAGGCGATCCGGAACAGCCAGCGCATGCTCTATGCCGGTTGCGGGCATGCACCGTTTCTGAGCCGTGCCCGGCAGTTTAACCATGATCTGCTGAAATTTGTGGGAGCGCTGCATGACAGGCATTGATCGACAGCGGGTGCAGAGCTCTTTTCATAAAGGAGCTGAAGCGTATGATCAGCATACCCCGGTTCAGCAGCGGGTGCTGCAACAGCTGATGCAGCAGATTGGTCAGTATCCGTTTGCCCCCAATGCAGCCGTCCTGGATGTTGGTTGCGGTACCGGACGTTTGTTAGAGTTGCTGGGGCACTGTTTTCCTGATGCTGTTCTGACCGGTCTTGACCTGGCTCCCAACATGCTGCAGCAGGCAGCTGTCCGTCTCGGGGGGAAGGCCCGGTTGATTCAGGGCGATGCGGAACAGCTTCCCTTTGCTGACAGCAGTTTTCAGATGGTACTTTCCAGTTCCACCTTTCAGTGGCTTGATACCCTGCAGTGCTGTTTTGGAGAGGCCAGGCGGGTGCTTAAGCCAGAGGGACGATTTGTGTTCAGTCTATTTGGTGAAGGTACACTCTATGAGTTGCGGGAGTCGTGGCAGCAGGCCTTGCTGAATACCGGGCGGGAGAGGACTGAACAAAACAACGGCACCCATCGTTTTTATAGTAGTGATCAGGTGCAGCAGGCACTTGAACTGACGGGATTCAGGGATGTAACGGTCTGGTCTGAACTGGAGCAGGTCTGGTATCCGGATGTGCCGCATCTGTTGCAGGCAATCAAGCGGATAGGGGCAGGGACCTCACGCCCGCTATCCGGCGGTGGACTGGGGTGGCGCAGGGTGCTGCATGAAATGGCAGCAATTTATTATGAGCGGTTCGGCACGCCAGATGGTGTGCCGGTCAGTTATTCTGTGATTTACGCAGCAGGAAGGCGTTGATCTGGGCTCATCAGTGCAGCAATAAGCTTCTTTGCCAGGGGATGGATAACGCTGTAGTGAACCTCAACACCGTCCCGTTTTCCTTCAATAATTCCTTTGTTCTTCAACAGGGCCAGATGCTGGGAAACCGTTGCCTGGGGTAGGCTGAGGCATTCCCAGATATGCTTGACGTTACACTGCTGTGAACAGAGTCCGGCAACGATCTTCAAGCGGATCGGATGACCAAGCACCTTCAGAATTTCAGCCTCATTGCTAAACATCATGTTTTTGTCAAAATCCATGGATCAGGTCCTGTTCGTAGACGATTTTGTGAAAACTATATATATAAATATTCCCCCTGTCAATTCGATCAGAACAATTATTTCAAGACAATAAAAGGCTTGCAACCATTGGGGCGCTATGGTATTGCCTGTACTACATTTTGTTCTGTCTGACAAAGTGGGCTCGCAAGGCCCACTTTTTTATTGCCTGGAGTTTATGTATGGCCGGTGTTGATCCCGCAAAGCTGGTTGAAAATCTGCTTCACCCCATTCTGGATTCGATGGGGCTAGAGCTGGTGGAACTTGAATTTAAAAAGGTTGGCCGTGGTTACCTGCTGCAGATCTTTATTGATAAACCAGAAGGCGTAAACCTGGATGACTGCGCTGAAGTCAGCCGCGAACTGTCTGTACAGCTTGATGTTGAGGACTGTATTGCAAGTCGCTATACCCTGGAAGTCTCGTCACCTGGTCTTGATCGACCCCTGAAAAAAGAACAGGATTTTGTCCGTTATGCAGGACGGCTTGCTATGGTTAAGACGTCAGAGCTGCTGAAGGATGAAAAGGGAAGTCCCCGCAAGACATTCCTGGGCACCATCGAAGGGGTTGAAGATGGTGTGGTTGTTATCCGCCTGAAGGAAGGGCCACAGGCCCGTATCCCCTGGGACAAGATCGCCAAGGCACATCTTGAATTTGAATTTTAAATAGTCGAGTTTAGTTTTTCGTACGTACGCAATTATTAATCCGTGATCGCATAAGGAGATTCGTGCCGTGGATACAATCGTCAGTCTCAAACAGGCCATCGAGCAGATCGTGAAAGAGAAGGGGATCGACCGTCAGGTGGTGATCGAGGCGATGGAACAGGCCGTGCTGTCTGCTGCCAATAAAAAGTATCGCAATACTCGCAACCTTGAAGCCCATTACAACAATGATACCGGTGAAGTTGAGCTGTTTGAGTATGTGGTGGTTGTGGAAGAGGTGGTGGATTCCTATACCGAGATTTCACTGGACGAAGCTCGTGAGATGGACCCTGAGTGCGAAATTGGTGATGAACTGGGTGAGAAGATCGATTCTGGCGATTTTGGCCGGATTGCTGCCCAGACTGCCAAGCAGGTTATTATCCAGAAGGTGCGTGAAGCTGAGCGTGAGACCGTCTTTAACGAGTATAAAGATCGCCAGTGGGAGATCGTGACTGGCCAGGTGCGTCGTTTTGAGCGCGGTGACCTGTTGATTGATCTTGGTCGTGCTGAGGCGATTTTAACTGGCAAAGAGCAGATGCCCCGCGAAGTGTACCGTCCCGGTGACCGGATTCGTGCCATTATTACCGACATCGCCATGACCACCAAGGGACCACAGATCATCCTGTCCCGCACCCATCCCCAGATGCTGGCTAAGCTGTTTGAGGCTGAAGTACCTGAAATCAGCGAAGGTCTGGTTGAGATTGTCAATGTGGTCCGCGATCCGGGCAGCCGTGCCAAGATTGCGGTTGCTTCCAATGATCGTGATATTGATCCGGTTGGTGCCTGCGTTGGCATGCGCGGTTCACGGGTCCAGAATGTGGTTTCTGAACTGCGGGGCGAAAAGATTGATATTATTCCCTGGTCAGTTGATGTTGCCCGCTTTGTCTGCAATGCGCTGTCTCCGGCTCAAGTTGTCAAGGTCTTTATGGATGAAGAACAACGTACCCTTGAAGTTATTGTACCGGATGATCAGCTGTCTCTTGCCATTGGCAAGCGCGGCCAGAACGTTAGTCTGGCAGCCCGTCTAACCGGTTGTCGGATCGATATCAAGGGTGAGGGTAAAACCGACGAAGAAGCTGATGTTGATGAATTTGCCTCCTTCGATGGTACCCAGGTTGAAGAAGAACCGGAAGAGCTGTCTGCTGAAGCAGAGGCAGAACCGCAACAACCTGAAGAGGAGCTGGCAGCCTAGTCTATGAGTCCTCTTGTTGGGACAGGGCCACAACGGAGCTGCATCGCCTGCCGTCGTACCGGGGATAAAGGAACGCTTCTACGCTTTGTGCTGGCCCCGGATGGCACGGTTACCCCGGATCTGGAAGGAAAACTGCCCGGTCGTGGCGCGTATCTTTGCCAATCCCGGCGATGTGTGCAGGATGCGGTTGCCAAACGCCAATTCAGTCGCACCTTCAAAGGGGCGGCAGCAGAGGTGGATGGCCCGGCACTGACAGCCCTTTTACAGCAGATTATGGAACAACGGATCAGCGGCTATCTTGCACTGGCAAACAAGGCCGGAGCAACGGTGTCCGGCGGTGAAGCCATTGAACGGTCCCTGAAAGGGGCAAAACTGCCGCGCCTGTTGGTGCTGGCAACAGATATATCACCGGCAATTGCAGAAAAGCTTGCAGGTATCGCAGCACGGTCTGCGGTGCCGGTGGTGAAGGTGTTGTCCAAGGATGTTTTAGGACAACTGGTAGGTAAAGAGTCGGATCGAAGCGCTGTAGCCGTGATGTCAGACGGCTTTGCACAGTCACTTGTTAAGGAAATTGAGCGATACAGGAACTACCTGGAGGAGGAGAGCGGTCGATGAGTAAGACCCGGGTAAGCAATCTTGCGGAAAAGCTGGGCATAGACACCAAGGAGGTGCTTGCCAGGCTGAAGACGTTGGGATACGACGTCAAGGCCGGAACCTCCACCGTGGAAGATGACGCGGCAGCCAAGCTAATGGCATTCAAGCCAGCGGAAGCAGGTCCAGAAGAAGTTCGCGTTGCGTCGAATATTGTTCGTCGTCGCTCAAGACCTTCAGCAACACCAGAGCCAGAGGTTGAAGCTCCGGTTGTTGTTGAGCCTGTTGCCGCTCCTCCTGTCAAGGTGGTTGAAAAAGTTGCCCCTGTTATTCCTGAGCGGGTATCGGTGGTGAAAAAAGCAGTTGAGGCGGTTGTTGCCCCGGTGGTGAGTGAGCCTGCTCCCGCTGCCGAGGTGGTTGAGCCCCGTCCTGAACCGAGCGTATCAGCTCCGGTAGATACTGTTGCTCAAGAGCCTGCCAAGCCTGCTGTGGTTGCTCCGGTCATTCCGCCACAACCAGAGCGTGCCAGTGCAACCCAGGCCCGTATTCTGGGGATGATTGAGATCCCGATAACGCAAGAGTCGCGCCCCTATCGTCGTGAGCCGAACCGTGGTCCTGGTCCGGGCGGCGATCGAGGTCCCCGTCCAGCTGGTGGTCAGGATAACCGTGGTCCAAGACCTGCAGGAGGCCCGGATAATCGCGGTCCCCGTCCAGCAGGTGTCCCTGGTGGTGATCGTGGTCCCCGTCCGGCTGGTGCCCAGGACAACCGTGGTCCAAGACCTGCAGGAAGTCAGGATAATCGTGGTCCCCGTCCAGCCGGTACTCCGGGGGGCGCTCGTCCCGTCCAGTTGACGCAGGTTGATATGCCGCTTCAGTCAGATGAACGCCGTAAAGCCCCAGGCCCGAATCGGAAGCCGGGCGGACCTGGTAAGGACACTGCGGCAGAAAAAGCGAAAAAGACTGCAGCAGCAGGTAAGGGTAAGGGACGTGAACAACTCAGCAAGCAGGCCTTGCTTTCGAGAGAAGAGCGTCAGTTTGATCCGTTCCATAAGTCCCGCAAAAAAGGTAAAGAGCGTGAGGAGCCGGGTAGAACAGAACTGACTACCCCCAAGGCGATCAAGCGGATTATCAAGATATCCGAAACCATCACCATTGGTGAACTTGCCAAGCGGATGGGTATCAAGGCAACTGACCTGATCAAGGCCATGATGAAGATGGGTTCAATGGTTACCATCAACCATGTGCTTGACCATGATGCTGCGGTGCTGCTTGCTTCCGATTATGGCTATGAAGTGGAAAACGTGGCAGTGGATCTGGATGAGATTCTGGAGTTTACCCCGGATGCTCCTGAACTGCTGCAGGAACGTCCGCCAGTGGTTACCATCATGGGTCACGTTGATCATGGTAAGACCTCACTGCTGGATGCTATCCGCGAGGCCAACGTCATTTCAGGTGAGGCTGGCGGTATTACCCAGCATATTGGTGCCTACGATGTTGAGCTGCATGGTCGCAAGATCACCTTCCTGGATACCCCAGGTCACGAGGCGTTTACTGCCATGCGTGCCCGTGGTGCCAAGGTAACTGATATTGTTATCCTGGTGGTGGCTGCTGACGACGGTGTCATGCCCCAGACCAGGGAGGCGATCAACCACTCCAAGGCTGCTGGCGTACCGATCATTGTTGCCATCAACAAGATTGATAAGCCGGATGCCCGCCCTGAAAAGGTCAAGCAGGAACTGACCGAGCATGGCATTGTCTCCTCTGAGTGGGGTGGTGATGTCACCATGGTTGAAGTTTCTGCCAAGAAGCGCTTGAACCTGGAAGAACTGCTGGAGATGATCCTGCTGCAGGCTGACCTGATGGATCTGAAGGCCAACCCCGATAAGGCTGCCAAAGGTACCATTGTTGAAGGTAAGCTGGATAAGGGCCGTGGCCCGGTTGCCACCGTGCTGGTTCAGGAAGGTACCTTACGTACCGGCGATTACTGTGTGGTTGGTGTTCACTCCGGTCGTGTACGGGCCATGCAGAATGACCGTGGCGAGCGGGTGCTTGCAGCTGGTCCTGCCATGCCGGTTGAAGTCGTTGGTCTGCCAGGTGTGCCGGATGCCGGTGATATCTTTGTGGCCATGAAGGATGAGAAGCAGGCCAAAGAGATCGCGACCCTGCGTCAGATCAAGCAGCGTGAGCTGGAGCTGGCCAAGCATGCCAAGATGTCCCTTGAGCAGCTGTACGAGAAGATCCAGAAGGGTGAAGTCAAGGATCTTAACGTCATTGTCAAGGCAGACGTTCAGGGCTCGGTTGAGGCTGTTGCAGAATCACTGCGCAAGCTCTCTACGGACGCAGTCCGTCTGAATGTTATCCACACCGCAGTTGGTGCCATTACCGAGACCGACGTCAACCTGGCTACTGCCTCCAATGCCATTATCATCGGTTTCAGTATCCGTCCTGAAGTCAAGGCCCAGGCCATGGCTGAGAAGGAAGGGGTGGATATCCGTCTCTACAATGTTATTTATGACGCTGTGGATGATGTCCGCAAGGCAATGGAAGGTCTGCTTGAGCCGGTCTTCAAGGAGAAATATCTTGGCCGTGCCGAGATCCGCGAGATATTCTCGGTGCCCAAGGTCGGTAACGTTGCCGGTTGTTATATTCAGGACGGCAAGATCCTGCGTAATTCCCAGGTCCGCCTGCTGCGTGACAACGTCGTGGTCTACCAGGGAAAACTGGGCACCCTGCGTCGCTTCAAGGATGACGTCAAAGAGGTCGCAACCGGCTATGAGTGCGGTATGGGGCTGGAGAACTACAACGACATCAAGGTTGGCGATATCATCGAGTCGTTTGAGATGGAAAAGGTAGCTGCCAAGCTGTAGTTTCGGTAGGTTAAAAGGTATTTGTTATGAAGCACAAACGTTCGGACAAGGTCGCTGAGACCATCCATACCACCATCTCCACCATCCTGTCCCGGGGGTTGAATGACCCCCGGATCGGATTTGTCACCATTACCGAGGTGGAGGTGACTGATGACCTGCATCTGGCACGGATCTTCTTTACCGTAATCGGTGATGAGGCTGCTAAAAAGAGTACAGAGGCAGGTCTGAATAGTGCTGCCCGTTTTATTCGTCACGAATTGGGCAAGGTGCTGAAGATGCGCTATACCCCGGATATTCTGTTTAAGTATGACCATTCCCAGGAGTATGGCCAGCGGATTGATTGTTTGCTGCGGGAAGTGGGAACAAGCAATGACGGAAACGATACAGAAGATAATTAGTGCTATCCGGCAGAGCCGGACCGTGCTGATTACCAGCCATGAAGGCCCTGATGGTGATGCCATTGGCTCGTCATTGGGGCTTGCTGCGTTTTTAAAGGCGATCGGTAAGCAGGTGACCGTGCATCTGGCAGATCCTGTGCCTGAGCTGTATCGCTTTTTGCCCGGTGCTGATCAGGTTTGCAGCACTATTCCAGATCAGGATTTTGATCTCGCCTTTGTGCTGGATGTTGGCGAGTTTCGCCGCGCAGGCAAACAGTTTGGTGCCTTTACCCGGATCGGTCAAATCATCAACCTTGATCATCACTTGACCTGTGAAAATTTTGGCACCCTCAACCTGATCGATGAGCAGGCAGCAGCAACCGGTCTGTTGGTCTGGCGGGTGGCCAAGGCCTATGGTTTTACTGCTGATTATGCTACTGCTCTCTGCCTCTACGTGGCGGTGCTGACAGATACCGGATCGTTCCGCTATTCAAACTCCAATCAGGAAGCCTTTACTGCAGCAGGTGAGCTGGTTCAGCAGGGGGGCTTGAATGCCTGGCATGTGGCTGAAAAGCTGTATGAGAGCCAGCCCCGTAAGCGGATTGAGCTGCTGGCACTTGCATTGCCCACCTTGGAATTTGTCAAAGAAGGTCAGGTGGCCTCAATTACCGTGACATTGGATATGTATGCTGCAACAGGTGCTACGGCTGAACTGACCGATGGTTTTGTCAATTATCCCCGTTCAGTGGCCGGGGTTGAGGTCTCTGTGTTTTTCCGTCAACTTGATGCGCAAAAGTATAAGGTCGGCTTCCGTTCAAAGGGGACCGTCAATGTGGCCTTGCTGGCCCAGGCCTTTGGCGGTGGCGGTCACCATAACGCTGCCGGAGGCACGGTGGATGGAAGCCTGGACGAGGTTAAGCGGATCGTCTACGGAGCGGTTGAAGCAGCACAGTGGTAGACGGCTTTCTGGTCATTGATAAACCTGCTGGCATCAGTTCCCATGACGTGGTCAATCGGGTGCGGCGCATCCTTGGTACCAAGAAGGTCGGCCATACCGGCACCCTTGATCCCTTTGCAACCGGCGTGTTGCCGATTGCCGTAGGGGAAGGCACCAAGGCGATCCAGTTTCTGGATGAAGGTGAAAAGGCCTATGAGGCGGTTATCCAGCTGGGTCTTGCAACCGACACCCTTGATATCACCGGTGCAGTCTTGCAGGAACATGATCCCAGCGGGGTAGGGCAGGAACAGCTGGCAAGCGCTATGGCTGCCCTGACAGGCGAGATCAGCCAGGTTCCGCCAATGTACTCTGCCATCAAGCAGGGCGGGCAGCCGTTGTACAAGTTGGCCCGCAAAGGGATTGAGGTTGAACGGCCATCCCGCCAGGTCACCATCCACAGCTTTGATCTGCTTGAGTTCTCATCACCCCTGGCAACGGTTCGGGTGCGTTGTTCCCGTGGTACCTATGTGCGGACCCTGGCCGATGATCTGGGGAAACTGCTTGGCTGTGGTGCCTGTCTGATCCAGTTGCGGCGTACCATGAGCGGCCCGTTCCGGCTGGCTGATGCCCTGACGCTGGAACAGCTTGCCAACTATGCTGAAGAAGGTGTCGCGCAACAGTATGGCCTGAATCTGCCGACAGCTCTTTCCCACCTGGGGCAGGTGCAACTGACTGAAGCTGATTTTCTGAAGCTTAAAAACGGCATTCCGCCCCGGGACAGACTGCTTGAGATGCAACCGGGACTGTTCAGTCTGATGTATGGCCAGCAGGTGATAGCGGTTGCAGAACAGACCCCTGAGAAGGCTATCAGCCTGAAAAGGGTCTTCAACTGATGGAAATGCTTTACAGGTTCAGGTAAGGTGTGATAGAGATATATCCCTTTTAGTGTTTAAAGTGTTTCGACACATACATCCCCATGCTGTACAGGAGGAGCCCACAGGTGCTGGCTACAGAAAAAAAGCAGGAAATCATTAACAACTTTAAGAAGCATGAAGGCGATACCGGATCCCCAGAGGTCCAGATTGCAATCCTGACCGCACGCATTGTGTATTTGACTGATCACTTCAAGATCCACAAGAAGGATCACCACAGCCGTCGTGGTCTGCTGAAGCTGGTTGGCCAGCGTCGTCGCATGCTTGACTATCTCAAGTCCCGTGATCTTGATCGTTACAAGAAAGTGATCGAGCAACTCGGCATCCGTAGGTAGGAAGCGGGCAGGTATCCCGGCGTAGCCGAGAGATCTGCCTGCCTCTTTTTATTGTTTCGCAAAAGGGCTGTTAAGGCCCTTTTATTTTTTGTCAACCGTGTTGGGGGCGTGGATAGAAAAGCTCTGGTTTCAGGGAGTTTCCATCGACGGCCCCAGCGCACATTCATGTGAGGAGAAAACATGACATTCAACGAAAAGTGCGTAGAGGCTCAGGTAGGAAACATGAACGTAAAAATCTCCACCGGCAAGATGGCCAAACAGGCCAGCGGTGCGGTGGTGATTCAAAGTGGTGATACCATGGTACTGGTTACCGTGGTGGGTACCAAAGAAGCAAAGCCGGGCCAGGATTTCTTTCCCCTGACCGTTAACTACACCGAGAAAACCTATGCCGGCGGCAAGATTCCCGGCAGTTTCTTCAAGCGTGAAGGCCGCCCTTCAGAAGACGAGACCCTGATCTGCCGTCTGATTGACCGTCCGATCCGCCCCCTGTTCCCTGAATCCTACCTGTGTGATACCCAGGTCATGGCAACTGTTATTTCAGCTGAAGAAGACCATGATCCTGCAATTCTGTCCATGATCGGTGCATCCGCAGCCCTGATGATCTCTGATATCCCGTTTGAAGGCCCGATTGCCGGCGTTAAAGTAGGCCGTGTTGATGGCAAACTGATCGCTAACCCCAGTGCAGAGCAGCTGAAGCTGAGTGACCTGGAGATCGTGGTTGCTGCCGGTAAGGACGCCATCTTCATGGTTGAGGGTGAGGCTGACTTTGTTTCTGAAGAAGATCTGTTAGAGGCAGTTTTCTTTGCCAAGGACGCTGTGCAGGGAATTCTTGCTGCTCAGGAAGAACTGGCCAAGCAGGTTGCTACTGCAAAGCGTGAAGTAGCTCCCCTGGTTGTTGATGAAGAGTTGAAGGCAAAGGTGAAGGAGTTGGCTTTTGACCGTATTGCCCAGGCATTCAAGATCAAGGCCAAGCAGGAGCGTTATGCTGCTGTGGCGCTGATCAAGGAAGAGGTCGTTGCTGCCCTGGCTGATGAGTATGAAGGCCGTGGAAAAGAGATCAAAGGCTTTATCGGCGATATCGAATATGATCGTATGCGTAACGATGTACTGGAAACCGGCATCCGTATTGATGGCCGTAACACCACTACCGTTCGTCCGATCGCCATTGAGGCAGGTCTGCTGCCCCGCGCACATGGTTCCACCCTGTTTACCCGTGGTGAGACCCAGGTGCTGGCTGCAGCCACGCTGGGTACTTCACAGGATGAGCAACGTATGGATTCCCTCTACGGCGAATACCGCAAGAAATTCATGCTGCACTATAACTTTCCTCCCTTCTCGGTTGGTGAAACCAGCTTCCGTCTGGCTCCGGGCCGTCGTGAGATCGGTCACGGTATGCTGGCAGAGCGGGCTATCTCCGCTATCCTGCCCAACCATGATGACTTCCCGTACACCATTCGGATCGTGGCAGAGACCCTGGAAAGTAACGGTTCCTCCTCCATGGCTACGGTCTGCGGTGGCTGTCTCTCCCTGATGGATGCCGGCGTGCCGGTCAAGGCACCAGTGGCTGGTATTGCCATGGGCCTGATCAAGGAAGGCGATAAAGTTGCCATTCTGACTGACATTCTGGGTGATGAAGATCACCTGGGGGATATGGACTTCAAGGTTGCCGGTTCCGCAGATGGCGTAACCGCGCTGCAGATGGATATCAAGATCGGTGGCGTCAGCAAAGAGATCATGCAGCAGGCCCTGAAGCAGGCCAAGGAAGGCCGTCTGCATATCCTGGGTAAAATGGCCCAGTGTCTGACAGCTCCTCGCGAAGAGATGTCTTCCTTTGCACCACGGATCACCACTATCTTCATCAAGCCTGACCGTATCCGCGACGTTATCGGTTCCGGCGGCAAGACCATCCGCAGCATTACCGAGGCAACTGGCGTCATGATTGACATTGATTCCGACAACAGCGGTAAGATCAACATCGCCAGCTCCGACAAGGCAGCCTGTGATGCAGCAATCCAGATGATCCGTGGCCTGACTGATGAGGTTGAAGAAGGCAAGCTGTACATGGGTACCGTCAAGAAGATCATGGAGTTTGGTGCTTTTGTTGAAGTCCTGCCCGGTACTGATGGTCTGGTACATATCTCTGAGCTGGACGAGACCCGTGTTAAAAACGTGACCGATATCCTGAACGAAGGTGACAAGGTGCTGGTCAAGTGTATTGGCGTGGATAAACAGGGTAAGATCAAGCTTTCGCGCAAGGCCGCCCTTGGCCAGTCGCTGGAAGAAAAAGACTAATCCTGTTACAGGTAAGTTACAAAGGGGACGGGGCTGCGGTCCCGCCCCCTTTTTTGTTGACGGTACACACTCAAATCCTGCATAAGTCCCGATTGAGGAGGGTTGTCTATGGAGCGCTGGTCAATCAATGAGTCTGCCAAGGTATACAACCTGGATAACTGGGGGGCAGACCTGTTTTCAATCAACAAAAAGGGCAATGTCTGCGTTCACCCTTCCTCAAATTCAAAGAACGCCATTGATCTGCGCGCCCTGGTTGATGACCTGATCAAGCGCAAGATCAAGCCGCCGATCCTGCTCCGTTTCATGGATGTGCTGCAGGGGCGGATCGCCTCCATCAACAGAGTCTTCCGTAATGCCATTGCGGAAAACGACTATCCTGCCAAATATCAGACCTTCTACCCGATCAAGGTAAACCAGCAGCGCCAGGTGGTAGAGGCGATTGCCAGCTACGGCAAGCGCTACAACATCGGTCTTGAGGTCGGTTCAAAGCCGGAACTGGTGGCTGGTATCGCCATCTCCACCGGTAATGGCCTGCCGATCATCTGCAACGGCTACAAGGATGCCGAGTATATCGAGACCGTGCTGTTTGCCACCAGGGTCGGCTACAACATCACCATCGTGGTGGAGAAGCTGTTTGAGCTGGAAAAGATCATTGAACTTGCCAAGAAGACCGGCATCAGGCCAACCTTGGGTATCCGGGTTAAGCTCTCCTCCAAGGGGACCGGCAAATGGGCCACCAGCGGTGGCGAAGATGCCAAGTTCGGCCTGCGGATGTCAGAGATCATGGCAGCCATCAAGATGCTGCAGGAGGCAGATCTGCTGGATTGTGTCAACCTGCTGCACTCCCATATCGGCAGCCAGGTCACTAAGATCGACAAGATCAAGACCGCCCTGATTGAGGCAGCCCGGATCTATTCCGAGATGCGCAAGCTGGGGGTCAATATCCAGTATCTGGATATCGGCGGCGGTCTGGGGGTTGATTATGATGGCTCCAAATCAAGCTACTTCTCCAGCGTCAACTACACGGTGGAAGAGTACGCCAATGACGTGATCTACCAGATCAAGAACATCTGTGACGAGGCCGGGGTGGACTGCCCCAACATCATCTCAGAATCCGGTCGGGCCACGGTTGCCCATTATTCAGTAATGATTACCAACGTCCTGAATACCAACACCCAGAACCTGATGCCGGATTACGAGCAGATTCTTGAGGAGATGGAAAAGCCAGCCCCCACGGTTAAAAAACTGCTGGATATCTACAAGAGCATTGACCGTTATTCGTTGCGGGAGGATTACCACGACACCCTGCAGCTGATCAATGAGGCGGTCAGCCTGTTCAATCTGGGCTATCTGACCCTGCAGGACCGGGCCATTGCTGAGTGGCTCTATTCCAAGATCATCAAGAAGATTAACAGCATTGTGGAGAAGATCAAGCCGATCCCTGAGGAGCTGCAGAACTTCCAGCTTGCCCTGCGCCAGACCTACTTTGCCAACTTCTCACTGTTCCAGTCCATTCCTGACTCCTGGGCCATTGATCAGCTCTTCCCGATCATGCCGCTGCAGCGTCTGGGACAAAAGCCGGATGTAATGGCCTCCATTGCCGATATCACCTGTGATTCAGACGGTGAGATCACCAGCTTTGTGGGGGAAAACGGACGCAGCAAGTTCCTGCCGATGCATAAGCTACGCAAGGATGAAGATTACTACATCGGCTTCTTCCTGATCGGTGCCTATCAAGAGATCCTGGGCGACCTGCACAACCTGTTTGGTGACACCAATGCCGTGCATATCACCTTTAACAAAAAGACCGGCTACATGATTGATACGGTCATCAACGGCGATGCCACCTGGGAAACCCTCAAGTACGTTCAGTACAAAGGCCCAGAGATCCTGAAACATGTGCGGGACAACCTTGAAAAACAGGTTGCCATCAAGAAGGTCTCAATTGAAGAGAGCAGTCACTTTATTGAACTGTTGGATAGAACCCTGTTGGGATACACCTACCTAGGAGAATAAACTATGAGCAACGTCCTTATTATCGGCGCTGGTGGTGTTGGCCAGGTTGTGACCCATAAATGTGCCCAGCGTCGTGATGTTTTTACCGAGATCACGCTTGCCTCCCGTACCAAAGCCAAGTGCGATGCCATTGCCGCCCAACTGGGGGGCAGTATCAAGACCGCCCAGGTGGATGCTGATAACGTGCCTGAACTGGTGGCCCTGATCAAGCAGGTGCAACCCAAACTGGTGATCAACGTGGCCCTGCCGTATCAGGATCTGACTATCATGGATGCCTGCCTTGAGACCGGGGTGGATTATCTGGATACCGCTAACTATGAACCGCTGGATACGGCAAAGTTTGAGTATTCCTGGCAATGGGCCTATCAGGATCGCTTCAAGCAGGCTGGTCTGATGGCGCTGTTGGGTTCTGGTTTTGATCCAGGCGTGACTAACGTCTACACCGCCCTGGCAGTCAAGAAGTATCTGGATGTGATTGAAGAGCTGGATATCATCGATGCCAACGCAGGCAGCCATGGCCAGCCTTTTGCCACCAACTTCAATCCTGAGATCAATATCCGCGAAGTAACCGCCACCTGCCGCCACTGGGAAAACGGCCAGTTTGTGGAAAGCCCGGCGCTCTCCACAAAGCGGGTCTTTGACTTCCCCGAGGGGATCGGGCCGATGAACTGCTACCGCCTCTACCATGAGGAGATGGAGTCAATCGTCAAGCATATCCCCACCATCAAGAAGGCCCAGTTCTGGATGACCTTTTCCGACAACTACCTCAAGCACCTTGAGGTGCTGCAGAACGTGGGCATGACCCGCATTGATGAGGTGGAGTTTAACGGTCAGAAGATTGTACCGATCCAGTTCCTGAAAGCACTGCTGCCTGATCCGGGCTCATTGGGGCCGCTGACCAAGGGCAAGACCTGCATCGGTGTGATTGCACGTGGCCTGAAGGATGGTAAGCGCAAGCAGGTCTATATCTACAACATCTGCGACCATGAGGCCTGCTACAAAGAGGTCCAGTCCCAGGCCATCAGCTACACCACCGGCGTACCTGCCGTGGTAGGGGCGATCATGATGCTGACCAAGCAATGGCATGCAGCAGGTGTCTGGAACATGGAACAGTTTGATCCAGAGCTGTTCCTGGAGGTGCTGGGGCCAATGGGATTGCCAACAGTCGTGGTAGATGGCGGCGAGTGGCCGGAACTGTAGAAACGCCATCTCTGCGCCCTGGCTGATTCAGCCCCTACAGAGGCTTCTTTGGCGTACTTTTCTGTACGCCTTCATCGCCTCTTTGGTGCCGTCTCAGTCATCATCGCAGACCTGACGTTTCTTGAACGGATTAATTTATGACCGGTATTGATTGTGAAAAAATAGCTCAGCTGGCCCCTTCACCCGCCTATGTGGTTGACCTGGGCAGGTTGCGCCACAATTTGGCCATTCTTGATCAGGTGCAGCAACGCAGCGGCGCCAAGATCCTGATGGCGCTGAAGGCGTTCTCCATGTGGAGCACCTTCCCGCTGATCAGCAAGACCCTGCAGGGCGTTTGTGCCAGTTCACCCTGGGAAGCACGGCTGGGGCGGGAAGAGTTTGGTCGTGAAGTACACAGCTTTGCTGCTGCCTTCAAGGAAAGCGACGTGGTGGAGCTGCTGGGTATCTCCAACCACCTGGTTTTCAACTCCTTCAACCAGCTGGAGCGCTTCAGGCCCTTATGGGAAAAAGAGCAGGGCAGGGTCTCTATTGGTCTGCGGGTCAACCCGGAACATTCTGAAGGGCACACTGCCATCTATGATCCCTGTGCCCCCACATCCAGGCTGGGTATTCCGGTTGCTGAATTTGAAGGACGCTCTCTGGCTGGAGTCGAGGGGCTGCACTTCCATACCCTCTGTGAGCAGTTGTTTGAGCCACTGGAACGGACTGCCAAGGTATTTGAGGAAAAGTTTGGCAAGTATCTGCAGGGGATGAAGTGGTTGAACCTGGGTGGTGGGCATCATATCACCCGCGAAGGCTATGATATTGACGGCCTGGTGGAGCTGATAACGTATTTTAAAGAAAAGTATAAACTTGAGGTCTATCTGGAGCCGGGTGAGGCGATTGCCATCGGCACCGGTGTTCTGGTCAGTGAAGTGCTGGATCTGGTGCATAACCAGATGGCTATCGCTATTCTGGATGTCTCAGCCACCTGTCATATGCCGGATACCCTGGAAATGCCCTATCGACCTGATATCACCGGCGGATTCAATGCTGGTGAGAAACCCTACACCTACCGTCTGGGCGGCCCTTCCTGTCTGGCTGGTGATGTGATCGGTGACTGGTCCTTTGAACAACCGCTTAAGCCGGGTGATCGTCTGGTGTTTGAAGATATGTCCCACTACACGATGGTCAAAACAACCACCTTTAACGGTATTCAACACCCCCATATTTGCACCTTTGAACCGGACACCGGCCAGCTGCAGGTGGTGCGCAGTTTTGGCTATCCTGACTTTAAATCAAAACTCTCCTAAAAAATATCTGCTCTGCTACTTGCGAAACCCATCTCCGGTGGGGTATAGTACACAACTACCTTTTACGTCTCCTTAGCTCAGCTGGATAGAGCAACGGCCTTCTAAGCCGTAGGTCGCAGGTTCGAATCCTGCAGGGGACGCCAATAAAAACAGGGGCTTGGCCTTTATGGGTTAAGTCCTTTTTGTTTTGTGGTGTAGTTGGTGGTGTAATAAAAAACCAGTTCTCTGTCATGGGTTCCCGGTTTTTTGTTATGTGCTGCCTTATATTTCATTTCTCTGGTGGTAATATCCTTAAAAATGTAGTGGAATCAAATGGAGGGAAAGATGGAAGATTGCTACATGTTCTGCATCCTTGCAAAAAAATCCATTCCCATATCAACCGGTTCTGCTTCTTTGTGTTCTGCATCACCACCCTCAAACAGTTCTGGTGGAATTTCAGCTAGAAACCTGCTGGGCTGGCGTTCTTCCCAGGTTCCATATTTGCGGCGCTTCAGGCAACGTGAGATCGTCAGGCGCTCTCTGGCGCGGGTGATCCCCACGTAACAGAGCCGCCGTTCTTCTGCCACCTCAGGGTCTTCATCAATGGAACGGTGGTGGGGCAGCAGCCCTTCCTCCAGGCCAACCAGAAAGACCTGTGGAAATTCCAAACCTTTGCTGGCATGCAACGACATTAAGGTGACGGCATCCTGTGGCTGGTCATCACCGGCCTCCCGCCGGTTATCTTCCAACAGTGCGATCCGTTCCAGAAAATCAGCCAGCCCTGCAGTCGGGTTTCGTTCCTCAAAACTGGCCAGGGCATTAATTACCTGTTCAATGTTCTCGATCCGCTTACGGGCCTGCACCGGGTTGTCAATGGTCCGGTACAGCTCCTGATTGATCCCCAACCGTTTGAATAGGGCTGTTGCCTGGGGCGCCATGTTACTGCTGGTAAAGTCAGCAAGTTCCTGTCTGATCATGCTATGAAAGCCGTTGACCGCCTTACGGGTTGCCTCACTGAGCCCTTCAATCTGATCAGCCATGCCCAGGGTGTCGTACAATGACAGGTTGTGCTCCAGGGACCATTGTTGCAGGCGTAGCAGGCTGGTACCGCCGATTCCCCGTCTGGGAAAGTTGATGGTCCTGACCAGGGCCGCCTCGTCCCGGGGGTTGGCCAGCACGGCCAGGTAGGAGAGGGAGTCTTTGACTTCTTTCCGTTCAAAGAACTTCTGACCACCAACCAGTACATACGGGACCTCTTCCATCCGTAGAGCCTCTTCAAAGGCCCGGCTCTGGGCATTGGAACGGTAGAGGATGGCAAAGTCTTTCCAAGGGCGCTTGTTACGGTATTGGGCCAGCTGGAGCTGCTCCACCACCTGACGGGCCTCTTCGTCATCGGTGTCAGCCACCAGCAGGCTGATCAGTTCACCCGTGCCTGAGGCGGTCCAGAGCGCCTTGTCACTGCGTTTGCTGTTGTTCTTGATGACGGTGTTTGCTGCATTCAGGATGGTACCGGTTGAGCGGTAGTTCTGCTCCAGTTTGACCACCTTGCAACTGGTGCGCTCTGAAGAAAAGTTGAGGATGTTGGCGATATCTGCCCCGCGCCAGCCATAGATAGCCTGATCATCGTCACCCACCACACAGAGATTGCCATGCCCCTGTGCCAGCAATGAAATCAGCTTGTACTGACCGGCATTGGTGTCCTGATATTCATCCACCATGATGTAACGGAAGCGATCTTGCCAGTGTTGGCGGACCTCAGGCAGTTCCTCCAGCATCCGTACCGTCAGCATGATGATGTCGTCAAAATCAATGGCATTGTAGGCCCGCAGCAGGTGCTGATAGCGGGGATAGACCGCTGCTGTAACCTGCTCAAGCGGGTTGGTTGACAGTTTTGGGTATTGTTCAGGGGCAATCAGTCGGTTCTTGGCAGAAGAGATCTGCCAGCGCACCATATCCGGCTGAAACTGTTTGGTGTCGATGTTCAGGTCGGATAAGGCCTGGCGTACCACGCCGGCTTGATCACTATCACTATAGATGGTGAAGTTTGGTTTGTAGCCCAGTCTGCGGATATCACGGCGCAGGATGCGCACCCCCAGCGAGTGAAAGGTGCTGATCAGAATTCCTTCAGCCTTGGAGCCTGCTGCCCGTTTGACCCGTTCCTGCATCTCTTTGGCTGCCTTGTTGGTAAAGGTGACAGCAAGGATCTGGTCTGCAGGAATTTTAAGTTTTGCCAGCAGGTGGACAATCCGGCTGGTAATGACCTGGGTCTTGCCTGATCCGGCTCCAGCCAGCACCAGCAGGGGGCCTTCGGTATGGTGGACGGCTATAAATTGTTCTGGGTTGAGTTGTGACATGGGATAGGTGGTGTACCACAGATGACCGGCCTGATCAACCGCTTCAAAACAACCGCTGTTTGTTGCATGATTGTAACAGTAGTGTAGAATCAAATCAGCGTATAACAATCTGGAGGTGGCATGTGACTGCTGCTCGCAAGCTTGATAAACATAAGGGGAAAAAGATGGATCAAGTGCAACAGGGTGCTGAAGCAGCTCCAGTTAAAAAGGCTGTCTCATCACGACGTCGAACAATAAAAACAGTACCACAGGCAGAAAAGGAACTGCAGAAGTTGCCGGAAACTCCAGACTTTGATCTGGATGATAGCCAATGGTATCTAAACCGTGAGCTGACCTGGCTGGCCTTTAACCGGCGAGTAATGAGCGAGGCGTCTGATACCCGAACACCTCTTTTGGAACGGATTAAATTTTTGGCCATAGTCGGCGCCAATCTGGATGAATTTTTTATGAAGCGGATTGGCGGTCTGAAACAGCAGCTTGCAGCAGGTGTGCAGGAGCTGACCATTGACGGACGTACTCCCCGCCAGCAGTTGCAGGAATGTCACACCCATGTGCGTACCCTGGTGACTGATAAGGCCGCCCTGTTCAGGCAGTTGATGAAACTGCTGGATGATAAGGGTATTGAGGTGGTGGGGTGGAAAGATCTTACCAGTCGCGAACAAAAGGGGTTGCGTGAACTGTATGCCCGTGACATCTATCCGCTCCTGACCCCTCAATCCATTGATCCGGCCCATCCTTTTCCCTTTGTCTCCAATCTTTCGCTGAACCTGCTGGTAACGGTCCGTTATCTTCGTGAAAAAGATGTTTCGCTGGCGCGGGTCAAGGTGCCGCTTGGTTCCGGTGTAGCCCGTTTTATGCGGGTGGGAAAAGGTGATCGGTTTGTGCCGCTTGAAGAGGTGATGGCAGCAAATCTGGATATGTTGTTTCCAGGCATGAAGGTGGTTTCCTGCGAGTTTTTCCGGGTAACCCGCAATGCCAATACCGAGAAGGATGAAGAAAAGGCGGATGACCTGGTGGCTATGATCGAATCAGAGCTGCAGGAACGTCGCTTTGCCCCGATTGTACGGCTTGAAGTGGTGTCTGGCATGGACCCGGTGCATAAAGGCCGTCTGGCAGCAGAGCTGGACCTTGATGAGGCCAGTGATGTGTTTGAAGTGTCAGAGATGCTGGGGATGCGTGATCTGTTTGAGATTGCCCGTCTGAACTACCCCAAGCTCCATGATCCGCCACACCACCCTGAAGATCATCCCCAGTTGATGTCATCCCGCAACATCTTCCATATTATCCGTAACAGCGGTGATTTTTTAGTGAAACACCCGTACCAGTCCTTTGCCAGTTCCGTTGAGCGGTTTATTAACGAGGCTGCCGATGATCCCAAGGTCTGTGCCATCAAGATGACCCTCTATCGTACCTCAAAGGAGGGACGGTTGATTGAGTCATTGGTGCGTGCAGCAGAAAATGGCAAGCAGGTGGCGGTGGTGGTGGAGCTGAAGGCCCGTTTTGATGAGGCGGCCAACTTAAGGATTGCCGAGCGGATGGAGGAGGCCGGTATCCATGTTACCTATGGCGTAGTTGGGCTCAAGACCCACTGCAAGGTGATTCTGGTGGTGCGGCGAGATTACAACGGCATCCGGCGCTATGTGCATATCGGCACCGGCAACTACCACACCGACACGGCTCGTCTCTATAGTGACCTTGGTCTGTTCACCAGTGATGATGCCATAGGTCAGGACCTGACCGAGCTGTTTAACTATCTGACCACAGGTTTTTCTCCCAAGCGGACCTATAAAAAATTGCTGCCAGCTCCCAAGCTGTTGAAACGGTCGCTGCTTGAAAAGATTGAGCGGGAGATCGCTGTGCATAAGGAAAAGGGCGGGGGGCTGATTCAGTTTAAGATGAACGCCCTTGATGATGGGGATATTGTGAAAAGTCTGTATCGGGCCTGTCAGGCCGGTGTCCGGGTGGATCTGTATGTGCGGGATTCATGCCGGTTCAGGCCAGGGGTGCCGGGGCTTTCTGATACGGCCAAAGTAGTCAGTATTGTTGGTCGGTTTTTAGAGCACAGTCGTCTCTACTATTTCAGGAACAATGGCCAGGAAGAGTATTTTATCGGTTCTGCTGATGCCATGAAGCGGAACCTTGAATCGCGGGTCGAGATTCTGGTTCCGGTTGAGTCACCAGCATTGCAACAGCAGTTGCGGGAGTTATTGGATGCTCATGCAACTGACCAGCGCTATGCCTGGGATATGCAGCCGGATGGCAGCTATCTGCAGCGTAAACCGGCCAATGGACAGGAGCAGAGCGGGTTGCATCAGCTTCTGATCGCTCAGGCCAGTCAGTCAGCGCGGGAAGCACAGCGTTTAAAGCGGCGTGTAACCAAGTTGTTAAGTAATTGATTGTTGAGACAGTTGCGTTAGCTGAATTGGGCGTTGCATGTTTATGCAACGCCCAATTTGTTGATATTACACACGTAGTTTGAATGTGTGGTAATGATGTGTTGCAACTGCATCATTTGTGGTGCGTCTTGTTTGATGTGTAACATGATGAAATAAAACAATTAAATTGTATGGCACGCTTTGTGCTGTGTCTTAGTCATAAAACAATCTGCTATGTTGCAGGAGGCATATAATGAAAGCAAAAACAAATTACAGCGCAATAACCGGAATCGTTTCCATTGGTCACACTGATGTAGCCAATGTGATGTCATTCGCCGGTGGTGATGCGCTGCTCAAACAGTCTGATGTCCTTTTTGACGCAGGTCAGGAGCAGGATGCGCGGCTTGCCATGAAAGAGGCACTGAAGATTGCCCTGCAACGTCTTGATGCGGTGCATGGAACCGGAGCCAAGCAAGATGAAGCTGCAGATGAGGCTCTGTCAATCGGCTGTGAGACTGCCTGAAACCGTTAGCGTAGGTTAAACCGATCCAGTAGCTTACCCCATACGCGGCTCATCCAGCGTCCGAGTTTGATTGAAACCCGCTCAAGCCAGGTTTCTTCTCCCCGCATTTTCTTCAACACCAATGCCATGTTCAGCCGTGTCTCATAATCCTGCGGGTTCACGGTCTGAGCAAGGCGTAACCACTGCAGGGCCCCTTCGTAATCAGCCAGCATAGCCAGTGAGATCCCCAGTTGCCGCATAGAATCGTAATCCTGTTCGTTCAGCGCCAGCGCCTTGCGGAACCAGTCCAGTGATTCTTTGTCCTCCCCCAGTTTTGAAAGAGAAACACCGATCTGGCGCATTGCATCACTGTCTGTTTTGCTGACTGACAAGGCTTGCTCGTAGAATTTTATGGCTTTACGATCACGATCAAGACGGGAATGGGCAATCCCCATGCAACGCAGGGTATCGCCATCATTCGGCTCAATCGCCAGTACACGGTCAAAGGTACGGACTGCTGACCAGACCTTGCCATTCATCAGTTGCCAGACCCCAACCACCCGCATCAGAAACAGGTCATCAGGTGCCAGATTGAGTGCTTCAGTGAACAGACGGCCCTGTTCCTTACCGTTGTGTTCCAGGTAGCCAGCGGCCTCTGCCTGGAAATAGTGATGGTAGGCCGGATCATCCTTGGAAGCCTCCAGGGCTTCCTGGATTGCTGCCTTTCCTTCATCAATCCGTCCAAGGTCAAACAGGGTATCAATGGTGTGTGCTTGTTGCTGCAGGTCTGCGCGTGTCAATCAGCGTACCCCCTTTTAAGCCTCCTTCACACCAAGCCTTTTCATCCAACGCCAGAGGGTTGTACGGTCGATGTTTAATTCCCGTGCAACTTCAGCCCGATTGCCACTGTAACGGCTTAACAGTGCGTTCAGGTCTGCGGCGGTTGGGATCTTGCCGGAACGGCGCGTGTTTTGCGCCTGTTCATGGGTTTGACCCAGAAAATTGGTTGGCAGATGATCCGGAGTGATCTCTGTTCCGCGGCAGAGTATGACTGACTGTTCGATCAGATTCAAGAGTTCTCTGACATTGCCGGGAAAGGAGTGGGTAAGCAGCAGTTTTAAAACTTCAGGAGATACCGAGCGAACCTTTTTGTTGTAGGTAAGATTGAACCGTTGCAGGGCCATATCCACCAGCAGGGGGATATCCTCACGACGGTCACGCAGGGGGGGGATGTTGAGGGTGACAATGTTGATTCTGAAGTAGAGGTCCTGACGGAACGTTCCTTCCGCCACCATCTCTTCAAGATTACGGTGGGTTGCGGTGATAAAGCGGACATCGGCCTTGATGGGTGAGCGGGCACCCAGAGGTTGGAACTCATGGTTTTCCAAAACACGCAGCAGTTTTACCTGTAAGGGAAGCGGCAGGTCGCCGATTTCGTCCAGAAAGAATGTGCCGCCGTTACACAGCTCAAGCCGTCCGGGACGGTTCTCGGTAGCACCGGTAAAGGCGCCTTTGCGGACACCGAATATCTCTGACTCAAGCAGGGTTTCCGGCAGGGCACCGCAGTTGACAATCACCATCGGACCTTCACGGCGGGGACTCAAGTCGTGGATGGCCCTGGCAAACAGCTCTTTACCGGTTCCACTTTCGCCATTCAGAAAGACCGTTGCGTTGCTGGCAGCGATATCTTCCATGACATCAAACAAACGACGCATGGCAGGATTACGGCTCACCAGGCTGCGGAACGAGTACTTTTCGCGAATTTCTTCTTTAATTGCCGTAATGGGGGTCAGGTCGCGGACGGTTTCAACACCGCCCATAACATTTCCGGCTGCATCATAGAGAGTTGATGCACTGACGGAGATCAGTTTTTTACGGCCTTTGCGATCACTTATTTCTACTTCACGTTGGATAGATTGTCCGGTGGCAATTGCTTCAACCATTGGGCAGGCACCGGTGCAGGCTTCTGATTTAAAGATTTCATAGCAGGGTCTGCCGATCGCCTCCAGGGCGGAAACCCCGGTAATTTCTTCTGCTGCCTTGTTAAAGTGGGTGATGTGCATCCCTTCATCAACAGTAAACAGGCCATCGGCAACGCTGTCCATAATCGCGTAGATACGCTTCATACTACGCAGGGTTTCAACCCCGCCAATAGGATTGCCTTCGTCATCGTACAGAATTGAGGCGCTGACAGAAACTGGAATCAACTGATCTTCAGCATTTTTAATGGTTACTTCGCGGTTGGTAACCGGCTTTCCTTTTTTCATGGCCTCCCGTACCGGGCAACCGTTGTCGCAGACCGAAGTACGGAATATCTCATGACAGGGACGCCCAACCGCATCTACTCTCTTAATACCGGTCATCAGTTCTGCAGCACGGTTAAAGGCAATCACGTGCATATCACGGTCAACCGTGAAGACGCCATCTGCCACAGAGTCCATAATATGACTGAAATATTTAAGTTGTTCGCAATTTTCTTTGTCAGCCATGGTAGTGAAGGTTCCCTCCGGGAACTAAGCTTACATTCAGCAGGTAGCTGCCTGATACAGTTTCTGATTGGTACGGTTACGAATGATACGAAGGGTCAGGACGCCAGCTACAGATAGGCAGCCACCAACGCAAAGGAACAGATAGCCAAGGGTTCCTGCGGTGCCCAGACCGAACAGGTCTTTGGATTTAAGTACCAGCACCATAAAAAGACCACTAAAAATACTCAGTCCACCAACGATATACATGATAAAGGCAAGTATGGAAAGTATCAGAGATAGATCCTTTTTCATACGTTTTAACTCCTCTTAGAGAGTCAGGGGGCAGCAAAAGCGCTGCCCCCTGATCTGGTTATCAGGCCAGGAAGGCCCACATCATGGCCACCACAAGGGCAAGGCCGGTGAATACTGCGATAAAGCCGAAGGTTTTGAAGATGAAGTCATAAACTACACCACTGGGCTTCTCAACTTCAAAATGCTCCAGGATGCCTTGCTCTTCATAACGCTTCCACTGGTCTCCACGCTCTTCAATGAACTCTTCTTTAGCCATCTGACCGTTGAAGATAACAAAGTCCATCGGGAACTTCTCCGGGCGACCATGGGTGTTGAAGAAGTGAACCGTGAAGATGAAGCCGGTTGCCAGCAATGCCTCGTCAGAGTGGACGATGGTTGCCAGGTTAAAGGCCCAGCCGGGCAGGAATTGGCCGAAGAACTCGGGGAACCAAAGCATCAGGCCGGAACCGCCGATGGCAAACATACCCCAGAAGACTGCGATAAAGTCGAATTTTTCCCAGTATGTCCAGCGCTCAAAGGTTGGCTTGGGACCTTTGAACAGGAACCATTTGACCATACCGATGACGTCGCTGATGTCGCGGAAGTTAGGCATCAGGGAGTCTGGTCCGAACATCCGCTGCAGGATATTCCCTTTTACATCCTTACGGAGCAGCAGGAAGTCAATACTCATCCAGAGTGCGCCCATGAAGTAGTAGAAGGTCAGTACGGCACAACCGCGGTGGATCAGACCAGCGTACTCAACGCCGCCAAAGAAGGACATCATGGTCTGTGCCCAGGCCTGATCACTGAACTTAAGTGGCAGACCGGTCAGGGAGAGCCCCAGGAAGCTGACGATAACGGTGAAGTGCAGGAAGATGTGACGCTTCTTGAAGCGGTAGTACAGTTTGTGCGGCTCATCAATGTGGTGTACATGGCCTTCAATCAGGGCCTTCTGCTTTTCACGGTTTTCAACAAAACCACGGAACATCCAGAGCAGGGTGTGAACCCAGAATACCGCAAAGGTACCCACCAGCAGACCAACCATGGCCTTGAAGGTCCAGTACATCAGGGGATAGTTTTCACGGTCGTGGTGGCTGCCGTGTGAATAGAATTTGGCAAACAGTGCGGTTGCCTTGGTGTGACACTGGGCGCAGGATTTTGCGGCATTATTGGGGTGTACTGAAGATGCAGGATTGTCTTTTTTCAAGACGTTGTGTGCCGTGTGGCAGTCAGAACAGCCAGCAGCCTTCTGCAGCATACCCAGACGATAGCCTTTGCCGTGGTAGCTATCCAGATAGGTTTCAACAGCATGCCCGTTGACATGGTTACGGTGCATCATTTTTTCATCACTATGACACTTGATACAGGCATCAACATGGAACATACGTCCTTCAACCGTAGTTGCAGGCTGAACTTTTTTGATGCCGTGCAGACCGTGACAATCAGCACAACCCGGCGCATCGGGGTTGCCTTTCATCAGGGATACACCATGGACTGAGTTCAGGTGTGCCTTCTGTTTGTCGTGGCACTTGATACAGGCCAGGGTAGCTGCCTTCTTATCACCCTTTTTGGAACTAAATCCGTGGATGTCAGAGTGGCAGGATACGCAGGTCAGGCCGTTTTTGGCATGGACGCTCTTTTCAAACTCTTTTGCCTCATTACCGTGGCAACGGGAGCAGTTGACCTTGTCCAGTTTTGTGTTGCCGGTCATGTGCTTTTTCAGGTCGGCACTTTGTAAGTGACAGCTGGTACAGCCGTTTTTACCGTGGGGGGAGGCTGCAAAACTGTCGAGACTGATCTTGCCGCCGTGGCAACCAAGACAGTTCTCCGGGTCGTAGGCCATTTTGTCCACTGCAGCGTGGAGCATGCCTGGCAGCATGAACAGCATTGAAAAAACGAGTACAACGAGTGTTACTGGTGTTCGGCGCATGGTGCTCTCTCCTGAAAATAAAATGTGTTACTCGGCAGCTAGAACGTGCAGACAGATATCCGGTCCGCGCTGTTTTTGACGGTCGTTGTAACGGAACTCCATTTCTCGCAAATACTGAAAAAAATGATGTCTGAATCCACCTTGATAATGGATCAGCCCTTGTTTAATGAATCTCCAGAATGGTGTAGCAAGGGTAATACTGTCGCTGTCTCTGGATTGGCAATGCATCCGATCCAGATTAAGTCGCTGCAGGCTTTCATCATCCTGCGCAAAGAGCCAGCCCAGGATCGCAGTTTCCTGAAATCTAGGTTGTGATGACACTGGTGCTGCGAACAAAAAGTTGATTGCATCTCCAGATTTTACAATTGCTGCAATCGGGTTAGCAGTTTGGCCGCAGCTTTGTTGCTGCGGAAATGACTGAAACCAGGATGCTGGCAGGGTATCACTTTCAAACTGTTGCAGTATGGTCTGACGTGATAATTTAGCCAAATGTTCACGCAACAATCCAAAATATTTCTGGACGGTTTTTATATTCAGATCCAGGGCATTGGCAGTGTCAGCAGTACCATCCATGTTCCAGAAAGCTGTTGCAAGACCTTCCCGTACGATTGGCGCCAAACGGTTTTGACGATTGGCTGTTGCACTGAAAATTTTTCTGCAGAGTGAACACTTGAACCTGCCATCTGCCAGCTGATACAGGCGGCTGGTCGAGCAGGTAGGGCACTGCAGAGTACTACGAATTTCGGCATGTTGCAATGTTTGGTTCATCTGCATGGGGTAGTTGGCGTCAGAGCACAAAAATGGGCAGGAATACATCCTGCCCATGTTCATGAACGGTTAGCCAATCAGTTTATGAGCAATATGGCTCAGGCCTGGCCAGGCTACAGCTGTAGCTGCACCGGTAAAGAATACACCTGCTACTGCCAGCACTCTGCCAATGTACTTACGATCATCTAAATCTGAAAAATTCTGTTTTGCCTTCATGGCTTCCTCCTTTAGGGGTGTGGTATATGAAATTAACTGAAAAGGTCGATTAGTGCGCTGACAGCTCCGGCTGCAGACCAGGTAATGAAACCAGCCAAAAATACGCCAATACCTGCAAAGAGAGCTAAACTACCCTTTGCGGTGGTTTCTGCTACCAGAGTTGAAAAATTACTTTTTGCTTTCATGGTCGTCTCCTCTCACACAATGTGAATAGCGTCGATATTTTTAAATAAGGCAAAGGCTTTTAAGTATTTTACGGGCCTTTTCGCTACTTTCGCCAAACACTCTAATGCCAGCTTTTAACATGGTTTCCATCAGCGAACGGTCTGGAGCAGAACTGCAGACAACTTGTTTGATGCCATTCTGGTGGAGCCATGCTGGCAGTAGCGGTGTCTGTGTTGCATCCCAGATGCCCATGCTGACCTGATTGTGTTTGGTTTGGCTATGCTCATCATGCTCAAGGATAAAGAAAACCCGTTCAAACCCGCTGTTGGGGTGGCTCAGGGTTCCGTAGTAGGGTATGGCGATCTTTCCGGTGGTCATGGCGTGCCTCGTTTCATTCATGTGCAACAACAGTTTGTTGCATCTTTCTTAATCCAAGTATTGTGCCAAGTGCCGGTAATTAAAGTTATTTGTGTCTTAAGTAACCGATATTATTTGATTGATTTCAAATGGCTGGGTTGCTGAAGTTGTAAATAACGTTGTATATATGGTGTTGCATTTGCAACATTGATAGTGCCTGATTATGTGTAACTTGCTTTATTTGCAGCTTTATTCTGGTGTTGCGCAAAAGAACTGATGTTGCATTTGCGTGTGCAACATCAGCTGAGTTGTTTTAATAGCTAAAAGCCAAGCTGAAAGTATTGGATTTTAAATATAACTATTTGATAATAGATGGTTGTGTTGTTGTAAAGGTGTGAAATGTGGTTTGCTGATCACGAGTGGGGAGTGTTGCAGATAAAGCAAAATGATTGCAACTGAAACAAACAGGGACGGATAATTCCGCCCCTGTTTGTTTGGATCGATATAGACAGAATTTATTCAGTAATTTTGTACTTATCACCGGTAAAGGCAACATTTGCATTCAGCACTTTAAGGTTGGTAAAACCTTTTGCCTTGAGAGTTTCGTAGGCGATTCCGGCTCGAATACCGGTTGCACAATGGACGATAACCAGCTTGTCCTTAGGCACTTCCTTGTAGCGTGACCCAATCTGATCAGAGGGGATATGGATGGCTCCTTTGAATTGACCTGTCTTTCTTTCGGCGTCATTGCGGACATCCAAAATTACAATATTCGCATTGTCCAAAGCCTTGATAAAATCAGGAATGGTAATATCCTGTGCTTCAAGCTTCCGCACAAAGGTCAGGTTTGCCGGTGCCGGTTTGGGGCCTGCCTCAACAGGGGTGCCCAGTTTTTGCCATCTGGCCAGGCCACCGGGGAAGTAGGTTGCCTTGGACAGACCATAATCACGCATCAGCTCCAGAGCCTTGTCTATATCGGCCTGATTGTCGCTGTAGAAGACAATTGCAGCCCCTTTAAAGGAGGGCCAATTGGCTTCCTGATACTTTTCAAGGCTGGTAACAGGCAGGCTCATGGCACGAGGTATGTGGCCAGCGGCAAACTTGTCGGCAGCACGCAGGTCAAGCAAGAGGATATTGCCTTCTTTTACAAACTTGGGAGAAGATACAAAAGGCAGCTCTGCTTTTGCCCAGGCAGGGTCGCCACCTGAATATACTTTAACATTGGTGTAGCCATTTTTTGCTGCCAGACCGGCAGCTTTGATGGAGAACGGTCAGGTGGGGCCTCCGCACCAGAAGATGGCCAGTTTGTTCTTGTCAGCTCCTAGGCGTGATGCAACCTTGCCTTCCTTATCAAGTTTCTCCATTTCAGCATCTGTCAGGTGCTGTGATGTCGGGATGGTTGCAGCGTTGAAGCGTCCAGCCGGTCGGCTGTCAAACAATAAGTAGTTGCCTGCTTCTGATCCTTTGTCTACAAGTGCCTTTAGGGCTTCAGTACTGATGACGGTAACCCCTTTGGGCATGACCGGGCCTGCCGGTTTTTTTACTTCCTGTTTCGGGGTTGCTGCTACAGTTTGAGGTGCTGCTGCTTCGCTTTTAACTTCTGGTCCGGTTTCACAACCGGCCAGCATGGCGACAGCAAAGAGAGTGGCAAAACTAGCTGCAAGTCTGGTGCGGATACTCATGAATAGCTCCTTTCGGTAGTGTCCTGCTGTCTGAAACAGCAAGGAATAATCAGGAAAATGACATTTCTGTGGCTATGCGGCTTACGTGTTTAACTGAGTTTTTGAGGCGGGACAAAGATGTCAAAGTAGATCTGGGGGAGGTGAAAGGCTTGGTCGTCTGGTGCTCGTTGCACAGAAAGCAGTACAGGACGAGATGCCGTTAAATTGGTAACGAGGGCATCTGAGGGGAGAAATGAAGGGGTGGACGTGTGCGTGCCTTCCTGGCTGTCTTCGGCAAGCTCGTTCTGACTGAAAAGTAGGGAGGACGAAGAGGGGGTATCCAGCACCTGGGCAATCCAGGCACAATGACTGGCTGTCATACTGAAAAGCAGTACTACAGTAACGAGCATGATCAGAAAAATATGCTGTCTCAGGAAAATCATGGGGTGTGTATACATCGACCTTTGTAAAAGGTCAATTTTATGCAGAAAAATAAATATTTGTATATTTGAATGCGATGGTGAGTCTGTTGTGGTTTGCTGCGCTTGGTCTCAATATCCCCTTTACAAATATTCCCTTGACGCTTGCTAAAAACTTTTTCGGCGCTATAATAACATTGTTTGTATTAACCGTTGACGCTTTAAGTGAGGAGTATCGATAACAGGTGTTTGTTGTGCAGCTACCGCCAGAGGAGGTGTCTATGGACAGAGATGATTGTGCGGGAAAGAAACAGGAAGGTTTCTCAGTTGCCAGGATGCTTGAAGAACGGGGAGTCTCGCGGCGTGATTTCCTGAAATTCTGTTCTACTGTCACCGCTGCCATGGCATTACCCGCCACCATGGCACCCAAGGTAGCCCAGGCTTTGGACAAAGTTCAACGACCACCTCTGGTCTGGCTTGAATTCCAGGATTGTGCAGGTGATACAGAGGCGCTGCTTCGTTCTGCCAACCCAACCGTGGGTGAGTTGGTGCTGGATATCCTTTCGGTTGATTACCACGAAACCATCATGGCTGCTGCTGGTCATCAGGCTGAGGCCAACCTTGAAAAGACGGTCAAGGAGTTCCAGGGCAAGTACCTCTGCGTGGTTGAGGGTTCCATCCCGATGAAAGAAGGTGGGGCCTATGGCTGTGTTGGCGGCAAGTCCCATTTAGCCCGGGCCAAACAGGTCTGCGGTTCTGCTGCTGCCACCATTGCGGTGGGTACCTGTGCCAGCTACGGCGGCATTGCTGCTGCTGCCCCCAACCCCACTGGTGCGGTTGGGGTTAAAGAGGCGGTGCCCGGCGCAACCGTGATCAACCTGCCCGGCTGCCCCTGCAATGCCGACAACCTGACCGCAGTAGTGGTCCACTTCCTTACCTTTGGCAAACTTCCTGCCCTTGATAGCCATGGCCGTCCCCTGTTTGCCTATGGCAAGCGGATTCATGACAACTGTGAACGTCGTCCCCACTTTGATGCTGGCCAGTATGTTGAGCATTGGGGCGATGATGCCCACCGTAAAGGGCACTGCCTCTACAAAATGGGCTGTAAAGGCCCGGCAACCTTCCATAACTGTCCAACCCAGCGTTTTAACGAGAAAGTCAGCTGGCCGGTAGCTGCCGGCCATGGTTGTGTCGGTTGTTCCGAACCCCAGTTCTGGGATACCTCGCCGCTCTATCGTCGTCTGCCCAACGTGCCGGGCTTTGGCATTGAACAGAATGCCGACAAGATCGGGCTTGCCTTTGCTGCTGGTGTGGGTGGCGCCTTTGCCATTCATGGTGCCATGAATGCCCTGCGCAAGGATAAGGAGCCGGCTGCTGACGAAGAGACCAAGGAAGGGGGGGAATAGGATATGGCCAAGATAGTCGTTGATCCGATTACCAGAATTGAGGGGCATCTGCGGATTGAGGCCGAGATCGCAGACGGCAAAATCAAGGATGCCTGGAGCTCCAGCACCATGTTTCGCGGTATTGAAAAGATCCTGAAAGGCCGCGATCCACGTGATGCCTGGTACTGGACCCAGCGTTTTTGCGGGGTCTGCACCACCGTCCACTCCATCGCCTCAATCCGGGCGGTTGAGGATGCGCTCAAAATCAAGATCCCTCCCAATGCTCAATTGATCCGCAATATCATCATCGGTATCCAGGGGGTGCAGGATCACGTGATCCACTTCTACCATCTGCATGCCCTGGATTGGGTGGATATCACCTCGGCCCTTAAGGCTGATCCGGTCAAGACCGCCAGTCTGGCTGCCTCCATCTCTGATTGGCCCAACAACTCGGCCACCCACTTCAAGGCTGTGCAGGAGAAGCTGAAGGCCTTTGTGGGCACCGGACGCTTAGGCCCGTTCAGCAACGCCTATTGGGGACATCCCGCCTACAAGCTGCCGCCTGAGGCCAACCTGATGGCAACGGCCCATTATCTTGAGGCCCTGGAATGGCAGAAGGAAGTTATCAAGATCCACGCCATTCTGGGCAGTAAAAACCCCCATCCCCAGACCTTCCTGGTGGGGGGGATGTCGATCCCGGTTGATCCTGATTCCCAAAACGCCCTGAATGCTGACAAGCTGATTACCATCAAACGCCTTTTGGCCAAGGCCCAGGATTTTGTGGAAAAGGTCTACATCCCTGATCTGCTGGCCATTGCCTCGTTCTACAAGGATTGGGCTGCCATTGGTGGCGGGGTGGGCAACTTCCTTTCCTATGGCGAGTTCCCTGATCCAATTAGTGGTAATCTCTGGTTTCCGCCCGGTGCGATCATGAACAAGGATATCTCCAAGGTGCTGCCCCTGGATCAGCAGAAGGTGACCGAGTATGTTGATCACTCCTGGTATGAATATCAGGATGGACAGGGCAAGGGGTTGCATCCCTGGAAAGGTGAATCAGAGGCCAAGTACACCGGCCCCAAACCGCCCTATGAGTTTCTGGATACGGATAAAAAATATTCCTGGGTCAAGGCACCCCGCTATGATGAGGCACCCATGGAGGTCGGTCCGCTGGCCCGGATTTTGGTGGCCTATGTGGCTGGTCATAAAGAAAGCAAGGCAGCCGTTGATATGGTGCTGGGTAAGCTTGGTGTTGGTCCGGCAGCCCTGTTTTCAACACTGGGCCGCACTGCCGCCCGAGGGATTGATGCCCTGCTGATCGCCCGCCAGACACCGGTCTGGCTGGACGCCCTGATTGCCAATATCGGCAAGGGCGACTATCGCATTCACGCCAATGAGATGTGGGATCCCAAGACATGGCCTGCCGAGGCCAGCGGTTATGGCTGGCATGAGGCCCCCCGTGGTGCTCTGGGGCATTGGATCAAGATCAAGGATCAGAAGATCTACAATTATCAGGCCGTGGTGCCATCCACCTGGAACGCCTCGCCCCGTGATGCCAAGGGACAGCGCGGCCCCTATGAATCTGCCCTGGTGGGTACACCGGTTGCCAAGCCTGATCAGCCGTTGGAGATCCTGCGCACTATCCACTCCTTTGACCCCTGCCTGGCCTGCGCCGTGCATGTTACTGATGCCACCGGCAACGAGCTGGTGCGGGTTAAGGTCTCCTAGGAGGCTGTTAAAAACTACTGCGGAGCCCGTCTACTGCGTTGCGCGGTGCTCGCTCCTTCGCCTAACTATAACGTTATGTCTCAGTCGCTGCGCTCCGTGCGCCTTGTAGCCGTGCTTCCTCATAACGTTTTCAACAACCTCCTAGGAAAGGGGGCTGCCATGAGTGAGAAGAAGTTTAAACAGTATATCTGGGAACTGCCGGTCCGCTGGTGCCACTGGGTCAATGTGCTTTCCATTGTGGTGCTGGCTGCCACCGGCATCCTGATTGGTAATCCGGTCTTTATCGGCAGTTCAACCGATGCCTATCTGATGGGCTGGATCAGATTTATCCATTTTGTGTTTGCCTATGCCTTTGCTGTCAGCGTCATTACCCGGATGATCTGGACCTTCCGGGGCAACTGTTATGCTGGTTGGCGGGAATACTTTCCGTTCATGGGGGCAGCTGGCCGGAAAGAGATGAAGGAGGTGTTTGACTATTACACCTTCCGTAGCAAGCATCCTCCTGAGACCACCGGGCACAACCCCATGGCTGCCACCGCCTATTTTGTGCTGTTTCTGGTCTACTGGTTCATGATCCTGACCGGCTTTGCCATGTATGCCGAGCATGCGCCGGGTGGCACCATGCACAGCCTGCTGAAACCGGTCTATGTTATCTTTACCACCCAGCAGATGCACCTCTATCACCATTTGGCCATGTGGCTGATCTTTGGCTTTGTGATCAATCATGTCTATAGTGCCTGGCTGATGGATATTAAAGAAAAGGGTGGGGAAATCTCCAGTATGTTTAGCGGCTACAAGTTTACCACCAGCCCCTATGCGGTCTGCAAGAGCAGACACTGGGATTTCTTTCCCTGGAAGAAAAAGAAATAATACGGTTGGAACGGGGTGGGCAACCACCCCGTTTTCTTTGAAAGGTAGCCCATGACAACAACATTAGTACTGGGACTTGGCAATACCATCATGTCGGATGATGGTATCGGCCCCAAGGTGATTGAGCAGTTGCAGCAGGGTGACTGTCTGCCGGATGGTGTAACATTACTGGATGGCGGTACCCTGGGGCTGGATCTGTTGCCATTTTTGGAAGGGATACAGCGTCTGATTATTGTTGATGCGGTTAATATTGGCAAATCTGCTGGAACCTGTGTGCGTCTGGCAGGTGATGATGTTCCCATGGCCCTTGAGACCAAGTTGTCACCCCATCAGATGGGGATGAAGGATCTGCTTGCGGTGGCTCGCCTGATGGGGCAGTTGCCGGAAGAGATTGTGCTGATCGGCGTACAGCCCGCATGCCTTGAAATGGATACCGAGCTGACCCCGCTGGTTGCCGGGGCCATACCAACCTTGCTTGCCATGGTCCAGGCCGAATTAGCTGGCAACTGAGACAGTTCCTGTCAGAACTATACTGGTTTCCGCTTGTTACCCATCTGTCTGCTCTGGTATAACCTTATGACTATCAAAGAACCATAAGGAACCAGCTGCCATGCCTGAACTGTTGTTACCTGCCCTGATTGTTTTACTCCTGGTTATCACCATTATTCTGTTGATCAAGGTCTCCCGGCTGGGGGGGCAAAGCCTTGAACCACGTCTTGCCTCCCTTGAGCGGATGCTTGAACGCAATGAGCGTACCTTGCGTGAAGAGCTGGCCAGGGGACGGGAAGAGGCCCAGACTCTGGGGCGGCAGGGACGGGAGGAAAGTATTGGTGCAGTGCAGACCCTGGGGGACGGCCTTTTGAAGCGGATGAGCGAGCTGGCCGGCCTGCAGAAGGGTCAGCTGGATATCTTTGCTGATCAGCTAAAGAATCTGACCGATACCAATGACAGCCGGATGGAAAAGCTGCGGGAAACCCTGCAGAACAGGCTGCAGGCCATTCAAGAGGATAACGCCAAGCAGCTGGAACAGATGCGGGTTACGGTTGATGAAAAGCTGCATGATACCCTTGAAAAAAGGTTGGGTGAATCGTTTAAACTGGTCAGTGATCGCCTTGAGCAGGTTCAAAAAGGATTGGGTGAGATGCAGACCCTGGCCAACGGGGTAGGGGATCTGAAGCGGGTGCTGACCAATGTCAAGACCCGTGGCACCTTTGGTGAGGTACAGCTGGGGGCTTTGTTGGAACAGGTGCTGGCTCCGGGCCAATACGCTGCCAATGTGGAGACCCGCAAAGGCAGTGGCCAACGGGTTGAATTTGCCCTGCGCCTGCCAGGTCGTGATGGCACTGAGGGGAGTATTGTCCACCTGCCCTTGGATGCCAAATTTCCTCAGGAAGATTACCTGCGGCTGGTTGAGGCCCAGGAACGGGCTGATGTTGTTGCTGCAGAAGAGGCGGGCAAACTGCTGGAGCGAGCTATCCGTCTGGCTGCAACAGACATCCGTGACAAATACCTTGATCCGCCCCAGACCACTGATTTCGGGATCATGTTTCTGCCCACGGAAGGGCTGTATGCCGAGGTACTGCGTCGTCCAGCACTTGCTGATGCACTGCAGCGCGATTTAAAGGTACTGGTGGCTGGCCCCACCACCCTGGCAGCCCTGCTCAACTCTCTGCAGATGGGGTTCCGTACCCTGGCCATTGAAAAACGTTCTGCCGAGGTCTGGAACCTGCTGGGTGCAGTACGGACAGAATTTGGCAAGTTTGGCGAGATGCTGGACAAGACCAGCAAAAAGCTGCAGGAGGCGGGCAACCATATCGAGGCAGCTGCTACCCGTACCCGCCAGATGGAGCGTAAGTTGAAGAATGTGCAGGCGTTGCCAAGTAGTGAGGCGCAGTCGTTATTGGGTGTTGATGCTGTGCTTGATGAAAGCTAAAGGAGCTACAACATGATGCTGTCCTTTCGCTTCCGTTTGACCTTGGTTCAAAAAATGATTTTGAGTTTTGCTGTCAGTGGTGTTTGTCTGACAGCTGCTCTTGTCTATGCCTTGGCAGGTCTTGATGCCATGCATCGCGTGGAGGAGGAATTTGCCCGTAAAGATCTGAAAGCGGTCACTATGACCATAGGATTGCGTGATGCAATTCTGGCCCAGGAACGCGCACTGGGCAAATATCTGATTCTCAATGAACAGGTTTTCAGGGATGTCTTTGATAGGAATGTCCAGCAGTTCAATAGTACGTTGTTTTCATTTAAACAGATTTATCAGGGAAACAAGCTGAGGGAGCTGGAGAGCTCCTACCGGGCCTATCATCAGGCCAGCCAGAAAATCTTTGCAGGTAATTCTGCGGTTGTCCCTGCGATGAAACAATCGGCAGAGCGTATTGAGAAAATCATTGCCGAGATCCGGGACGAGCAACAGGAAAGCCTGGTGTACAAGCTTAAAACAACTGATGAACAGGAAACCAAGACCGTCAGCCGTTCGATTTTTCTCGCATCATTCGGTGTGGTACTTTCATCGCTGATTGCTGTCTTGCTGATTTACTCCTTTGCACGATCAATCGGCAAGCTGCAGAAGGCTACCCATCGCATTGCTGAAGGAGAGTTTGATTACGACCCGGAGATCCCGCCGGGGGATGAAATCGGTACGCTAGCCAAGGATTTCAGTCGTATGGCACTGCGGTTGAAGGAACTGGAACAGATCAGCCTGGATGCCAGCCCATTGACCCGCTTGCCGGGTAATATTGCCATTGAACGGGCCATACATCAGCGCCTGGCTGGTACGACACCTTTTGCAGTCTGCTATCTGGATCTGGATAATTTCAAATCGTACAATGACCGCTATGGGTATATCAAGGCCAGTGATCTGATCAGAGAAGCGGGCAGGGTGATCTACGATGCCGTGCATGGACTGCAAGAGCCCCAGGCATTTGTGGGACATATCGGCGGCGATGATTTTGTGGTCATCATCTCTGACGGCAAGGCTGATGCTGCGTGCCAAGCCATCATTCATGCCATTGATGCACTGATACCTGATTTTTATTCGGCAGAAGACCGGCTTAAGGGTGCCATTGAAGGGATTGATCGCTACGGCGTGCAGCGGGTCTTTCCCTTGATTTCTATTTCAATCTCTGCGCTGGTCTGCACTCCCGGCAGTTGTGGCAGTGCTGCCGAGATTGCTACAGCTGCTGCCCAACTGAAGGATCAGGTCAAAAAGGAGACGGGCAGTAACTACTGCATTGTCAGAAGGGGAGCAGGTGATGAGACTGTTCTTGAATAGGTGGTTGCTGGCACTCTGTGTCTTGCAGCTTTGTAGTGGTTGTATGCTGTTTAACCGTCACCATAGCGATGCGGACGCCCCTGTGCCCTCCCTTGAGCGGCAGTTTGCCACTGCCCTGCAGTTTCTGCGTCAGGGTAATGAACAGGGGGCGCGGGAGCTGTTGGAACAGGTCGTTGTGGCTCCCGGCCTTGCGGGGGTGACGGATGATGCGCTTTTCAGGCTTGCCTTGCTGAAGTTGCGTGACGGGGGTGAAAAGGGGGGGCAGGAGGGCTACAGTCTGTTGGCCAGGTTGGCAAAAGAATATCCTGACAGCATCTGGACCCACCAGTCAGCAGCATTAACCCGTTATCTTTCGTCAACCCAAAAACTATTTGAGAAACAGCGTGAAACCAGGACAGTGCGGGAGCTTAATCTTTATCTCAGCCGGGAAAACAAGGAACTCCGTTTGAATATTGAAAAGTTAAAAAAACTTGACCTTGAGCTGGATCTGAAGAACAGGCGTTAAGTTGTTTTTGAGAGGAATAACACGATATGTCTGAAAAGAAAGGCATCCTCAAGGCTGCCGGTGTATTGGGCAGTGCTACCATATTGTCCCGCATTATGGGGATGGTGCGGGATATGGTGGTGGCACGGCTGTTTGGCGCAGGTATGGCAACCGACGCCTTTTTTGCTGCCTATCAGATCCCCAATATGCTGCGGAGATTTTTTGCTGAGGGTGCGTTGACTGCTGCCTTTGTGCCGACTTTTTCCGAGACATTGGTGCAGGAGGGGGAGGAGAGGGCACGGGAACTGGCAAATCTCTGCTTCACCCTGCTGACCATCGTGGTTTCATTGATTACGCTGTTGGGAATCCTGTTTTCTCCTTTGATTATCAAGCTGATGTTTCCTGGTTTTATGGCGGTACCGGGCAAGTTTGAGCTGACCGTGCTCTTGAACCGGGTCATGTTTCCCTACCTTTTCTTTATCTCGCTGGTGGCGCTCTGTATGGGGATTCTTAATACGGTGCGCCATTTTTTTACCCCGGCCATTTCCACTGTATTCCTGAATATCGCCATGATTTTGGCAGCCTTGCTGCTGCGTCCCTTTTTCCAGTACCCGATTACCGCCCTGGCAGTGGGGGTGTTGATCGGCGGACTGATCCAGTTGCTGTTGCAACTGCCGGTGCTCTGGAGCAAAGGGTTTCCAATCCGCCCACAATTTGAATTTAACGACCCAAAAGTCAGGAAGATAGCCCTGCTGATGGTACCTGCTACCTTAGGGGTTGGGGTCTATTATCTTAATATTACAGTTGGAAATATCTTGGCATCCCTGTTGCCGCAGGGATCTGTCTCCTACCTGTACTATGCCCAGCGCCTGTTTGAATTTCCCCAGGGGGTCTTCACCGTATCGGTTGCCCAAGCGGTTTTGCCTGCCATGAGCCGTCAGGCAGCCGAGGGTAATCTTGAGGCAATGAAGGATTCTCTCAATTACGGGGTGCGGCTGACCCTGTTTGTGACCATCCCGGCCCTGGTTGGGCTTATGGTCTGTGCAGAACCGCTCATGACCCTGTTGTTCATGGGAGGAAAATTTGACTACACCATGGCGCAACAATCGGCGCGGGCGTTGGTCTATTACTCGGTTGGACTTTCCTGTGTCGCTCTGGTGCGGGTACTGGCTCCTGCTTTCTATGCCCTGAAAGATACCAAAACGCCAGTTATTACCGCCTTTATCTCTTTTGTGTTGAATCTTGGTTTCAGTCTCTGGCTGATGGGGCCGCTTAAGCATGGTGGTCTGGCCCTGGCTTCCTCTTTGTCTGCTTTGGGTAATATGCTGCTTCTGTTCTGGCTGCTGCGTCGCAAGACCGGCTTGCTGGGAGGTAGAAGGATGCTGCGTACTGCCCTGTCAGCAACCGCCGCCTCACTGCCAATGGGACTGGTTGCCTGGTGGATGGCAGGTCTCATAAACTGGTCCCTACCTGGCCAGAAGCTGCTTAAAGCGGCTGGATTAAGCGGTGTGGTGCTGTCTGCATTGCTGACATACGGTCTATTCAGCCGGCTGTTTCGTTCAGAAGAGGCCAGCGAATTTCTGGGGTTGGTGAAAAAAAAGCTGCGGAGGTAGCTTGTCATGCCTGTCTGCTGTGTTGTGCGCTATGTTACAAATCTGGGACCTGGTGCAGTGGCTGTAACTGAACGGGGCGTTTGCCGTGTCTGGTTGCCGGGTGATGATCTGTCTGACATTGACAAGATAGCCTCCGGTGAGTCTGAACTTGCCAGAAAGGCGGCTAATCAGTTGGAGCAGTACTTTCAGGGCTGTTTGCAACAGTTTGATCTGCCTGTTGATATTTCACTGCTTACGTCATTTAGACAGCAAGTGCTGCAATTGACCATGCAGATTCCCTACGGCAGTTATACCACCTATGGAGAGCTTGCAAAAAAGGCAGGATCACCCAAAGCAGCCCGCGCAGTTGGTGGTGCCTTGGGTGCCAATCCAATACCGATCATTATTCCCTGCCATCGGGTGTTGGCATCAAATGGAGCCTTGACCGGATTCAGCGGGGCAGGTGGAATTTTGATGAAAGAAAACTTATTAACTCTGGAAGGTGCTGATTTTAGGGCATTCAAAAAAGTCTGATTTTTGACAGTTATAAACAGCAATTTTTTAGAAAAAAATGTTTTATTTCTCTTGACACCAAAAAACGTTGAGATATCGACAGTCTGACTCGCAAAATAAGTTAAGTTATTGAAAATACATTGTAAACATAATGATCAAAAAATAGGCATTTGGCAAAAATCGCTTGTAAGAATATTACTTTTATGTGTCATCAACAGCACTATCCACAGTTTATCCACAGATTGTGTTGATAAGGATTCGGATAAGGATTCAAGCTGCTGAAATCCTTCCATACGGTCGGTTATCACCAGTAGTTTACTGTGCATTCTCCCTTGTTTTTGCCTCAATCCATAACGCTTCCATCTCATCCAGGCTTGCATCCTGAAGGTGCCGTCCGGTGGCATGCAGGCGATCTTCAATATGGCTGAACCGGTTCTGGAAGCGTGCAATGGTCTTGCGAAGCGCTTCTTCCGGGTCCAGCGAAAGGAAGCGTCCCAGGTTGACAATGGCAAACAACAGGTCGCCAAGCTCGGCTTCCATACGGTCCTGACGTCCCTGTTCCATGGCCTCTTCAAATTCGTGCAGTTCTTCAATGACCTTGGCCATCACCTGATCCACATGTTCCCAGTCAAAACCAACCCTGGATGCCTTTTCAGATATTTTATGGGCCTTCATAAGCGCTGGCAGATGCGGGGGGATACCGGACAGGGCTGAGCGGCGCTCATCACCTTTTTCCTCTTTTTTGATCTTTTCCCAGTTTGCGATCTGGGCTTCACTGTCTTTAATCTCCTGATCACCAAAGACGTGTGGGTGTCGCCGGATCAGCTTGTCAGCCAGGGTTGCCAATACGTCGTCCATGGTAAAGGCACCACGCTCTTCTGCAATGGCAGCATGGAAGACCGGTTGCAGCAACAGGTCTCCCAGTTCTTCCTTCAACAGCTCATCAGACCCGTTGTCAATCGCCTCCAATACCTCATAGGATTCCTCCAGCAGGTAGCGCTTCAGGCTTTCATGGGTTTGTTCCGCATCCCACGGACATCCGCCCGGGGCGCGTAGGCGCCGCATAATGGTCATGATCTGCTGGAAATGCTCTGAGTCTGTAGTCATTTGTATAAGCTCCTGTTCCCTGTTCTCAGCTTGACAGGTTGGGTGATAATGGTAGAAATGAATACGTACACTATCATGGTTGATTTTAAAAGGTACAGGTCCATGGCTCCAATCAGTCAAAAACCAGAATCATTAACCGTTACCTCCCTGCGCTCGCTCATGGAGCTTGCTTCTTTGGTTAACTCCTCACTTGACCCTGCTGAAGTTCGGCGTCTGGCTGTTGAGGCGGTACCGCGCTGTGTGGGTGCTGATGCTGCAAGTTTACTGTTGTTGGATGGTGAAACCGGTGAACTGTATTTTGAGGCAGCAAGCGGTGTGAAGGGGCAGTGTCTGAAAGAGGTCCGGTTAAGGCCAGGGGAGGGGATTGCCGGTTGGGTTGCCCGTAAAGGCGGTGCGGTGATTGTGGATGATGTGAAGTCGGATCATCGTTTTGCAGCAGATGTTGATCGTTTTACCGGCTATGAAACCAGAAATATGATTGTGGCACCGGTGGCAACCAAGGAAAAAGTGTGGGGCGTGCTACAGGTCTTAAATAAGCTGACCGGTGAATTTACTGATGATGATCTTGAGCTGGTGCAGGCGCTGGCTGATCAGGTGGCCATTGCCATTGAAAATGCCTCCATGTATCAGGAAATGCGCCTGACGTTGCTGGGGGTTACCACCGCCCTGGCAGAGGCGTTGGAACAGCGAGACCCCTACACCGGCGGTCATACCCGGCGGGTACATGAATATTCAGTTCTGATTGCCAGCCATCTTGGCTTGCCACAGGATGAAATCGACACTTTGCGGTTGGCTGCCATTATGCATGACATCGGTAAAATAGGTGTCTCTGATCAGGTCTTGCGTAAACCAGGGCGCTTAAATGAAGAAGAGTTTCGTGAGATGTGTCGCCACCCTGAAGCAGGAGTTGATATTATTGAGCATTTGCCCCAGTTAACACGGGTGGTGCCGGGTGTTTTGTACCACCATGAACAGTACGATGGGAATGGATATCCCCATAAGCGACAAGCAGAGGATATCCCGTTGCACGCCAGAATCATTGCCGTGGCTGATGCCTTTGATGCCATGACCTCAGATCGTCCCTACCGCAAGGCACTTGGTTTTGAGGCTGCTTTTGCTGAGCTTGAGCGCTGTGCTGGACAACAGTTTGACCCGCAGCTGGTTGAGATCTTTAAACAAGCATGGCTTGAAGGAGAGTTGCAATCGCCTGTGATTGATGAGTAGCAACTGATAATAGATTGACGGCTGCTAGGCTCTTGTGCTAGATAGAAAAACTCTTCGCACGCTTTTGAAGAGTCTGGTTGGATGTACATACGAAATCAAACTATGATTTCGGTGCGTAGCGCAGCCTGGTAGCGCACTAGACTGGGGGTCTAGGGGTCGAAGGTTCGAATCCTTTCGCACCGACCATAAAAAACAGGGACTTAGCCAAATTGGTTGAGTCCCTGTTTTTGTTTGAGGTACACTGTAGCACCCTGCTGGTTATACATTGGGATCCGTTCAGAAAATTGAGGTTGCTGTGGATATTTCTCATGCTGTTAAGCCAATTTCTCTGCTGGTTGATACGTTGTGTACCGATCATCTTCAGGGAAAAGACGAGGTGGTTCGTCTGGCGGTGATCGCCATGCTTTCCGGTGGCCATATCCTGATTGAGGATCTGCCTGGCCTGGGAAAGACAACCATTGCCCTCGCCCTTGCCGGGGCCACCGGCCTATCCTTTGGCAGGGTGCAATGTACCAGTGATCTGCTGCCCACTGACATTACCGGGTTGTCGGTATTTAATCGGGGGGATGGGCATTTCAGCTTTATTCCTGGCCCGATTTTTAACAATATTGTGTTGCTGGATGAGATCAACCGGGCTATGCCCCGTACCCAGAGCGCTATGCTGGAGGCGATGGAGGAACGCCGGGTAACGGTTGAAGGCACCACCCATCAGCTGCCTGACCCATTTATGGTCTTTGCCACCCAGAACCCTTCTGACCAGAGCGGCACCTTTCTACTGCCGGAATCGCAGCTTGACCGTTTTCTGATCTGCACTGGCATCGGCTATCCGCCTGAGGCGCTGGAACGTTCGATTATCTCAAGCGGCGGGATCAGGGAACAGATCGCCGGCATTACACCGTTGGTGTCAGTCAACGAGATTCTGGCTGCCCGCCGGGCTGTCTCACAGGAGATCTATCTGTCTGACAAAGTTGTCGGGTATATCCATGCCCTGGTCAAGGCCACCCGTACCCATCCGTTGGTCCAGATCGGGCTTTCCACCAGGGCGGCCATAAGTCTGGCCCAGGCAGCCCGTGCAGCGGCATTTCTGGCAGGTCGCAGCTATGTTGCGCCTGATGATGTAAAAGGGATTGCCAGCGCGGTCTGTGCCCACCGATTGGTGACACGGGCAGGGCAGGCTACTAACAGAGGAGAACTGCTACGGGAGATCATCAGCAGCATACCACTTCCTTTGGTTTAAGGATCAGCAAGGCTGGAGCCCTGTATATTGTCATTACCATCCTGCTTGGCTTTTCTGCGGTAAACACCGGCAATAACCTGCTGTTTCTGGTGGTGGCAGGTATGCTGGGGTTTATGACCGTTACCGGCTATGCTGGTATGACCAATATCAAGGGGATTATTCCGGTGCTGCTGCCTCCTGAAGAGCTGTTTGCCGGAACTCCGGCCCGCTTCAAGGTGCTGCTGTGCAATGAAAAAAAGCATATTCCCTCTTTCCTGTTGCAGCTTGCAGCATCTGACTATGGCACGGTCCTGATCCCGCTGATTGGAGGCGGACAGAACCTGGAAACCACCCTTACTCTCACCTTTCCTGAACGTGGCAGACATCCTGTCGGACAGATCAGGGTCAGTTCTCCTTTTCCGGTAAACTTTTTCACCCGCTACTGGAGTTTCCAGCTTGACACCCCTTGTATCGTCTATCCCCGTCTTGTTCCGATCGCTTCTGCCATGGCGTCTGAGGATTCCCGGCAGTCAGGCACCACAGTTCACCATGGTCGGGGGCAGGATGGTGAGCTGGAACGGATCAGGGAGTATTCCGGTGCAGAACCGTTACGCTCGATTCACTGGAAGTTATCAGCCCGTGGCGATGATCTGCTGGTTAAAGAGTTCGGCAATCAATCAGTACCTCCTCTGGTGATCAGGTTTGACCGTCTTCCTGGAACAGGGGTTGAGGAAAAGCTGTCATATGCTGCCTGGCTTATCAAACATCGGGTCATGGAGCAGCCGGTGGGGCTGGATCTTGATGGACAGATCATACAGCCTGCCACTGGCCGTCAGCATGGCACCCGTCTACTGACAGAATTGGCTCTGTATGGTCAGCAGTAGCCGTCTCGCCGCAATCCTCTGCTTTCTGATCGCCCTTGCCGGGGGTATCCCGATCTTTGCCTGGCTTGAGACCTTTCCACGCCTGGTGTTTGCTGCAGGGCTGATAATCGGTATTCTGCAAGAGTTTAAGGGGCGTTGGCACCTTAAAAACTGGCAGTTTAACCTGACCCTTGTACCGGTTTTTATCTGGTATGCCCTGCAGTACAGCAACCGCAACCCGATTCAGCCGGTGGTGAGTGTGCTGGTGATCATGCTTGCTGCGAGGCTGTGTGGTGAGAAAAGCATCCGGAATCTGATGCAGATCAACCTGCTGGCACTTTTCTGTCTTGCCTCCAGATCACTTTTTGAGCTGAATCCGCTATTTCTGGTCTGGCTGGCCCTGTTACTTTTGCTTGTGCCTGTTTCTCTGGTGGTGTTGACCTTTCATGCCCAGGACAGTGCCATGAGCTTCACCCGCAAGGAAGTGAATAGGGTAGTTTTGACGGCGCTGTTGATAACCCTGCTGACTGTGCCTACCATGGCCCTGCTGTTTCCGATCCTGCCAAGAACCGCCTTTCCGCTCTGGACATTCCTCAATCCCACTGTTGCCGGTTCTACCGGTATGAGTGACAAAGTTGAGCCAGGAACGGTCTCCAGCGTAGCAGAAGCACGGGTTCTGGTTTTCAGGGCAGAGATGGCGCAACAGTTAACACCTCCCTACTGGCGTGGAACGGTTTTTAATACAATCCATGGTAGCAGATGGACCCGTACTGCTACGGTGCCCAGTGAAACCAGTGTTCCTGCTGGAAGGCCGGTTATTCAGACGATCTATCCTGAACCATCGTCATCCAAAATCCTGATCGGTTTTGATGCACCAGCAGAGATACGCCTGCCGTTTGTGCGGATGTCGCCGGATCTGGTTTTTGACTATCAACGGGGCCTTGGCAGACGGATGGGGTATGTTGTCAGGTCAGGCGCTGATGGCTTGTTGCGTACTTCAAAAGCGATCAACCGGAATTTTTATCTGAAGGTGCCAGAAGGGACCTCACCATTGATCCGTCAACTGGCTGAGGGGATTAAAAGGACAGGAGCTACTGATCAAAAGCGGCTTGAGCTGGTTGAACAGCATTTTCTGAATGGCGGCTATCGCTACAGTCGGATAGGGCTTCCCACAGGCAGGGATGCGATCCATCAGTTTTTGTTTGTTTCAAAACAGGGGCATTGCGAGTTTTTTGCCTCATCATTTGCCCTTTTGCTGCGTGCCTCAGGTGTTCCAGCGCGGCTTGTTGGCGGCTATCTTGGCGGCGAATATAACGAGGTGGGTGGCTATTACCTGGTCAGTCAGGATATGGCCCATGTCTGGGTTGAGGCATACATTGCAGGCAAAGGCTGGGTCCGGACTGATCCAAGCCGCTTTGCAACAAATGCCGGTGCTGTCTGGAACACAGATCAGAAACGAAGCCTGGCTGCACGATTGAGGTTGCTGGTTGATGCCCTTGATTACCGCTGGAACCGCAGCATTGTGACCTATGATTTTGAAAGTCAGGTCAGCCAGCTGCGCAGTGCAGGCAACAAGTTGCAGGCTCTGGAGCAGATGATCAAGGCGCGCTGGAAAGGATTGTTGATTGTTTTTTCTGGCGTAATTGTGCTGTTGGTCTTGTTTAAACTGCGTCTGCAGCGGTTCCGCCATAATCAGGAATATCGGCTGCTCAAACGTTTCAGGCAGGTGCTGAAAACAAAATACGGGCCAGGACTTGCAACTGAGAACAAAGGTCTGTTTGAGTTGGCAGCAGCAACCAATGATGAACAGGTGAAGCAGTTTGTTGCCATCTATGCTGCCGCCATCTATCAGGATAAACCGCTTGGCCAGGATGAGATCAGGCAGTTGCGCAAGCTGCTGGATGAGTTGTCTGCGTCAGATGACACTGCTGTTATCAGCCGTTAGTTCCTGCTAATTCCGACCGTAGAGTTTGACTACCCCTGCATACTGATCAGCCAATTTGGGTGTTAACTGCTCTGTTTGATAACGCCAGCTCCAGTTGCCCAGTGCAACTCCTGGCTGGTTCATGCGTGCCTCAGTCGGCAGCTCCAACAGGTCCTGCAATGGTATGATGGCTGTTTGCGCCACTGACATCAGCGCGGTTCTGATCAGGTCCTGGACCGGTTCTGTACCGGGCAGTCCAAGATAATCGTACATGCGATTAATGGTCTTGGCAGGCAGTGCATTAAACCAGCCCTTGGTGGTGTCATTGTCATGTGTGCCGGTGTAGACCACGCTGTTTGGCAGGTGATGGTGGGGCAGGTACGGGTTGGCAGCATCTGAATCAAAGGCAAACTGCAGAATCTTCATGCCGGGCAGGTTATAACGGTCCCGAAGTGCCTCAACCTCTGGTGTGATAACCCCCAGGTCTTCAGCAATAAATGACAGCGTGCCAAGCGATGCCTTTACTGCATCAAAAAAAACGGCTCCCGGACCAGGCACCCACCTGCCGTGGGCAGCAGTTTTGGCGGTTGCCGGTACATGCCAGGCAGCCTCAAAACCACGGAAATGGTCGATCCGCACCTGATCAAACAGATCAAACATCTGACGGAAGCGGGCGATCCACCAGACATAGCCCTGCTGAGCCATTGCCTCCCAATCATAGAGTGGATTACCCCATAACTGGCCGGTTGCACTGAAATAATCCGGTGGAACACCGGCAACAACGGTTGGCTTGCCCTTGTCATCCAAAAGAAACAGGTCCTGATTACACCAGACATCCGCTGAATCATGGGCAACAAAGATCGGCAGATCACCGATGATGGCTATGCCCCGTTCTTTTGCAGCACCTCTAACCTGATGCCACTGCCGATAAAACTGCCATTGCAGATATTTTTGTACGCCGATTTCCGGGCCAAGTTTTACTGAAGCCTGCTCAAGAGCCGCAGGTTTACGAAAAGCCAGTTCGTTGGGCCAACGGTGCCAGGGTTTGTTGTGGTAGTGTTGTTTCAGCGCTTTAAACAGGGCATAATCATGCAGCCAGTAGGTAGTATCGCAAAAATGCCAGAACTCCTGCAGACGCGGCGTTTGGCCCTGGTTAAAGAAGTTTTCGGCAGCCTTGTGCAGCAGTGCTTCCTTCCAGGGAGTAACCTGATCAAAATCAACGTGCTCTTGGGGGAAATTGTTCTGGATTGCCTGTGGTAACAGGTCACCTTCATCAACCAGTTGCTGCAGATCAATTAACAGGTGGTTGCCGGCAAAGGCAGAGTAGGCAGAGTAGGGTGAATTTCCTGCTGCTGGCGGTGTCAGAGGCAGAACCTGCCATAAAGAGAATTGTGACTGGGCAAGGAAATCAAGAAATCTGAGTAGCTCAGTGCCAAAAGAGCCTATGCCATCTGTTCCGGGGAGTGATGTTGGATGTAGCAATACGCCTGCTCGTCTTTTGGCTGTCATCATTCACCTCATTAAGACAGATAGTTTCTGCTTGAATTACCTAATTTGTACGCTATAGTCAAACCATTCCAACTGCAGGGAGTTCCGTGCTCGAATCTGTTATTACTGATCTTGCCGCCCCCCTTCTCCGGGCAAAGGCAGTAGCTGCCGTTGCTGGCGATCTCAATATCGCCCGTCGCAACTGGAACGCCTATCCGTCCGGCCACCCTTTAGTTGAATCTTCCATTCAGAAACTTCTCGTATCATTTCAGTCGCTTTGCGGTGATGGTGGTGGTGTCCAGCTCGGTATTACCCGCGAAGGTTTGCTGTTGGGAGACGAGTACGTTGAAAAAAACAACCAGCTTTGCAGAAGTGTGGCTGCTGCTTTTTTTGAACGTGGCGTAGGAGCCTTGCTGGTATCCCATCCGCCAACCCGTGAAGAGCTCTTGGCCTTGCTCAAGCTTCTGGCACTGAAGCGTGAAGAAATCTTTGCGCAGGGAGGAATAGAAAAGCTCTGGCAGGAGGCTGGCATTACAGCGCTGGAAGTGCGCGCCATCCGTTATGACCGGTTTAGTGGCACAGAGGAAGAACAGCTTGGCAACGATAAGGATGATGGTCAGACTCAGGGCTCGCTTTGGGAGCAGTTTGCGCTACTGCTGACCAAGGGAGAGGTGGGGGTTGCAGGTGGTGATACCAGCCCAGAGCAGCTTGCAGCCAGCTTGAATGCCCATTTTGCCCGACGTAGTGGATCGGGAGGGGGGCTTTCCGGCACGACCCTGAAAGCTGTTTCAACACTCATACAGCAGGTTGTTTCAGCTTCAGCCGGCAGTGGTGGGCATGTCGGTAGCATCGGTTCCGGTTCAGGAATCGGTGATGGTGATTCAGGCGTTGCCGGATGGTCTGAGCTGGATGTTGTGCAGGCGTCAGCAATCAAGGCGGATCTGGCAGCCTTTATTGTTGCCCTTGATCCTCTTTTGCGACGTCAGATCCTGCATGGTTTCTGTGAAACATCAGCTGGCGATGAATCAACGGCCGCTGATCTGTTTCGCTATTTGGGATCTGCTGTATTGCAGGAAACCTATGCTTCAGCAGAGGAGTATGCTGAAGCGCCTCAACTGTTGCAGGAGATACTTAGACGTCTGCTGCCCCATATGATTGATACCTATGACAGGACTACCTCTGATGATGAAATGCATAACAGGATGCATACCCTGCTGCAGGAACATCAGCATGAAGTCTATATGCCGGATGAGTACATGCAGGGGCTGCTTGATGTACTAAACTCTGGCAAATTTGAACAACTTGATGCAGGTGATGTTGCCAAACTGCTTGCCAGTTTGAATCCGCAGGCGATTGACAGCCGGGGAAGCGAGATCATCCTGCAGTTGGTGATAGCAGACCCCACCGGCGAAGCAGCTCAGGAACTGATTAAAAATCTGTCGGATCTGTGCGGTCACTTTTTGGAGCTGGGAGATTACGGCCAGGTGTTGAAGATTCTCAGCCAGGCAGCTGATCCTCGCTTGCCGCAACCTCTCCGAATGGTCATGCGTGATGCCTTCTGCCGTCGAGAGTTTCTTGATGAAATTTTAAGTGGTCTTACCATCTGGGGTAAGCCTAAATACGATCAAGTAACGTTGCTCATTCAGGTGCTGGGGCGTGCCTTTATAGAGCCTCTGCTGGATCGGATGGCAGAAGAAGAGAATATGTCGTTGCGCCGGTTTATGATAGATCGAGTTCAGACCTTTGGTGAGGCAGCCCGTCCGTATCTGCTTGCCAGATTATCTGACCAGCGCTGGTACGTTCTGCGCAACATTATTATTATGCTGCGTACTCTTGGCCCTACGCAGGAAGCTGAACAGCTACGGCCTTTTTTGCGGCACGCCAACCCAAAGGTACGTATCGAGGCGTTAAAAACATTATTGCAGGCTAGTGATCCGATTGCCCAGCGTCAGATGTTACGTGATCTTGAATCAACTGATCGGGAAACTCAGCTGATTGCCATCAGCCTGGCTGATCATAACAGTCCACCGGATATGGCTCGCAAGCTGATGGCGCTGGTGGCAAGTGGCGGCTATACAGCCGTGGAATGTGAGCTGAAGGCAGCTGCGGTGCAGGCATTGGGTGAAATCGGCAGACCAGAAATACTACCGGAACTGGTGAAAGTGCTTGCCAGCCGAAGTTTGTTGGCGTTTAAGGCGTTAAACAGGCTTAAGGTCGATATCATCCGTTCCCTTGAACGCTATCCGGCACAGACGGTTTTGCCACTTTTGGAGCGGCTTTCCGATGGCAGCGACGATGTGGCGCGTCAGGCAGCAGAATCGTTACGGGTTGTGCGGAGCAAGGCCGTATGAGCAACGTAAATGCACTGCATGATATCAATGAGTTTATCAGGCATCTGCTTTCAGCAATTGCCGGTGCTGCTCTGTATACAGCCAATCATCCGCAGGTGCATCGATTGGCTCAAGCTGCCCACACGAGTCTTGCCAGCGCTCTTTCAGAACGGCCTGATATTGCATTACTTGAGATTGAGGGTGAGCTGGTTATTGATGGTGAACCGCAGCCATTCTCACTTGTGCTTGATCGCTTTGTCCAGATCATGCACGAACAGGGTATCGGTCATCTGCGTTTTCTGGCCGGGGCTTCAAGGACTGAAGTCGATCAGCTGATTGCACAGCTGGCGCGCCAGTCTGAACGGACAGAGATCGGCTCCAGTGAGCATATCAGACTTGGCAGAGTTGAAATGCCTGGACAGGGACAAACTGGCGCTGAAGGAGCTTCAAATGCCGGTGGTGGTTCTTCTGGAACAGCAGGTGGTGGTACTGGTACTGCTGCACGAACCACCAGTCTTGGCGAGATACCTGCTATAGAGCTGGCACGACTCAGTGATGTTTATGAGGCTATCAAGCGTAAAGAACGTCTGAAACCGAGCGGGATTGCCGAAACGGTGACTGAACTGGTTGAGGCGTTCCGCCGTGAAGGGGATGCGCTGCTGATACTGGCTGCCCTGAGAGAACAGGATGAGTATACCTTTACCCATGCTGCCAATGTCTGCATTTTAACTTTGGCGCAGGCAATGTCTCTGGGAATTTCTGGACAAATGCTTAATGATATTGGTATTGCCGCCATGTTGCATGATATTGGGAAGATGTTTATACCGGAAGAGATCCTTACTAAACCGGAAAAATTGTGTGATGACGAGTTGGAACAGATGAAAGCTCATCCGGTACTCGGGTCACGGTATTTGATGGAAGCTGCCGGTGTACCGCGCCTGGCAGCCATTGTCGCCTTCGAACATCACCTGCGCTATGACCAGTCAGGCTATCCGGTGGTGCCGGTTGGCTGGCAGCAGAATGTGGTCAGTCAAATGACGGCTATTGCGGACTGTTTTGATGCCATGCGTACCCGTAGACCGTATCAGGAACCTCGTTCTCCCGAGCTAATTGCCACTGCACTGTTACAGGGCTCAGGAACAGAATTTAATCCACTGCTGGTCAAAAATATGTTGTTAATCCTCAAGCGCATCAAGAAAATTTAGAGGTTAGAAGAGGCTTGACACTGTGTTGGCTATGGGTTACTGATTTTCTTCTAACATCGTTATAAAGCAGGATTCAATGAAAGGGGAGGCAGACTGATGAGCCTGGTTAAACTGTACGATACAACGCTGCGTGATGGAACGCAGGCTGAGGATATTTCGTTTCTGGTTGAGGATAAAATCCGAATTGCCCATAAATTGGATGAGTTGGGAATTCATTATATTGAAGGTGGCTGGCCTGGCAGTAATCCCAAGGATGTTGCGTTCTTTAAGGATATCAAGAAAGAAAAGCTGCAGCAGGCCAAGATTGCCGCCTTTGGTTCAACCCGCCGCGCAAAGACTACTCCTGACAAAGATCATAACATCAAGACCTTGATTGCAGCTGAGCCGGATGTCATCACTATCTTCGGTAAGACCTGGGACTTCCATGTGCGTGAAGCCTTGCGCATATCACTGGAAGAAAACCTGGAGCTGATCAATGACTCTCTGGTGTTCTTAAAGCAGAACGTGGGAGAGGTGTTTTATGATGCCGAGCATTTCTTTGACGGATACAAGGCCAACCCCGAGTATGCCATCAAGACCCTGCTGGCAGCCCAGGATGCCAAGGTGGACTGCATCATTCTCTGTGATACCAATGGTGGCACCATGCCCTATGAGGTGGCTGAAATCATTGGTGAGCTTAAAAAACAGATCACCATACCGCTGGGGATTCATACCCATAATGATGGTGAGTGTGCTGTTGCAAACACCATTGTTGCGGTTAATCAGGGGATTGTTCAGGTACAGGGGACCATTAACGGCTTTGGCGAGCGTTGTGGTAATGCCAACCTCTGTTCCATTATCCCTGCCATCAAGTTGAAGCTGAAAAAGGATTGTATCAGTGATGACCAACTGCGTCATCTGCGTGAAGTTTCAAACTATATCTTTGAACTGGCTAACCTTTCTCCAGACAAACACCTGGCCTATGTTGGTAAATCTGCCTTTGCCCATAAAGGTGGGGTGCATGTCAGCGCTATCCAGCGCCATCCTGAAACCTATGAGCATATCCGTCCTGAGCTGGTTGGTAACAGCACCCGTGTGCTGGTGTCTGATCTGTCCGGCAAGTCCAATATCCTGGCAAAGGCTGAAGAGTTTCAGATCAATCTCGATAGCAAGGATCCGGTTACCCAGGATATTCTTGAAGAGATCAAAGAGATGGAAAATCGTGGCTTCCAGTTTGAAGGTGCAGAGGCTTCCTTTGAGTTGATGATGAAAAAGGCACTGGGCACCCACAAGAAATTTTTCCAGGTCATGGGGTTCAGGGTGATTGATGAGAAGCGCACTGACGATCAGAAACCAACCTCTGAAGCAACGGTTATGATCAAGGTGGGGGGCACGATCGAGCACACGGCAGCTGAAGGCCATGGCCCGGTTAATGCCCTGGATAACGCGCTGCGCAAGGCCTTGGAAAAGTTTTATCCCAAGCTGAAAGAGGTTAAGCTGCATGATTACAAGGTGCGGGTATTGCCTGCCGGTCAGGGTACTGCTTCGGCTATCCGGGTTCTGATTGAACTGGGTGATAAAACAAGTCGCTGGGGCACGGTCGGGGTGTCTGATAACATTATTGATGCCTCATACCAAGCCTTGATCGATGGTATAGACTTTAAGCTGCACCATGAGGAGTTGGTCCAGTAGCTTGCTGTCTCAGCGGATTGTTATGGTTACTGTCGCATTGGCAGTAACGCTTATTCTGATTGTAAAGGGCCGTCAACCTGCTAAGCCAGCAGGATTGACGGCCCTTTCTGTTCCTCCAGCCTCACGCGGGGTCATTCAAATATCTGGAGATGTTGCCCATCCTGGCGTTTATATGGCTGTCGACACTAATTTGACGAATGGCGTCATATATATGGCTAGTCCTTTGTGCTCTGGAGATCTTGCAAAGCAGTCTGAGCTGTTATCAGCCCCCGTACAGACAGGAAAGACGCTTCACCTTTTTTGTAAAGGCCCTGATAACAGGGCTATAATACAGTATGGCACCATGAAATCCAGTCAGCTCCTGACTCTTGGCCTGCCGCTTGATTTAAATCTGGTAACTGAAGCTGACCTTGAGCTGCTTCCTGGAATAGGACCAACTTTGGCCCGTCGGATTACAGAATTCCGTCAAAAAAATGGCTATTTTGGGAGTGTGAACGAGCTTCTGCAGGTGGAAGGGATAGGCGAAAAAAAGCTTAAACAACTTTCGAGTTATTTTAAATAGCTTAAATGTTTAATAAATTAATTTTGTGTCGATATGAAAAGGACGTATGTACTCCTGTTGGCACGCAAGGTGAATAGATAGCTCTCACTTGACCGCACTTGAACTGTCACCTTTTCATTGAAGGAGGGTATGCCATGAGATGTCCGCGTTGCCAGGGCCGTATGTTTGCAGAAAAATATGGCTCTTCAGCAGAATCTGTGGGTAGCCTCAGGTTCTGGCAGGTTGCCAAGTGTATGATACAAGGCGATTTTCATCACTTCAAAGTTTCTGAAACCGTATGCTTTACGTGACGTCACTTTAGCCTTGTTGTTGAATCCTTCTACGGCCCCCAAGGCAACCTGCCCTTTGGTCCGAAACCAGTTGAGTAACAGCTCCCGATGCGAGCGCAGCATCTTGGCAATCTTCTTCATCGGGATG
>NZ_FUWR01000013.1:7500-119667 GCF_900167465.1 Trichlorobacter thiogenes | reverse complement strand
TCAAAATTAGAGGCAGCCAAATCAGTTGCTAAGTCTCTCAACAGTGATGTTAATGACCTGCACTGGCATACGTTCAATATTGACACTGTGAAGTTTGTCGTTCAAATGTCAGCCAATTTTTCAGGGCGTTCAGTAGAGATTCTGTTTGAACAAGATGGATTTTTAGTTCAGGGTGAACATAGATTGGTTTGTAAACTTGATCGAAGCGACGAAGCAGTGTCCACAAATATGTCAAAACTGCTTGATATTCAGCGCAACCTTCGTTCTGTTGTCTACAATGTGGCACTTGAGAGTTTGACTGCTAGTGTGACATATTCGCTCTCTAAGCAACATAAAGGGAAATTGTTTTTAGTTGATCAGGGTAAAGTTCATTGGGTGAGATCCCCCAAAACGCTAGAAGAGAAAGGGTTGATTGGAATTGACTACACTTATCTTGAAGTCGGTGATACAGAGACGGATATTGTTGGAGTTGACATCGGTGATGCAAATCCAGACAGGAGGCAACTCATACATGCAAGATTATTGGGGCTAAATGCACAGCCCGGCATCGAGCTATCTCCTGGTTCTGTTCCTATTCTAGAAAAATGTATGTACAATGTGACTTACGTAGACAAATTTAATCACCAAAAAAAGACAGATACATATCTTCAAGGACATCCAGTTTCTATAGATGTAGTTTTGGGCAATTCATTGATTGATGAGGTGCTTGAGCACGACAAGTTTTGTTATTTAGTTTCAAGTCACGTCATTGAGCATATTCCTGACTTTATACAGTTTTTTAAGTCTGCAGCTGCAGTTTTAAAAGATGGAGCAAAGCTAGTAATGTATGTGCCAGATAAGCGATACACTTTTGATGTATTGCGTCAAATCTCTAGCATATCTGATATAGAAAATGCGCATAATTTATGTTTGCGTTATCCAACTAGAGAGATGGCTAATGAGTGCTATTTAAGTACAGATTTTAATGCTAATGCGCAGGGCTTATGGGATAATTCCTATGCGGCCGCTCCAACTTATAGTGAGTGTGAGGCATTACTAGTCGCAGGCCAAAAAAAACTAGAGAACGCTGATTTACATTGCTTTACCTTTACACCTGAAAGTTTTAAAGGTCTTCTTGACTACGTAATTAGCAAGTATGTTCCATCTCTTAAAGTAATAGAGATTACTGAGACTCTTTATGGGCACAATGAGTTTATTGTGGATTTAATTATTCGAAAAGAAAAGTCATGAAAATATTGGTAACAGGCGCTGCTGGCTTCATAGGCTACCATCTCTCAAAAAAACTAATAGAAGCCGGTCATCAAGTCATTGGACTTGATAATATTAATAATTATTACGATATAGAGCTAAAATATGCCCGATTGTCTCAATTGAATCCACTGTTAAACTTTCGCTTTATCAATTTAGGTCTAGAAGATCGTGATAAAATACTCCAGCTTTTTGCGATAGAAAAGTTTGATTTTGTTGTCAATCTTGCTGCACAAGCTGGGGTACGTTATTCTTTGATTAATCCACACGCATATATTGACAGTAACATTAGCGGTTTCATTAATATACTGGAAGGTTGTCGTCATAACAGTATCAAGCATCTAATCTATGCGTCTTCAAGTTCGGTATACGGAGCCAATACGACTATCCCCTTTTCAGTACACCACAACACAGACCATCCGGTCTCGCTGTATGCGACTACTAAAAAATCTAATGAATTAATGGCACACACATATTCAAGTCTTTTTGACATTCCAGCAACTGGTCTGCGGTTCTTCACCGTGTATGGGCCTTGGGGGCGGCCTGACATGGCATATTTCTCCTTCACCAAAGCAATTCTTGAAGGGGAACCTATCAATGTATATAATTATGGAAAAATGTATCGTGATTTTACATATATAGATGATATTGTTGAAGGCTTGATACGAGTTATTGCTAACGTTCCACAACGAAATACCACATGGAATAGCGCTATCCCTGACCCAGCCACTAGTTATGCACCCTACAGAATATATAATATTGGTAACAATAACCCAATAGAATTAATGCGCTTTATTAAGTTGCTTGAAGAGAGATTAGGTAAAAGAGCAAAGATCAACCTGTTGCCGCTTCAATCAGGCGATGTTCTAACTACCTATGCTGATGTTGATAACTTAATACAAGATATTGGATTTCATCCGAATACATCAATAGAAGACGGAATTGCTAAATTTGTTGATTGGTATAAAGCATACTACTGTAGTACATAATATGAGTGATTAAGATTATATGTTTACATTTTTAAGCAAGTTTATTCAACAGTGGGACGCTAAATTCCTTTATTTGAACGATGTTTGTTGTGCTGAGAATCAGTGCTATACATATCCTTGTGAGGATCCTCTGTTTACATTAAATGTTAACTTGCGTTCTGGTTGGTACATGATAGAGATGGGGATCAGATCGCCAGTTGTTCGAGTAGAAAGTTTAGTTTTTTTTAATAGTGACGGTCAAGGTGAAACATTCACGCCTTTAAAATTTTCGCTTTATTCTGAGCGGGTATCTAAACGGCTCATATATTTAACCACATCTGGCAGATTAAGCATTGGCTTGCGTTTGTCTGCAAGCAACTTTGAACTTAAACATTTTCGATTTGTACGAGTTACGCAAAATTTTGCTCGTTCTAGGTTGCTGAAGAAACTAAAAGCAAAACATCCACATTACAGGGCTTTGCAAAGACAGCAAGGTCACGGCCTGTTTATAACTGACAATGCATTCCACCACTCAACATCAACTCAGACTCTCTGGGCTGACTATTGTTCTCTTTTTGAAGATAAAGACGATATTGTCGCCTATCCCCGATGGATCCAAAAATTTGACTATTTGACTGATGAAACACGAAAGCTTATGCGCTTTAAATTAAATGCGTCTGAGATCAAGCCACTAATATCTATCTTAATGCCAGTTTACAATCCGAACCCGGTCTGGCTTGAGCAGGCAATAGAGTCAGTCCGCCAGCAGATTTATCCCAACTGGGAATTATGCATTGCCGATGATGCCTCTTCCGACCCTTATGTTCATAGTATGTTGCGACACTATGCTGAAATTGACGGTCGTATAAATTTATTGTTTCGTCAAAATAATGGCCATATCTCGGAAGCATCAAACAGTGCTTTGTCTCTTGTTAAAGGTGAATGGGTCGCTCTACTTGACCATGACGATCTACTTGCTGAGCATGCACTATTTTGGGTGGTTGAGGCACTTAACAAAAATCAGAGTATTCGTTTGCTCTATTCAGATGAGGATAAAATTGATGAAACAGGAAATCGTTCTGATCCCTACTTTAAATGCGATTGGAATCAGGATCTATTTTACTCCCATAATTTGATTTCGCATCTTGGTGTGTATCACACGAATCTTGTGCATGAGGTTGGAGGTTTTAGGGGCGGTTTTGAAGGGTCTCAGGACTATGATCTTGCATTACGTTGCATCGAAAAAATCAGCCCAAATCAAATATGTCATATACCACGCGTCCTCTATCATTGGCGTATACATATTGATAGTACGTCTTATAGCCTATACACCAAACCGTATGCCTTGGTAGCTGGTGAACGGGCAATTAATGAACATCTTGCTCGGCAAGGGGTTGATGCAAAAGCCACTTCAACTAATGTTGGAGGTTACCGAGTAAAATATGCATTGCCCTTGTGTTTGCCATTGGTCAGCCTTATTCTTCTCACACGCAATAAATTTTGTCTTTTGCGCCAATGCATTGAATCGATCCTTCAAAAAACAACATACCCTAATTATGAAATTATTGTTGTTGATAATGGTTCAGATGATCCTGAAACATTAAACTATCTTAAAAAAATATCTAAAAATCCAAAGATTCGGGTACTGAGGGATGATCGCCCATTCAACTATTCGGCACTGAATAACGCTGCCGTGCAGCTATCAAAAGGTGAGATCATTGGGCTGATTAATAATGATGTTGAAGTGATTACCCCTGAATGGCTGGCTGAGTTGGTGAGTCACGCACTTAGGCCTGAGGTTGGAGCGGTTGGGGCTCGTTTGTGGTATCCTGATGATACTCTGCAGCACGGTGGTATCGTTTTGGGATTGCATGGCGTTGTGGGGCACGCGCAAAGATACTTACCCAAGGGCGATTGCGGATATCATGGACGAGCGGCCTTGATACAATCTTTTTCAGCCATAACAGGAGCATGTATGCTTGTGCGTAAAGCACTTTATGAAGTTGTAGGAGGACTAAATGAGACATCATTACAGGTTACCTGTAATGATGTGGATTTCTGTTTGCGTTTGCGCGAAGCTGGCTATCGCACTATCTGGACGCCCTATGCTGAGTTGTACCATCATGAATCTGCCACGAGAGGGGTTGATGAAACACCTGAAAATATGGAACGTACAGCCAAAGAAATCAGCTATATGAAAGAGCATTGGGGTGATTTATTGCAAAACGATCCTGCATACAGTCCGAATCTGACCCTTGATTTTGAAGATTTTAGCCTGGCTTGGCCGCCACGGGTGGAACTCATCACCACTGATTCAGCTAACTGATATGAGTGTAAAACCGATAAAGCGTATTTTGTTGGAAATGCGTCCTGCTTTGGATGGTTATGCTGGTATTCCTCAAGAAACCAGATTGTTGTTCAGGGGGATCTGTACAATGAAGATGTTTGACGTAGAGGGATTACTTCAGACATCACACCGTTTTCTGGTAAGTGGCAAGAAATTTTATCAAAATTCAGATGAGCATTGCGCCGATTCAGTAGATTTAAATCGGTATTCATGTGTGATCATTTCGATGGAGACCAAACCATCATCAAAACCCTTTGACGTGATTATCCGGTATCTGAAAAAACAGCGGACAGCATATATTTTAACCTTTTTGTCTCTAGTTCTGCCAAGTCTTAGCACTGTCACAACTTTCCTATTTAATGCTCGTTTTTTCAAAGATTATATCTGGCGTGCATTATTTGAAAAAACTCTTTCCGCCGTAGATTTTGAGCTTGTAACGAATAGAAACTATCGTGTTTGTACTGTGCCATGGAACATTCTGCAAAGTGCGGGACTTAATTCTCTCGCATTCACTTCCAATCCTGCTTATCCAAAACTCGATACGAACGATTTTGATATTTTTATTGCACAGACCCCTTTTCCAGGGAGAGTTGATAAAAAAACAACGCTTATTGTGCGCTATCATGATGCGTTGCCTGTTTTAATGCCACACACGATAGCAAACAAATCCCGACACCAGGCAACGCACTATTATGCATTACTAAGTAATATCAATTCAGGTGCATATTTTGCGTGTGTGTCTGAGTCCACCCGCAAGGATCTGTTGCGCTTGTTTCCTGAAGTAAAAGATCGTGCAGTTACTATCCATAATATGGTTTCACATCACTATTATGTTGAGGGCGCGGAACCAGTAAAGGCTGTCAGGATCATTCAAACACGATTAAACTTAGAAAGACCAGATGTACATCCGGTCTTCACTGATAGTCAGGATCGTGAGAGTTTTTACCAGAGGCACTTGAACTTAAACCCTTTTCGCTATCTATTGGTGGTATCCACATTGGAACCTAGGAAAAACCATATCCGCCTGATTGAAGCGTGGGAAACAATCATTACAGAACTAGACCCAACATTGAAGTTGGTTTTTGTAGGTACTGTGGGATGGGATATTGAGGCCTTGGTTGAAAAAATGCAGCCGGGAATTGAACATGGCAGGTTATTTGTGTTGAATAATGTTCCAGCAGATGAGCTGCGAGTGCTGTACCGTAATGCAGCAGTTACAGTCTGTCCAAGTGTTGCTGAAGGGTTTGATTTTGCTGGAGTGGAATCAATTTCTAGCGGAGGTGTCGTGCTAGCTTCGGATATTTCGGTACATCGGGAAGTTTATGATGGTGCTGCTGAATACTTCGACCCTTACTCAACAGTGCATCTGGTCGACGCTCTAAAGAAGGTTTTGTATGACCCTGAAGCATCTACAATACGAGAAACCCTTCTGTCCTGTGCGGAAGATGTCTCTTTGCGTTATAGGCCGGAACACCTTTTGCCGCTTTGGGAACAGCTGTTAAGCAGAATTAATTATGAATCTAAGGATATTACTAAGGAGACTAGATAATGAAAAAAGCTTTGATTACCGGCATTACCGGTCAGGATGGGTCGTATCTGGCAGAGTTGCTGTTGGAGAAGGGGTATGAAGTCCATGGCATCAAGCGTAGATCATCTCTGTTCAATACCCAGCGTGTTGACCATATCTATCAGGATCCGCATACCAATAATCAGCATTTTGTTCTGCACTATGGTGATCTGACGGATTCCACCAACCTGACAAGGATTGTCCAGCAGGTGCAACCGGATGAGATCTATAATCTGGGGGCTCAGTCCCACGTTGCGGTCAGTTTTGAGTCGCCTGAATATACCGCTGATGTAGACGGTATGGGTACCTTGCGCCTGTTGGAGGCTATTCGTCTTTTGGGGCTTGAAAAAAAGACCCGCTTTTATCAGGCATCAACATCTGAGTTGTATGGTCTGGTGCAGGAGATACCCCAGAAAGAAACGACGCCGTTTTATCCCCGTTCGCCCTATGCGGTTGCCAAGCTGTATGCCTACTGGATTACAGTGAACTACCGTGAAGCCTATGGGATGTATGCCTGCAACGGGATACTCTTTAACCATGAGTCACCGCGTCGTGGCGAGACCTTTGTTACCCGGAAAATTACCCGCGGGCTCGCCAACATAGCCCAGGGGCTTGAAAGTTGTCTGTATATGGGCAACATGGATTCGTTGCGGGATTGGGGCCATGCAAAAGATTATGTACGGATGCAGTGGATGATGCTGCAACAGGATACGCCGGAGGATTTTGTTATTGCAACCGGCCTGCAGTTCACTGTGCGCCAGTTTGTTCTTTGGGCGGCAGCGGAGCTAGGGGTATCACTGCGTTTTGAAGGTAGCGGAGTTGATGAGTACGCTGTTATAGAAGGGATTCAGGGAGATGGGGCGCCGGCACTCAAGGTGGGTGATGTGATTGTACGGGTTGACCCCCGTTATTTCAGACCTTCTGAGGTTGAAACCCTGCTTGGTGACCCTTCCAAGGCAAAGGAGCGTTTGGGATGGACTCCCGAGATAACTGTGCAGGAAATGTGTGCCGAAATGGTGGCTGAAGATTTAAAGATAGCCCAGCGGCATGCTCTTTTGAAAAAGCATGGGTATGAACTGTCGGTTGCGGTGGAAGGGTAGAGACAGGGCTGAAAGCTGGAGGCTGAGCAGATCTGATGACTGGTTGAGGGGAGAAGCATTGTGTCTTTATCTGCGCTGTTTACCATAGCTGTTGTTCTGCTTATGTTGGCCGCTCTGATGCTGGAGCTGATTGAAGCCGACGTGATTGTTTTTGGAGCCCTCGGTGTTTTGCTAATCAGCGGAATTATTACCCCCAAAGAGGCCTTGTCCGGTTTTTCCAATCTGGGGATGCTGACTGTCGCCATTCTGTTTATCGTGGCATACGCTGCCCAGACAGCCGGGTTTATGCAGATTTTTGCTGATCGGGTGATGGGTAACGGCAAAGGCGGCGAAGGGCGCTCGTTACTGCGGATGATGATACCTGTTGCCGGTCTTTCTGCGTTTCTTAACAATACCCCGATTGTTGCCATGTTTACTCCCTATCTGCGGGAGTGGAGCCAGCGCAATGGTTTTGCACCTTCCAGGTTTTTAATTCCCTTGTCATACGCCACTATTTTTGGTGGTGTTTTTACCCTGATCGGCACTTCGACAAACCTGGTTGTTAGCGGTCTGTACAGCCAGAAGTACGGGGCGCATCTGGGGATGTTTGAGCTTGGTCTGGTTGGGTTGCCGTGTGGAATTGCCGGTATTCTGTATCTATATTTTGTCGGGCGGCATCTGTTGCCTGACAATCGTGCTGTCAGCGTTGGTACGGATGAAGGGCGGGAATATCTTCTGGAAGTCAAGGTGGCGGATGATGCCAGCCTGATTGGCAAGACCATTGAGGCAGCCGGGCTACGTAATCTGGAACAGTTGTATATGGTTGAGATTGTCCGTGATAACGAACGGATTGCGCCGGTTAAGCCACAGGAGCTGCTGCATGCAGGTGACCGTCTTATTTTTACCGGTAGGGCGGAAGGGGTAGTCCAGCTGCAGAAGATCAATGGATTGTTGCCGGTGCATGGGCACAATCTGCGTCAGGAGCTGTTGCAGAATGGCGAGGCCCGTCTGGTTGAGGTGGTGGTGTCTCCCTCCTGTCCCATGCTGGGTAAAACCATCAAGGAGGGGAACTTCCGTGCTCGCTACGATGCTGCAGTGCTGGCGGTGCACCGTCATGGAGAACGTTTGTTGGACAAATTAGGGGAGCTGGTGCTGAAACCGGGCGATACCCTGTTGCTGCTTGCTGGCGATGACTTCATCAAACGTTGGAATTTTTCCCGTGAGTTCTATCTGGTATCCAAGATTAGTGACCTGCCCCGGATTAACCGCAAGAAATCTATCATTACGTTTTGTGCTCTGGTTGGTATGGTGGCGCTTTCTGCAGCTGGCTTAATGGATATCTTTGAGGCAGCCATACTTGCGACCCTTGTACTGCTGTTTACCCGCTGTATTACCACGGTTGAGGCCCGGCGTTCCATTGAGCTGAACGTGTTGATTGTGATTGCTTCTTCCTTTGGTATCAGCAAGGCGTTGGAAAAAACCGGGGCTGCTGCCTGGCTGGCGGATCAGATTATCGGCTCTGTGCAGCAATGGGGGGCAATCGGGGTTCTGGCGGCTATTTGCCTGATAACAACCGTTTTAACTGAGGTGATTACCAATAATGCGGCTGCGGCGGTTATCTTTCCAATTGCCATGGCGTCGGCTCAGCAACTGCATGTTGACCCGAAGCCGTTTGTGATTGCCATTGCCATTTCAGCTTCGGCCAGTTTTGCCACGCCTATCGGTTACCAGACCAATATGATGGTCTATGGTCCTGGCGGGTACCGTGCAAAAGATTTTTTCAAGGTCGGCGTTCCACTTAATATCCTGTATATGGTTGTGTCGATCCTTATTATCCCTCTTTTTTGGAAGTTTTAGTTGGCGTTGGCCTGGAGTCGTAATTGTCATGCAACTTAATGTAACCCATCTGCGCCAGCTTGAGGCTGAAAGCATTCACATTATCCGTGAAGTTGCCGCCGAGTTTGAAAACCCGGTCATGCTGTATTCAATTGGCAAAGATTCTTCGGTTATGCTGCGTCTGGCTCTGAAGGCCTTTTATCCGGCAAAGCCTCCCTTTCCTTTAATGCATATTGATACCACCTGGAAGTTTAAGGAGATGATCACCTTTCGTGACCAGATGGCTGCGGAGTATGGTTTTGATCTGTTGGTACATGTCAATCAGGATGGCATTAGACAGGGGATCAGCCCGTTTAAACATGGTTCGGCGCTCTACACGGATGTCATGAAGACGGAAGGACTTAAGCAGGCTTTGGACAAGTACAGGTTTGATGCTGCCTTTGGTGGCGCACGCCGTGATGAAGAAAAATCCCGTGCCAAGGAACGGATCTTTTCCTTCCGTAGTGCCAACCACCGCTGGGATCCCAAGAATCAGCGGCCTGAGCTTTGGAATCTGTACAATACCCGTGTGAAACCAGGGGAAAGTATTCGTGTTTTTCCCATTTCAAATTGGACTGAACTTGATGTCTGGCAGTATATCCACCTGGAGCAGATTCCGATTGTACCGCTCTATTACGCCAAACAGCGCCCGGTAGTGGAGCGGAATGGTATGTTGATCCTGCTTGATGATGACCGGTTGGAACTGCAGCCCGGTGAGCAGGTGCAGATGAAGTCAGTTCGGTTCCGTACCCTGGGGTGTTATCCTCTGACCGGCGCCATTGAGTCTACCGCTGCCACCTTGCCGGAGATCATTCAGGAAATGCTCTTGACCAAGACTTCAGAGAGGCAAGGCCGGTTGATTGACCATGATCAGGCTGGATCTATGGAAAAGAAGAAGCATGAAGGTTATTTCTGATCAACGATCAGAAATAACCTTCATGGCTTGAGGCAGAAGGCGCTGAACGCTAGACGAAGAAAAACGCTGTAAGCTTGAGGTAAAAGGCGCTGGATGAAAAAACGCTGTAAGCTAGAGGCAAAAGACGCTGGACGAAAAACCTCCAGCCTCCAGCGTTCTTTTCCTCCAGCCTTTGCCTATAACGGGGTGAAACGTGGATTTTGAAAAACTTGATGTTTGGAAACTGTCTAGACAACTGTCAGTTGATGTTTATAAAGCCATGAAGGATCTTAAAGATTATAGCTTTAAGGATCAGATCACCAGAGCGTCTCTGTCTATAGCAAGCAATATTGCGGAGGGGATGACGAGAAATAGTGATCGGGAGAAAGTTCAATTTTTAAGTATTGCAAAAGGTTCTTGCTCAGAGTTGCGGACCCAAACTTATATTGGCGTAGAGATTGACTATATTTCGAGGGATACAGGGGCTGCATGGATCGAGCAGTCCAAGCGTATCGCGTCAATGCTTTCTGGTTTGATGAAGGCACTCAGGCAGGTAAAACAATGAGTGCCTCCAGTCTTCAGCGTCCAGCCTCCAGCCTCCAGCCTCAAGCCTTAAGCCTTCTTCGTTTCATCACCTGCGGCAGTGTTGATGATGGCAAAAGCACCCTGATTGGCCGCCTGCTGTGGGATTCAAAGCTGATCTTTGAAGACCAGCTTGCTGCTCTGGAAGCAGACAGTAAAAGGATCGGGACGCAAGGGGGCGAGATTGATTATGCCCTGCTGCTGGATGGTCTGCAGGCAGAGCGTGAACAGGGCATCACCATTGATGTTGCCTATCGCTTCTTCTCTACTGATAAACGCAAGTTCATAGTGGCGGATACGCCGGGGCATGAGCAGTACACCCGCAACATGGTGACTGGGGCCTCCACCGCAGATGTTGCCGTGATTCTGGTTGATGCCCGTAAGGGAGTGCTGACACAAACCAGACGTCACAGCTTTCTGGTGTCGTTAATGGGAATCCGTCATGTTGTACTGGCCATTAACAAGATGGATCTGGTGGAGTATTCGGCTGCCCGTTTTCATGCCATCCGTGAAGAGTATGAAGCTTTTGCAGCAGGATTACAGTATGACGAAATTGTAACCATACCAATTTCAGCCCTTAACGGTGATAACGTCATAGCTCGTTCAGCCTCCAGCCTTCAGCCTTCAGCCTCCAGCCTTCAGCCTTCAGCCTCCAGCCTTCAGCCTTCAGCCTCTAGCCTCCAGCCTTCAGCCTCTAGACTCCAGCCTTCAGCCTCCAGCCTTCAGCCTTCAGCCCCCAGCCTTAATAAGATGCCCTGGTACTCTGGTTTAACGCTTCTCGATTATCTTGAATCAGTGAATATCAGTGACGGGTCGTTTGAAAAACCGTTTCGGATGCCGGTACAGTGGGTTAATCGTCCTGATCTGGATTTTCGCGGTTTTTGCGGGACGCTCGCCTCAGGCCGGGTGCAGCCTGGCGATGAGATTGTTGTCGCGGCTTCAGGTAAAACCAGTCGGGTGGCACGAATTGTAACCATGGATGGTGATCTTGATGAGGCTTCAGCAGGTCAGGCGGTTACGCTTGTGCTTGAAGATGAGATTGATATCAGCCGTGGTGACCTGTTGGCGGACCCATTGGCGCGTCCGTCATTTGCAGATCAATTTGAGGCTCGAGTTGTCTGGATGTATGAAGATGCCTTGATGGCGGGACGCAAGTATCTTCTGAAAAGTGGCTGCTGTACGGTGCCTGCAGCAGTAAGTGCACTTAAATACAAGATTAACGTAAACTCGTTACAGCATGAGCCGGCAAAAAGATTGGAGTTGAATGAAGTAGGGGTCTGCAATCTGGTGCTGGACAGGCCGATCGCCTTTGATCCCTATGGTCAGAATCATATAACCGGCAGTTTTATCCTGATCGACCGTATCAGTAACGCAACTGTTGGCGCCGGTATGATCGATTTTGCCCTGCGCCGGGCAACCAACGTGCATTGGCACACAGAGCAGGTTACCCGCGACATCCGGGCCGGTTTAAAAGGACAGTCTTCCTGTGTTATCTGGCTTACCGGGCTTTCCGGTTCCGGCAAGTCCACCATTGCCAATGCCCTTGAGCAACGGCTCGTACAACTTGGAAGACACACCATGTTGTTGGATGGGGATAACATCCGTCATGGCTTAAACAAAGATCTGGGTTTTACCGAAGAAGACAGGATTGAGAATATCAGGCGCATCGGTGAGGTGGCTAAGTTGCTGGCCGAGGCTGGTCTTATTGTAATCACAGCTTTTATTTCTCCATATCGGGCAGAGCGTGAGATGGTGCGAAATCTGCTGCCTGCAGGTGAGTTTGTTGAGGTGCATGTCAGTACCTCTCTGGAAGAGTGTGAACGACGCGATGTAAAGGGGTTGTACAAGAAGGCACGCAAGGGGAGTATCCCTAATTTTACCGGTATCAGCGCCCCCTATGAGGAGCCGCTGTCGCCTGGCGTGACTGTTGATACCTCCCTGGTTTCGGTTGATAAGGCGGTTGCAATGATACTTGAATCTATTGGTTTGAACTGCTAACTGTGGTAGATAAGGCTTGAGGCTGAAGGCTGCAAACTGAGGGCTGGAGGCTGGAGGCTGGAAAAGCAAGGATGAAGGGGAGAGTAAAGAACGTTATGATGAATCTGGTATCTGCAAAATCATTAGCTATGATTACATTAAGCCTGTTGCTTTCCGGTTGTGCGGGCTGGTTGCCTTCGTCCGGTCCAAGTGTCAGTGAGGTCAGGGATGCAGCAGAAAGCCCACGTTTGTCCGGTATACAACTGGTAGATCTGAATGATTCGGTGGCCCGTCGCCTGCTGGCACAGCGCAAACAGGAGCTTTTTTCTGAAAAACTGGGGGTTGGCAAACCTGCTGCCTGGATTATCGGTACCGGTGATGTTGTTGAGGTGTCCATTTGGGAAGCCCCTCCAGGTACTCTTTTTTCTTCATCTGCACTTGAAACCAAGTCTGGTCCGGCTTCATCACGGGTAACTCCCTTTCCTGAGCAGATGGTGGATAGTGACGGCTTGATTACCATCCCCTTTGCCGGCAAGATCCGGGCAGGTGGCCGTACGCCGCAGCAGGTTGAGGCTGAGGTGGCTGAACGATTGAGGGGGTTGGCAAACCAGCCTCAGGTGCTGGTGCGTGTGCTGCGCAACACCCATGCGACCGTGACAGTGGTAGGGGAAGTGGCCACCAGTGCCCGCATGCCGCTAACGCCGGGCGGAGAGCGTCTGTTGGATGCTCTGGCAGCATCCGGCGGGGTTCGGCAGCCGGTTAACAAAATGACCATTCAGGTGACCCGGGGTGATTCGGTGCAGTCCATGCCGCTTGAAATGGTAATCCGTGACCCGCGTCAGAATATTACCCTGCAACCGGGAGATGTTGTGACCGCCCTGCATCAGCCATCAAGTTTTACCTTGCTGGGTGCAACCGGCAAAAATGAAGAAATTAATTTTGAGGCACAGGGCATATCCCTTGCTCAGGCCCTGGCTCGTGGTGGTGGGCTGCAGGATACCCGTGCCAATGCGCAGGGGGTATTTGTCTTCCGGCTTGAGTCTGCAGATGCGCTGGATTGGCCTTCCAAGCCTGCTCAAACGACACCTGACGGGAAAGTTCCGGTGATTTACCGGGCTGATCTGAAGGATCCTGCTACCTTTTTTGTGGCTCAGTCATTTCCGGTTAACAACAAAGATGTATTGTATGTGGCCAATGCGCCATCAGTTGAGCTGCAGAAATTTCTTAATATAATTATGACACTGGCATATCCGGTGATAAATGTAATTCCTTTGACTCGGTAATATGAAGGGCAACTATCCTTTCCTGATTGACGTATCCCGTCTGGTGGGCAGGCTGATGAAAGGGCGGCTGCCCACCGGCGTTGATCGGGTAGCCCTCGCCTATGTCAGCCAGTACGGCGAGCGGTCACGGGCCTTTGTCCGTGATGGTCGCTTTCATGTCGTGCTGACGGAAAAGCTTTCTCAAACGCTCTTTCATCTGCTGCTTACACCGCCTGTTGATTTTAAGGCCCATGCCTGGCGATTGATTGCCCAGGGGGCTGCCGCAGGTATTCGTCAACGCGATTTGAGCGGTTCTGTTTTTCTAAACATTGGTCATAGCGGACTTGAATATCATCGTTACCCGGATCTGTTGAGGAAAATGAAGGTTCGCCCCGTTTTTCTGGTGCATGATCTGATACCGATTACCCATCCTGAGTACTGTCGCCCCGGTGAAGGGGAACGTCACCGGATCAGAATGAAGACGGTATTGGAACTGGCCCAGGGGGTGATCACCAACTCTCAGGCCACCCTGGATGAACTGGCCCGTTTTGCCGATGCACAGGGGATCTGTCTGCCACCTGCACAACCAGCCTTTCTGGCGCCACCTGTATTTCCCCCTCCTTCCGCGGTACGCCTTGTTGATCGTCCCTACTTTGTGGTGCTTGGCACCATTGAACCACGCAAAAATCACCTGTTGCTACTGCAGGTCTGGAAACGCCTGGTGGAGCAACTGGGAAACCGGGCGCCGCTGCTGGTGCTGATTGGTCAACGTGGCTGGGAGTGCGAGAATGTGGTTGATCTGCTGGAACGCTGCGAAGCGGTTAAGGGCCATATTATTGAACATGCTTCCTGTTCGGATAGCGAGCTTGCCAACTGGCTTCAATATGCACAGGCTTTGCTGTTTCCCTCCTTTGTCGAGGGCTTTGGCCTGCCGCTGGTGGAGGCCCTGGCATGCGGTACGCCGGTGATTGCAAGTGACCTGCCGGTGTTTCATGAGATAGCCGGTGATCTGCCTGACTACTGTGATCCGCTGGACGCCCTGGGCTGGCTGGGGCTGATTACTGACTACAGCAGTTCAGACAGTCGGAAACGGACGGAACAACTGCAACGAATCAGCGGCTATCATCCCCCCACCTGGCAGGACCATTTCTGCAAAGTAGAGCTGCTGTTACAGCAGCTTACACACTAATAACCCGGAAGCTTGTCGAAAGATTTTTATTGGTCGGCCGGTTGTGTAACGGGCAAAGCCGTGTATACTTACTTATTCGGTTTTTTGCGCTTTGAATGCAGGTAAAAACAGGAGGAACCATGATGATAAAACGCTGGCAAAATGCAGTGGCACGGCCGGTTGCTATAGCGGCTTTGGTGCTCTTAACCGGCTTATTACCTGTACCAAATCTCCACGCTGAAGATCCTTTTATTGGTGAAGTAATGTGTGGTGGTTGGAGCTTTTGTCCTAACGGCTGGTTAGAGTGTAACGGGCAACAGCTACCTATTGCTGAATATGACGCCTTATTCAGCCTGATCGGCACTACCTATGGTGGTGATGGTCAATACACCTTTGCCCTGCCCAATATCCAGGGGCGAACCATGGTGCATCAGGGAACAGGTTCCGGGCTTACCACCCGTACACTTGGACAAACCGGCGGGGCGGAGACGGTTACGCTTACCACAAACCAGCTGCCATCCCATACCCACGGGCTGTCAGTCCACAGCGGTGCAGAGAAGTCTGCATCTCCCACGGGTAAAATCCCTGGCACTACCACTGCAGCAACGCCGGTTTACAACAGTACAGCAACCAGCGCTAAAACCCTGCCGAGCAATGCCTTGTCCCAGGCAGGCGGTTCGCAACCCCACAACAATCTGCAACCCTATCTGGTGATGAAGTGCTGTATTTCTTGGGCCGGCATTTATCCGTCTCAAAACTAGGAGGTTCTCGTATGCTGCCCTGTGTCAAACTTCAAATCAGTAAGCTATTGTCTCTGGCGATGTTACTGGTTGCCTGTTGTGCTGTCCCGGTACAGGCAGATCCTTGGCTTGGTGAGATCAGATGGGTGGCTTTTAATTATGCCCCCAGATACTGGGCAAAGTGTGATGGTCAGTTGTTGCCAATACTACAGAATCAGGCACTCTTTTCTCTGTTGGGTACGACCTTTGGTGGCGATGGGCGCACGAATTTTGCCCTGCCGGATATGCAGGGCCGCACGCCGATCCATGTGAGTAGTACGTACACACTTGGCAGTAAGGGCGGGGAGGAATCCCATAGTCTGACGTCACAGGAAATGCCGATCCATACCCATAGCCTGAAAGCTGACCCGCGAGAAGGCAGTGCCATTGATCCCACCAACAACTATCCGGCCAAGAGCAGCGGGGGCGGTTCCGCCTACGGAAGCTCAGCTACCGCAAGCATGGCTTCCGGTGCTGTGGCAGCAACCGGCAACAGCCAGCCCCATGAGAACATGAAACCGTATAGTACCCTGAACTGCATTATTGCATTGCAGGGGTATTTCCCAACCCGGGATTAGAAGGGTACAAGGAGATCGTGATGCGAAGAGATTTGGTGAAATATATGCTGTTTTGCCTGTTTTGTTTAGGGGGGGTAGCAACCGGGGTGTCCCATGCAGATGATGAGCCATTTATAGGAAAGATCCTCTGGGTGCCATACAATTTTGCTCCCAAGGGATGGGCTTTTTGTAATGGCCAGATTCTGCCGATAAGCCAGTATACAGCGCTCTTCTCCCTGCTGGGTACCCAGTATGGCGGGGATGGTAAATCAAACTTTGCCCTGCCGGATATGCAGGGCAGGGTGCTGCTGCATGCGGGCCAGTCTCCGGGGACATCAGTATATAGTCAGGGAGAGTCCGCTGGCGAGACGAGCCATACTTTGACCGCTACTGAGCTGCCGAACCACAATCATGCGGTAAACGTCTCAACGGCCACAGGAACAGCTACCAGTCCATCAGGCGCATACTACGCCCAGCCTGCCAGTGGTAAACAGTATGGCCCGGATGGTAGCTCCAGCTTTGCTTCATCGGCTATTGTAACAGCCGGTGGTGGACAACCCCACAACAACATGATGCCCTATATGACCCTTAACTGCATTATTGCACTTCAGGGTGTTTTTCCGCCAAGACCGTAATTACAGGAGGATATGTATGCGTCTTTTTAGAATCCTGGTTGCGGTTGCTGCTATCTGGGGGCTTTCGGTTACAGCACAGGCTGCTGTTATAGTAACCGGCGGTCTGGATGCATCATATCCCACCATGAACCGGGTTAGTGACCGTAGCGGATTTCCCGTTTCTGCCAATACCTCTTTGCCCTATGAGGTTCTTGAAATAAGGACCACCAGCGCGGGCGATACGCTAACCGCCACAATGGGGAATACTACGCAGTTTGACTCGTTTCTTGCATTGTATTCATCCTTTAACCCTGCTGCACCCCAGTCAAACATCCTTGCTGCGGATGATGACAGTGCAGGCTACCCCCATGCGCAGTTGACGAAAACCGGTCTGGCTGCAAACACAACCTATTATCTGGTTATTACCAGCTACGCTTCCGGGGCAGATGCTGTCTATCCGCAGTATGGCAGCTACAGTCTGACCCTTGGTGGTAATTTTACAGTTGTGCAAAAGGCAACCACCACAACGCTGGGCGCTTCAGTAAACCCGGTAACACAAGGGCAGGAGATCACCTTGGCCGCTGTGGTTACCAAGAGCGGAACAGCCCTGCCTACCGGTACGGTGACCTTCAAGGAAGGCAGTACCACGCTGGGAACAGGAACTGTCAGTAACGGTCTGGCCACTTTCAGTACATCTGCATTGGCTGTGGGCAGTCATGCAATTACGGCGTTTTATGGTGGCGATCTAAAAAACAGCAGCTCTACCTCAGCAGCCTTAACCGTGGTTGTTGCTGAAGCGCAGAAACAGCTTACGGTTGCTATTGTTGGTAGTGGCTCTGTTATCAGTGATCCGGTCGGAATCAGTTGCGCTGCAGGCAACAGTAGCGGTTGTGCTGCTGTTTTTGATGCTGGCAGTACGGTAGTTCTTACGGCAACAGGAAATACCGGCTTTGATTTCAGCATCTGGTCCGGCGCATGTACCGGTGGTAATGGCTGCAGTGTCCTTATGGATACGGACAGGTCGGTTACTTCAACCTTTACGGTTCAGAACAATGTCAAGGTCAACGGCACCAGCTATGGAACCCTGAACGACGCTTATCTTGCTGCTGGTGACGGCGCTACCCTTATGGCCCGTGATCTGACTTTTGTTGAGGATCTGCTGGTAAACCGCGGAATTGGTATTATTCTGCAGGGTGGGTATGCCGACGGTTTTGGCAGTCATACCGGTTATACCACGTTGCACGGTGTTCTTACGGTCAGCAGCGGTAGCGTTGTGCTGGATAATCTGAAAATCAAATAGAACAGCAGGCAAAGCTGGCATAGTGAAGCTGTATCTGGTCAGCGGCTGACGTTTTCTGTACAGGATGTTTGGATGTCTCTTGATACCCCGGTCATACCCCCAAGGGTGTATGCGCTTGATTTTTCCCATTGGAAGAAGGCAAGTCTGCGTTCCTGCTTTGCTGGCAGTCAAGTGCGGTTCGTTACACAGATTAAGCAGGTTCCGTCCGGCTCAATCCTGGCAGTTTGGGGGCGCAGAGATCTGTCCGGTCTGGCTGATCAGGTAACGGTTATTCGACTGGAAGATGGCTTTATCCGCTCAGTTGGTCTGGGGGCAGACCTGACCCGTCCGGTTTCCTGGGTGATTGATCGGCAGGGGATCTACTTTGATGCCACACAGCCCTCTGACCTTGAAACGTTGTTGCAGACCACTGTTTTTTCCGATGAGCAATGTCAGCGTGCTGCCCGGCTGCGCGGACGTCTGGTTGCTGCCGGACTCACCAAGTATAATGTCGGCGCCGGAGGATGGCAGCGACCTGACAATCAGAGGCGGATCATTCTGGTGCCGGGGCAGGTGGAGTCGGATGCCTCACTGGCCTTTGGCGCACCCGGTATCAAGACCAATATGGGACTGCTACAGGCGGTGCGGGCAGCCCATCCAGATGCCTACCTGATCTATAAACCCCATCCCGATGTGCTGGCCGGCCTGCGGGCCAAAGGACAGGCTGAAGATCTGGCCCGAAACTGGTGTGATGAGCAGATAACAGATGCTCCCATGGGAACATTGCTGCCCCAGATGGATGAAGTTCATACCATGACATCGTTAACTGGCTTTGAAGCGCTTCTGCGCGGTAAAAAGGTTACGTGTTACGGTCAACCGTTTTATAGTGGCTGGGGGTTGACAGCGGACGTTATACCGCTTGAACGGCGTATCCGCCGGTTGACGCTGGATGAACTGGTTGCCGGGAGTCTGCTGCTGTACCCTTGCTATATCAGCAGAAGCAGCGGTCGGTTGATTACTGCGGAGCAGGCGCTGGATGAACTTGTGGCCTGGCGCGAACAGTCATCTGTAACCGAGACGTTATGGATCAGGCTTAAAAGAATTGTGCTTCGTTTTGTTGTGGGAGTCAGATAAATGCAACTGCGTCGTTTCCTGTTTTTACAGGGGGTCTGCTCCCCCTTTTTTGCCTGTCTGGCAGAGCGGTTGATCCGGGCAGGACACCGCGTTCATAAAGTTAACTTTAATGGTGGTGATGCTGCCTACTGGCGTGGGGCGTCTGCCTGCTCATTTCGTGGACGTCTGGATGGCTTGCCGGCCTTTTTCAAAAGTACGTTTGAGGAGCATCAGATCAGCGACATTGTCCTGTTTGGTGATCGACGACCCATTCATAGACCAGCTGTGGAGCTGGCACAATCAAGCGGTATTCGTGTCCATGTCTTTGAGGAAGGGTATTTCCGTCCACACTGGGTGACGCTGGAGCGGGACGGGGTCAATGCTCATTCCCTACTGCCCCGTGATTCTGCCTGGTATCGTGAAGTTGGTAAACAGTTTGGCGATGGCTTTGTTGCCGAGTCTTTTCAGACAACCCTCAAAATCAGGGCTGCCCATGATGTTTTGTATCATCTTGCGAGCGTCGTTAATCCCCTGTTGTATCCAGGTTACCGCAGCCATGCACCTTACATTGCGCCGCTCATGTATGCCGGCTATGTCCGGCGTTTTGCCCTGAAACCGCTGCATGAACGTCGAGATAGCGTGCTTGTCAATTCATTGATCAGTTCACAAACCCCCTATTATCTTCTGCCGTTACAGCTGAACAGTGATGCCCAGATCCGGGATCACTCCAATTTCAGAGATATGGCTGATGTGATGGCCTTTGTGCTGGCTTCGTTTGCCCTGCATGCGCCTGCAGACAGCCGGTTGGTGATCAAGAATCATCCGCTTGATATGGGGCTGGTCAACTATCCACGTATCATTGCAGAACTTGAGGCGCGTTACGCTGTTGTCGGCAGGGTAGATTATCTGGAAACCGGCAATCTTGAGGCGCTGGTGCAGCATGCCCGGGGAACCGTAACGGTTAACAGCACGGTGGGCGGGGTTGCATTACAGTACGGATGCCCTGTCATAACGCTTAGTGATCCGATCTACAACCTGGCTGGCCTGACCTTTCAGGGGGAGCTGGACCAGTTCTGGCAGGACGCAGAGCCACCTGATCAAGAGCTGTTCCGCTGTTTTAAGGCAGTGGTCATCCGGGCCACACAGATTAACGGAGGATTTTACTGCAAGCGGGGGATTGAACTGGCGGTGCAACACGCAGTTCCCGCTCTGACTTCAGAACGTTCTCCGTTAGAAAGACTGATTCGGCCTGATTGAGCTATAAGCTGTTCTGTGTTTTGATCTTCCGTAGGTATGTTTTACGTGAGATATACTGCTGCGATCATAGTTTTGCTGTATCAAACCTGTTGTTTGAGGAGGAGCGTATGCATTCCGTACCTGTCCTGAGCAAAAAGAACACTGGATGTTGCCTTGGGTTGTTTTTTGCGTTTTTGCTGGCCTGTCTGATGCCCCTTACAGCGCATGCCGCTATTGTTGCTGACCACACAAGAGCTGTAGATCTGACACCAACAGAGGTGGCGCTGGCCAAAAGCAGCCTGCATATCGCGTATGGCCATACCTCCCATGGCAGCCAACTGGTAACCGGCATGAGCGCCCTCAGCGCTTATAACTCCCTCTACTCATTTTCATCCGGTGGTGCCAACGGCAGCCTGGATCTTCGCGACTACGCAATGGCGGGGGATGTGGGGTATTATCCAGACTGGTACGATAATACTCGTGAGTACCTTGGTCCTCCGGACCCGTCCACCGGCAGGGGTACAGCAAATCCGGCTATTAACGTAGTGATCTGGTCCTGGTGCGGTCAGGCCTCCAGCTACTCTGAACAGGATATGATCGATAAGTATCTGACCCCCATGTCTCAGCTTGAACAGGAGTATCCGGGGATTCAGTTTGTCTATATGACCGGACATCTTGATGGCGGGGGGGCGGCAGGCACACTGCACTACCGCAATAACCAGATTCGCACCTTTGTACAGCAAAACAACAAGATCCTGTTTGATTTTGCCGATATTGAGAGCTATGACCCGTCCGGCAATGAGTTCTACACCAGACTGGCGAACGATAATTGCGATTATGACAGTGATGGTAACAATAGCCTTGACCAAAACTGGGCTGTCCAGTGGCTTGCAGATCCTGCCAATCAGTACAGCAATCTGAAAACTCTGGCTGAAACATACTGCGGTGACTGTGCCCATAGCCAGAAACTGAACTGCGTACAAAAGGGACGGGCTGTCTGGTGGCTCTGGTCCAGGCTGGCTGAAAGACAAGCTCTGGTTGTGACCAAAACAGGCACCGGCAGTGTTGCCAGCAGCCCGGCAGGTATCAGTTGCGGTAGTGATTGTGGCGAGTTCTATGCCAAAGACAGTCCGGTGACCCTTACCGCAACACCGGAAAACGGCGCTGTTGTGACCGGCTGGGGTGCTGATTGCCCAAGTTGCGGCACCAATACGGTTTGCACTGTCACCATGGATCGTCCGCGGAGTTGCTCGGTTTCGTTTGTGCCCGGCCATACCCTGACGATTAGCCGTAATGGTGCCGGCTCAGGCTCCCTGACCAGTCTTCCGGCCGGGATCAACTGCGGCAGCAGCTGCAGCTCTTCTTTTGTTGCCGGTTCCAATGTGACACTGCTTGCTACCCCTGCATCGCAGGAAAATGCCTTCACCGGTTGGGGGGGCGGCGGTTGTGGAGGGTGTCCCTGGACATCCGACACCTGTGTCGTGCAGATGGACAGCGACAAGCTCTGTTCTGCAACCTTTGAACCGGCTAACCTGATAATTGTACAAAAGACAGGGAATGGCAGTGGCAAAGTGACCAGCAACTATCCTGGCATTGACTGTGGTTCAAGTTGTTTTGCTGCCTATGCAAAAACAATGACGGTCTCACTATTCGCCACCCCTGAGGCGGGCTCTGTTTTTGTCGGTTGGCAACAAGACTGTGAAGGGAGTAGTTGTTCGCTTTTTATGAATGTACGTCACTATGTGACGGCGGTCTTTGAGCAGGAGGATGTAGCCAGGCTGGGAGAGAATAGCTTTAACAGTATTGCAGGGGCCTATGCCGAGGCCGGCAGTACTGCCACCATCAGGGTCAGAGACAAGGAGTTAAATGAAGACCTGAATCTGAACCGTGCGGTCAACGTGACGCTGCTGGGGGGCTATGCCAGTGGCTTTGCTACCGTGAGTGGGGTAACAACGATTAACGGCAGTGTGACCATTGGTGGTACCAATGGAAAAGTAACACTGAGCAATTTTGTGATACGCTGATGAGCCTGTCATCGTAAGTAACGAAGTGCAGGAGTCCGGGGAGCGCCATTGACACCAGTTTCATCTACCATCCTGATTACCGGAGCAACCGGCGCCATCGGTTCTGCACTGGCCTTGCAGTACGCTGCTGTCGGCTGTTGCCTGTTGCTGACCGGTCGAAACGTGGAAAAACTGGAGCAGTTGGCCGAACGTTGTCGGGATCTGGGAGCCCAGGTTGTAACGCTTGCCTGCGATCTGAAAGATCATCGAGATTATCTGGAGCAGGTAGAGCGACTCTGTGAACAGCATTGCCCTGATCTGGTAATTGCCAATGCCGGTGTCAGCAGCACCGCAGGTAGGAATGGTGAGTCCTGGCAGGCGATTGAAGAGGTTATCGGCGTGAACCTGCTGGCCACCATGGCCACGATTCAGGCGGTGGTTCCTGCCATGCGCCGCAACGTGGGAGGGCAGATCGCCCTGATCAGCTCATTGGCCGCCTGGTATGGCCTGCCGGTTACCCCTGCCTACTCTGCCAGTAAGGCAGCCATCAAGAATTATGGCGAGGCGTTGCGTGCGCCCCTTGCTGCGGATGGTATTGAGGTGTCTGTGGTTCTGCCCGGTTTTGTCAGTTCTGCCATGTCACGCACTGTACCCGGTCCCAAGCCGTTTTTGATGACCGCAGAGCGGGCGGCGCAGCTTATCATTAAAGGGCTGGCAAAGAAGCAGGCCCGTATCAGCTTTCCGTTTCCGCTTAATCTGGGCTGCTGGTTGCTTGCTCTTTTACCCGCGTCAGTTTCTGGCTGGTTGGTCAGGAAGTTCGGCTACCATGCCTGAGTCCAATTCCAACTCAAGGCGCTCTCTGCGTTGGCTCGTCTTCAGCTCCTCAACGTACTACCTGTACGCTTTCGTCGCCTCAATCCTCGCCGTCTTGATATCACTCTTGATTTGGAACCGGAATGAAGCACTGTTAATCAATGTCGGCCTGCCGCTAGCCTGTTGTCTTACCCTGTCCTTTGCTCTGGAACAGTTGCTGACCCCCCGTCCTGTCTGGCCGTGGCAACGTCCTGGTGCCGCATTGATACTGCACAGTGGGCTCTGTTTGCTGTTGTTTTCGCCGCTGCTGCTCTTGCTGCAGCGCCCTTGGTTCTGCTGTATCAGTCTCCTGGCACTGCAGGTTTTGGTCGTAATGATCAGCAATGCCAAATATCATTCCCTGCAGGAACCGTTCATTTATCAGGATTTCAGCTATTTTGTTGATGCCGTGCGTTTTCCACGGCTCTATCTGCCGTTTCTCGGGGCAGGGCGGGCCTTGCTAGCCGGTGCTGCCATCTGCATTGCCATATATGGCGGTCTGGTGGTGGAGCAGCCTCTTTCTGCTGTGTACTCGTTCCGGCAGATCAGTGCCCTGGCTCTGGTCTTGTTGGCCATAGGCCTGCTCCTGATGCTGTCTGCTCGTTTTAATCGGTTGCAGCTTGCCCTTGATCCGGTTCGTGACCTGCAACAGTTGGGGCTATTTGCCAGCCTCTGGGGCTACTACCGGGCAGAGCAACAACCCTGGCAGGGTGCGGGTCTCTCCAGTCCGGGCACGGCAGCAGAAACGTTTGTTGGACCGCTGCCCAATCTGGTGGTGATCCAGAGTGAATCATTTTTTGACCCCCGGCGTTGGTACCGTGGCATAACGCCTGATCTGCTGCGGCATTATGACGATCTGAAACAGTCTGCTGCCAGTTTTGGCCCACTGGAGGTGCCGGCCTGGGGTGCCAATACCGTACGGACGGAATTTGCCTTTCTGTCCGGCATCGCCAATCATCAGCTTGGTGTCCACCGTTTCAAGCCGTACCGCCGGGTGGCCCGTCAAGGGCTGCCCACAGTAGTCAGCTGTCTGAAACAGCAGGGCTATCGGACGGTCTGCCTGCATCCCTACTCAGCCACTTTTTATGACCGTGCAACCGTCTTTCCTTTGTTGGGTTTTGATGAATTTATCGATATCTCCCGCTTTTCTGCAGATGACTACCAGGGGCAGTATGTGGGGGATCTGGCGGTTGCGCGGGAACTCTGTGCAGAGCTTGCAAAGCATGATGGGCCGGGTACCCAACCGCTTTTTGTTTTTGTCATTACCATGGAAAACCATGGTCCGTTGCATCTTGAGCAGGCCAGACCTGAAGATGGGCAACGTTTAGTCAGCCAGACGCTTCCTGATGGATCTGATGACCTGATTGTGTACCTGCGTCACCTTGAACAGGCAGATCAAATGCTTGGAAAGGTCCAGGATACACTGGCGGCCATGCAGCGTGAGGCCTGGCTCTGTCTGTATGGCGATCATCTGCCGATCATGCCCCAGGTTTACCGGCAGATGGGTGAACCGGACGGCAGGGTGGATTATCTGGTCTGGAGTAACCACAAACAGCTGGATGGTGCTGGTATGCAGCCGCTTGCGGTGGAGCAGTTGGCTCAAGAGCTGCTGCAGAAGGCTGAACTGATGCAGAGGCTTGTATGAGCCACCCTGAAAAGTTACGGATTATCTTTTGCACCACCCCCAGCATTTATTCTGATGTTGTTTTGCAGAATCTTGTCACGTCACCCCGCCTGCACCTGGTGGGGGTGGTGGCCTCCAACCGTGTCCTGCGTAAAAAGGGGTGGGCCTGGTGGGATGCTGTGCAATTGGTGCGTAAGACCGGGCTACGTTATGCAAGCTATCTCTGGGTAGTGACGACCGTGTATTGTCTGGTGCGCCGTCTGCTGCTCCGTGATGATCCGGTCAGGCGGTTTCTGTCTGAAAACAGGGTGCCGGTGTACAGCTCAAGGGATATCAACAGTGGTGAAGGAATCGCTTTTATCAAAGGTCTGCAGCCGGACCTGCTGTTATCGGCCCATTTTAACCAGTTGATCGGGCCGGAGCTGCTGGATTTGCCGGTTCAGGGATGCCTGAATATCCATCCCGGCAGGTTGCCGGAGTATAAAGGGGTTGATCCTGTTATCCGCGCTTTGGATAAAGGGGAGAAACAGGCGGGGGTGACGCTGCACCGGCAGGATGTCGGTTTTGATACCGGCACGGTTCTGGCGACAGCGGAGTTTGCGGTAGCCAGTGACGAGACGTTGTTCAGTCTGAATATGCGTCTGTTTTCACTGGGTACAGGGCTTTTGCGGGAACTGTTATCCAAGGGAGGAGAGATCCCGGCTGGAGTAGTACAACAGCCGGATCAACGTTATGATTCCTGGCCTGATGCTGCCCTGGTGGCTCGTTTACGGCGATCAGGCAGGCGCCTGATCGGTGTCAGATCTTTTTGGACCTCTCTGCGTGGTGCTTTGAAGTGAAACTGGAATCAGATCTCTTTTGCAAGAATAGCCACCGTCTGCCTGATCTGTTCTTCGGTGTGCAGACATGAGATGAAAAAACGCAGCCGGGCTGATTTTTCCGGCACTGCCGGATAGATGATCGGTTGTACGTTGATACCCTGTTCAAAGAGTGTTTCGGCAAGCCGGGCGGCTGTCAAGGAACTGCCGGTGATGGCCGGTACAATGGCAAGGCCGGAACTGCTGCCGGTATTGATTCCTGCCTCCTGCGCAAGTTTCAGAAAAAGTCTGCCACGGGTTTTCAATGTTGCGGTCAGCTCCGGTGCTTGCTGCATAAGCTTTAGGGCTGCCAGTGACGAGGCTGCAACCGAAGGTGGCATGCCGACGCTGTAGAGAAAACCGGGTGCAAGAAATTTAAGATGTTCAACCAGTGCGGTCTCTCCCGCAATGTAACCGCCACAGCCTGCCAGCGCTTTACTTAGTGTTCCCATCCAGATATCTACATCACTCCCCTGCAGGCCAAAGTGCTCACGAATGCCAAGCCCTGTTTCCCCCATAACGCCGAATGAGTGAGCTTCATCCACCATCAGAAAGGCGCGATAGCGGTTTTTTATCTCAACAAAGGCAGGCAGATCGGGGTAGTCGCCATCCATACTGTAGATGCCCTCCAGCACAACCAGCACCCGCTCAAAGGCGTGTCGCTGATTTTTGAGGATCTGCTCAAGTGCGGCATGGTCATTGTGGGGAAAGGAAAGCCGTTTGGCGCCAGAAAGCTGTATCCCCTGCAGGATGCTGTTGTGAATCAGTTCATCATGGAGCACCAGGTCTTTCGGGCCGAAGAGGTAGCCGATGGTGGAAACATTGGTGGCATGTCCGCTGACAAATGCCACTGCATCATCCACCTGGTAGGTCTCGGCCAGGGCTTTTTCAAGCTGTCGGTGGATCGGCCGTTCTCCCGATACCGGACGGCTGGCTGAAACAGAGGTGCCGTACTGATCAATGGCCTGTTTCGCTGCCGCAGCTACCGCTGGATGGCCTGATAGCCCAAGATAGTTGTAGCTGGCGTAGTTCAGATACTCTTTGCCATTGATAAGCGTGGTTGCACCGGCAATGCCTTCATGGAGCTTGAAAAAGGGGTTGCTGACGCCGAGGCGGGCACCGCCATCGTTCATGATGCGGAGTTGCTGGTAGCCTGGATGTAGCTGAAACCGGTAAAACTTTTCAGGAATAACCAGCGCATCTGATTGAGTGGTGTCGTGGGTGGCTCCCTTCTGCTCGACATGCTGGAGTCGTCTTTCCAGCGCCTGCAGAATCAGGGCGTCCTTAAGTTGGGCGGTAAGGCCGTGTAGTCCTTTGCGTGACATATTACTGGATCATCCGTTTGTCATCTGATGCAGCATCATGAACCTGGGTCACGAGCTCTTCCACCATGTCATCAGCCAGATCAGCACCGTGTTGATACAGCACCTGCTGAACCTGATCGAGCAGATCATGACCGTTGTTGCTGTCTGGCGCGTCCTGTGCAGAAAAAAGCTGGGCAAGCAGGTAGCTGGCAAGCTTGGTGATAGTGGGGCTGTCGGTAAGTACCATGACCGGTACCTTGACGCCGCACAGGGATTCAAGGGCAACCGCCAGCTCTACCCCCATAAGTGAGTCCAGGCCCATGTCAGAAAGGACTCGATCCTGGTCAATTTTGGCCGGATCAATTCTGAGTACGGTACCTACTTCCTGCTTTAGCAGATCAATAAAGGTTGACAGAAGTTCAGCTTCCGGGAGTTGCTGCAAAAGCTGCCGTATATCCAGCTTGTGCTCCTGATGTTCATTGCTGATTCCGACTTGTCTCGTCAGCTCCATAAATTTGGGACTGTCGGCGCTTGGCAGTGATCGGCTGAGTGTCTTCCAATCCAGATCCAGTACGCCAAGACCAGAGCGCTTGCCAAGCAAGAGCTTTTCAAGCAGATCAAGGGCGGCAGCTGAACTGAGTGCTTCACCACCCAAACGGTTTTGCAGCGCATCTTTTACCTGCTGGTTGCGGGCAAGATAGCCGGTGTCACTGATGGGGCTCCAACTGACGCAGGTAACCGGTAATCCTGCTGATTCACGACTGGCCGCAAATGCCTCCAGCCAGTAGTTGGCAGCTACGTAGTTCCCCTGGCCAGGGTTGCCAAACAGGGTGGTTGCCGATGAAAAAAGAATGAAATAGTCAAGTGATAGCGGCAGAGTCAGTTCATGCAGATAGGCCGCTCCAAGTATTTTGGGAGCAAAGACCTGTCTGATCTGATCTCGCTCCATGGTTTGAATCAGACCGTCATGAATGACCATGGCCGCATGTACTATTCCTCTGAGAGGGGGCAGGGTTTTGGCAATCTCTGCCAGAAGCACTGACAACGCTTCTCTGCTGGTAACATCGCATGCGGCAGCATGAACGGTAACACCTGCTTGTTGCAGACTGGTGATCGCGTTACATGCTTCATCTGAAACAGGGCCGCTCCGGCTGACCAGTACCAGGTTGCGTACACCTTTCTGAACCAGCCATTGGGCGGTCTTAAGTCCAAAACCGCTCAAGCCGCCGGTTATCAGGAAGGTGGCGTCAGCTGGAAGTGTAAGGCTGCCCTGGGCTGTTGTGTCATCGGTCTGCGTTGCAGTGATGCCGTTATTGTAGGTGACTACAATCTTGCCGATCTGGCGGGACTGCTGCATGTATCTGAAGGCGTTGACAATATCGTCTGCCTCAAAGGTATGGAACGGAAGCGGATGGAAAACCCCTTCTGCAAAGAGAGCCATAATCTGTTTGAAGAGGGTACGGGTAAGGTCAGGACGTTCCTGCATCAGTTGGTCAGCATCAATACCAAAGTAACTGATGTTGTTCCTGAAGGGGCGTAGGCCGATGCGGGTGTTTTCGTAATAGTCGCGCTTGCCCAGTTCCAGAAACCGTCCAAAGGGTCTCAAGACCTGCAGGTTGCGATTGATCGCCTCGCCGGAAAGAGAATTCAGTACGACATCAACACCTGTGCCGCCTGTCTGGGCAAGAATCTCGGCGGCAAAGGTCAGTGAGCGTGAATCAAAAATATGCTCAATACCAAGCATACGCAGAAAATCACGTTTTTCATCGGTACCGGCGGTTGCATAGATTTCAGCGCCACACCACCTCGCCACCTGTATCGCCGCAATGCCAACACCGCCAGCAGCACCATGGATCAGTACCTTTTCACCTGGCGAAAGTCTGGCCAGATAATGCAGTGCATAAAAGCTGGTAAAGAATGTTGCTGGAATAGTTACTGCCGCCTCAAAGGAGAGACCTGCCGGGATCAGAGAAACGGCGTTGGGACTGGTGATTACCCGGTTAGCAAAACAGGCAGGACCGAATCCCACCAAGTGATCACCGGGAGAAAACTCCTGTACCTGTTCTCCAACACGGATAACAGTGCCGGAAAACTCCATGCCGAGTGTAGGGCCAGCAAAGCCGTTTTCCACCGCTTCATCTGATAAAAGCCCCAGGGTGTACATGAAGTCACGAAAATTAAGGCCGGTTGCATGCACCTCAACCTCAATTTCACCGCCTTTGGGCGCAGGAGATGAGCAAGGCTCCCAACGCAGGTTCCGCAGTTGCCCTGGAAACTGGAATCCCAAACGGTAACAGGGAGTGGCGGAGAATGTCTGCTGGGCGTCAGCGCTGTCTGCTAATGCCGGTACCAGTTGCAGGCGGGGTGCAAAGCGTTTTCCCGCTGACGAAATGCAGATTTCCTGTTCATTGTCAGGCTGGATAATCTCTTTTGCAATCGCCTCAACCAGCGTGTCAAGGTTGCCGGCTGTCTCAAGATCAACCAGACGAACAGTGCCGCTGGCCGTCTCGTTGATGAGCGTGCGGCCAAAACCCCAAAGAGCGGCATCAGGAAGGGAGGTTACAGAACCGCCCGTCTGTTTTTGGCTGTGCCGAGGGATCAGGTGACAGGCAGCGTTACCGGTCACCAGCCAGCAGATGGTGGAAATCTCTGTTGCTTCAGTTGCCTTGATAATGGCTGCTGCAAGAGCGCAGCGGTCGGTCTGGACTTCAAGGAATGCTGACGGGCTGTTATCCGTTAAAGGCGGTTGAAGTCCGCTTATATGGATGATACCGCGCAGTCCTCCGTGCAGAGTTTTGATCTGTTGTAACTCGTTGGTGAGATCAGTTACAGACGTATAGGTGGTATGGAGTACCTGTCCTCCAACACTCGACAGTCTGCTGTCCAACCGCTGTCTCAGCTCCGTAGAATAGCCCTCTTTATCTGCTATGATAAGCCAGGGTGATTCTGCAGACAGCAGTAGTGGGGGGGCAGACGTACAAACAGTTTCAGCGCGCCGTGCCAGCAGAAGGTACGGGCCTGACGAGGTGCGGGGAGAGAGTTCATGGCATTCACTGTCACCCAGTCCACGCTGTTCCAGTTTCATCTGCCAGAATGTAGGTGATTGCTGACGCGACAGTGGCGAGCCGGAAGCGCTTGCGTGCCACCATGCTGAATGACTGCCGAAAACAAAGTCTGCCCATCGCGAAGGGTGTTGATCAATGAAAAGGATCAATCCGTCAGGCGTAAGTTGGGAAAGCGCAGCATCAATGGCATGTAAGGCCGCGTCAATAGTCAAAAAATCTGACATGATGATCGCCAGATGATATGCGGAGGCTGGTGCTGGTTGTTCAAACTCGCCGGTTGAAGCAAGCAACCGGACTTCGGCAGCCGGAAAGTGTTCAAGTTGCTGAGCTGCTTCATCGATGATGTCATGATTTCCGGTTGCAAAAAGGTAATGGCAACGGTCGAATTCAATATTTCTGCAGATTGTGGAGGCAAATAGCGGAAGACCGTCACTGACTTCCATAACGCCAAACCGGCTACCTTCCGGTAGCGTCGTCAAGGTTGTGGAGAGCAGTTTCTGCAGTGAATCTTCAATTTTTATTTTTGCTGCAGTACCGAGCAGGTTGCGGGTGAGGAGCGCCAGGGAGGCTGGTGATGGCAGCAACCTGCTCGCATCCTGCTCAGTTATAATGCTTTTCAGGTGTAGTCCTACCTGTGAGACACTATGGATAATCGGGAAATATTCCGGGTGATCATGGAACAGGCTGTTCCAGATATCCTGGGCTGAAATTGTATCGTTGTCTTTTCCCTGAATGGTAAAGCCTGATTCATTTTCTGTAAGTGAACCATCAGACACAGCAAGGCTGAGCAGGTGGGTAAGGTAGAGGGCTGTTTCTGGCTTGTTTTTCTGGATTTTCTGGATAATGGCATGGGAAAGAACCTGATTCCCGTCTGCGAGAGACCGGACGGTTTCCAGGGTAAAACGACTGCACAGTACATCCAGCAGCGGATCCACCTCTTCAGAATAGCAGCGATGGGTACCTTTAAGAACCGCCCGGCTTACCGCTCCACCCATCTCTTTTTTCAGCTTGTCAAACGGGAGTGGCGATATGCCGCAAGGTGTTAATGGGTGAGGCCAGGGGATGCTATGGTAAGCCAGAAAAGCAGCCTTTGTGGCAGCCTGATTGATGTTGAGACGGACGGCTTTGAAGCGGACTTCCTGTACAGCGGCTATCGGCGTACCTTCGGCATCGGCGATAATAAATTCTGCTGTCAGGGAATGGGGGGAGCGGCGTAGTAATGTTGCCCTGGCACGTTTGGGGGCACGCTGAGAGGTGTACAGGCTTACCCGCCCTATATAGACCGGGATGTAGGCGATACCGGCGTTCTCTGCCAGTTGACCTTTCAGGAGCTGAAAGATTAACTGGAAAGCACAGTCAAGGTGTGCAGGGTGGAGGTGAAAACCCTGCACATCTGCTTCGTCTGGCGTTGTTGTATCTGAAAACAAAGCAACAACGGAGTTGTTTTCAATCCAGCCAACTTCAATTACCTGAAATGCCGGGCCGTATCCAAGGCCGGCAGCCTCCGTAAGTTGGTGATGTTCCGTAGCGGTAAAGTCAGGCGTCCGGGCAGGAAGTGAGATCTGGTGTTGCAGTTGTACCGTTGCCGGTGGTCCCTGCAGGACTCGGGCGGTGACATGGACCTCCCAGGGATCGTCGCTGGCGAGCTCTTTGGCTTTTATGCGCAAGCCACCATGGCCAGGATCAATTGACACACGGATCAGTTTAGAACGGTCGGCTTTCAACAACAAGGGTGACTTTATTTCGATCTCTTCGATCTCGCTGAATTCTCCAGCCAGCCAGACATGGGCAGCAGCAAGCGTCAGTTCAACGAAACCGGCTCCGGGAAAGACAATGGCATCACCAACCTGGTGGTCTGCAAGCATTGGAATAAGCTGGGTATCAAGCTGGTTTTCCCAGGTAAGCTCCTGTTGAGCAAGTTTATACCCTAAAAGTGGGTGCAGTTTGCGGCGATTGAGCAGGCCGTATGATTCCGGCGTCACGGTGTGCCAGTGTGATTCCCGCTGCCAAGGATAATGGGGTAGTTCAACAAAAACTGCCTGTTCAGGGAAAAAATAGTTCCAGTCAATGGGGATACCGCTGATGATCGCCTGCCCAACAGCAGTTAAAATCTTTGCCGGGCTGTCATCTCCACGCATGCCGGTGCTGATGACACGTCCTGCTGTTGCGTTTTCTTCCATGCAGTCCTGCAGATAGCTGCGCAGAATTGCATGGGGCCCGATTTCAATAAAAACAGTATTTTCGTCATGGAGAAGCTGCCTGATGGTCTGGTCAAACAGAACCGGTTTGCGCAGGTTGTGCCACCAGTAGCCTGCGTCAAGTCCGGTACCATCAATCAACCCACCGGTAACGGTTGAGTAAAACGGAACGGACGACGGTTGCGGAATTATTGTTACCAGTGCTGATCTGATGCCCGTTTCAAGCGGATCCATTGCCGGGCTGTGAAATGCATAATCAAGGGCAAGACGTTTGTTAAAGATATTCTTGCGTGAGAGGGTTGATTCCAGCTTCTTGAGATCAGCATCTGCTCCGGCAACCGTTGCCCCTTTGTTGCTGTTGCTACCTGCAACGGTCAGGTTTTCATGAAGCCCAAGCTCAGTGAGTAATTGTGTGGTTTCAGACTGGCCCAGGCCGACCGCAGTCATCTGCCCTTTTCCCTTGGTGGTGCCCTGAAGTTGGCTGCGGTGATAAATTACCTGTACAGCATCTTCCAGAGACAGGGCTCCGCAAGCCCAGGCAGCAGCAACTTCTCCTACACTATGGCCAACCACAGCTATCGGCGACACGCCTCGCGCTTGAAGCATGCGGGTAATACCAACCTGGATCGCAAACAGGGCCGGCTGGGCAATCTCGGTGTCTGCGTATTGGTCAATGCCATAGAATCCGGACAGTTCCTTTTCAAGGGACCAGTCAGCATGCTGCCTGAAGAGCGAGTCAACCTCCTGTACCGCTTGTAGAAACAGGGTGTCAGTCAACAGCTGCCTTCCCATGCCAAACCATTGTGCACCATTGCCGGAGTAGACAAATACAGGTCCGGTTGCCATGGCCAGCGGAGTAGAGGTCTGCGTTGTCTCAGTATCAGCGAACGTGTACAGCTGTTCTGCAATTTCCGTGTGTGAATTGCCGAAGACAACGGTCTTGTATTTAAATAACTCGCGGCGGAAGAGGGCGTTGTAAGCAATATCGTACAGGGGGATATGGTGATTACTGTTCAGGTATGCTGCAGTATCACTGGCAGACTTCTTCAAGGCCTCCGCATTTTTTGCAGAAAGCACCAGGGGAAGTTGGCAGGGACGAAGCTTTGCTGGATTGTCGACAGGATGCTCATGGCTTTTGAGAACAACATGGGCATTGGCACCACCGAAGCCGAAGGAGTTGACGCCGACGATGATCTCTCCAGTCTTGGTAATCGGTCTGCTCTCTGTGGCGACTTCAATGTTGAGATCGGTAAACGGTATTGCCGGATTAAGCTTTGTAATGCCTATGGTTGCAGGTATGGTCCGGTTCTGAATGCAAAGTAGTGCCTTGGTCAGACCGGCGACTCCTGCAGCAGACTCCAAATGTCCCAGATTGCTTTTAACGGAGCCGATGATTAATGGGTTTTCAGCCCGGCGTTGTTTCCCCAAGGCTTCACCGATTGCTTGTACCTCGATCGGGTCACCAACGGCAGTGCCGGTGCCATGTGCTTCTACGTAGTCAATCTCTGAGGGGGCTATTCCTGCCTTTTGGTAGGTCTGTCTTAGCAGGGCGGCCTGAGCCGCTGCACTGGGTACAGTTAATCCGGATTTCCGGCCATCCGTATTGACGGCTGAGGCTGCCACAACAGCCAGAATATTGTCTCCATCGGTCACTGCCTGGTTGTACTCTTTCAGAAGAAATAGTCCGGCGCCTTCGGAACGGACATAGCCGTCACATGCTGCGTCAAATACATTGCAGTGTCCTTTTCGGGATAACATGGATGCCTTGGAAAAGGCTATGAAGGTATAAGGGTGGAGGTGAAGACTGACACCACCTGCCAGTGCAGTGGTACTTTCTCCCGATGCAATGGATACACAGGCTTGGTGAAAGGCTACCAGTGATGATGAACAGGCCGTGTCAATGGCCATGCTGGGGCCGCGCAGGTCAAAAAAGTAAGAGAGGCGGTTGGCAGCAATGCTTGAAGTGTTTCCGGTGCCGCCGGAAGAATCAACCGCTTCAAGGTTGTCTATCAGGCGGTAGGCGTAGTCAATGCTGGAGATACCGACAAATACCCCGCAGTTGCTCCCTTTCAGAGAGGATGGTTTAACGCCGGCGCTCTCAAAGGCCTCCCAGCCCAGCTCAAGCAACAGACGTTGCTGAGGGTCCATGACGGCAGCTTCGCGTGGAGAAATGCCGAAAAAACCGGCATCAAACAGTGAAACATCACCAACTGAACCGGCTGTAAAGGTGTAACTGGTGCCGGGATGATCTTTGCGCGGGTGGGTAAATGTTTCCTGGCTCCAACGCTCTTTGGGTACTGAGGTGACCAGATCACGGCCTTCCTGAAGATCATTCCAGAAGGTTTCCTGGGTTGTATTTGGCAGTCTGAATGAAAAACCTATGATAGCAACATTTGAAGGCATGTCGATCCTGGGAATAATGGGAAGTAGATGTTTGTTTAATCTTTACCATAGTTGCCCATTCTGTTCAATCCCGCTGGCGTGCTGTATTTAAGCTCGAAGGGCCGGATTCTTGTCCGGCCCTTTTGGTGTGGATGGTTTAACGGTCTTTCCTGGGCACCACCACAATCCCTGATTCAGTGATGGTGTAGCCATTCTTGAGGTCGTCTTCATGATTGTAGCCGATCACGGCGTTATCAGGAATAACCACCCCTTTGTCGATGATAGCCTTTTTAATCTTTACGTGCCGGCCAACCGTAACCCCTTCAAACAGGATGGAGTCTTCCACCAGGCTGTAGCTATTGATCTTGCACATCGGCCCAAGGATGGAGCGACGCACGGTGCTGCCGCTGGTGATGCAACCGCCGGTAACGTATGAGTCGATATTGACACCACGACGTCCTTCATCATCAAAAACAGTCTTGGCCGGTGGCAGGTTGCCCTGGTTGGTAAGGATCGGCCATTTGTAGTTGTAGAGGTTTAACTGAGGACTGACATTGATCAGGTCCATGTTGGCTTCATAGTAGGAATCGAGCGTTCCCACATCCTTCCAGTAGCCCCGTTCTTCTGATTTCATCCCCGGTACCAGATTGTCATTGAAGTTGTAGGCGTAGATCCGGTCGCCCTTTTCCAGCATCATCGGGATGACATGCTTGCCAAAGTCAAGGTCCTCATACAGTTTCTTGCCTTCCAGAAGGACTTCGATCAGCTTGCGGGTGGGGAAGATGTAGTTGCCCATGGAGGCGAAGCAGGTCTCACGGCCTGGAATGGTTTCAGGGTTTTCAGGCTTTTCAGTGAAGGCGGTGACCCGGTTGTCGTCATCCACAGAGAAGACCCCAAAGCGGCTGGCCTCTTCCCTGGGTACTTCAAGTGAGGCGATGGTGAGGTCGGCACGGTTCATCCGGTGGGACTGGATCATCTGGCTGATATCCATCTTGTAGATATGGTCGCCACCAAAGACCGCCACATAGTCGGCATCGGCTGTTTCCACGAAGCGCAGGTACTGCAGGATGGCGTCTGCGGTGCCTTTGAACCACTGTTCGCTGTCGCTACTGGTCTCCGGTGAGATGGCTACGCAGAATTCGCCCAGGCCGGTCCATTTGCCCCATGATTCGCGGATATGTTTGTTAAGCGAATAGGCCCGGTACTGGGTCAGGATGTAAATCCGCCTGATACCGGAGTTGAACAGGTTACTTAAGACAAAGTCGATGATCTTGTACTTGCCGCCAAAGGTGACGCTGGGCTTGGCGCGACGCAGGGTCAAGGGGCTGAGTCGCTCACCTTTTCCGCCTGCCAGCACCATCGCAATTGTATTCCTGCCAAGATTTAATCCGTCGAACATGGGAAGCTCCTTCTTGCAGTCTCTGATTGACCTTAGCTTATCCTTTAGCCGTAAGCTGTCAAGCATGCAAGTCGGATTTTTTCTGTAGGAATGAAGAAATAATCAAATACCCAGGGGGTAGACTGACCCTGCCCCTGGGTATACACACTACGGTTTATTTAGGAACAGGAGAGAAAAGGGCTTTAATGCGCGCTTTAGTGCGTAGGTGTGACAGCATCAACTCTGTCTGGAGTTCTGCGTCGGTCTTTGCCAAGGCTGTGACGGCAGCTTCATCAAAAGGCTCCCGATCTGCTGCCTGACGCAGGGCAATACGACTTTCCTCCATCTTTTTCATCAACCCATCAACATAGTCATGCTCTTTTTGCAGGAGCTGATCCAGTTGCGCCTGCTGCGCTGCGTTTAACGGCATCTTTGGTTCTATCCAATGGTGTCCTGGTGGCGGCATTGGTGGTGGGTGCTGCCGATAATCCGGTGGTGGCGGAGGCGGTGAGAAACAGTCCATCGGGGGTATAGGTAGTTCGCGGGCAGTCGCATTTACCGAAAATCCCCCTATTGCCACGAGTAATAAAATTAATCTCTTGCCCATAGTGCTACTCCTTTCATGCTTGCATGCAGAAGTGTCTTGTTGAAAACAAGAGTAGCGTCTCGGGGCGTAAATATGGGTAAAGAGATGCGAAGATAGGCTAAATTATTCTTAAAAGGCAACTCCGGCATACTGGTCATATTCGTCAGCAGTTGTATCCATGCTTCTGCCGTTTACATCAACGCCACTAAACCTGAAGACAAGCCGTGAGGGATCTATAGTTGCATTACCATTAGCATTCTGGCTGATGCTGAAGGTTACGGTTGCCCGCAGTGTCGTGGGGTCGTAGGTTACCAGTTTGGGAATAGGGGAGAAAGTTGCGTCATTCCTGTTAGACGAGTAAACGCCATTATTATAAAAACCTTCCTCGATACCTGATGCCTTTCGTATACTCCATTTCGTTGTATCCATGACTGAGCTGACATCCATTTCAGAATCAAACTGGAACTGGATGGTGAAATTTTTGGAGCTGGCAGGTTCGGCAAGTGAAATGTCCAGAAAGTAAACCGGCGTTGATGCACCAAGTGCGGTAAGCAGAGAGGTGCCGGAGTCTACGGTACCAAGTATTTTGGGCTGTTGAATGGCATCTTCAAGGGTTTCGGCATAGCTTATTGCCGTTGAGTCTTCTGTGTCATTAAGATAGTCGATAGTGCTGCTGACGCTGTCTTTGTCCCCCAGACCGATGTAGGCAAATCCCAGTTCAGAATAACCGGCATAGAAATCATCACCTTTTCTGGCAATGGCCTTGTTAAGCTGTGTTACCGCCTCGGAATAGCGTCCCTGTTTGTTATAGGCGGAGCCCAGCGCGTAATTGATGTTGCCGTCGTTTGGTTCCAGTTTACTTGCCTTGGTAAACTGAGTGATCGCTTCAGAAGCGCGATCGTTGTTTAGCAGAAAAAGTCCATAGGTGTAGGGGGCCGCCGCATCGGTCGTGTCAGCCTGCACAGCTGCCTTATATTCCTTTTCTGCTTCAGTGGTATTGTTTTCTGCGACATACACATTGGCAAGGTTAACGTGTATGTCGGCCTGGGTACTGTCAAGCTGCAGTGAAGATTTGTAAGCAGATATGGCTTCTTTGTTCTTGCCAAGCTGAAGATAGGCCGAAGCCAAGTAGTTGTAGGCGTCAGTTGATTCCGGATTATAGGATAGTGATGCGCGTAGTGCTTGAGCTGCGCGGGTGTAATTTTCATCTTCCATATAGCTGATAGCCGTGGAAAGCATGGTGCTTGCAATACTGCTACGGGTGCTTTGGCTGTCTGTGATGGCCGAAAACATTTTGTCTGTAGCTGCTATGACCGACGCCATGATTTTCCTCCTGCTGCATCTGATGATTTCAGAGGTTGTTGACTGGGCGTCAACAACCTCTGAAGGTTAACAGCTGTTTTGCTTACGAAATCACATTGATTGATTGTGTACTGCTGCTTGAACTGCTTTTTAGCAGCTTGAGCAGGGTCGACACACTGCTTTGATCACTGTTTTGCAATAGTGAGGCAAGTGCGTCTTTCAGAGCACTACTGGTGTCATCATAGCCGCTGCTGCTTGACTGGGCCTGTTGTGGCGGCGGCGGAGGTGGCCCCATGCTCTTCATCATGGTAGCCATCTCATCGCTGTTGAGCGAACCATCGCTGTCGCTGTCATACTGGGTGATCAGGGTGGAGGCGTCCTGAGATTGGCCGGTCATCTCTGCCATCTTGTCCAGCATGGTCTGCAACTCATCAGAAGAAAGGGCGCCGCTGCTGTCACTATCGAGCTCGTTGAACATCTCTTCCGGTTTAGGTGGTGGTGGCGGTGGTGGACCTTGTTTACCATTTACTGCAGAGCTGCTGCTGATTGAGCTGTCTTCTTCATCGTCTGATGATGAACTTTGCATCTGTTGCAGCATGGAGATCAGGCTGGAGACCAGGTCCTGGCCGGAGTTGGAGAGGTACGAGGCCAGGGATGTGGTGTCAAGTCCGCTGGATTGGGTGCCGGATTGGTCTTCGTTACTCAGCATTGCATCCCGCTCATGTTTGGGTTTGATGCTTTCCATCAGGCTGTCCATCTCATCGCTGTTCAGTGATCCATCGCTGTCACTGTCATACTGGGACAGGAGAGAGGATGCATCCAGCGTTTTGCCGCTGTCCTCAGAGATCTTGTCGGTCAGGGCGGTTAGTTCTGTTTGCGAGATACTGCTGTTGCCGTCACTGTCAACTTTACTGAACAGATCCTGTTTCCGCTTCTGCTGGTCGATGCCAAACAGACTGGTCATACTGCTGCTGATGCTGCTGATGCTACTCATGGCGGGCCTCCTTAGTGTGTGATGTGCAAAGGGTTGGTACTCTATCTATCGGATATACACGGCTGGATATTCGTTAAGTGTGGCGCTGTTTGAGTAAAGTTTTGTAATCAGGATGTAGCCTACAAATCTTTACAGACTAAGTTGTTCGAGAGCCTTATACTGACGCAGGTATTCACATCGTCTGGAGGGTGGAGCAGATGCAGACTAGCAGGATTCTGGTCATTGATGACGATCATGACCTCTGTGCCTTGTTGGATGACTATCTAAGCGCAGAAGGTTTTACCATTGAGGCGGTTCATGATGGTGCTCTGGGGGCAACCCGTGCCTGTACCGAGAACTATGATCTGGTGGTGCTTGATGTGATGCTGCCCGGCCTGAACGGGTTTGAGGTACTGCGTAAAATAAGGGCCGGATCAGCGGTGCCGGTGGTGATGCTGACCGCACGGGGTGAAGAGGTTGACCGGATTGTGGGGCTAGAGCTGGGGGCGGATGACTATCTGCCCAAGCCGTTTAACCCGCGTGAGCTTGTGGCCCGTATCCGTGCCATTCAGAGACGGTCAGCCACGCAACAGAAGAATGAAACTGCGCCGGAAGCTGTGCTGGCTGTGGGGGATCTGACCCTTGATCCAGGTCGTCGGGCAGTATTGCAGGGGGGGCAGGAACTGCCGCTAACCTCAGTAGAGTTTTCGGTGCTGGAGGTCTTGATGACCCAGGCCGGGCGGGTGGTCAGCCGCGAAGAGCTTTGCAGTCAGGCCCTGGGGCGGCAGCTTAATTCCTATGATCGTAGCATAGATGTCCATATCAGTAGTCTGCGCCGTAAACTTGGGCCGGCCAAAGACGGCAGTGAGCGGCTTAAAAGTGTGCGGGGAGTTGGCTATATCTATCTGCGTCCTACAGTGGCAGAGTCACTCTGATGCGGTCACTTTTTGTAAAGCTGTTCTTCTGGTTTTGGCTGACCGTGGTGTTGTCCGGCGGCATCTTCTTTCTGGTTGCCATCAAGACCAGACCGGGATTCCATCCGCGTCCCCCTGTTTCGTTTCATCAGGGACCGCAGGCCGGTGATCCAACTCAGCCCGGTATGCAGCAACCAGCGCCTCTGCCACCACCTGCCGGTCATCATCCTGAACCACCTCCACACGGCTTTCCCAGCTTTCCGCTCATAGCCCAACTGGTCATCTATTTTGTGGTGGGTGGGCTGGCCTGTTATCTGCTCGCCTGGCGGTTGACCGCACCGATTCGGCGTCTGCGCAGGGCCACGCAGCAACTTGCACAAGGTGATCTGACGGCACGGGTTGGCTTTCGGGCAGCTGCCAAAGGTGATGAGATAGCTGATCTGGGGCGGGATTTTGACCGGATGGCTGAGCAGCTTGAGGTTTTGATGTCGGCCCAAAAACAGCTGGTGCGGGATATCTCCCATGAACTGAGATCGCCCCTGGCCCGCCTCAACGTGGCGCTTGGGCTGGCTCGTCGCGAGGCTCCTGCTTCTGCTGCTGTTGCCTTTGACCGGATCGAACAGGAGTCGGATCGTTTGAATCAAATGATCAGCGAACTGCTGACACTGACGTTGCTGGAAAGTGGCAGTAAGGCTCTGGAAAAGAGACAGGTGGATCTTGCAGCGCTGACAGCAGAGGTGGTGGATGATGCTGACTTTGAGGCAGCAGGCAGTGGACGTACGGTGCAGCTGGTGGCTACGCCGGTACGGCCATTGACAGGCAATTATGAACTTCTGCGGCGAGCACTGGAAAATGTGGTGCGTAATGCCGTACGGTATACCGCTCCCGGCACCGTGGTGGAAGTTCATCTGGAGCAAGAAACGGCTGATGAGGTCTGCCTGCGGGTGCGGGATCATGGCCCAGGCGTGCCGGAAGAAGCCCTTTCGGCGATCTTTAAACCCTTTTTCCGTGTGGCTGAGGCACGGGATCGTCAAAGTGGCGGAACCGGTATCGGGCTGGCCATCACCGCCGGAACCATCAAACACCATGGTGGCACCGTGACAGCCCGCAATCTGCCGGAAGGTGGACTTGAGGTGTTGATCAGGTTGCCTTTGTCCGTTTGTTAATGGTCGCGCGGCCTGGGTTTGGAATGCCGCTAACCGTTTGTCCTCCTCGTGAGCTTCAAACCTGTTGTTTTTCCCGCAACTATCATCTCTAGGGTAATCACCTCATTTCCATCTATCGCGCAAGGTGCTAGTATAGACGCCTCTAACTACTCATCCCGTCTGTCGTTATTCTGCCGGTACTTCCGATCCGGTCGTCACTTCAGCCGCTTGATCAGGTACAGGAGGTTTTGATGCTTGCCGATGTGAAAATCCTGGCTGTTGATGATGACAATTTTAACCTGCAGATAATCCAGGCAATGCTGGAAGATATGGCAGCCACCATTTATACCGCCAATAACGGTCAGGAAGCCCTTGCACTACTGGAATCCACTCCTGGTATAGATATTGTGCTGCTTGATCTGCAGATGCCGGTTATGGATGGTTTTGAAGCCCTGCAGCGGATCAAGCTTAACTTTACCCTGATGCATATCCCGGTAATTGTGGTGACCGCCGATCAGCAGGAGGTAACCAGGGTTCTGGGATTGGGGGCTAACGATTTTCTGGCCAAACCGTTTAATCCCGATGAGCTGCGTTTGCGGGTCATGAACCATGTCCGTAGTAAAAAATACCACGATATTATCAGTAACATGAATGCCACCCTTGAGACAGAAGTGGCCAAAAAGACTGCAGACCTGCGGGATGCCCTGGCCCTGTCTCAAGAGGCTGAATATGAGATCTGTCTGCGCCTTGGCCGTGCCTCTGAATTCAGGGATATGGAAACCGGTATGCATACCCGCAGGATCAGCGAGATGTCAAAGGTCCTGGCATTGCTGGCCGGTCTGCCGGAAGAGCAGGCTGAACTGCTGCGCTTTGCCTCCCCTTTGCACGATGTGGGCAAGATCGGCATCCCGGACCGGATCTTGCTTAAACCGGGGAAACTGGATGAGACCGAGATGCAGATCATGAAGCTGCATACCACCATCGGCGGGCGGATACTGTCTGAAGGCGAGCGTTTTCACTCCCTTGAGGCTGGCTGCACGGTGGCGTTGCAGCACCATGAAAAATGGGATGGCAGCGGCTATCCTGCCGGTTTGAAGGGTGAGGAGATCCATATCTTTGCCCGGATCGTGATGATAACTGATGTCTTTGATGCACTGGCCTCGGATCGTCCCTACAAGAAGGCCTTCCCGATTGAAAAAATCCTTACCATTATGGAAGAGGGCAGGGGGATCTTCTTTGATCCTCACCTGCTGCGGCTTTTTCTGGATAACCTGCAGCAATTTGTTGCTATTCGTGACCAGTTGAAGGACCGGCAGGAGGAATCTGATCCACTTCTTGAGCTGTTGTCGATCACCTAAATCAGGAGGAAAATAATGGCCAGAAAATCTTACGCAACTTCGTTTGTACTTTTTTTGCTGCTTCTTGGTCTGGCATGTCCAGCGTTTGCAGCGCCAGCTGGTAACAACCTGCTGATTTACTGCGGTATCACCATGGTACGTCCCATAACCGATATTGCCCGTCAGTTTGAAAAACAGGAAAAGATCAGCATTGCCATTGCCCAGGGAGGCTCGGAAGATCTCTACCAAAGCGCTAAAAAGAGCCAGAAAGGTGATCTCTACCTGCCGGGTGAGCCTGTCTTCAGGATCAAGCATCAACCAGAAGGGTTGCTGGGTGAGTACAAGGTGCTTGGGATGAACCAGATGGCGTTGATGGTTAAAAAAGGTAATCCTAAAAAAGTGAAACCTGATCTGAAGGAGCTGCTGCGTAAGGATCTGGCAGTGGTGTTGGGCAGCAGCGAAAGCGGTAGTGTTGGCGTAGAGGCCCATCGCATTTTGACGCAGACAGGTCTGTACCCCAAGGTGGCTGCAAAAGTGGTGCAGATGCTACCTGACTCCCGTTCCATAATGGCTGCCATGCGTCGCGGTGATGCTGATCTGACCATGAGCTGGCGTGCCACCGGCTATTTTCCTGATAACGCACCCAGCATTGATGTGCTGGATCTGCCACCTTCGATTGCGCCGCCACAGGAATTGCAGTTGACGCTTTTGACTTTTTCAAAAAATCAGGCCATGGCCCGTAAATTTATGGAGTATGCCGCAGGTCCTCAGGGCCAGTCCATCTTCCGTCGCTATGGCTTTATTACCGTTTCAAAGGCTGGACGCTAACCAGGCATGGCACTTGATTTTAAACAACCTGCGGCCATGATCAGCTCTGCTTCACGGGCTACTCGTCTGCTGTTCCTGCTGATGGGGCTATTTCTGGTCGGCTTCACGGCATTGATCGCCGTTAACGTGGTTATCGGGCACCTGATGGAAGAGCTTGAACACCGGGGCAATAATGAACAGGTCCGTCTGTTTGTTGGCGAAGTACTGGTTGACGACATTAAAGGGATGGAGCTTGATTTTAACCGGATGGTCGCATCAGTCAGCACATCAGAGCAGGGGCGCCTGCGGGCTGGAATTAAAGAAAAAACCCTTAAGTTGGAGCATGATCTGTTGGTGTTAAAAGATGGTGGTCGGGTTGAACGGACTATTGATCTGAATATTGAAGGGGTTGATAACCTGAATGAGCAGGTCACCTATACACCCCGTGCTGATGATCCCCACAACATGCTTGAATTGATCGAGATTGGCCCTCATCTGGACAAGGTACGGGAAAAAGCTGATGAGCTGGCCCAGTTGCTGGCTAAACGAGAACAGGCCAGAGAGTCGAGTAATGCCCTCAAATTGATGAAAATCGAAGAAGATCTGAATGTTTTTTACAAGCATGTGCCTTCGCTGTTTATACGTCTGAACGAAAATGCCAACCGCCTCTATTATGAAAGCAACAACCGGATTACCCTGCTGAAAGAAGAATTGGCAGCCCGGCGGGTACTCTACAAGAACGTGCAAATGGGGTTAGGGGGCAGCATTGTCCTATTGGTCATGGTCAGCGGTATCCTGTTGGCCCGTCAGCTGGCCTCGGTTAACATTCAGCTGATGCAGTCCAGCGAAGAGATGCGGGTTGCCAAAGAACAGGCAGAGGCCAGCAGTCGTGCCAAAAGTGAATTCCTGGCCAATATGAGCCATGAAATCCGTACCCCGATGAACGGTGTGCTGGGGATGACCGAACTGCTGATGGATACAGAGCTGAATTCTCAACAGTATGATTATCTTAAATCGGTCAAGATATCTGCAGAAAATCTGATGGATATCATTAATGATATCCTTGATTTTTCAAAGATAGAGATGGGCAAGCTGGAGACAGAGACGGTGCCGTTTATGTTGCGTAGTATGCTGGGGCAGACTCTGCGTACCCTGGCAGTGCGGGCAGGGCAGAAAGGGCTTGAGCTGGTCTTTCAGGTTGACCCCGATGTGCCGGACAGCCTGCTGGGCGATCCCGGACGGTTGCGTCAGGTGCTGTTAAATCTATCCGGTAATGCCGTTAAGTTTGCCGAGCAGGGTGAGATAGAGTTGCTGGTGTCAAAACAGCAGGGGCTGCCGGATGGTGAGGTCTTGTTACGTTTTGAGGTGCGGGACAAAGGGATCGGGATTAACCCGGAGCACCTGCAGCGGATCTTTGCCCCCTTTGAACAGGCTGATCTTTCCACCACTAAAAAGTTTGGAGGAACCGGTCTGGGCTTAGCCATCTGTCGCCGTCTGGTGCAGTTGATGGGGGGGGAGATCGGCGTGGAAAGTGTGCTTGGCCAGGGTAGTACCTTCTGGTTCACCCTGCGTTGTCGGGTGCGGGATAAGCTGCAGCATGAAGCCCAGCAATCCACCGCCCTGCAGGGGATTGTTGCGCTGGTGGTGGATGATGTGGCCATTAACCGGCAGTTGTTGGAAGGTTATCTTGAGCGCTGGGGGGTGGAGGTGCTTACGGCATCAACTGCAGAAGAGGCCAGATCCAAGCTGGAGTCTGCGCTTTCTACCCGGCCGGTGCAGATAGTCCTGTCTGACCTGCAGATGCCGGATGTAGATGGTTGGATGCTGGTGGAGCAGATCAGAAAAGATGTTCGCTATGATGATCTGAAACTGGTGCTGCTGCCAAGTGCCGGCAAGCGTGGAGACGCCCAGCGTTGTCGTCAGCTGAAGGTGAACGGCTACCTGACCAAGCCGGTGATTCATAGTGAGCTGTACGATGCCTTGAAGGCGATCATGCATGGCGAAGCACAACCAGGCACCGGGCCGGTTACCCGCCATCAGGTGCGTGAGGCCAGGCGTAGTTGTACGATCCTCTTGGTTGATGATGTCGAGATTAATCGTGAACTGGCAAAGATTATTCTGGAGAAACAAGGACATCAGGTTGTTCTTGCCGTTGATGGTCAGGATGCGCTGGAAAAGGCACGTAATGGCGGGTTCGACCTGATCCTGATGGATATCCAGATGCCGGTGTTGGATGGTTTTGAGGCCACAAATGAAATCCGTGCCTTTGAACTTGCCCATAAGCGGCAACCGGTACCGATTGTGGCCATGACCGCCTATGCATTGCAGGGTGACAAAGAACGTTGTCTTGCGGCAGGTATGGATGCCTATCTATCCAAGCCGATCAAAGAGGATGATCTGTTGGCCGTGATTGAACGGATGGTTTCAGGACAGCCACCACAGCAGCCGGCTGCTCTTGTCATGCAGGCTGAAGTTCAGGTCCAGGAGCAAGCGCATCAGCCGGTTTTTGATCGTCAGGCGCTGCTGGTGCGTCTGGGGGGAAATGAATCGCTCATTCAGAAATTTGTAACCATGTTTTTTGATAGTGCCGATGAACATATGAACCTGCTACGACAGGCCTTTGAAGCAGGTGATGCTGAACAGATGCGGGCCAAGGCCCACGCCATTAAGGGGTCAGCCGGTAACGTGGGGGCCTGTGCTTTGTCTGTAGCTGCGGCTGAGCTTGAAATGGCGGTCCGTGAAGGGCGGATAGAAGAGTACCAGGCGTTGTGGGTGATACTTGTGGAACAGTATGAACTGTTTAAGCTGGCGTCGGGGGGGACGGTATGACCGTTCAATCTGAACGTTCCGGTCGCAGCCTGCTGTTGGGACTTCTGTTTGGCCTGGTCGGGTTTTGCCTGAACTGGTTCAATCTGGAACTTTTTTTTGGCGTTGATTTTTTGTTCGGTTCGATTGTCACCATGGTGGCCCTGCAACGATTTGGCCTCGTCAGCGGTCTGACCGCTGCCTTGATCGCCTCACTTGCCACCCTGTTTCACTGGCACCACCCTTGGGCGGTCGTTCTTTTTAGCGCTGAAGCAGCGCTGGTCTACCTGTTGGTAAACCGCAGGCGATTCAGCCTGCTGAATGCAGATATTCTTTACTGGTTCACCGGCGGTTTGTTGCTTGTCTGGCTGTTCTACCACCACCTGATGGGTTTTGCTCCTCTGGCTACGCTGGTGATTGCCCTTAAACAGGGGGTTAACGGTATTTTTAATACCCTGCTGGCAAAAGGGATCTGCCTGCTGCCCTGGGTGACTAACCGGGATGTGCAGCAACAAAAACCGGCCCTGCGGGAACTGCTGTTTGTGGGGTTGGCCGCTCTGGTTCTGGTGCCTGCCCTTGGCTTTGGCTGGTTTACGATCCATGATGGCTTCAAGCGTGATCTGGATATCGCCAAAGAAAACCATTTTCGCTTCAGCCGGATTATCTCCAAAACAACGGTAGACTTGTGGTTTGTCCAGCGCAAGTTACAGGTTGAAGGGGTGGCTGCAGTTATGCCGTCTCCTGAGACTCTACCGCCCAAACAGCTACAACATAGTCTTGAAAAACTGAATGCAAACTACAGCTGCCTCTGCCGCCAAATTGTCCTGGATAGGCAATCTGTTACCCGTGCCTTTGTGCCCAAGGTTGATGAACAGGGTAACTCCACCATTGGGCTGGATATGAGTGGTCGCCCGTATCTGAAGCGGGTTACGACTCCTCCCTATCTTGCCACCGTAGAATTTTTTATGGGCAGAATCGGCACTCCCGGCCCCCGTCTGGCAGTGGTTGCACCGATCCATGATGCCGGTCGCTATCAGGGGGCGGTACTTTCAGTCTTCAAGCTTGAAGAGCTACAGAGACTGTTTGATAGTTTGATAGGGAGACGCCCCATAACGGTAACTCTTTTAGATGCCGAAGGGCGGGTTGTTGTCAGCAGCAGCAAGGATCTGAAGCCAATGACACCGTTCAGCCTGCCAGCAGGTGGCGTCCTGCGGCCTCTGGATGATACCACCCTGCAATGGATACCTGATTCCAGGCCTGGCGTTGGCGCAATGAAACGTTGGCTTGATTCATTTCTCTATCAGGAAGAGGCACTGCCCAGTCTGCCGGGTTGGAAACTGGTAACGCAGTGGTCGCTTAAGCCACTATTGCTACAGACCAGCCAAAAAGTATCTCAGGTGCTGGGTGTGATTGCCCTGGTCCTGTTGCTGGCCATTGCACTGGCCCATTACTTTGCCAACTATCTTGCCCGGGTCTTTGTTCGTCTTGAGGAGATGACCCGTAGTCTGTCCCAGCGGGTTGTCGATGGCGAAGCCATTGTCTGGCCTGCTGCATCGGTGCGTGAAGTGGAAGGACTAACGGCCAACTTTCAGCAGATGGCGGTCAGTCTGCAGCACCAGTCACTGGAGCTGCAGGCACTGAATGAAGAACTTGAAAAGCGGGTGCAGGAGCGGACAGCATTGCTGGAAGGGGTACTGATTTCCACGGCGGATCTAATCTTCTTCAAAAATAGCAACGGAGTCTATCTGGGCTGCAATCCTGAATTTGCCCGTTTAGTAGGCCGTCCCCGTGACCAGATTATCAATGCTTGTGACCATGACCTGTTTGACATGCCAACGGCTGATTTTTTCCGCCAACAGGATCTTCTGATGATGGAGTCCGGGCAGCCACGTCATAATGAGGAATGGGTAACCTACCCTGACGGGACCAGGCGCATGATGGATACCCTCAAATCTCCCCTGCGGGATATCTCTGGCAGGGTGCTGGGGGTGGTGGGAATAAGCCGTGACATCACAGAAAAGAAACAGGCAGAACAGGCGGTGCAGGAGGCGGTTGAGGCCAAGATGCGTTTTATCGCCAATATGTCCCATGAGATTCGTACCCCGATGAATGGGGTGATCGGTATGGCCGGTCTGCTGCAGGAAAGCGGGCTTGACGATGAACAGCGCCATTTTCTGCAGGTGATCCGTGCCAGCGGAGAGCTGCTGCTGGCTATTGTGAATGATATCCTGGACTTTTCCAAGATAGAGGCTGGGCATCTGCAGCTTGAGGAGTTTCCCTTTGATCCTGAAACGCTCTGTAGCGAACTGGCAGATCTGTTTGCTGCACAGTGCCATGCCAAAGGATTGCTGTTGGTACGTCGCTTTGATCTGCAGGAGTGTCACTGCCTGAAAGGTGATGGAACCCGTCTGCGTCAGATACTGATGAACCTGCTGGGTAATGCACTTAAGTTTACCGAGACCGGTACGATTACCCTGCAGGTCTCAACAGAACTGCAACAAAATGGAAAAATCCAGCTGCGCTGCCAGATACGGGATACCGGGATCGGTATTCCCAAAGAGCGATTCAGTTCTCTGTTTACTCCATTTAACCAGGCTGACAGCTCAACTACGCGCAAGTTCGGCGGGACTGGACTGGGGTTGGCTATCAGCCGCCAACTGGCACGTCTGATGGGAGGGGATATCAACCTGATCAGCCTGCCGGGACAGGGTAGCTCTTTTACGGTCACGGTGCTGTGTGATCCTTGCAATGAGCTTGAGCAGATGCAGGTGCAACAGCAGAAGCAACCTGCTGATAAACAGAAAACGGTACTGTCAGCCAGAATCCTGCTGGTGGAAGACAATATGGTAAACCAGCTGGTGGCCCGTACGATTCTGGAAAAGCAGGGACATAAGGTCTCACAGGCGGCCAATGGTCAGGAGGCGTTGGCTATGCTGCGGCTGCTACCGATTGATCTGATTTTGATGGATTGCCAGATGCCGGTTATGGATGGTTTTGAGGCCACCAGCCGGATCAGGCAGGGTGAGGCAGGAGAACAAAACCGAAACGTGCCGATCATCGCCATGACTGCCCATGCCTTTGTGCAGGACAGAGAACGCTGCTTTAGCGTTGGCATGGATGATTACCTGACCAAGCCGGTGCAACCTGCCCGCCTGGCTGATGCTATTGCAGCGTGGCTGGAACGTGGCCATCAAGCTGTATCGAATACTGGCACGGCCTCAGATCCGGTTGCTGCAACTGATCAGCCGGTGGAGACAGAGGAACTGGTTTTTGCTGCTGACGACCTGCTTCAGAGACTGGAGGGGGATCGAGATCTGGCTCAAACCGCTATCAGCATCTTCCTGGATGAGGTGGACAACGCAGTGGCAGAACTGCATGCCGCAGTGATGCGTGCCGATAGTACCGCTGTCTCAATGCAGGCCCATGGTCTGAAAGGGGCAGCGTTGAACTGTGGGGCAGGCAGGACGGCAGCAGTTGCCCGGCGTCTTGAGGCTCTGGCAAAGGCCGGTTCACTTGAAGGTGCAGAGCAGCTGATTGGTGAACTGAGGCAGGAAGTTGTGAGCTACCAGCAGGAACTACAGAAACAGAATTGGAAAGGGGGCGTGGGTACCGCCACCACTAGATAGAGATGCGATTTCCAACTATGCAAAGCCGTCTGATTATCAGTATTTCACTGTTTTTGCTGCTGGTTTTAGGAAGTACTGCCCTTTGTACCTATCAGTATTTTAAGAAGCAAACCAGCAGTCAGGTCCAGCTACAGCAGTTTGCCATGGTTTCCACCCTTGCTTCAGGGCTGGATGATAAGCTTATGTCTGCCCATAACGCACTGATCAGTATTGCCGCCAGTACCCCCCCTGATCTGTTTAATGCTCCTGATAAAGCACAGGTCTGGCTGAATAGCCGTAGCGGCACTAAAAGTATCTTTGGTGGTGGGCTGTTTATGTTTACGCGGCAGGGGATGCTGCTGGTGGAATCTCCCCAGTTACCTGCCCGGCGTGGCAAAGATTTCTCGTTCCGAGAGTACTACCTGAAAACCGTTGCCAGTGGTAAACCGCTGATCTCTAATCCCTATCCATCTTCAAAAACGGGTCGTCCCAGTATTATGATGACCGCTCCGGTTTTTGATGCCCATGGTCGCTTGTTAGGGATTGTGGGAGGTTCGCTAGATCTGTTGGACAAAGATAGTTTTCTTAACACCCTGACCCGGATCAGGGTGGGGAAAACCGGCTATCTCTATCTGTATGCCCAGGATCGCACCCTTATCGCCCATCCCGACCCAAGCCGGATCATGAAACAGGATGTACTACCCGGTATGAACCGTCTGTTTGACAAGGCGCTGGAAGGGTTTGAGGGAAGCGGAGAAACGGTCAATAGTAAAGGGTTGCGGACGCTCTCTTCCTTTAAGAGACTGAAGAGTACGGATTGGATTCTGGCCGCTAACCTGCCCGCTGCAGAAGCCTACCAGCCAGTACAACGCTTCAGGCTGTTTTTTCTGGGGGGGATGGTTCTGGTGATGCTGACAGCGGTCTGGGGAGTCAGGTTGCTGGTGGGAACCGTTACTGCCGGTCTTGCTCAGCTTACCAACTGCATGGGACAGATTGATCCGCAGCATCTGGCCGCTGCATCACCGATACAGCTTTCGGGTGATGATGAAGTGGGGCGGCTGGCAGCAACCTTCAACAACCTGCTGACTGAGGTGGCCCAGACAGACAAGCGCCTGCGGGAAAGCGAGACAAACTTCCGAACGTTCTTTGATACCCTCGACTATTTCTTGTTTGTGCTTGATCATAACGGTCTGATACTCAAGGTAAATAAGACGGTTACCCAACGTTTGGGCTATGAGGAATCAGAACTGCTGGGGCAGCATGTACTGGTTATCCATCCGGCAGAGCGGCGTGATGAAGCTGGCAGGATCATCACAGAAATGCTGGCTGGTACCGCCTCCCTCTGTCCGGTGCCGCTGGTTTGTAAGGATGGTCGCTTGATAGCGGTGGAAACACAAGTGGTGGCAGGAACCTGGAACGGCAGCCCGGCGCTGTTTGGCATTACGAAGGATATTTCTGTTCTGCAGGAGTCGGAGGAAAAGTTCTCACGGGCCTTTAACGCCAGCCCGGCACTGATGGCCCTCAGTACACTTGAAGACGGGGTCTACCTTGATGTGAACGAGGCCTTTCAGCAGATGCTGGGCTTTACCAGGGAGGAGGCGATCGGTAAGAGTTCCCTGGAACTTGGGATCTTTGTTGATTACGGGCAGCGACTTGAGCTGAAGCGCCAACTTGAGGAACAGCATTTTGTAAGAAACAGCAAGATTGCCGTGCGATCAAAATCAGGCAAACAGCTGTATGGCCTGTTCTCTGCTGAATTGATTCGACTGCAGCAGCAGGATCTGCTCCTGACGGTAATGGTTGATATAACAGATCGCGTTAATGCAGAGCATGACCTGCTGGAGGCAAAGGCGGCCGCCGAAGCTGCCAATCAGGCCAAGAGTGAGTTTCTGGCCAATATGAGTCATGAAATTCGCACCCCCATGAACGGCGTGCTGGGTATGGCGGAATTGCTTGGCTTGACGGAACTGACCCCTGAGCAGGAGCAGTATCTGGACTGTATTAAAAGCTCGGGTGATAACCTGCTGTCACTGCTGAATGATATTCTTGATCTTTCCAAGATTGAGGCCGGTAAAATTGAACTTGAGCATGCAGATTTTTCATTTAGAAAGGCCGTTAACGACGTCGTTACGCTCCAGCGTTCCTCTTTGTATGCCAAGCAGTTATCGTTTAGTTGTGATCTCGCCCCTGATCTGCCTGAAATAGTTCAGGGTGATCAGCTACGTTTTAAGCAGATTCTGCTTAACCTGCTTTCCAATGCCATCAAATTTACTGAACAGGGTAGTGTCAGTATCACGGCACAGCAGCTGGAATCTGAACCTCATCAGGTCTTTGTCCGCTTAACCATTACTGATACCGGTATCGGCATCAGCCCGGAAGCCCGGCAGAAGATCTTTGCTCCCTTTACCCAGGCCGATAGTTCCACAACCCGCCGTTTTGGCGGTACCGGGTTGGGGCTTGCCATCTGTCGTCAACTGGCAGAGTTGATGGGTGGCGATATCGGGCTGGAGAGTGAGCCGGGCAAAGGCAGCAGTTTCTATCTTGATCTTCCCTTTGGTGTCAGCAGCGGTATGTTGCAGGCGAGAGAAACAGGGGCGTCTGCCATGCTCTGGACGGCCCCGCTTACGGTGTTGGTGGTAGAAGATAATGTCATGAATCAGCAGTTTGTTGCTGGTCTCCTGAAAAAGCTAAGGATCGATTTCCGGTTGGCCAGCAATGGGCAGGAAGCACTGGACCAATTGAATCTGGGCGGTATTGATCTGGTTTTGATGGATATTCAGATGCCGGTGATGGGAGGTGAGGAGGCGCTGCAGCATCTGCGTCAGACCGAGGCCATGATTGGGCAGCATACACCGGTAATAGCCCTGACTGCCCATGCCTTGCGGGGGGATCAGGAACGGTTGCTGGCCGCCGGGTTTGATGGCTACCTGTCTAAGCCGCTGGATTTAAGAACACTGATGGCTGAACTGAAACGGGTCATCGTAACAATTTGACCGGCTTTTTTAGATCAGAGGCTGGAGGAGACGGTCTCGGTACAAACTCCTGGGTAAAATTGTAACAGAATAGGTAAATCGCCCTATTGCAATTGGTGAAATCTCTGTTACAAGCTCTGCAGTGCTTTAGTTTACATAGTTATTTGATCAGCTTTCAGACAAATCCGTTCGCCGAAGAAGGAGGCCGCCTGAATATGTCAGAAGCCACGCCCGCACCAGCTCTTTCTGATCCCCGTTTTGCCCTGCAAGAAACCATGGTGTTTCTTGGTGCGATTGCCAGCGGTATGGAAGAGGCGATTGGCGAATCCGCCAACAGTATCTCCTACCTGGCAGGTAAAAACCTGGGTAAAAACCTCTCCAGCAGCATTCCCAAAACCAATGACCTCGAACAGGCGCTGCAGGCCACCCGTGACGTGCTGGTCAAGAACGGCTTTCTCTGGCTGTTTGAGACCTTCAAGATGCATGATCAACCCAGTCTGGTGCAGCAGACCGCGGAAGGGCAGGAGATCAGTCTGGTGTTTCGTGACTGTATGATCCGCCAGTCCCTGTTCCGGTTCGGCCACTGCCAGAAAGGCTCGCTCTGTACCATGATGAACGGCTTTTTCGCCGGTGCCCTGCAGACCATCATGGGGGCTGATTCGGCACTGGAGATCATTCATGCCGGTGAAAACGCCTGCATGAAGAAGCTGACCATCCGTACAGCTGGGGGTGCAGCATGAGTGCTGAACTGGTAACCATCAATACCGAATGGCTGTCTGACTGTTCCGGCTGCCATATTGCCATTGTTGACCTGCATGAAAAAATTCTGTCGGTGCTGGAGTCGGTCAAGATTCAGCGCTGCCCGGTGCTGACGGATGTCAAGGACTACCCGCCTGCCAAGATCGGCCTGGTGTCCGGCGCCATCCGCAACGAGCATGACCGCCATGCGGCGATTGAGATGCGCAAGAGTTGCGACCTGATCATCGCCTGGGGCTCATGTGCCGTATTTGGCGGTCCGGCCGGGGCAGGCAACGTGCATACCCGCGAAGAGATCGCTGATGCGGTCTATCTGAACAACAAGACCACCAGCACCAGCAGTCTGCCCAGCCGTGAGATTTCTCCCCTTGAGGTGTCAGTAACCCCGATTGACAAGGTGATTGATGTTGATCTGTACCTGGCCGGTTGTCCTCCCCATCCCACCTATATCTTTGACGCCCTGGTCTCCCTGCTGGAAGGGAAGCAACCCAAGGCCACCAAGGAATCGGTCTGCGCCAAGTGCAAGCGCCAGATGAAAAAGAGTGATGTTGCCGTCATCAAGCAGCATACCGATGACATCCCCGATCCTGATCTCTGCTTCCTCTCCCAGGGCTACATCTGTATGGGATCCGCCACCATTGACCGCTGTCTTTCCCCCTGTCCAACCAACGGCATCCCCTGCACCGGCTGCGCCGGGGCCACCATGCAGATCCTGAGTGAGCCCAACCGGGATATCCGCACCGAGATTGCGGAGCGGATGGCGCGGCTGACCAAGATCCCTAAAGAGGATATCGTCAAGGAGATTGAGAAGAGTTCAAAGTCCCACTATTCCTATACCATGGCCAGTTCCATGATCAGCGAGAAGCCAACCTTCCTGATCAATAAGTGGATTCATGAAGCCAATGAAGATTATGAAGCCGCACACGGCTAGGAGGCGTATGTAATGTCTGCCCAAACTGAAACGCCCAATTCCAGAACCATCCGGATTGACCCGGTGACCCGCATCGAAGGTCATGCCAAGGTCTTTGTCAATCTGGCTGAAGACGGTTCTCTTGATAATGCCGGACTGGTAGTGAACGAACTGCGTGGCTTTGAGAAGATCCTGGTGGGGATGGAGGCCAACCGGATGCCCCACATCACGGCCCGGATCTGCGGGGTCTGCCCCACAGCCCACCATATTGCCGCCTCCAACGCCCTTGACCATGCCTGTGGTGTGGTTGCCCCACCGGCTGCCATGCTGCTGCGGGAGTTGATGTATATGGGGCATATTATCCACTCCCACGCCCTGTCCCTGTTTGTGCTGCAGGGGCCGGATCTGGTGCTGGGGCTGGATGCTGATCCGGCCATCCGTAACGTGGTGGGGATTGTCCAGGCCAACCCGGAGGTGGCGAAAAAGGCGCTGCGGATCAGGACCGTTGGTCAACGCCTGAACGAGATTGTCGGGGGCCGCGGCACCCATCCGGTTACCTCAGTGGCTGGCGGCATCACCTTTGTGCTGGATAGTGAAAAACGTGCCATGCTGCAGAGCCTGGTGGATGAAGGCAAGCAGCTTGCCAAAGATCTGGCACCGGTGGTCAAGCAGCTGGTGGTGACCATGCTGGAAAAACATCCGGCCATGCTGACCGACTGGGTTGCCCCTTCCTGGAATGTGGGGACGGTGCTGGATAACCGGGTCTCGCTGATTCAAGGCAACATCCGTGCGGTTGACGAAAATGGTATCACCCAGGTTGAGTTCCCGGTGCAGGACTATGACAAGTATATGGTTGAGTCGGTGGTTGACTTCTCCTATATGAAGCGGGTCAGTTTCAAAAAGGATGGCCTGCTGCATGACTACCGGGTCGGTCCCCTGGCCAGAATCAATGCCATGCAGCAGTTCAGCACCGAATGGGCTAACCGTGAGATGGAAGAGATGCTCAAGCTGGGCGGCTATCCCTGCCACATCACCCTGTTCCAGGCCTATGCCAAACTGGTTGAGATGATCTGGGCCATTGAACGGGCAGACGATATCCTGCGTGATCCGGCAGTGAACGGCGAGACACGGGTGCCGGTCAAGTTTCAGGGCGGACGTGCTGTCGGCCATTCCGAGGCGCCCCGTGGCACCCTGATCCATGACTATGAGATTGATGAAGACGGCATTGTGCGGGCAGCCAACCTGATTGTTGCCACCCAGCAGAATTACGCCATCATCAACCGTTCCATTGAGCATGCTGCAACGTCGCACGTTATCGGCAAGAGTGATGATCAGGCCCTGTTGAATGCCATTGAGTTCAGCATCCGCTGTTATGACCCCTGTCTCTCCTGCGCCACCCATGCGGTGGGGGCCATGCCGATGGAGATCAGCATCAACCGTGGCGGCCAGACCGTCAAGACCATCAGGAGGTAGCCATGTCAACAGGCTCTACGGTTGAAATAAAGGTACATGACCAGGCCTGCCGGGGGTGCGAGATGTGCGTTGATATCTGCCCCACCAAGGTATTTGATTTTGATGAGGAGAAACGTCTTTGTACGGTGGGGCATGCAGAAGACTGCATCGCCTGCCTCTCCTGCGCCTATATCTGCCCATCCGGCGCCATTACCCATGACAACTATCACCAGGTAAAGAACTTCTACCGCGATCTTGAGTTCAGTAAGCGGATGGGGAAATTTCTATGACCAACGATAACGCCCTGCAGATGACCCCTGAGGACCACCAGAAGGCCTTTACCGAGGTGGCCTTTCTGATTGAGAGCTTTGCCAACACCATTGATAACATCATGGGTGGCGCCACGGCGCCGGTGGGCAGGATTGCCGGTCGCTCCATTGCCCGCAAGTTGCCGCTTAACCTGCATCAGCCAACACTTGCATCGGTGCTGGAGGTGCTTTCCAAACGGATGCAGGCCGGCTTTCAGATGACCGCCAGCACCACCACTGAGACCTCCTCAGAGATCACCTTTGAACGTTGCGCCCTGCGTGATGTCTGCGCCTTGCGCTCCATTGAGACCGGCAGCGCAGTCTGCAGACTGTTTCATTCCTACTTTGACGGAATGGTCAATGAACTGCTGCACCGGCCAGTTAAGTCAGAAATCGTTGAAACCGGCCCGGTATGCAGAATAACCACCTGCAGCCAGTGACCGCTGCCCAGGCCCTGGTGGTCTGTATCGGCAATGAACTGGTGGCTGATGACGCCGTGGGGTACGCTGTCTTTACGCAGCTTGCTGAACAGGGGCTGCCGGAGGCTGTCAGGCTGGAATACTGCGGTGTCGGCGGTATCGCCCTGCTGGAGCTGCTGACCGGTCAGGAAGAGCTGATGATCGTGGTTGATGCGGTGCAGCTTGGCGATCCCATCGGCACGGTGCGGCTCTGGTCCTGGGATGAACTGCCGGTACTTGAAGGGGGCAGCGCCATCTCTGCCCACGGCATTGGACTGAAAGATACCCTGGCCATCGGCCAGACCCTGTACCCGGAGCGGATGCCGGAGCGGATCCTGCTGGTGGGGGTTGAAGGACGCTGTTTTGATCAATTGGGTGCTGCCATGACCCCTGACGTTGCTGCCGCTGTACCGCTTGCGGTCGCAGCCATCTGCAAAGAACTGAATCTGTCGTTTATACCTAACCGGGAGACCTGCCATGAGTAACCAACAACTGACCGTCTATAATGCCATCCAGGCTGTTGCTGAAGCGATGGTGGCGGGCAGACTTGACCAGCGCTGTGATACTGCCGGGCATTCTTCTCAGGATGCAGAACTGCTTAATCTGGTAAACGGCATGCTTGATGCGCTGATTGCACCGATGCGTCTGGCTGGCCATGCCCTGGATGAGATTGCCCACGGACGGATTCCGCCCTTTGTGATTGATGAGTATCAGGGCGAATACAACACCATTAAACAGAACATCAACACCCTGCTGGCCATTCTGTACGGCATGCATAAAGAGACCACCAACCTGACCGATTCGGTGCGGGAGGGGAACCTGAAGACCCGGGGTAATGACTGGGATTATGACGGTATCTGGAAAGAGCTGATCCGGGGCATGAACGGCACGCTGGATGCGGTGCTTGATCCGGTTAACGAAGCCAGCAGTGTGCTGGGGCGGCTGGCAGACTATGACCTGAGTGCCCGGATGCGGGGCCGCTACCACGGCGATCATGCCGTGATCCGCAAGGCGATGAACACCACCGCAGAGGCGCTGCACAGTGCCATCTCACAAGTGTCAGAAACTGTGGAACTGGTGTCAGAGGCAGGTCAGCAGATCAGTGAAGGTAACGCAGTTGTGTCTGATGGCGCTGCAGAGCAGAGCAACCAGCTGGCTGAGACCTCCAGTAACCTGGAGCGGATTGCAGTAGGGGCTGCTACCAGTACCAGTAAGACCAGCGAGGCCAGGGAAAAGGTGCATGAGGCGGCCCAGACCATGGAGCAGGCCCAGGAGTCAATGGAGCAGATGCTGGGGGCGATGGTCAAGGTGCGTGAGGCAGCGGAAAACACCACCGCCATTGTCAATGAGATCGACGGGATTGCCAAAGAGACCGGTACCCTTTCCACCAGCGCCATGGATAAGGCGGTCAGGATCAGGACCTCGGCAGGCGGATTCGGGGTGGTTGCCCATGAGATCAGAAAACTGGGGCAACGCTGTACAGAAACAGCCAAAGGGATGAAGCAGTTCAGCAAACAGGTCTCGTTGGGCGAGGGCGAAGAGGCGGAGAAGTTGCGGGATGACTTTCAGTTGTTGATTGATGATCTGGAAGATGTGGCCATGTTCTCAAACCTGCTGGGGGTTAATGCCGCCATTGAGGCTGCCCATGTGGAAGGGGCCGGTAATGACTTCAAGTTGTTGACCGATGAAATTCACAGCCTGGCCAGCCGTTCTGCCGATGCAGCCAAGCGGACTGAGCAGATGACCCGTACCTCGCTGCAGCTTTCCCGCAGTGGTGAAGAGCTGTCACGGGACATCAACCGGCAGCTGCGTGGTGCGGTTGAAGGGGCCAGGACCATCAGTCTGCTGACCGATGAGATCTCACGAGCAACAGCAGAACAGGCTGACGGTATTGATCAGATCAACCAGGCTGTTGCCCAGATCAATCAGGTCACCCAGAAAAATGCCGACAGTGCTGCCCACTCATCTGAAGCAGCCCATGGGCTTGAGCGCCAGGTGGATAAGCTGTCCAGCATGGTGCAGAAGTTCAGGTTGGAAACAGCGCCTGCCCAGGCCTAACATCGCAGGCATTACCACTGGTGATTAATTTTTATTCTGATCTTGTGTCGCTGCTAAAAAAACAAACAAAACTGGGGTGATCACCCCATATACAAGATGTTACCATCGTGTTAAGAGTTACCGTGAACTGCTTACTCATTTTCCATGCCTTCCGGGCCTGCCCGGTGACAGGAAGTGCAACACGATGATTCTCTTTTATACCGTGCATTGTTGCTGTGGGGCAGCAGACCTCAGATGCCCGGCCGGAAGGCAGGTGCTCTGATGCGTGCCGGTATCCGCTACCTCCGCTTTTTTATTGTTTTACTGCTGACATCACTGCTGTTTTCTTCTGCTGTTGGTCTTGCCGGAAACCGATCCGGCAGCAGTTCTCCCTTTACCCCTGAAGAGCAAGCCTGGCTTGCCTCACACGGTCCGATCGTTTTTGTCAGTCAATCCAGCTATCCCCCCTTTGAATTTCGTCAAAAAGACGGCTCCCTGGATGGTATCAGCGTTGAGCTTGCCCATTGGATGGCAACTGAAATGGGGCTGCAGACCCGCTTTGTCAGTATGAGCTTTCAAGAGGCCCAGCAGGCGGTACTGTCCGGTTCTGCCGATGTTATCACCAGTCTTTTTTATAGTGATAAACGGGCAGCTACATTCAGTTTTAGCGATCCGATTATTGACGTCCCCGCGTCTATTTTTGTCAAGGCTGATCGTCCTGATATCACCCGCCTTCGCGATCTGCAGGGCAAGCGGATCGCTATTCAACGTGGCGACTATGCCAAGGAGTTTCTTGAGTCACAGGGGATCAGGTTTGAGCTGGTGCCAACGGAAAATTTCGCCCAGGCCACTGATGCGGTTATTGCCGGGACTGCGGATGCGCTGATCGGGGATGAGCAGATTGTGTTGTACCACCTGTACAGCAATCGTTTGACCGCCAAAGCCAAGAAGGTTGGCGATCCGCTCTATGTGGGCAAGAACTGCATGGCCACCAGCAAGGGGAATCCGCTTCTGGCTTCCATCATGGCAAAGAGCTTGAATCACGCCCGTGAAGAGGGGGTCATTGACGGCATCAGTCGTAAATGGCTTGGTACCGGCATGGAACCGAAGCATGAAGGGATACAGCGGCTGATCCCGTATATACTGCATATCTCACTTGCAGGGATTATCGGCACGGTGCTGGTGTTGGCCTGGGGAGTTCAACTGCGCCGTAAGGTGGAGGAAAAGACCCAGGAGCTGACAGAGGGTAAACTTGAATTGCGCATGTTGGTGGAGCAGCTAAGCCAGACCAACAGCCTGCTGGAAGAAAACGTCCGGGCTGCGGAAGAAGAGGCAGTCCGTCGCCGGCAGATCTTTGAGCAGTCCCGTGATGGTATTGTGGTGCTTGATGCCGATGGTAAGGTCTTTGAAGCTAACCGGCGTTTTGCGGAGATGCTGGGCTATACCCCGGAAGAGCTGCTTGAACTGCATGTCTGGGACTGGGATGCCTGTTTCAAACAGGACGAACTGCGGCTGATGATAGAGCAGCTTGACCATAGCGGTGGCCTCTTTGAAACCCGCCATCGCCGTAAGGATGGGTCGGTCTATGACGTGGATATTTCATCCAGTGTCTGCTATTGGGCTGGCCAAAAACTGATTGACTGCTCGTGTCGTGATATTACCGATCGGAAAAGCCATGAGGAGGAGTTGCAGAAGGCCCGGCAGGCTGCAGATGCAGCCAATCAGGCCAAGAGTGAGTTTCTTGCCAATATGAGCCATGAAATCCGTACCCCGATGAACGGTGTGCTGGGGATGGCTGAGCTATTGGGCTATACCGAGCTGACCGATCAGCAGGAAGAATACCTGTCCTATATCAAAAGCTCTGGCGACAGCTTGCTGGCCCTGATCAATGACGTACTTGATCTCTCTAAAATTGAGGCTGGCAAGGTGGAGCTGGAAAATGTCGATTTTTCCCTGCGTCGCGCCATTAACGATATTCTGAATACCCAGATCTCGCTGATTCACAAGAAAAAGTTACAGATGAATCTTGAGCTGCCGGATAGCCTGCCTGAAATTATTCGCGGGGATCAGTTGCGTTTCAAACAGATTCTGTTGAACCTGCTGGGGAATGCTATCAAGTTCACTGAACAGGGCAGTATCGGGGTTGCGGTTCAGCTGCTGGATCAGCAGCAGTTGAAGCTGCTGATCAGAATCAGTGTCAGTGACACCGGCATCGGCATGACCGATGAGGAACAGCAAAAGGTTTTTGCCCCGTTTTCCCAGGCAGACTGCTCAACAACCAGAAAATTTGGCGGCACCGGTTTGGGGCTGACGATCTGTCGGCAACTGGCAGAACTGATGGGGGGCGCTATTTCGGTGGAGAGCAGGCTTGGCCAGGGCAGCAGTTTTCATCTGGATCTGCCGTTTGAGATCAGTGGCGCCGATAGAGACCAACCTGCCGACGGGTCCGGGCAGCCTGAACAGCAGGTCTGGTCAGGACGGCGTCTGACGGTGCTGGTGGCTGAAGATAACAGCATGAACCAGAAGTTTATTGTTGGCCTGTTGAATAAGCTGCATCTTGTTGTCGAGGTGGCGGATAACGGAAGAGAGGCATTGGAACGCTGGAAACAGGGGGGGATCGATCTGCTCCTGATGGATATCCAGATGCCTGAAATGGGCGGGGTAGAGGCGTTACAACTGCTGCGTCAGCAAGAACAGGTTACGGCGCAGCACACCCCGGTAATTGCCTTGACCGCCCATGCCCTGCGGGGGGACTCGGAACGGCTGCTTGAGCTTGGCTTTGATGGTTATTTGTCCAAGCCATTAAGTTTGAAATCATTACTGACAGAGCTTACACGTGTGCTGGCAGATAGCTGATGCGGTCTGGTGTCAGATCAAAGTACAGCAAATAATGTTCATTGCAGGTTAACCGGTTTGCTCGTTACACTAATCTGGTGACTGATGGTCAATAATCGCGGCATCTTTCCTATACTGTTGGTATTTATTGTTGTTGCAGCTGTCGGTGGAGGGCTGTTGAGCCTCGACCGGATTGAAAGACAGCAGCAGCATTATAAACAGCATACCGAGATGCTGGAAATATCGTACCGGGCTGCAATTCATACCTATAAAATTGCCACAGAGATCTATCTGCGCGATACGATACGTCAGCCAGAGGTGCTTTCGCTGTTCGCTCGGGCCTGGCAGTCTGATGAGGCTGGCAAGACAATCCTGAGACACCAGCTCTACAACAGGTTGCAGGGGTCCTACCAGGAGCTCTGGCAGTACCGTTTGCGCCAGCTGCATTTTCATCTGCCAGATGGTGAAAGCTTTCTCCGCTTTCATCAACCCAAACGTTTTGGTGATAAGCTGTTTAGTGTGCGGCCATCTGTGCGGATTGCCAATACTGAAAAGCGGGCGGTGATCGGTTTTGAAGCGGGCAGGATCATCGATGGTTTCCGGTATGTCGTGCCGCTTGAGTATCAAGGACAGCATATCGGTAGTGTAGAAACCAGCATTCCGTTTAAATCCGTCCAGAGTGCCATGACAGAATATGCCAGCGAACGGGAGTATCAGTTTCTGGTACATGCTGATCTGGTTCAGGAACGCCTGTTTCCTGACTTCCGTTCCGTCTATGCCCCATCCCCTTTTTCCGACGCCTGGTTGATTGAAAATCCTGCCAGAAATCATGCTGATACTGCCAAACCACTTTCAATCACAGCAGATGCCATAGCGAAAAAACTCAGTAAAGATGCCGATACCATACAGCGCATGGTACGGGGTGAACAGTTTTCAGTGGGGATTGTGCATCGGGGGATCGGTTATGTTGTCTCGTTTGTGCCGGTACCGGAAGTTACCGGTGGCAAGGGGGGGTATCTGGTTTGCTACGCTGTGGAACCGCTGGTAGTGGCTGTTAAGCGCAGCTTTGTGCTGGAATTGACCGGTTTTGCCGTTATGCTTGCCGTTGCTCTCTGGCTCTTGCTCCGTTGGCGCAGTAGCATGGCTGAGCTGGCGGAACAGACAGCCAGAGCACAGTATGAAGAAAGTCTGCTGACACAGCAGGAACGGGTTGAACATGAGGAGCGGACCCGTATTTCCCGTGAGCTGCATGATGGTATCGGACAGGCATTGCATGCAGTTCTGCTCCGGCTGAAACTGTTGCTGGGTGCCGTTGGAGCGGATAGAAGTGGTGAACGCAGTGCCATCAACGAGTTGATCCGGGATGTACAGAACGCTTCATCAGAGCTGCGGAACCTGGTTGTCTCGCTACGCCCCCTGCCGTTATCCGGCATGAATATCGAAGAAGCGGTACGCTGGCTCTGCCGTAATCTGGAAAAAGACGGTGGCGTATCATTACTGGTGCAGTCTGCCGGAGAGTTTGATACGGTTGGTGACCGCTGCAGTCTGGTACTGTTTCGGGTCTGTCAGGAAAGCCTGACCAATATCTTGAAACATGCTGCTGCCAAGCGTGTCCAGGTTTCTCTGCAACGTCAGGGGGAAACCATCGTCCTGACCGTGAGTGATGATGGCAAGGGTGGGGCGCAGGTGGGTATGTCAGGCGGGTCAGGGCTGATGATTATGCAGGAACGGGTTGCTCTTGTCGGTGGGCGTCTGGTGATCGATTCTCCTGAAGGCCAGGGCACAAGAATTTTTGTGGAGCTACCATGCCATTGATTCAATTGGTTATTGCAGATGACCATGCCATATTTCGCCAAGGGCTACGCTCGTTAATCGCCATGGCTGATGATTGTGAAATTGTGGGTGAGTGCAGCAGGGGGGATGAGGCGCTGGTCCTGATCCGCAAACTGCGTCCTACGCTTGCCATTCTTGATATTTCTATGCCGGGCCTTGACGGTCTTTCAACCGTTGCTGCCTTGCGGCGTGAGGGTGATGCGACGCCGGTGGTTATCCTGACAACCCACGACGACCCGCTGATGCTGGAACGGGCGAGAGTAAGCGGCGCAAATGGCTATGTTAATAAAGAATTTGCCTTTGAACAGCTGCTGCAGACCATCAGGAACGTTGCGGATGGCTCGGTTTTACTGGATGCTGCAGAACAGTCTGCTCCGTTGCATGAAGGACATTTTCTGACAGACAGGGAGCTGGAGGTTATCCGGCTGGTGGCCTGTGGCATGAGCAGTCGCTTGATCGGAGAGTCTCTGGGAATCAGTAACAAAACAGTGGATAACCATCGCACCAATATTATGAATAAGCTGCGCATACATACCACTGCAGAGCTGGTGCGCTACGCCATCAAGGTGGGGCTGGGATAGTGGTTTTGGTTATGGAGTTGAACTGAAGAGGAGCATACGGTGGAATATCAAACAGGGAGACCTGGCAGGATTATTGTGGCACGCTTTGGCGATAGTGAGGATCTGCTGGCAGGTATTTCAGAGATCTGTCGTACTGAAAATATCCGGGCTGCCAGCTTTAACATAGTGGGTGGTATGAAAGCAGGCCGTTTTGTAGTGGGGCCGGAAACAGAAGAGATGCCGCCAATCCCGGTCTGGCGCGAACTGCAGGAAAGCCATGAAGCGGTCGGGTTCGGTACGGTCTTCTGGGATAAGGATCAGCCCAAGGTGCATTTCCATGGTGCCTATGGTAAGCATGACAGCGTTAAGGCCGGATGTCTGCGGGAAGCCACGCGAACATTTCTGGTGCTTGAAGTGGTGCTTACCGAGATACTGGATGTCAGTATTGAGCGGGAACTGGACCCGGCATCAGGCATGGTGCTGATGAAGATGAACCGGGCCTGAAAAACATTTGCCGCGAAAGAACGCAAGGATCGCAAAAACAGTTCAAGGCGTTGCTTGATATAACTAATACCGCTGAAGCGGTTTGTAATAATCTGTTTTCTTTTATCCTTAAAACGGCAGTTAGCCACAGAGGTCACAGAAACACAGAGAACTACAAGAAAAATCTGTTTTTAGTGTCTCACCCAAAAAGAATCAGGTTATTTGGTGTATCTTCCTGTTTTTCCTCTGAGACCTCTGTGTTCTCTGTGGCAAATGTTTTTTAGGTTTATTTCTTTGTACTCTTTTGCGGCTATCTGTCTATATATACGCCGCTTTTTGGGGGCTTCGTGCCAACGAACCTACTGCTTGCTCTGGTACTTGCCATGACCATTACTCCTGCATACGGGGCAGCGCTGCCCCCCTGTCCGGCATCACCCAACTGCGTTTCCAGCCAGGCTGAAGATAAGCACCGGATTGCCCCTTTTGTAGTCAAAGGTGATCCAGCTCAGGCGTTCAGCTGTTTGCATACGCTGTTGCTGAAGCGTTCAGATACCACCGTGGTGGCTTTTGATAAAAGTATGATCAAGGTTGAAATCAGAACCTTGCTGGGATTTGTGGATGATGGCCTGTTTCTGTTGGCCCCGGATATGGCCGTGATCCATGTCCGTTCTGCTGCACGACTGGGCTACTGGGATCTGGGTAAAAACCGGCGGCGGACGGAAGAGATCAGGCAACAGTTTACCCAGGCCTGTCTGTCACAATAAGTCGTGCTATCCCTGCGTGCTGCTTTGCCACAGTCTTTGGGCCGCAAGTAGCCAGAGCCCGCTGACCGGCTGGCGTGTCAGGGATGGCAGTAGTCCCACCAACACCTCTTCTGCCGTATTTTTCCATTCAGTCTTGTCAGTAAGTCTTACCAGCGTAACCAGGTTCATGGCCAGGGCTGCTGGCCCGGATGGAATGACCCCATCATGGTTGTCTGATAGTGCCAGCGGAAGCTGTTCCTGATCGATACCTGCTGTAACAAGCCGCCCATCGTCAGACCTGAATAGCCGCAGCGCATCCTTGCAGAGTTTTTCTGCCGTCTGAAGATCCGCAGTGTCTTCCCCGGCTTTGTACAGTTCCAGATAGCCCCAGCCCAGAAACCCGTAATCCTCCAAAAATCCCGGGATGGTTGATGGTGTGCCGCACCAGCTGCGTAGCAGGCGGCCATCTGCACGGGTCAGGGAACTGCTGATAAAGGCTGCTGCCCTGCGGGCCGCTTCCAGCCAGCGCTGATTACCAGTCAGTGCTGCTCCCCGTGCCAGTGCCGCGACCATCAGGCCGTTCCAGCCGGACAGGATCTTGATGTCCCGCAGCGGCTGCTGACGCTGATTTCTGACTGCCAGCAGTTTTTCTTGCGCCTCCTTGAGCTCTGCTGCCTGGTTGGAGTTGGCCTGAAACAGCACATTCTTCCCTGGCTCTTCAAAATTGCCTTGCTCAGTTACCCCGTATTGGCTGCAGAACAGCGCCGCTTCATCCCCCAGAATCTGCTCAATCTCCTGTTTTTCCCAGACATAGCAGGCCCCTTCACGGCCTTCAGAATCTGCATCCAGCCCGCAGTAAAAGCCGCCTTCCGGGGCGGTCAGTTCAGCCAGCACAAACTCCAGCAGATTGTCTGCCATCTCCAGATAGCGGTTCTCTTTGGTCAGGGCATAGGCCTCCAGTGCTGTGTAGGCCACCAGTGCCTGATCGTAGAGCATTTTTTCAAAGTGTGGTACCAGCCAGCGCTGGTCAGTGCTGTAGCGATGGATGCCGCCACCCAGTTGGTCCCAGATCCCGCCCTGCCGCATCGCCTGCAGTGCGCCCAGCGCCAGCTCCTGTTCGGCCCGGTTGTCCCTGCCCAGCAGAAACAGCAGATAGGGGGGCATGGGGAACTTGGGGGCCTTGCCAAAACCTTGGTACTGCGGATCATGGATCTTACGCAGGGTGGCAAGCGCTGTATCCGCCAGCTTCTGCAGGTTTGGCGTGGCGGTTACTTGCGGGACTGTGGCCATCTGCCCCAGCGCTTCCATCAGAGATTGTGCATTACGTTCAACCGCATCCTGCTTGTGCTGCCAGACCCTGGCAATGTTCTCCAGCAGCTCCAGAAAACCGGGCATACCTCGCCTAGGCTCTTTGGGCAGGTAGGTCAGTGCATAGAACGGGGTGCCATCCGGCTTCAGGAAGCAGTTCAGGGGCCAACCGCCGCTGTTGGTCAGGGTCTGGCAGGCAGCCATGCAGAACTCATCCAGATCAGGCCGTTCTTCCCGATCCACCTTGACCGGCACAAAGGCGTGGTTGAGGATGTCGGCCACCTCTTCATCCTCAAAGGATTCATGGGCCATGACATGGCACCAGTGGCAGGTGGCATAGCCGATGGAGACAAACAGCGGCAGATTGCGCTGTCTGGCTTCTTCCTGTGCCGTTGGTCCCCATTCCCGCCAATCCACCGGATTGCGGCTGTGCTGCAGCAGGTAGGGCGAACGGGAAAAAATCAGGCGGTTGAACTCCGGCCTGCCATCTTCGGGAAGAGTAGAACGGTCAAGGGCCAGCAGGGTATGCAGTTCGTGGTTGGTCATGGTAGATCCAATCATATGAAAAAACTTGCTCAACACCTGTCTGGATAGTACTCTTTCCCATCCTGCAACTGCAAGGGAGTCTTAAATGTTTGATTATAGTGAACGTCCTGATCTAGCCCCTTTTGCCTGCACCAGCGCTGCCTCCAAAGGGCGTAAATACCCGGAAGAATCCTCTGATCCCCGCCCCATGTTTGAGCGCGACCGTGACCGGATCATCCACTGTGCCGCTTTTCGGCGGTTGGAATACAAGACCCAGGTCTTCCTGAACCACGAAGGTGATTACTACCGTACCCGTCTGACCCATTCGCTGGAGGTGGCCCAGATCGGCAAATCGGTTGCCCGTCGTCTGCGCCTGAACGATGACCTGACCGAGGCGTTGGCCCTGGCCCATGATCTGGGGCATACCCCTTTCGGCCATACCGGCGAAGAGGTGCTGAATCAGTTGATGCAGGGTTTTGGCGGGTTTGAGCATAACTATCAGTCGTTCCGGGTGGTGAATGAACTGGAAGAACGCTATGCCGCATTTGATGGCCTGAACCTTTCCTGGGAGGTGCGGGAGGGGATCCTGAAACATTCCTCACCCCATGATGTACCTACTAAAATTCTGGATGAATTTCTGCCCGGCGTGGTCCCCTCCATAGAAGGGCAGTTGATTAACTATGCCGATGAGATCGCCTACAACAACCATGATATTGATGACGGCATCAAATCAGGCTACCTGACCCTGGACCTGCTGAAAGAGGTGGAGCTGTGGCAGCGGATGGTCAGCCGGGTGCGGGAACGCTACCCGACCATAGATGACAAGCGGCTGGTGGCCCGTACGGTCAGTGCCCTGATCGGCATGCAGATTACTGACATCTGCGAGACCACCTGGGCCAATATCCAGCAGTATGGTGTCAATAGCCTGGATGACCTGCGTCGGGTTAACCGGGTGTTGGTCCATTTCAGCCCCCAGGTGGAGCAGGAGAATATGGCCCTGAAGAAGTTCCTGAAAGAGAAGCTTTATCGCCATCACAAGGTGGACAAGATGCGGGTCAAGGCCGAGCATGTCCTGAGCAAACTGTTTGAGACCTACCTGAAACGGCCCAACCTGCTGCCCCCCAAGTACCACCGCAGGATAGAACAGAACGGGGTGGAGCGCACCGTGGCGGATTATCTGGCAGGCATGACTGACCGCTATGCGCTGGATGATTACAAGACCTTGTTTGAGACCTTTGAACGGGTGTAGGGGAGGTTCAAAGATGCGTGATTCACTTTTCCCATCTGATGACAAGCTTCCAACATGGCTGCATACCACCCTGTTGCTACTTATTGTCTCTCCATTCTCGCTGTTTCCTTTATGGTGGGGCATGAGTGCGCTTGTATCAGGCCATTTAGAGCCGGTAAGCGGTCCAGAGCCAGGACAGTATTTCTTTGGCCCCACAGCGCTTAATGGAACAGCCGCACGGTTGGCAGGTGTTGCATTTATTGTTCTGGGGGCTGCTTTTGCCTCAATTGCTGTCAGCTTCTCACGATTTACCAAAGACAATAGTGTCCTGAAGCTTCTTCCGTGGGTGCTTTTAGCCGGATTTGTAGCACTTTCATTCTATATACATTCTCAAACCGGTGCTTTTATCGCAGCGCCGCCTGCGTCAATGCCATGAATTGGCTTTCCCACATCGGCAAGCATGCCTCACGCCTGGCTTCACTGGAGCTGTTCCGCTACATCGGCCCCGGTTTTTTTGTCACGGTCGGCTTTATTGATCCCGGCAACTGGGTCACCAACGTGGCTGCAGGTTCGCAATTTGGCTACAAGCTGCTCTGGGTGGTGACCCTTTCCACCGTTATCCTGATTGTTGTCCAGCATAATGCCGCCCACCTGGGGATTGTTACCGGACTTTGTCTTTCTGAGGCAGCCTCAAAATTCTTTAAACCCTGGCTACGGGTTTTAATGCTGGGAAGTGCCATGGTTGCCTGCGTTGCCACAGCGCTGGCAGAACTGCTGGGAGCCGCCATCGGCCTCAATATGCTGACCGGCCTGCCATTGATGGTCGGCGCGCTGTTCTCGGCGCTGTTCTCGGCCTGGATGCTCTTCTCAAAAAACTATCAACGGCTTGAGAAATGGATTATGGGATTTGTCTCCTTGATCGGTCTGGCCTTTGTCTTTGAAATCTGGCTGGCCGACGTATCCTGGGTCCAGACCTTTACCGGCTGGGTGACACCGAGCTTTCCTGTCGGGGCGCTACCGGTCATCATGGGGGTGTTGGGCGCGGTTGTGATGCCCCATAATATTTTCCTGCATTCAGAGGTGATCCAGAGCCGTCAATGGAACGAGCATGGCGATGATGTGATCAGGAAACAGCTGAAATATGAGTTTCTGGACACACTGACCGGGATGGGGGCTGGCTGGGCCATCAACAGCGCCATGATTATTATGGCTGCCGCCGTATTCTATAAAAATGGCATTGTGGTCAACGAACTTCCCCAGGTCACCGTGACTCTGGCGCCGGTCTTTGGCAAGGCTTCAGCGGTGGTATTTGCGCTGGGTCTGCTCTTTGCCGGGCTTTCATCGTCTGTTACCGCCGCCATGGCAGGGGGGTCTGTTTTTGCCGGTATCTTCAGCGAGCCGTTCGATATTAATGATCCTCACTCCCGTGTCGGCCTAAGTATCACGCTGTTGGGGGCACTGGCCGCCATCATGCTGTTGTCAGACCCGTTCAAGGGTATCCTTTGGAGCCAGATCGCCCTTTCCCTGCAACTTCCGCTTACCATCATCCCGCTGATTCTGCTGACTTCGTCAAAAAAAGTAATGGGAACCTACGCCAACAAGCCCTATGGCGCCGCCGTACTCTGGATTACCGGCCTGATTGTTATTGGTCTTAATCTGGCACTGTTGATTGATATGGCACGTTAGGGACTCGGAACTTGCCAATATACCGTTTTACATCTCATCTTCAGGCCATCTTTGCCATCCCTTCAATCACAAAATCCTCTGCGTAGCTTTGGCTACGCCTGCGGTTTTGCTCAATCAGGGATGACAAATCTGACCCAAATCTGAGCGTAAAAACTGGTACATCAGCAAATTCCGAGTCCCTTAGCCCTTAATCCGCGTGCTGCTGTTACCATTTTTGATCAGCTTCTGTGCTATCGGCCTGCTATCCCTAAAAAATCACCCTCCCAAATAGCAAAAGATCCATTTGCTGGTATACTGCCAGATTGTGTGCAAAACACTCCATCCCCCCCTGTTGTGCCTGAAAGGAGTCTGTATGCCGTTGCTTGATGTTGCCCTTCAAAATGGTGGCTACCTGATCCTGTTGATCCCGGTGGTTATCCTTATTTATCAATCGGTTGTCATTGTTGGTGGAAATGAGATCGCTCTGATCGAGCGCCGTTGGTTTGGCAGCAAGATGCCCCAGGGGCGGGTTGTGGCCTTGGGGAATGAGGTCGGTATCCAGGCGCGGACCCTGGGACCAGGTCTGCATTTTCTGATTCCGTTTATCTATCTGGCCACCAAGAGCATGTTTACCGAGATTCTGGAAAACGAGATCGGCCTGATTGAATCGGTGGATGGCTCTTCCATTCCGGCAGGCCGGATCTTTGCGGCGGTGGTGGCTGGCCACAACTCATTTCAGGATGGCGAGGCCTTTATCAGAAACGGTGGTCAGAAGGGTCCGCAGATTGAGATTCTGCCGCCGGGTAAATACCGGATTAACCCCTATCTGTTCAAACTGACCAAGGGGCATGTCACTGAGATCAAGGATTCCGAGATCGGCATTGTGGAGTCAGTTGATGGTGCTGCCATTCAGGAAGGCAAGATCTTTGCCCAGGCTGTGGAAGGGCATGAATCATTCCAGAACGGTGATGCCTTTATCAAGAACGGCGGCCAGAAAGGGCCGCAGATTGAGATCATCCCCCCCGGAAACTACCGGATCAACCCCTACCTGTTCAAGGTGACCAAAAGTATGGCCACCAAGATCAGTGAAGGTGAGATCGGTCTGGTTGAGTCTGCCGACGGCGCGGCAATTCCGGCAGGGCACATTTTTGCCACCGTGGTGCCCGGTCACAACGCCTTCCAATCCGGCCAGGACTTCATCACAAGCGGCGGTCAGAAAGGGCCGCAGACCGAGATCCTGCCGCCGGGTGTCTACCGGATTCATCCCAACCTCTTCAAAGTTACCAAGGCCGCTGCCGTGGTGATTGCCAAGGGCGAGGTGGGGATGGTGACCGCTCAGGACGGCGCCCCGATCCCGATGGGACGTCTGCTGGCGCAGAGCGTGACCGGACATTCCAACTATGAAAACGGCGAGGCGTTCCTGAAAAACGGTGGCCAGAAAGGTCCGCAGATTGATGTGCTGCTGCCTGGTACCTACCGGATTAACCTGAACCTGTTTAATATCCAGATTGCGCCGGCTGCCGTTGTAGAGGCCAATAAGATTGGTCTGGTAACCGCCCTGGATGGTATTCCGCTGCCGGAGCGGGAATATGTTGCCTGCCCCGTTGTGGGGCATAACGATTATCAGGATGGTTCCGCCTTTTTGACCAAGCAGGGCCAGCGTGGTCCGCAGCTTGATGTGCTGCGTCCCGGTACCTACTATATCAACCCGTTTATGTTCAGTGTGGCCATTGATGATGTGGCGGTGATTGAGCGTGGTCAGGTGGGGGTGATTGTCTCCAACGTGGGGGAAGACCCCACGGAAGAGATGAAAAAACGCCTTGGTTCGACGCAGGCCGGTGCCTCTATTGAAGAAGGCAAAGAGAAGTATGTGGTGCCCAAGGGATTCCGCGGCATTCAGGAAGAGGTTGCCGGCCCCGGACGCTATTACCTGAACCGGCGGGCCTTTATGGCCTACATCATTGATACCACCAACATCACCATTGATTGGGATGATCAGGAAGATACCCGCTTTGACCAGTTAACAGTTATCTCAAAGGATGGCTTCCCGATTCAGGTTGCGGTCAAGGTGGTTATCCGGGTCCGCCCGGATCAGGCCCCTTACATGGTGGCCAAGGTTGGCTCCATCGACAACCTGATCCAGCATGTTATCCACCCGATGATCGATTCATCCTTCAGAAACCAGGCCTCCACCGCCTCGGCCATGAACTTCCTGCAGAGCCGTTCTGAAGAACAGACCAAGGCTGAAACCCGCGCCCGTGTTGATCTGGAAAAATACCATGTGGAATGCGTATCCGTGCTGATCTGCCAGATCAAACTGCCGGAAGATCTGATGCAGACCCAGACCAAGCGGATCATTGCCGAGCAGCAGCAGGAAATGTACAAGATGGAGCAGAAGTCCCAGGCAGAGCGGACCGAGATGGAGAAGATGCGCGCCACTGCCGACCAGCAGCCCACCCTGGTTGCTTCAGAGATCGCCGTAAAGGTGGCAACCCAGAAAAAGACCGAGATGATTACCCTGGCCGAAGGTACGGCAGAGGCCAAGGCACTGGAAGGAACCGGTGAAGGCAAGCGGCTGAAGGCGATTGGTGATGGTGAGGCCTCCAAGATTGCCGCCATCGGTGAAGCCACTGCCCAGGCCTATAGCAAGCAGCAGGAGGCGATTGGCGAAGAGGCGATCAAGCAGATCAAGATTGTGGAGCTGATTGCAACCGCCATTGAAAACGGCAAGATTAAGATTGTGCCGGATGTGCTTGTTTCAGGCGGCGGCACCGCTGGCGATGGCCTGATGGGGCAACTGGCCCGACTGCTGCCGGGGATTGATCTGAATGCCATGCTGAAGAAGCAGGGTGCTGCGCCGGAGATAAAGGGGTAGAAGAACTGTTCCATTTGGGGGGATGAGCGGTTCACGCGCACGTGCGCGTGAACCGCTCAATAAGGAGTTGGACCATTTAAAATGATCATTATCAAATCGAATGATATCCATCTTATTGAAATACTAGCATGGCTTGAACGAGAGGAGCGCGAGAGCGGTGAAGGCTTCAACTGCAATCACGAGATTATTAGAGATTCTCTGCAAAAAGGCGAAGTTTTTTGTGCTGTTGCCGGTACTGAGGTGGTCGGATTTGTCGTTCACAATAGAAAGTCCGTTGGCGCTTCAATAGACATACTTGAAGTCAAGCCGGAGCATCGCAGACGAGGCATCGGAAAGTTGTTAGCTCTCGACGCTATCAAACGCTTGTTTGCATCTGGGGCCGAGTTTATTACAGTCGAATGCGCACCTCGCAGATCTGAGCCATTCTGGCGAGATCTCGGCTTTCTGCCAACGGGTGAACCTCGGCGCTCTATATGGGAGAACCCGAGACTAATTCTAGTAGACGAAGGTTAATACGGGACAGAAGTAAAGAATAATGTTCCAACAAGCCCCATGGACGCCGACCGCCCTAAAATTCTGGGCGGTCGGGTCATGGGGGCACCCCGTTGAAAATCGTGACTTGGCGCGGCTGGAGTGGTGGCAGGGAAAAAATGAGGTGAAGTTTTTGTGGCCTCGCTAGCTGAACGGGAAGAATGAGTAACAAAGTGCCAAATATACATGAGCATTTTTGCTAAGGAGTTATAATGCTAAAACACGCTTCAGTAATAATCTCCATGATTACTGCAACACTGTACACTCTAGGGCTTACCTTTCACCAAGGCTATCTCCGCGAATTTGGCATTAATGATTCTTTGTTCCCGCTGTCTATTGACCAAACTATATTTCAAGGTTTTGTGTCATTATCAACAATGGGTGCATCAGCAGTTGTGTGGTTTTTCGTAGCAGCTGAATTAGTTCTAGTTACTGCATTAATTGGAGAGTTTATCATAAATAGAGTCAATAAAATTAGACAAGTTACTCCAAGTAACTTTACGTCAGACAAATCAGAATCAAATATCAATGAAGGCATATATGACATCAATAAATTTTCTGGTTTTTCGTATCGGATGCTAATACTAGCAACAGCACTTCTTGTTTTATTCATAGGTATTCTATTTGCTTTAATAGCATCAGATAAATCCGGAAAAGAAGCGGCTTTAAGATTTAAAGAAAATGCCGCATCAGACAAATTATTTAAGTCAACAATACTTTTGAAAGCGGGCAACAAGAGTACAGATGGCTATATAATCACCTCAAGCCAGAATCAAGTAGCATATTTTGCAGGAAATGAAACAACGATTTTAAACAACTCAGATATCAGCAGTATTAGATCAAGTACTCGTAAATAAAACAAAAAACTCGCTGATCCCGAATTTAATATATATGAAAGCGGAAAAAATGTGAGGTTCCAACAAGGCAGAAGCAGCGGCCAAAAAACGCCGTTGTTCTCCCAAGCCGTTGCAACAAAAAGGAGTTGATTGTGTTCTTCAAGAAGTTTGGCAAATGGATTGATAGTAAGTATCCTCAATTTGATGAACTATTTCACGAAGAAGCTGGTGAGTCCGCATTAACCAACCTCTTATACAAATTATTAGTTTTCTCAGCGGTTGCGGCTATATGTCTTCTGGCCCTCGACCTGTTTTTACTTTATATAGGAAAAAAAGATTATATCGGTGTATTTGGTGATTTCTTTGGTGGCGTACTAAACCCTGTCCTTACATTCCTGACCTTCTTTGGACTAATAGCTACGATTGTAATTCAAAGACAGGAGTTAAAGTTTGCAAGAGTAGAATATGAAAAAACATCAGAAGCGTTAAATCGACAAGCAGTAGAAACCACATTTTTCAATATCCTTGATCTCCACCACAAGATTGTAGATAACATCAAAGTTGACATAGAAGAATTAAATGAAAAAACTGGTGCAGCGACATCATTGGCTGAAATATTTAATGCTTCGATGATTAAAAAGAAAACGATTGTTGAAGGCCGTGGGGCTTTTGACGAAATATTTACTTTCATAACATCAGGTACATCCTCACCAGACGAAGTTCTAGCGAGATACAAGAAAATTCAAGATAAGAGTAATCATATTCTTGGTCACTATTTCAGAAATTTGTATCAAGCCTTAAAATTAATAGACAACTACGACAAAGACAAGGCAACAGAACTTGACAAGCGAAAGTTCGCCGGCATTTTGCGGGCACAACTATCTGCTAAGGAATTAGCATTGCTATTTATTAATTGTCTTGATGGAGTTTGTGACAGAGGCCAATTCAAAAACCTTCTCATCGAGTACGCAATGCTTGAGCACCTACCTATTGAGCCTACAGAAAATGGCTATTCGTTGGCTGGCAGTAGTGCTGCAATAGCTAGTGATGAAATGTTCTTACAGTATAAAGAACAAAAAAACATTAGGTTTAATTTTGAAAAGTGCTACGGCGGAGCTTTTGGTCAGAATGGGGGGGTCCCATATGACTTGCGTCCATCAAACTCCGACGAGAGCAGGAAATCAAATCCGTCCCAACCAGCCGGTTAGACACCGACCGGGGCTGAGAATCGCCCCGGCGCGGGTCAACCGGGCATCCCGTTGAATGCTAAGAGAATATATTTTTTGAAAAACTAGGGGTACTCCCCGTATTTATTGAATCGGCATGTGAAAAACCGAGGGGTGTCCCGAATTCCTCCCAGAAATATCGGGGATATGTTGGTTATGGACGATATAAAAAGAAAAGAAACTGCGGCTTCCATGTTGAAAGAAATGGAAGCGATTGCAGCTCGAATGCGCGAGCTAATTGTCACCATGCCTCCGCATGATCTGCTCGGCTACATCTATGCCCAGTACATGATGAACGCGATGGCAGACCAAAGCGCCACCGAGGAGAAACGCGAAGAGGACGGCCCGGATGATCTGATCAACGAGAACCAGTTCCTGTTGGAGTACGTACACGCGGTTCTTGCGTCAGATGCTGCTCCTCCGGAAATGGCATTCGACGAAGCTCAGTGCACCGAGCTGTTTGAACTTGGCAGAAAACTGCGAGAGTTGGCCATGTTTTTCGCCATGGCCACGTCCGCCGATACCAAGGACGGCGTATTCGGTCCCGACACGGCCGACATTGAATTCCGCGCCAAATCTACCTGGGTCATGCTGCGCGGAAATCGCTACCAAGTTTTGGAAGAAGAGTTCTACCGCTACGTTCTGGCTCCTCACAATGATGTCCTTATAGAGGTGTACGGCGTCGGAGCCGCCGATATCGCGGAAGGCTTCCAGGCAATGGCTAACTCCACACGTTCTGGGTATGCCGACGCGATCATGGAAATGAGTAAGCAGTTTGAGGAAGCACAGGCCTTTGCTGCAGCACAGGATAAGCCTCTGGAAGGCGTCATAGAGGCGTGGGCTGCGGCCAATGCAGAACAGTCGCAAGCTGCAGTGCAAGCGATTAATGACATGTTTCGTGGCGGTATCGCCAACGTGAGCTGTCACACGAAGCTACCGCCGAAGCTGCTGGCTGACTTAGCGTACTGTCGCGGAGAAGAAACCGAGTTTTTCGCTGCGGGTGATTTTGCGGGGACGCCCTACCGGACACTACCTGCCCGGAAGAAACCCTTAATTCAGGTTGGATCGGACTACTACGCTATCGACCCGTGCTTCACCCGCGACGCGGGGTATCGTGCGCTTCTCTACAACCTTCTTCAGAGAAAGCAGGAGTACAAGAAGACCTTTGAGAATCGGCAGAAGGCGATGAGTGAAGCCGCCTTCGCCGACATTCTAGCCGACCAACTTCCTGGCGCCACAGTTTTCCAGGAGGTCTACTACAAGGATCCTGCAAGCAAGCAGTGGTCCGAGAACGACACCCTTATCCTGATCGATGACATACTGTTCCTGGTTGAAGCCAAGGCAGGAGCCGCTGCTACCATTGCGTCGCCAGCGCTTGATTTCGGCCGCCACGCCCAGTCCGTGCAAGACTTGGTACTCAAGGCGTACAAGCAGTGCGAGCGCTTTTTTAGCTACCTGAATTCTGCGGACGAAGTGCCGCTCTACCGCCTCATCGACGGCAAGTATGAAGAATGCGGCCGTGTCCGCCGCTCTGACTACCGTGTGATGGTGCCGATTGGACTGACAGTCGAGTCATTCTCGCCCTTTTCGGCATACTGCAAGGTACTGCCGCAGGTTGAGCCGCTCCTTGGCAAGCATGCCTTCGTTTCGCTGTCCATTGATGACCTGTTCGTACTCAAGCGGTTCCTGCCCACACCCGGCTCGTTTGCTCACTACATGGAGGTTCGGCAAGCCGTGGCAGGAATGCGCCAGGCTCATCTCTTCGATGAGTTCGACCATCTGGGGGCGTACCTGAAAAAGAACCGCTTCGATCAGGAAATTGCCGATCAGTTGAAGGATGGCAAAGCGAATATGCTCATCTGGGATGGCATGTGCGACATCGTCGACAGGAGCTTCGAGGGGGAAGACTGGGAAAATAGGCCATTTCCGACGCAGGACTTCCCGGAAGAGGTGCTGAAGCTGCTTGAAGTACTTGACGCCACCCGAGCTCGAGGGTGGCTTTCAGTGGAGAGCCATATCCGTGATTTAGGAGAGGAAGGGCGGAAAAATCTGGCCAAGATCCTGTCCGATCTTCGCCAAACCCTGAACCAGAATCCCGCCCGTTACTTTACTCTATCCGGGGACGGTAAGCCGCTTTTCGTTTGGCTTCAACATCACGACTACCAAATTGACTGGACCAAGGTGAATGACAAGGCCAGCGCAGCTGCATTAGCCGTCAAAGCCTCTAACGTCATTGGCGTCGTGGCGGAGGTTAGTCCCAATGGAACCTACCATCGGGCGCAATCTTTCGTGGTCCGCATACCGGCGGTACGAACGGAAGAAAACGCCTACATTTACGAAGATGCCGCGCGAATGGCTCAACCAACTCGGGCGGTGAATCTAAACCAGCCGAAAAACGTCATGCCCCTAGGGAATACGAAAAAGCCGGGGCGGAATGATCCGTGTCCCTGCGGTAGTGGTGCAAAATACAAAAAGTGTCATGGCCGTTAAGAATAAATAGGGACATCCATGGGGGAACTGGAGACACTCCCCGTATTATCAGCGGGGAGGCTGAGGGGCCGCGTCTCCAAATTTGAAATAGTGAACAAACTGCAAAATATCCCAACAAGCCCCATGGACGCCGACCGCCTGAAAAACCTGGGCGGGCGGGTCATGGGGGTACGCCGTTGGCCGCTACTCAACCCGCATCAAGACCTTGATGATTTGGATGGAATTTGCATTTGGTTTTAATGGCTCTTATATGGTATAAAATACATAAAAAAGATTAAAATAGACTATATATGGTCTGTTATGTTGGTTTTGTTGCATTCTTTCTGGACTTTGTATGGTAAGTTAAGTAATGTAGATTATATATAGGCTATATTAAGTATGTTTTTCTATATTAGATCATATAGGGGCTATTATGGTTAATTACAGGACGCCCGAAGAATGGGAAGAGGTTTTGGGGCAGCAAATTCGCAATCTCAGAATCCTTCGTAATATGGATCAGCAAGCTCTTTCTGAACAAGCCGGAGTCGCCCTGAATGTTGTAAAGCGAATCGAATCCGGAAAAACGTCTACGACCAAATCCCTGATCAAAATTTTGCGGGTCTTGAATCGGGTAGAATGGCTGGAAACACTTGCGCCAAAAGTCACGGTAAACCCCCTGCAAATGATTCCGCAGAAATCCCCACGACAAAAAGTATTTAAGCCGAGAACCCGTAAGCTGAAACCGAAGAACGAACTGCTGTTGCCGGATCATTCTGAATAGAGGTGGCCATGGCCGCTTACATACCGATTGATAAAATAGAAGTTGAAATATGGGGTAAGCGGGTAGGGGCGGTCGTTCTTGACCCGAGCAGTGGTTATTATGTTTTTGCGTACTATCCGCATTTCGTGAAGCTTGGCATTGAACTGGCGCCGATTATGATGCCACTTAGTTTTGAGCCCTATGTGTTCCCGTTTCTGCCGGAACTTACCTATAAACGTCTGCCTGCGTTACTGTCGGATGCGTTGCCGGATGATTTCGGCAACAGTCTGGTCGATGCCTGGATGGCGCAAAAAGGTGTCAGTAAGGACTCAATCACGGCCCTTGACCGTCTGGGCTATATGGGCAAAAGGAGTATGGGCGCTCTGGAATTCAAACCGTCCAGAACGAGAGTGACTTCCAGTCGCACGGCCATTGATCTGTCTAAACTTGTTGAAGTGGCCCGGCAATCTGTATCCGGTGATTTTCAAACTGATGCCATGGCAGAAGCTGCTCTTAACCAAATCATCCAGGTAGGGACATCAGCCGGAGGTGCTCGCGCCAAGGCCGCAATAGCATGGAATCCGGATACCAACGAAATTCGCGCTGGCCAGTTTGACGTTGCACCGGGCTTTGAACACTGGCTGCTTAAATTCGATGGTGTGGGCACAGATCTCGCGCTGGGCAGTTCACAGGACTATGGCCGGATCGAGATGGCCTATTATCGTATGGCCACAAACGCAGGGATCACCATGTCACCGTGCAGGCTTATTGAGGAGAATGGTCGGGCGCACTTCATGACCAAACGCTTCGACCGCGACGGCAACAGGAAGATCCACATGACTACCCTCTGCGCTATGGCCCATCTCGACTACAAACAGAAGGCAACACATGATTATGCTCAGTATTTTATGGTGATCAGCAAGCTGGGACTTGGATACCTGGCTATGGAGGAAGCATTCCGTCGTATGACGTTCAATGTCATGGCTGCCAACTGTGATGATCACACCAAAAACCATTCCTTCATTATGGCAGAGTTCGGATCATGGCAACTTGCCCCGGCTTATGACGTTACACATGCCTACAGCCCTGCAAGCGAGTGGACAGATCAGCATCTGATGTCCGTGAACGGTAAATTCAAGGGGATCACCCGAGAGGACTTGCTTGCCGTTGCCAACAGATTTGGTATTGGGACTGCCAAAAAGGTAATCCATAAAGTAGGTGAGGCGGTTTCTAACTGGATGGAATTCGCCCGCGAAACAGGTGTTGATCATAACGAAGCGTCAAGAATCAAGAGCCACCACATTATTTTGTAACCCTTAGGTGCAGTTCGACAGCCTATTCATCCCCGAAAGGGAATTTTACAGTAGACATCCCACGGCTCTTCATCATATTGACGTTATCCTGCCCTGCAAGGAGTAGCAGCAAGCATCGTGTGGAGCAGGGAAGCCGGCCCACCGTCCTCAATATCGCATGTAATGTATGAAAGCAGACACCATGAAACCAACCGCACCAGCTGATCGCCACGACTTTTTCGCCTTTCTGGCCCGGATGCAGTATATCAACCGCTGGGGCCTGATGCGCAATACCCAGCCGGAGAATATCAAAGAGCATTCCCTTGATGTGGCCATGCTGGCCCATGCCCTGGTAGTGATCCGCAATACCTTTTACGGTGGTACCCTGGACCCGAACCAGGCCGCCATGTACGGTATCTTCCATGATGCCAGCGAGATCTTTACCGGCGATATGCCCACTCCGGTGAAGCATTTTAATCCCAACTTCAAAAAATCCTTCCATCAGCTTGAGGATCGCGCCCGCAGGAAACTGCTGGCCATGCTGCCGCCGGAGCTGTCACTGGTCTACGAGCCGCTGTTCTTCTTTGAGGAACAGGATGCTGACTATCAGCCGCTTATTAAGGCTGCTGACAGGATTGCAGCCCTGATCAAGTGCCTGGAAGAGGAAAAGTCCGGTAATCTGGAGTTTAAGCGGGCAGGGGCAGAGCATCTGGAAAGCCTGCGTAAGAGTCCCTTGCCTGAGGTGATCTATTTCCTGGATCACTTCTTGCCAGGGTATAGTCTGTCGCTGGATGAGCTGTATCTGGGGTAGGGGAGGGCTGAAGCGATGGAACAGGTACTGATGGAATCGGCTGAGAAGGAATACCAGAGGGCCCGCAAGGCTCTTGATTCCGGTAATGTCATGGCAGCGCTGTTGCTGCTTGAGTCTGCCTTGCGGCATCAGGATAATCCGCAGTGGCATGCCATGCTGGGGTATTGCATTGCCAAGGAACGGGGGCAGGTTGCCCGTGGCCTGGAGCTGTGCCGGGCTGCACTGGAACAGTATCCTGACAATGCGGAGTATTACTACTTTTACGGCAGGCTGTTGCTGATGGCGGGCCAGAAGGCTGAGGCGGTGCAGGCGCTGCGGCAGGGGTTTGCCTGTGGCGAAAGTTCTTCCATTTTGAAGCTGCTGCAGGAGTTGGGCACCCGCAAGCCATCTCCTATTCGTTGGTTGCGTCGTAATAATCCATTAAACAAATATCTGGGAATTCTGCTGGCCCGGATAGGTTTGCGCTGATCTGATGGATGCTAAAGGGGGTATGATGGAGGCGTTACCAGATCGTCAGCAACAGACTGGCGGATATGCTGCGGTGGATGCCGCAATCGGCAGGGATGATGCCCAGCGGCGTACTGATCGGATAGCCTCGTTCCGGCAGGAACTTTCAGCGCTTGAGGCGGCTGGTGCGCTGACGTTGTCAGATGAACAAAAGGGGAGTGTTGCCGCCTATCATACTGAGCTGCTGGCGGGCCTTCAGCTGCAGTTTGATGTGGATACCAGCGGTGCTGCCCGGCAGATGTCGCTGGGAATGCGGATTGTTTCCTTTCTTGGGGCACTGGCGCTTTCTGCGGCGGTGTTTTTCTTTTTCTATCGCTTCTGGGGCAACCTGGGTACCGGCCTGCAGGTAGGGATTCTTTCCGGTGCGCCGCTGCTGATCCTGGCTGGGGTTGAGTTTGCGGCCCGGCGTGAACGGACCCTGTACTTTGCCTCGCTGATCAGTCTGGTGGTCTTTGCCGCCTTTGTGTTGAACCTGTCTATGTTTGGGCAGATCTTTACCATTACCCCTTCACAGAACGCCTTTCTTGTCTGGGGGGCGCTGGCTCTGATCCTGGCCTACACCTATCACCTGAAACTGGTGCTGGTGGCCGGGCTTACCAGCCTGATGGGGTATCTGGCTGCCACGGTGGGTACTTGGAGTGGTATCTACTGGCTTTCCTTTGGCGAGCGGCCGGAGAACATCATGATTGCTGGTCTGATACTCTTTGCTGCAGCTTGGTTGCCGGGCAGTCTGCATCGCTATTTTGCCGGGGTCTACCGCCTGTATGGCCTGTTGGTGGTGTTGCTGTCGTTGTTGATTCTGTCCCACTGGGGGGCAGGCAGTTACCTTACCTTTCTGCCCAAACAGATTGAACATGGGTATCAGGTGGCCAGTTTTTTTGTGGCTGCAGGGGTGATCTGGTTTGGCATTCGTGGTGGCTTTTCTCACATGGTAAACCTGGGCAGCACCTTTTTTGTGCTGAACCTCTACACCAAGTTTTTTGACTGGTGGTGGCGTTGGATGCCCAAGTATCTCTTCTTCCTGGTGCTGGGGGGGATAGCCATTGGTCTGTTACTGCTGTTGAAGCGGATGCGCGGTCTGGTGCGGGAGGTGACACCATGAGGCGCTACGGCATCTGGCTGGCAACTGGTCTGGTGGTGGTGGTAAATCTTGTGATCCTGGGTGGCGTTGCCTGGAACCGCTCAGGTCAGCCCGAGGCCCGGATGCTGTTGTCTGAGCGGGAATTGCGGTTGTCTGGCGGTGGCACAGAGAACAGCGGGTTGTCGCTGCACCTAATTTGGCGTCATCAGGGTGATGCTGTTCAGGACTGGTTTGATCAGAAGCATCTTGAGGCAGTGGGCTTTGATTGCTCACGTGTTCCAGACAGCCCGGCTGCTGAGCGGTATTACCACAAGCAACTGCCGCGTCGTGCCTATCTGGTGCTTGAGTTTGATGGCAGTCTCCATCAGCGTTGGAAAGAAAAGCAGCTTGCCCGGTACCGGGAGCTGGAAACCGCAACCGGTGGCAGCGAGAGTGAAAAGAAAAACCGTGAATGGGAGTTAAAGCAGATAAAAAGGCAACTTGTGGAGGAGTCTCGCCTGTTTTTGGTGGATCTGGGCAAAGACCCGCGTCAGTTGCGACAACGCTATCCTGGTACCGATCGCTATCTGATTTTGCCTGCATTGGTGAAGTTGCAGGTTAAACATGCTACTTCTGATCAGCAACGGTTAAAGCAAAAACAGCGGCTTACCGGTTATGTTGAACGTATTCTGGTGTCCCGGATTCATCTTCCCCATGACCTTGGGATGGAGTTGCGGCGGCTAACCAGCGGCACTGGAAGGATTGCGCCGTATCGTGATGAGTATGGATGGCCGTATACGCCAGCGGATTCCATAAAGAAGCAGCCGCTTCGCTATCAGGTTGATCTTGCTGTGGGAAAGCGGTATGAACCGTGGATTCGATCAGTACAGATGATGCCACCGGCGGTGCCGGTAAAAGAGTAGGGCCAGCCTTGCAGATTGCTGATTTTAGGTTAGAGTAAAGCAGATGCTGAATGCCAAGGCGGGGTGAAGTATGGCTGACTCAACGATACAGCTGCACCAGGTTGAGAGTCGGCTGTATCGGCTGGCAGTTGATCTGTTGGCAACGGTACATGATACCTCTGGCTTTGCCGCCACCATGTCGGCTTTTACTGATCTGGCTGAAAATCTGGCCGGACACAGGCCGGTGGCCTGTAAGCTGGGTTGTTCCCACTGTTGTGTCCTGAATGTATCGGTGCTGTTGCCTGAAGCGGTTGCCATTGCAGGCTGGCTTTCCATGCATTGTGTCGCTGCAGCGTGTGATGCCCAGCTTAAACGCCTGCAGAGCCATGCCCTGCGTGTGCGTTGGATGGAAGACAGTGAGCGGATACACAAACAGATCCTTTGTCCCTTTATTGATGCGCGGGGGGGATGCAGCATCTATCCGGTGCGTCCTTTGGTCTGTCGGTCAGTGACGTCGCTGGATAAAGAGGCTTGTCTTGAGACATTGAATCCGGATCAGACTGAAGCTGTCCAAGCCGTTCAAATGGATACTACCCGTAAAACGATCATGGATACGGCCTTCTGTACCTTGGCCCGGGCGATGAAGCAGCAGCCGATGATGGGTCGCAGTATTGAGCTGAGTAATGGTGTGGTTGCCTTTCTTGCCGATCCGGGACTGGCAGCAGTCCTGGCTTCAGGCGCGGATCTACCCGCAAGCCTGTGGGATTAGTGTTTCAGGCTGATTTTATGAAATGTCTCTGTTTGGGGTGGCTATGAAGATTCCTAAGATAAAACATGCTCACCTGTTGGTGACCGGTACTATCACGCTGGTGTTGATGCTGTCGGTTCTGGTGCAGTGGTATCCGCTGCAATTGCTGGAATACAAGAGCTACGATCTGCGGGCCAGGTTGCGGGCCAAGAAACCGGTTGCACCGATTGTGGTGGTGGCCATTGATGATGCCAGCATTGAACGGCTGGGACGCTGGCCCTGGCCACGGGGCTACATGGCAGAGCTGACCGCCCAGATCGCCTCCTATGATCCGGCCCTGATCGGTACCAATATCCTCTACACCGAGGCAGATAAAAACTCTGGTCTGGAAGAGATCAAGGCGTTACGTGAATCCGTTGTCAAACTGGGTGGCAGCCCGGCAGTGCTGGAGGCGATCAGCCAGTCTGAGAAAAAACTGGATAATGATGCCCTGCTGGCCGCATCGCTGGCCAGTACCAATAAGGTGCTGCTGCCGCTGTTCTTTACCCTGGGGGAACAGGCTGGCAACCCTGATCCCAATCTGCCAGAGTATCTTAAAAAAGCCGCTAAGGAGCAGGCCAGCCCGGCTGGTCTGCAGCAGGCCCGTGAGGTGGCTGCGCCGATTCCTGCCTTTGCCGATAAGGCTCTGTCGCTGGGGCATATTAATATCCTGCCGGATAGCGATGGCACAGTGCGGCGCGAGTCGCTGGTGGTTTATTACCGCGGTCGTCTGTTTCCCTCCTTTGCCCTGCAGTCAGCACTGACCTACCTGCGGATAGCCCCCAAGGATCTGCAGATCTCCGGCGGCCGGTTGTCTGCCGGACGGCTTTCAGTTCCGGTTGACCCGCGGGGGCAGATGCTGATCAGTTACAACGGCGGTTTTGGCAGTTTTCCCACCTATTCATTCTTTGATGTGGCTTCGGGCAGTGTCAAGCCGGAGGTCTTTAAAGGCAAGATTGTCCTGATCGGGCCGGTGGCCACCGGCATTGCCGGGTTTGCGGTGACGCCATTTCAATCAACCTATCCCGGTATTGAGGTGATGGCCACCGTCATTGAAAACCTGCTGAACAACAATCTGATCTCCCGCCCAGACTGGGCTCGCTGGGCCGAGTTGGGAGTCATGCTGTTGTTTGGTCTGTTTTTGGCTCTGGCCATGCCACGCCTGAAGGCCGGTTTAAGTGCCGCTATTGCCGCAGGTCTGCTGCTGATCTGGAATGGTGTTGCAGTCTGGTTGTTCGCTGGGCAGGGGGTCTGGTTGGGTATGGTGGGGCCGACCCTGCTTATGGCCATCGGCTATACTGCCCTGGTCTCCATGCGCTACCGGATGACCGAGCAGCGTAATGAGCTGGTGGAGAGTGACAGCATCGAGACCAACAAGATGCTTGGTCTTTCTTTCCAAGGGCAGGGGTTGCTGGACCTGGCCTTTGAGAAGTTCCGCAAATGCCCGATTGAGGACGATACCATTAAGGATCTGCTGTACAATCTTGCCCTGGATTTTGAACGCAAGCGGATGTTCAACAAGTCCGGCGCGGTGTATGAGCATATCCTGACCGCCGGAGACTACAAAGATATCAAGGAGCGGATCGCCACCATGAAGGTGGCTGGCGAGACCATGATCTTTGGCAACAGCGGGCGTCGTGAAGGCACCATTATAGCTGGCCCTGGCGGGACAGTTACTGCCCCCACCATCGGTCGTTATGAGATTCAGAAGGAGCTTGGTCGGGGCGCTATGGGGGTGGTCTACCTGGGTAAAGACCCCAAGATCAACCGGCTGGTGGCGATCAAGACCGTGCGGTTTGAAGAGGTTGATCCTGATCTGCTGGATGATACCAAGAAGCGCTTCTTCCGTGAGGCCGAGGCTGCCGGTACCATCAATCATCCCAATATTGTGACAATTTATGATGTTGGTGAGGAAGAGGATCTGGCCTATGTTGCCATGGAACTGCTGGATGGTTCTGACCTGACTCCCTACATCAAAAAGGAAAAACTGCTGCCGGTCAAAGACCTGCTGAAGATCATCGGCAGCGTGGCAGAAGGTCTGGCATTTGCCCATGAAAAGGGGATCATCCACCGCGACATCAAGCCGGCCAACATCATGCTGCTGAAGGATGGTACGGTCAAAATAGCTGACTTTGGTATCGCCCGTATTACCACCTCATCCGCCACCCAGACCGGCACCGTGCTGGGTACCCCCAGCTACATGTCGCCGGAACAGGTGGCTGGCCAGAAGGTGGATGGCAGGTCTGACCTGTTTTCGCTGGGGGCATCCATGTATGAACTGCTCTGCGGTCAGAAACCGTTTTCCGGCGAGAGCATTGCGGCCTTGATGTACGCCATTGCCAACAAACCGCCGGTGCTGATCACCCAGATAGATCCGAATATTCCACAGTGCTGCGCCTATATCGCCCATCGGCTGATTACCAAAGATCTGACCAAGCGCTACCAGAATGCGCGGGAAGTGGTGGAGCATGTCAAGATGTGTCTGGCAAAGTTGAATAGTTGACATTTGTGTTCTGAAGCGGATATTCTGGCTATATAATCTGGCTAGAAATGGAGAGCTTATGCCAACGTTATCGTGGCGTCTTCAGGACGCAAAAAATCAATTTAGTAAGGTTGTTGACGCAGCACTACATGGAAGTCCGCAACATATTACCCGGCATGGTAGGGAAGTGGTTGTTATTATTGCGGCTGACGAGTATCGGCGGCTTGAGGAACAGCAAGCCACGGTACGTCCAAGTTTTGTGGAACACTTGCTTGCCCTTCCAAAAGATGATGGTGAATTTGAGCGGCTTCCCTTTCAATCCCGCGAGGTTGAGTTCTAATGTGGCTGCTGGATACAATGGTGATATCAGAGCTTCGTAAGCAGATTCCTGATCCAAATGTTATTTCGTGGCTGGGTGCTACGTCGGAAAAAAGTCTCTTTTTAAGTGTGGTCACCATTAGTGAAATACAGCGGGGAATAGCTGGACAACGTCGCAAAGATGCTGTTTTTGCCAGACGTCTGCAACAATGGCTGGAGATGTTGTTACGAAATTACGGCGACCGCATTTTGCCGGTAACCTCAGATGTTGCGCGGCGTTGGGGTGAGCTTTCAGCAGCGGTGGGCCATGATGGAGCTGACCTTGTAATTGCAGCAACGGCATTGCAGCATGGTTTGACGGTCGTAACCCGTAATGAAAAGCACTTCCAGCCGCTTGGGGTGCTAATTATTAACCCGTACCAGGCACAAGAGAAAACAGTGTGATGTGCCGTTTGTTGTGTTTATTACCACTTTTATCGTTACCTAAATTGCAAGCTCCTATGAACAAGGAATCCTATGGAACTAACCGCCTTTGGACAGACCGATGTGGGCCAGGTGCGCCCCCATAATGAGGATGCAATCCTGCTGGAACCTGCCCTGCATCTGTACGCTGTGGCAGATGGAATGGGTGGCCATAAGGGGGGCGAATTTGCCAGCCGGATCTGTCTGGATACCATGCGGGATTACCTGCAGATGGCAGCCAAAGGGCATGCACCGTTGGTGGGTGAGGCTGGTGCAGCCCATTCTGAGGCAGCTAATCTGCTGGGCTCTGCGGTCCGTTTTGCCAATCGAGCGGTGTTTGAGGCGGCATTTTCCAAGCCGGAATGGCGTGGCATGGGTACCACCATTGTGGCCCTAACCGTTGCAGGCAACAGGGTGGCCATCGCCCATGTGGGGGACAGTCGGGCCTATCTCTTACGTCAGGGTAGATTTAAGCAGATTACCGAGGACCATTCCTGGATTGAGGAACAGGTGCGGGCCGGCTTGATGAGCCGTGATGAGGCATTGTCTGCCAAGGGGCGTAACGTTCTGACCAGAGCCATAGGCCAGGAAGAAGATGTGCTGGTTGATCTGGATGAACTGGAACTACAATCAGGAGACTGCCTGCTGCTCTGTTCCGATGGTCTGTTCGGCATGGTGGCGGATGAAGAAATTGCTGCCCTGATCGGCGTGGCAAAAAATCCTGAAGCTGCCTGCCGAGAGCTGGTGGCCTGCGCTAATGGACGGGGAGGGCGTGATAATATCTCAGTGATTCTGCTGTCGGCGGTGGAGGGAAAAGGACTGCTGGCCGGGATGAAACGGCTGTTTAAGGGGTAACAGCCTTTATCAGTAACACGGTCTGACCGATACCGATCCGGTCCCCCTGCTTCAGTTCCCGTTGGGTGACCGGTTCATTGTTGAGGGTGGTGCCGTTGGTGCTGTGCAGGTCAACCAATAGCAGCTTGCCGTTGATGATCTGGATGGCAGCGTGGCGCTTGGAGACCATTGGATCGTTGATGACGATGTCGGCATCTTTTCTACCCAGAACACAGGGCAATGAACCGCCCAATTCTGATCCAGCCTGGGTCCCTTCAAGCACCTTCAGCCGCAGTTGATCATGGTGCTGTATGGTCAGTTTGCCGGGAGCGATGGTCTGCTCTGTATCTTCTACCGCAGCGAAGAGCCGTACAATCCCCTCCAGTGATATATTGGAAGAGTCTTTTGATTTCATCGTGTTAAGGGTCTGGTAAATGGTGGCGCTAACCGGAGTGGCAGTTTCCTGATAGGCGTACAGCAACATCTGTTCATCTACGGACAGACCATTCGGGTCTTCCGACAGACCATCTGACCAGTAGGCAGCGGTCTTGGTTCCGTCCAGGAAGAAGAAAAAGTTGCAACAGCCGTCTTTTTCCAGAATCACCAGGGCGTCAGCTTCATTCGCCTTAATCTGGCTTACCATGCCGTCAAGATTGATCAGGTTGACCGGACCTTTGGCAGCAGGTTCATCCTGAATAAAGACCAACATGCATTTAAGCAGTACCGGGTCAGTTTCATGGAGGGAGATGGTACCTGAACCGTCCCGGATAGTTGCCACCTGGGCACAGAAATTGGTGATGGTTAGCGGGGTAGGTTTTTCACCAACCGCAAGTCCGGCGGAATAGGGAGTGCCTTGAAAGATGAACAGCAGAAAGAGACGGTCACCATTGCTTATGCCAAGGTAACCGGTGAAAGATGAACCGGACAGCCCTTTTAACAACTCAACCATGATTTCACGGCTGTAGGTTGTTGCTGCTGCTTGAATGGTTCCTATGGGCAGGGTCAGGGCTGTCATGGGCAGAACTATACGGTGAGGTTGCTTTGCTGTCAAGTTACAGGGGGGTTTTTCTTGCCCTTGTGACGCTTGGATGCTAATCTCCCGCCTATTATCAATCTGCAGGAGATGGTTTCTATGCGCTATATTACCGCTGGTGAGTCCCACGGACCCCAGTTGACTGCCATTATTGAAGGTTTACCCGCTGGCCTGGAGATCTCTCCTGAGCTGCTTGATCTGCAACTTGCCCGTCGTCAGCAGGGCTATGGTCGTGGTGACCGGATGAAGATTGAACGGGATCGGGCTGATATCCTGTCCGGTGTCCGTTGGGGTAAGACCCTGGGGTCCCCGGTGACCCTGGTGGTCAAGAATCGTGACTGGGAAAACTGGCTGGAGAAGATGTCGCCCCTGGCTGAGCATGAGGGGATGGCTGAGGCCGTCACTCGTCCCCGGCCTGGTCATGCTGATCTGTGCGGTGCCATGAAGTATGGCCACCGTGATGTGCGTAATATTCTTGAGCGTTCCAGTGCCCGTGAGACCGCCGTCCGTGTGGCGGTTGGCGCGGTTGCCCGTGGCCTGCTGCATGCGCTGGATATCAGGATTGGCGGTGTGGTGGCTGAGGTGGGTGGTGTGGTGGCAAAGCCTTCCTCACAGCCGTATCAGCAGCAGTGGGAACAGGCTGCCGCATCTGAGATGTTCTGCTGTGATTCGGCTGCAGAGCTGGAGATGAAGCGGTTGATTGATCATACCAAGGCGATTGGCGATACCCTGGGCGGTGTGGTAGAGGTCCAGGTGCTGGGGCTGCCGCCAGGTCTGGGAAGCCATGTGCAGTGGGATCGTAAGCTGGATGCCCGGCTGGCCATGGCGCTGATGAGCATTCAGGCCATTAAAGGGGTGGAAATCGGGCTCGGTTTTGAGGCTGCCCGTCGTCCCGGTTCCAAAGTGCATGACGAGATCACCTGGAATCCGGCCCGGCTGCAACAGGGAGAGCTGATCCCGTATCAGCGCCCCAGCAACCATGCTGGCGGTCTGGAGGGCGGTATGACCAATGGCGAACCGCTGGTGCTGCGGGCTGCCATGAAACCGATTCCAACCCTGTACACCCCGCTGCAGTCGGTGGATATCGCTACCCATCAACCCTATGAGGCATCAGTGGAACGTTCTGATACCTGTGCCGTGCCGGCTGCCCTGGTGGTGGCTGAGGCGGTGGTGGCGATTGAGTTGGCCCAGGCTCTGCTGGAGAAGTTCGGTGGCGATTCTCTGGATGAGATCCGTCGCAACCGTGACAGTTATCTGGCTGGTCTGCGGGATTTTTGATGCCTGATTCGATCATCCTGACCGGTCCAATGGGGAGCGGCAAGACCAGCGTGGGGAGGCTCCTGGCCCGGCGGTTGGGGTATCAGTTTCAGGATCTTGACGCCTTGATTGTTGAGCAGGCAGGAAAAAGCATCAACCAGATCTTTGCTGATGATGGAGAAGCTGCTTTCAGGGATCGTGAGACCGCATTGCTTTCAACGCTGGTTGGGAAGCAGGGGATGGTGCTGTCAACCGGTGGTGGGGTGGTAATTCGTGAGGCAAACCGCAGGCTACTGCATGCTGCCGGTCTGGTGGTAAACCTTGTTGCAACGGTTGATGTCCTGGTCAGTCGCCTGGCTCAGGCGAACGACCGTCCTTTGCTGAAAGGTGACGAAGCACTTGATGTCAGAATCGAGCGGATTATGACTGAACGTGAACCGTTTTATGCCGATGCCGACATAAGAATTGACACCACCGGGAAAACATTGGAAGATGTTGCCGTTTTAATCCTTGCATTTTACGCTGAAAAACATCCAGGGGTGCTGTGAAAACCATCACGATCCAGCTTGATTCTCACTCGTACGATATTGGCATCGGCGAAGGGCTGCTGTCCGGTATTGGAGCTGCCTGCAAGGCCGTAGGGCTTGCAGGTGTTGCTGCGGTGGTGAGTAATCCGACGGTTGCCCCATTGTATGCTGATCAGGTTGTCAGTTCGCTTCAGGAAGCCGGCTTTACCCCGGTGACGATTGAAATTCCTGATGGTGAAGAGTATAAAACCAGCGCAACCCTGAATGGTGTGTACGATCGTTTGATTGAGGCTGGCCTGGATCGTCGTTCATTCATTGTCGCCCTTGGTGGCGGGGTGGTTGGTGATCTGGCCGGATTTGCAGCAGCCACCTTTCTGCGCGGGATTCCGTTTGTGCAGGTGCCGACTACGTTGCTGGCGCAGGTAGACAGCAGTGTCGGCGGCAAGACCGGTATTGACCATCCCCTGGGCAAGAACCTGATCGGTGCCTTTTATCAGCCCCATCTGGTGCTGGCCGATGTCAGTACCTTGAAGACCCTGTCAGATCGCCACTATCGGGCTGGACTGGCTGAAGTGATCAAGTACGGGGTCGTGCTTGATGCCGAACTGTTTACACTGCTGGAAACCAAGATTGATGGCTTGCTTAAGCGTGATCCGCAACTGCTGGGGCGGGTAATTGCACGTTGCTGCGAGATCAAGGCCTGGGTGGTGGAACAGGATGAGCGCGAAGGCGGCCTGCGGGCAGTGCTCAACTATGGCCATACCCTGGGGCATGCCTTTGAAACCCTGTCCGGTTACCGTGATCTGGTACATGGTGAGGCAGTTGCTATCGGCATGATTCAGGCAGCAGTGCTGTCGCAGCGTGAAGGCTACTGTACCACCAGTGATGTAGAGCGAATTACTACGTTGATTCAGTTGTTGGGGTTGCCGACTGAAGCCCCTGTCGTGTCTGTAGAAGATCTGGTCAGATCCCTTGCTAAAGATAAGAAAAACCGCTCCGGTACCCTGCAGTTTATTTGTAACCAAGGTATCGGCTCCTACGCATTTCATCAGTTTACCCCGGCCCAGTTGGCCGAAGCCTGTTGCTCAGGGAGGTAAAGGCGCCTATGCAGTCGTCAACGGAGTCCTTCTGGAGTGAAATCAAGATGTATGAGGAACGCTTGAAGAGCGATCCCTCCTCATACTGTTTTGCCCCCCTTGCGGAGGTCTATCTGCAGGCTGGTCTGCTGGATGATGCCTTGGCCGTTTCACGGACCGGGGTTAGCAAACATCCTGGCTATGCAGACGGGCAGATGGCACTGGCCAGGGTCTGTCACCAGAAAGGGCTGGTCGATGAGTGTCGACGTGCCCTTGAGACAGTGGCAACGGCTGTTCCTGGCCATGCCGAGGCGCAGCGTCTGTTGGCACGTCTCTATAAAGAGTCGGGCAATGATCAGGCTGCGCTTCAGGCACTTCAGACTCTGCTTGATTTTAACCCGGATGATATGTCGGCCCGGATTGAGCTGGAATCACTGCAGCAAAGGCTCTCTGCCGTTTCGGATGATGATGACCTTGAATTGATTGAGCTGACCGAGGCCGATATTTATGAGGAGCCGGAGGATGTTGGCGAGCTGGTTGAGCGGATCAAGCCGGTGCCCCGTACCGTTGAAGACCCCTGGTCCGGTATCAATGCTGTTGCACCTGAGGTGGCACCATCTCCAACAGCACTTGAAGCTGTCTGGTCAGTTCCTGAACAGCAGCTTGCGGCAACGGTTGAGACTGCTGCTGAGGCGGTGGTTGAGCACGATCCACTAACCACCTCAACCCTGGCAGAGTTATATGTTTCTCAGGGCTTTCCTGAGAAGGCGATTGAAATTTATCGCAGGATTGTTTCCGCAGATCCCCAAAATCAGGAGGCGGTCAGCCGCCTTGCAACGTTGGAACAGGCTGAAGTGGTTGCCGAGTCAGGCCATGCAGCTGCAGTCGCAGCGGAACTGTCTTCTGCACCGTTAAATCTGCCAGTGGAAGGTGTTGCTGACCAGCAGGCTGCAGTAACAGTGTTGGAAGGGTGGCTTGAGAATATCAGGAGGTTACGGGTATGTCGCTAAGAGATCAGTTAACCTCGATGCTGGAACAGGTTGAAGGTGCGTTTGCCGTTATGCTGATGGGGTACGATTGTATCGCCATTGATGAGGTGCAACGGGGGGATGCCGGTTTTGATGTCCAGACCATGGCGGTTGAATACGGCACGGTTATCAAGGAAATCCGGCGTACGATCGAAGTGGTAGGGGCAGGTGAGATGGAAGAAATTACCATTACTACTGCCAACTCACGTATGATTATTCGGGTCCTGAACGATGAGTTTTTTGCTGCCTTTGTGCTTGCCAAGGAGGGTAATCTTGGCAAGGCGCGCTATCTGCTGCGTGCCAAGGCCCTGGAACTGGTTGAGGCAGTGGGCTAGCCATGCGGATTCTGGTGCTGCATGGTCCGAACCTGAACCTGTTGGGTAAGCGGGAGCCTGAAATATATGGCACCCTTTCCCTTGAGGATATCAATGGGGCTTTAGAGGCATTGGGTGCAGAGTTTGAAGCTGTGCTTGGTTTTTTTCAGTCAAACAGTGAAGGTGCCTTGGTGGATGCAATTCAACAGGCACCGGAGAAGTACGACGGCATTCTGATTAACCCTGCAGCCTACACCCATACCAGTGTCGCCCTGCGTGATGCCATGGCTGCAATCGGACTTCCCTTTGTGGAAGTTCACCTTTCCAATATCCACCGCAGGGAAGAGTTCCGGCATCACAGTTATCTGGCCCCCCTTGCCTTGGGTCAGATATGCGGTTTTGGCCTGGATAGTTACCTGCTCGGTCTACGCGCACTTTTCAATCATATTAAAAATTAGTCTAGGGACTTCTTGGAAACTTTCAGCTTTGTGAGAATTCGGTTGAGGGGTCGCTTTCAGTTATGCTAAAAAGCAGACGCCGAAGGCTGTTGCCGTTCTTTGAAGAACATGCGTTGGATCTACTGCTGATTGAGCACCCGGTCAACCTGCGCTATCTATCCGGTTTTAGCGGTTCCGAAGGGACATTGTTGCTAACACCGGAGGGTGGCTGGTTTCTGTGTGACTCCCGTTATACGGTGCAGGCTGGCAAAGAGGTCACAGACCTTATACTGGTTGAACAGGCCCAGCGCCAGGAGGCTGTTGCGGATCTGGTGCGCCAGTCTGGTGGGTACAGGGTCGGTTTTGAGGCATCCCATACCACGGTAACCAGCCATCAGGGGTTAGCGGCTCGTTTACCGGGAGTGACACTGGTTGGGCTTGGCCCCGAGCTTGACGCAGTACGAAATTGCAAGGACGCCAGTGAACTGAAACAGTTGGAGCAGGTTGCTACCCTGGCTTCAGCTTCACTTGAGGCGGTTCTGCCGCAGTTGCAGCCTGGCATACGGGAAGATGCGTTCGCGTTGCAGCTTGAGTTTGAGATGCGTCGTCGTGGTGCTGATGGTCGCGGCTTTGATTTTATTGTGGCTTCCGGTGCCCGTGGATCAATGCCCCATGGGCGGGCTTCAGACAAGACCATACAATCAGGTGAGCTGGTAACCATTGATTTTGGGGCTGTTCTGGATGGCTATCACTCGGATGAAACGGTCACCGTGGCAGTCAGCTCGATTGATGAACGGCAACAACGGATCTACCAGACGGTGCTTGATGCCCATGATCGTGCTATTGCGGCCGTGAAGCCGGGAATATCCTGCCGAGCACTTGATGCGCTGGCCCGTGACTATATTAACGATCAAGGCTTTGGCCAGTATTTTGGGCATGGGCTGGGACATGGCGTCGGGCTTGATATCCATGAAAGGCCGACCATCTCGCCGCGTAGTGAAGCCATAGTAGAAGAAGGGATGGTCATTACCATTGAACCGGGTATCTATATCCCCGGTTTTGGCGGTGTACGGATTGAAGACACCGTAGCAGTTACGGCAGATGGCTGCTGCTTGCTGACCAAGGTTCCAAAGCAGCTTATCATTGTGTAGACCTATTGTGCAGATACTAAAAGAAGGAGAATAGACATGGAAGTGAAAGACCTGAAGCAGTTGATAAAGATGATCACCGAGACCGATATTACTGAATTTGAGATGGACAACGCAGAAGAAAAGATTGTGATCAAGCGTGGTCAACGGACCGAGATTGTGCAGATGACCGCCGCTCCCGCCTATATGCAAGCCCCTGCAGCCATGGCTGCTCCGATTGCTGCTCCTGCAGCAGCTGTTGCAGCCTCTGCTCCGGCAGCTGAACTGGCTGGCGAGACCATTAATTCACCGATCGTAGGTACCTTCTACCGTGCAGCTTCCCCTGAGTCTGCACCGTTTGCCGAAGTTGGCCAGGTGATTGAGAAGGGCCAGGTTATCTGTCTGGTTGAGGCGATGAAACTTTTCAATGAGATTGAGGCAGAGTTCAAGTGCAAGATCGTTAAGATCTGTGTTGAGAACGCCCAGCCGGTTGAGTTTGGTCAGCCCCTCTTTGTTATCGAAAAGATCTAGGAGTAGGTAATGTTCCATAAAATTCTCATCGCCAATCGTGGCGAGATAGCCATTCGGGTTATCCGGGCCTGTAAAGAGCTGGGAATCAAGACAGTGGCGGTCTATTCCACTGCTGATGCTGATTCACTGCATGTTAAGCTGGCCGATGAATCGGTCTGTATCGGTCCGGCCCCCAGCAGCCAGAGCTATCTGAACATCAACGCCATTATCAGTGCAGCTGAGCTGACCGATGCCGAGGCGATCCATCCCGGCTATGGTTTTTTATCTGAAAACGCTAAATTTGCTGAAGTCTGTGAGCAGTGCGGCATCACCTTTATCGGCCCCTCTGCCGAAAGCATGCGGGTTATGGGCGATAAGATCTCGGCCCGTCAGGCGGTGATTGAACATGGTGTGCCGATTTTGCCCGGCACCAAGGAAAATGTGAAGTCGGTGGACGAGGCAGTTAAAATTGCCAAGCAGATCGGCTTTCCGGTGATCATCAAGGCCACTGCAGGCGGTGGCGGTCGTGGTATGAAGATTGTCCATTCCCAGGCTACCCTGGCCAATGCCTATGCAACTGCCAAGGCTGAGGCCCAGGCAGGGTTCGGCAATCCTGATGTCTATATTGAGAAGTATTGTGAACAGCCCCGTCACGTTGAGATCCAGGTGCTGGCTGATAAACACGGCAACTGCATCCACCTGGGAGAGCGTGATTGCTCTATTCAACGGCGGCATCAGAAGATGCTGGAAGAGGCTCCCTGTCCTGCGTTGAAGCCTGAAACCCGTGCTGCCATGGGGGCTGCTGCGGTAAAGGCTGCCAAGGCGGTCAACTATTGCAGCGTCGGTACCGTTGAGTTTTTGCTGGACAAGAACGGTGATTTCTTCTTCATGGAGATGAATACCCGGATTCAGGTTGAGCATCCGGTGACTGAGATGATTACCGGGGTAGACCTGATTCGTGAGCAGATCCGTTCTGCTGCCGGCCTGCCGCTGCGTTACACGCAAGATGATATCAAGATCACCGGTCATGCGATTGAGTGCCGGATTAATGCCGAAGACCCCTTCAAGTTTACTCCCTGCCCCGGCAAGATCACTGCCTACCATCAGCCTGGCGGTCTTGGGGTGCGGGTGGATTCATTTGTCTACGATCAGTACACCGTGGTTCCCCACTATGATTCCATGATCGGCAAGCTGATTGTTCATGCCGAGACCCGCGAAGATGCAATTCGCCGCATGGCCCGGGCTTTGGATGAGTATATTATTGAGGGGATCAAGACCACGATTTTCTTCCATAAACGGATCATGACCAACAAGGATTTTATTGAAGGCAATGTTGATACGTCATTCCTTGAACGGATTGTTTTGGAGTAGGCTATGGAATTCCCTGAAGAACTCAAATATTCCAAGGAGCATGTCTGGCTGAGGATTGAAGGAAACCGGGCAGTGGTGGGGATTACTGACTTTGCTCAGGAGGAACTGGGCACCATTGCTGCGGTGGAACTGCCGGATGAAGGTGATCAGGTTGAGCAGGAAGATTCTATGGGCTCCATCGAGGCCCGCAAGACCGTGGCCGAACTGTATGCACCGGTAACCGGTACGGTGCTGGCGGTGAATGAGGAGGCGCTTGATACCCCTTCATTACTGAATGATGATCCCTATGATGGTGGCTGGCTGCTTGAGCTGGAACTGGAAGACCGGGATGAATTGAAGGCATTGATGTCGGCTGATGATTACGCTGACTATATAGAAGACAAGGAAGTGTAAAACGGCTTCTAAGTGTGGTATAAGATGGGCGGGATGGAAATCCCGCCCATCTTGCATTTAAGAAGGGTGATTCGCAGATCGTAGTGAGGTGCTGTAGTGAAGATGATTCTTGCTTTGTGTATGGTGTTCAGCTTTGGGGCTGTTGCGTGTCTGCAGGCTGAACCGGTGCGGCTGACCATGGCCGATGCCGTTAAAATGGCTGTAGAGAAGAATCTTGATCTGAAAGTAGAACTGTATAACCCTGCCCAGCAGGAAGCTGAATACCAGAAAAGCCGTGGCATCTACAATCCAACCCTTAATCTGCAGGCAAACTACAACGAAACAACCTCCTACTCCACCACCCAGGCGGCAGGAAAATACTGGAATCAAAATACCCAGTTTAATGCCGGTGTCAGCCAGTTGTTGCCCACGGGTGCCACTGCAACTCTGGGGTTTAATAACAGCTATCTCTCCTCTGATGTAACCTCGACCTCAAGCGGATTGTCATCATACTGGCAGTCAAACCTGGGAGTGACCTTTAGTCAGCCTCTGTTGAAGAACTTTGGCCGCGAACCCACCGAACTGACCATTGATACTGCCCGTCTGACCAAAGATGCTTCTCTTGAAAAGCTGAGCGCCAAACTGATCAGTGTGGTGGCCCAGGTGCGGACTGAGTACTATAAACTCTACAGTCTACGGGAAGAGCTGGAGGTCAGGAAAGTGTCACTTGATCTTGCCCGTCGAGTTCTGAGTGAGACGCAGGCCAGGGTCAAGGCAGGTGTTATGCCTGCCATGGAGACACTGAATGCTGAATTCGGGGTGTCCAGCCGTGAAAAAGAGCTGATTGATGCGGAACGGGCGCTGCAGGACCAGGTTGATCTGCTGGTTCAACTGCTACAACTGCCTCAAGGCGAGAGGATTGCTGTCGTTGAGGTGCCCTCAAAGGTACGTTACGAGGTCTCGGAACAGAGCGAGATCAAGCGCGCATTGGCCAACCGTCCAGAGTTAAAGGAGCTGAAGCGTAACCTGGAACTGCTTGAACTGCAAACCAGGGTCTCCGGTAACAGAACCCGTCCTGATCTTGTTTTTTCTGCGTCTGCTGCAACTGTTGGTCTTGGTGATACCTATCCACGGGATATGGATCGTCTCTCATCAGGCAATTATCCTGCCTGGGGGATGGGATTAACCTTTAGCTATCCGCTGGGAAACCGGGCTGCTGAAAATGAATATCGTAAAAATCGTTTGAAGCTTGATCAGTCGGCCCTGCAGATCAGGAACCAGGAGGAGTTGATAGCCAATGATGTTCGTTCGGCTGTTCGGGCTATTGAGGCGAACTATAAGCAGCTTGAGGTGGCAGACAGGGGCAGAGCCTTTGCCGAAGAACGGCTACGGGCTTTTGCGCGTAAGGCAGAAGTGGGACTTGCCACCACCAAGGATGTTCTTGATGTGGAAAATGATCTTGCCACTGCCAAGAATAACCAGATTAAGGCACAAGTTGCCTATGCCAACGCCATTACCCAGCTCTGGAAGGCAACCGGCGAAATTCTTGCCAAAGAGCAGGTGCGGCTGGTTACCCTTGATCCTGATGCCCTTTACAAGAGCGTGAACTGATGCTGAGAATCGGACGGATTGACTACGCAAATTGCACCCCGCTCTTTATGCAGTTAGAAAAAACACTGCCCGGCGAGACAACCACCATTGTGCATGGAGTGCCGGCAACGCTGAATGCCAAGCTGGCTAACGGTGAGATTGATATTTGTATTTCTTCTTCAATTGAATTCTCGCGCCATGCAGATGAATATGCCATTCTGCCGGGGCATTGTATCGGCTCTGTAGGTCCGGTTAAAAGTGTGCTTTTTTTTACCACCCGTCCGGCGGAGGAGCTGGCTGGCCAACGGTTGCTGGTGACCAGTGAATCGGCAACATCGGTTGTGTTGCTTCATATTTTACTGGCTAAGCGCTGGGGGCTGTCCGATTGTTCTTTGCAGACAACGTCCCTGCCATGGCAGGAAGCATTACAGCAGTCTTCAGGACTGCTGTTGATCGGTGATCGTGCTTTGCAGGCGGCATCAGGCAGTGCCGGTGTCTACTGTTACGACCTTGGACAGGAGTGGATGGAGCTGACTGGTCTGCCTTTTGTCTATGCACTCTGGCTGATTAACCGGACTTCAGCTGCAGGAAAAGAAGGCGCATTAACTCAGTTCAGTAGGCTGCTGGAACAGGCCCGCGAGAGGATTATACCTGATGCCGGGCTGCTGGCTGCCCAGGCGCCGGAGGCTGCCTGGGTTGGTGTCCAGCCATTGGCGGATTACTGGCGTAATGCAATCACCTATCAACTGGATGAGGCCCACTTGGCTGGACTTGAATGCTTTTATCAACTGGCAGCTGAGTTGGGCTTGATAACCTCAAGACCGCAGCTGAAGTTCTTTCCGTCATGACCCCCGAATCTCTTCAAACAAACAGTTCACCGCCTGATGCCGCCTGGTTTGATTCGCTGTCTCAGTTGATCCAGCCGGATGCCCGGAATCGCTCTATCGGAGAACGGCTGGTTGAACAGTGTGTCCGTGTTTCATTGATGGTTAAGCTGCGTTGGGCCATGTTGGCTGCGTTATTCTGCTATGTGCTGCTGGCTGAACTTTTGTTTGCCCCGGATATTGATCTGCCGATCTTCCATCTTGAACAATGGAGCTTCTCGTTAAAGGCTGCCGCAATCTTTTTTGTAATTGCCTTTCCACTAACCTCGCTCCCCTGCAGTGTCTGGAAAAATTGTCGTTTAGTGATCTATCTGCAGGTGCTGGTCGATCTGCTGTTTGTCACGGCTGCAATTCACTGGAGCGGTGGTGTGGTCAGCTGGCTCTGGCCAGCCTATCTGCTGATCTCATTGGAGTCGGCCTTTCTGTTTGAAAAAAAACGGGAGGTCTGGGGAATCGGCATGATCGGGGCCGCCCTTTACGGGGTGCTTCTCGTGGCTGAACAACTTGATTTTATTGCAACGGTCAGGATGCCGTTTATGGAGGAAGAAAGCCCCAGTATCCTGTTTGAACTGCTGATGTGGCTCTGGGTTGCCGGAGTTAATGCTGCGGTTTCTTTCTTTGGGGCCTTCCTGATGGATAAGATCCGGTCTGATCACCAGAAGGTTAAACAGAGTGAGGAGGCGCTGACCGGCTTTATCACTACTGCCCATGACCTGATTTTCTGCTGCCGTCAGGATGGAACCCTGTTGTACCTGAATCAGATCGGTCAGGATATGATCGGCCCACTGGAGGCGCTATCTGGTGGTGCCAGTCTTTTTAATCTGACCGATGAGGAAGGCAGGGGGGTGTTGATTCGCCAGTTTGGAAAGGTAATCAGGCAGGTGGATGTTGGCCACTTTGAGATGCGCCTGAACTCTCCGGTTGCTGGCAGGACATTGGATCTGGAGGTGAGCCTTTCAACCAGCTGTAATGAGACGCCTGACCAGATGATCTGGGGGGTCTGCCACGATATCACAGAGCGGAATCTGGCCCAGCGTGAGCTGATCAAGCTGGCGCACCATGATGTGCTGACCGGGCTTCCCAATCGTATCCTGCTGCATGATCGGCTGCAACAGGCCCGGGCCCTCGCTCACCGGATGCACTCCCGTTTTGCATTGCTGTTCCTTGATATGGACCGTTTCAAGATCATCAATGACACCTTGGGACATGCTGTGGGGGATGATCTGCTCAGGATGATTGCCCAACGTCTGAAAGGCTGTTTCCGTGAGACCGACACCGTTGCCCGGATCGGTGGCGATGAGTTTGTTGTGCTGATGTTGAATGTCGCAGATCGGGCTGATATTAGCTCATTATGTGATAATCTGCTGATTGAACTTGGTCAGCCGTTTGTAATTCGTAACCATGAACTGTTTGTGACCACTAGCGGCGGTGTCTGTACCTATCCTGATGATGAGGATGATGTTGAAACCATGATGCAGAAGGCGGATGTCGCCATGTATCATGCCAAGGCGTTGGGACGGAACAATATCCAGTTTTATAATGATAGTATGGATCAGAACGCCTCCCGTCGTTTCACCATTGCCAACTCCATGCGACGTGGCCTGGATCGCGGTGAGTTCCGGCTCTACTACCAGCCTAAGCTGGATGTCACCAGCGACTGTATCGTGGCTACGGAGGCTTTGGTGCGCTGGCAGCATCCCGAGCTGGGCCTGCTGGCGCCAACCGAATTTATTCAGCTGGCTGAAGAGAGCGGTCTGATTGTTGATCTGGGCGAATGGGTGTTGCGGGAGGCCTGCCGTCAAAATATGGCCTGGCATCAGGATGGTATGCAGGGCTTGCGGGTTGCGGTGAATCTCTCAGGTTACCAGTTGCAGCACAGCCGTCTGGTTGAAACGGTTCGTGCAATCCTTGAAGAAACAGGTCTGCCCGGTGAACTGCTTGAGTTTGAGATTACCGAGAGCGTGATTATGCAGAATCCCGATTATGCGGTGGAGGTACTGAACGAGATCTCCAGTCTGGGGATTCATATCTCAATTGATGATTTTGGTACCGGCTATTCATCGCTGTCCCACCTGAAACGTTTCAGCGTGAATACCTTGAAAATTGATAAATCATTTGTGCGGGATGTGGAGAGCAACTCCACTGATGCAGCGATCGCCTCGGCAATTATTGCCATGGGTAGTAGTCTCAATCTGAAGGTGATTGCTGAAGGGGTTGAAACAAAACAGCAGATGGATTTCTTGCGGGAAAACAACTGTGATCAGGTACAGGGGTTCCTGATCAGCCGGCCATTACCGGCAGATCAGGCTTTGAAGGTATTACGGCAGAAGTGCATTGGTGAACTGGTTCAAGGGCATGCTGCCTTGAAGGAGATATAATCGGCCAGTATCCGGGCATGATCAAAGCAAAGCGGGGCAGGGAGCTGCTCTGGGAGAAACAGGGCCAGTTCTGCCGCGTCATCAGCAGCCTGGGGAGTGCCGCTAGCCTGGGCAACATAGACCGTTGTAATGGTGTGCATCCGTTCATCTCTGGCCGGATCAGAATAGCAGCCTAACAGTTTCAGGTTGTGGATCGTCAGGTTGGTTTCTTCTTGCGCTTCTCTGATAGCAGCAGCCTCAAGAGATTCACCATAATCCACGAATCCGCCCGGCAGAGCCCAGCCATGGGGCGGGTTTTTGCGTTTGATCAGGACGATTTTGTTGTCCAGTTCAATGATGATATCCACCGTGGGAAGCGGGTTGCGGTACTGTTTGACCGCTGCACCGCAGGCAGGACAGGTAAGGCTGGTAAAGGACATGGTTGTCTCCTGAACAGGTACAAAAAAGGGAAGCACGGAGCTTCCCTTTTTTTGTACAATGTATGGATGAAGTTACTTCTTCTTGCCGCCAGATGCCTTCTTGGAAGCCTTGAGCGGGTTGACCTTGAGGTCTTCGATCTTGATCTCTACCTTGACGTGGGTAGCAAAGTTACAGATGCCATTAGCCCACTTCTTGGCAGGTGCCGGATAGGCGCCGCAGACCTGACCGATGCTGCCTTCAACAATTCGTTCACAACCTTCACAGTTCTCTACCACGGTCTGGCAGGAACCTTCAGGGAATACACATCCGCTTTTTGCCATGAAGGTACACTCGGTACCGGGAAGCACGGTTTGACACTGCATACTTCATCCTCCTCAAAGTGATTCAGTTCAACTGAATTTAAACTGTAGCAATTCTGAAAAGAAAAAGTCAATACCAAAAACTGATCTAACTGTCTATAAAAAATATATCAGACAGTAGTTTTTGCATGCCGTTTGACTTGACGCTGGCTCTGCTTCTATAGTAGCGTAACAAGATCAAAGCTGTCTTATTTTCTTTTGGGGGAGGGATCATGGCTCATATTGCATTCGGCACTTCCGGGTGGCGTGGAATTCTATGTGAAGATTTCACCTTTGAGAATGTCAAGATTGTAACCCAGGCCATTGCAGACTACCTGAAATCTACCGGTGAGGCGGATAAAGGGGTGATTATTGGCCGTGATACCCGTTTTATGGGCAAACGATTTACGGAAGAAGCCGCTTCAGTGCTGGCAGGGGCCGGGATCAAGGCGCTGCTCTGTAGCCGTGATGTCCCCACACCGGTGATTGCATTTGAAATTCTGCGGCGTGGCGCTGCCGGTGGGATTAACTTTACCGCCAGCCATAATCCGCCTGAATATAATGGCATCAAATTTTCTCCTTCCTGGGGTGGACCAGCCCTGCCAGAGACCACCAAGCAGATTGAAAAACGTGCCAATGAGATGATGGGGGATTTCTGCTACAGTGAGCTGTCCCTTGAAGAGGCTAAACGGCGTAACCTGCTTGAGATGATTGACCCCCATGGGGCCTATCTGGCTGCCCTGGAACAGAAGGTTGATTTTGATGCCTTGAAAACAATCGGTAAACTGGGGTTGAATCCCCTTTACGGCACAGCCAGAGGTTATCTGGATGCACCGCTTAAAAGTCTCGGCATCCCTTATACCATTATCAATGACCACCTTGACCCATATTTTGGCGGACAACCGCCAGAGCCGTCTGAGGCACACATTCCTGATTTTATCTCATTGGTGAAAAATGACCCCACTATCCGGCTCGGGTTGGCCACTGACGGTGATGCAGACCGTTTCGGTATCCTTGATGCCGATGGTACCTATATTGAGCCTAACTATATTATTGCCCTGCTGCTGGATTATCTGATTCGGGTCCGCAAGCTGACCGGTGGCGTGGCCCGTAGTGTCGCAACTTCCCATTTTGTTGATGCCGTAGCAAAAAAACATGGTGTGCCTGTTTATGAGACACCGGTTGGCTTTAAATATATCGGAGAGCTGATCACTCAAGACAAGATTGTGATCGGTGGTGAAGAAAGTGCCGGACTTACTATCAAGGGCCATGTGCCTGAGAAAGACGGCATCCTGGCCTGCTTCCTGGTGGCTGAGATGGTGGCCCGTGAGGGTAAGACGGTACGGGAATTGCTTGAGAGGATGTATGGCGAAGTCGGGCGCTTTATTACCCGTCGTGACAACCTGAAGCTTTCACCGGAACTGGAAGCTGCCTATCCCGGCAAGGTTGCTGCGGTGCCCAAGGAGATTGCGGGCTCAACCGTAACTGATGTTATTACCGTTGATGGGGTGAAACTGATCCTGTCAGACGGCTCCTGGATGCTGTTTCGTAAATCCGGTACTGAACCGGTGGTGCGGCTTTACGGCGAGGCATCTTCTGAGGCACGTCTGACTGAAGTAATGGCAGCTGGTAGAAGTTTTATCCTAGGCTGATTTTGAACAAAATTGATGCAGGACAAATCCTGCCTCACCTTGGTCTGCTATGATCAGGTCTGGTAATTGTTGTACGAACAAAATGAATATCAATTTAGCACTCTAATGGAGGATCTATGTGGGATTACACACCAATAGTTAAAGACCATTTCCTGAACCCCCGCAACGTGGGGGATATACCTGATGCCGATGCTGTGGGCGAAGTGGGCAGCCTGGCCTGCGGCGATGCCCTGAAGCTGTATCTGAAGCTGGATGACAATAAGGAAAAAATTGTTGATGCCAAGTTCCAGACCTTTGGCTGCGCCAGTGCCATTGCTTCTTCCTCTGCCCTGACTGAGATGGTCAAAGGCAAGACCCTGGACGAGGCCCTTGCAGTTAGCAATCAGGATATTGCTGAATTTCTGGGCGGCCTGCCGGAAGAAAAGATGCACTGTTCAGTGATGGGGCAGGAAGCGCTTGAAGTTGCCATCTTCAAATATCGCGGACTGGAAGTACCTGACCATGATGCAGAACATGACCATGGACATGCCTATCCTGACTATGAGGGAACCTTGGTCTGCAAATGCTTTGGTATCACCGACACCTTCCTGAAAAAAGTGATTGCTGATAACGGTCTGACCACCTCTGAGCAGGTCACCAACTTTACCAAGGCCGGTGGGGCCTGCGGTAGCTGTATTCCCAAGATCAAGGAGCTGATTGCCGAGGTCCTGGGGCAGGCCAAAGAGGCCGCTGCCAAGCCCAAGCTTTCAAACTTGAAGAAGATGCAACTGGTGCAGGAAGTGCTGGAGCGGGATATCCGCCCCATGCTGCGTGCTGACGGTGGCGATCTTGAGCTGATTGATATTGATGGCGACCATGTCCAGATCGCCTTCCGTAAGGCCTGTGCCGGTTGCGCCTCCTCCGGTAACACCGCAAAATTTGTGGAAATGAAATTACGTGAGCTGGTCTATGACGGCCTGCGTGTTCAGGAGGTATAGCCATGCAGGTAATCTATCTGGATAATAATGCCACCACCAAGGTGGATGAAGCGGTCTTTGAAGAGATGAAGCCGTACTTCTGCGAGCTGTATGGCAACCCCAGCTCCATGCATTACTTTGGTGGGCAGGTGCAGAGCAAGACCACCGAGGCCCGCAAGCGGGTGGCTGATCTGCTGGGAGCCTCGCCGGATGAGATCATCTTTACTGCCTGTGGCACTGAAAGCGACAACACCGCAATCCGCTCTGCCCTTGAGGTGCTGCCAGACCGTCGCCATATCATCACCAGCCGGGTTGAACATCCGGCAGTGCTGACCCAGTGCCGCAACCTGACTGCCAAAGGCTACCGGGTAACTGAGATCGGGGTAGATGGCGCAGGTCGGCTGGATATGGATGAGTACAAAAAGGCGATTGATGATGACACCGCCATTGTCTCTTTCATGTGGGCCAACAATGAGACCGGCGTGATCTTTCCCGTAGAAGAGGCCGCAGCCATTGCAAAGGCTAACGGTGCCCTGTTTCATACCGATGCAGTCCAGGCGGTGGGTAAGATTCCAATCAACATGGCTGCCTCAAAGATCGACATGCTTTCTCTGTCCGGTCATAAACTACACGCCCCTAAGGGGATCGGTGCCCTGTATGTTCGCAAAGGCACCCCGTTCCGTCCGCTGATGGTTGGTGGACATCAGGAAAAGAGCCGCCGGGCCGGTACTGAAAACGCAGCTGCTATTATTGCGCTGGGCAAGGCCTGCCAACTGGCTGGTCAGTTTATGGAGGCAGAGAACACCACAGTTAAGGCCAAGTGTAATCATCTTGAAAAAGAGCTGCTGGCAGCCATTCCACATGCCCGTATTAATGGTGGCGGTGCAGATCGTCTGCCCAATACCACCTCAATCGCCTTTGAGTTTGTAGAAGGAGAGGCGATCCTGTTGCTGCTGTCAGAACTGGGGATCTGCGCTTCGTCCGGCAGTGCCTGTACCTCCGGTTCTTTGGAACCGTCCCATGTATTACGGGCTATGGGGGTGCCGTTTACCTGCGCCCATGGCTCAATCCGGTTTTCTCTTTCTCGCTATACCACTGATGCAGAGATTGATGCAGTGATCAAGGAACTGCCAGCGATTATTGCCCGTCTGCGGCAGATGTCTCCCTTTGGGCGGGAGTTTCTGAAGTAGGCTGCCTGTTGCCAGCCTGCAGTTGGATTACGAAAAAGCGGAGCCTTGTGCCCCGCTTTTTCATTTCTGGCTGCTGCAATAACTGCCGAAGCTGGTATACTGTCTGCCAGTTAGTACGAGACCTGTACCGGAGAATTTAAATGAACCGCCTGCTTATTCTGCTGATATGCCTCTGTGTTGCACTACTCCGGATGCCGGTCCATGCAGGACAGCCTCCGATTACGCCAACCATCCGGATTCAGGCCGATCTGCATAGCGCCAAGATTATGGATGTCTCTGCCAGTGGTGATGGCGCTCTGCTGGCCACCGCCTCGGCTGATAAGACTGTTAAACTTTGGGAAACTGCCAGCGGCAGGCTGCTCAGGACTATCAGACCGCCAATTGCGGCAGGGGCCGAGGGAATGCTGCATGCCGTCGCCCTTAGCCCCGATGGCAGGCTGGTTGCTGCTGCCGGCTGGACCGGGGTAAGTTGGGACGGCAGTTACTCTGTTTATCTGTTTGATGCATCTAATGGCGAGATGCGTCAGCGGCTAACCGGCTTTCCCAAGCCGCTCAAGCGACTTGCGTTCTCGCCAGACGGAAAAAACCTGGCAGTCGGCCTGCACAGCTCTGGGGGAGTCTATCTGGTCAGGGTGTCAGACGGTAAGCGGCTGATGTTTGACGCATCTCTGAACGGCACCTGTTTCGGTCTGGTTTTTGACCAGAAGGGGGGATTGCTGGCCGGTAGTGACCAAGGACAGCTTCGGTACTACGCTCCTGACGGGGGGCGGGTGTATGCCGTACAGACTGAAGAACGAACTAAAATACTCTCCATGGCCCTTTCACCTGACAACAGGTATCTGGCCTTGGTTTATGGCGATGGTCATCAGGTTGAACTGCGCACTGCGGCAGACGGCAGGTTTGAGAGCGTACTGCAACGTCCCGGTGGACGTTTTTTCAGTGTGGCTTGGTCCCGTGACGGCAAGCAGCTTCTGGCTGCCGGAAACCTCAAGTCTGAAGATGGCCGCAAACTGCTGGTAACCTGGTCCAGTGAACAGCTCCTTCCTCAGGAACTGGTGCTGTTACCGAGCAAGAGCGGCATTACCCAGCTCCTTCCGTTGCAGAGTGGAGCGCTGGCTGTTGTCTCCCGCTTAACTGGTTTCGGGCTACTGGCACCTGAGGGCCGCACCACGGTTGTGTCTGCAGCAGAGGTAGGGCGGGGGAAGAAGCCGGGGTTACGTAATCTTGCCGTGCTGGAACGCCAGCCGGCGTATTTTCATCTTCTGGCAACGTCGGACTTTCAGAAGAACCATGATCTGTTCCGGATTTCGGCTGATGCGGCTTCAGTACTGTTTAGCTACGAACGTAATGGTCAGGCGCCAGCCAGGTTTGACCTGAAAAAGCGGCGCCTGGTGGCAGTAAATCCTTCGATGGAGAACTTGCTGCCCCACCGCTTTACCGCAGAAGGGCTTGACGTCCAGCATTGGCAGGGAGGGGCTCAGCCGTTGCTGAATCGCGCCCCTCTGTCCGGTTTTATCCCTTTGGAACGAAGCCAGAGTCTGGCAATCCGTCATGACGAAAAAGGGTTCGTCCTGGGTACCAGTCACTTCATCCGCGTCTATTCTGCCAAGGGGGCACTCCTCTGGAAGAACAGGACGCCGTTTACGGTCTGGGATGTTGCCTTGTCGGCCGATGACAGTACGTTAGTCGCGGCGCTGGATGATGGCAGTATCCGTTGGTTTCGCATGCTGGACGGTAAAGAACGTTTTGCCTTTTTTCCGCACCCCGACAGGAAACGCTGGATTCTCTGGACCCCGGACGGCTTTTTTGATCATGGCAGCGGTTCGGAGAACTTGATTGGTTTCCAGATGAACCGTGGTGCTGAACAGGCTGCGATCATGGTTGGTGCAGAGCGCATGTTTGATCTGCTATATCGGCCTGATCTGCTGGACAGGGCAATTGTCGGTGAAAACCTTAACACGTATCTGCAACGCTTGCAGATACGGGCCGACGGCCGGATGGCCCAGGCTGTGCCTGACAGTCACGTGGTGCCAGTCGTGGCCCTGAAAAAGCAGACAGATCAGGAGGCGCTGGCCAGGGAACAGCGGGACGCTAAGGAACGTAAACGCAGGCAGGAACAGGAACAGGCGGTTGCAGAGCAGAAGGGTCTGTTAGCTGCTGAAGCCGCACGTGCAGGCATACAACAGGGGGATGTCGGGCGTCTGCCACAACAACAGCTAGAGCCGGTTGATGAAATGGAGCAGGAAACTGCACTGCCTCTGACTGTGGTGGCCGAATCTGAGCAGGCCGAACCGAAGACGGCGTTGGCCAGTCTGGTCACGGCGGCAACAATGCCGCCCAAGGTAAGGTTTTTAACGCCCTCAGGCGCAACCGGTCTGCGTGACATGCGGTTGCAGGCAGAGCTGTGTGATGCCGGTGGCGGTCTTGGTGATGTAACCCTTTATCTCAACAAGATGCCGATCATCTTTGAACAGTCAAACCGGGGGCTGGTTGTGCTTGCGAAAGACAGGAAAGGTGACTGCATCAGTTTTGAGCGGGTCGTTACCCTGGCTGCCGGTGAGAATCAGATTGAGCTGATGGCGTTCAACCGGGCCAACAGCATTGAGTCTGAACGCAGCCGGATTGTCGTGCGCTATAATGCGCCGAAACCGGTTAAGCCGCGACTGCATCTGCTGACCATTGCGGTTAACAGCTATCAGGAAAGGGCGCTGGGACTTAAGTACTCAGTCAACGATGCGGATAACGTGGCAAAACTAGTTGCTGAAAAAGCTCAGAAACTCTTTGCGGGAGTTGACGTCTATCGCCTCTATGACGAACAGGTGACCAGGCCCGGCTTGGAACAGATCTTTGCAGGCATCAGCGCCAAGGTCGAACGGGGAGATGTATTTGTACTCTTTCTGGCTGGTCATGGCCTGACTGATGAGCTTGACGGCATGTACTATTTTCTTCCGGCAGATTTCCGTCTCAATAATGGAGCGTCTGTTGCTCGCCAAGGGATATCAATGCATGATTTCAAACAATATATCAGTTCGATCAAGGCCACGAGGAGTCTGTTCCTGATTGATACCTGCAGCAGCGGAGCGTTCAGCGAAGCAATGGCGGGACAGACCGCAGCTGAACACACCGCCCTGAGCAAGCTGGCTCGCAGTGTTGGCAGAGCGACTTTGGCTGCCAGCTCTCGTGATCAGGTTGCCCTGGAAGGACATCAGGGGCACGGAGTCTTCAGTTATATCCTGCTGCAGGGGCTACAGGGGGCTGCCGCCAATACGTCTGGGCGTATTACCATCACCAATCTGGCCCTGTTCGTGGAAGAAACCCTGCCGGAGTTAACCATGAAAAAGTGGGGTTATGAACAGATGCCGCAAAAGGCTCTGATCGGTTTAGATTTTCCAATTGGGATAAAGTGAGGCGTACATGATACATCATTTCTTGCTGGCAGGTGTACTCTTTGTCTGGTGTTTGCTGAATCCGGTTTCATCGTATGCCTTCTGGTCTTCTGAGCCTGCTTCGTTGAAAGAGCTGGCTGTTGGTGTGGCAACTGAGTTGAAAGAAAAGTCTGACGGAGCTAAAAAGCTGTATCTGGATAAGGCCAATGTCAAGGATAGTGTCAGTGGCGAGACGTCAAATCTCTCAGCCTTTCTTGTAAATGAGCTTGAAAGTGCCCTTTCGTCCGCTGGCTTCAGCTTTACTGATTTCATGGAACAGGCTGACCAAGTTGTGGGAGCTAGTTATCAGCGCGACGGTGACCGCTTGCGAATCTTCATAAAATACTGCCCGGCAAAAGATAGCAGTAACTGTAAGAGTCTTGCTGCGGCACTGGCAATGAACAAGCTTCCAAAAGAGAGTTTCAGCGAGTCAATGGACAGTAGACTGAAGCGGTTAGTGCAGAAGACTGGTGGTGGTAAGAGCGGACTGAAGGTGTTTATCAGCCCGGTGGTGGAGCGTAAGAACCGTTATTCAAGCGAGTTTTCTGAGTACGTAACCGCCAAGGCCAGAAGTTTTCTGGTCAATAGTCAACAGTTTGAGGTGCTTGAAGAACAGCCGGTGACCCGTTCGCTCTCCAATACCCGTGGCTTGGCAGCCAAGGCCAAAGAGGTGAAGAACCTTGATACCAGCGCCGCACTGTTCAGCGGTGCCGATGCCGTCCTGGAGGGCTACTATTTGGAAGGGGCTGGCAGGGTAACGGTTGCCATGACCCTGAAGAACTTGAAGGGTGGGGTGCTGGGAAGTGCTGATGAGACGATTGAACGGAGTATGATACCCTATAGCACCGTTAACCAGACAGCGGGCACCCTTGCAGCTGTGGCAGATGTGGCAGGTCAGGCAAACCAGCAGGTGGTCAAGTTGAACACCACCAAAGGAGATCGCTATCAGGTCTATCGGGCCGGTGAAAAGGTCCAGTTTTTGATGCAGGTCACCAGGCCGGTGTATGTCTATCTGTTTGGTATCAACGCCAAAAATGAAGTCAGCCAGCTCTATCCCGGCCCAGGACAGCAGCAGGTTCCGCTGCAGGCTGGTCTGATTCATACTGTTCCAGGTGATAGGGATAGCTGGGAGATTGTGGTTGAACCTCCCTTTGGCACAGACGTGGTGAAGCTGTTTGCTGCCGAGAAGCCTCTGCCGGTACCGGCTATTTCCGATAAAGTGTCAGCCAGGAGCTTTAGTGGTGGTACTCGCTCTCTGGTGCGTCGTGATGTTATCCAGCAGCAGTTGGCAGGGCAAAAGATCATCAATGGTTTTGATCTGGTGGATTATTTTAAAGGAGTGGCTGAGCAGCAGGGGCTGACACTGTATGAAGATAGTCTGTTTGTGCAGACCAGACCGAAGTAGGAGGGGATATGTCTGAGCAGTTTGATCTGATTGTGATCGGTGCGGGTCCTGGTGGGTATGTTGCTGCCATCCGGGCCAGTCAGTTGGGTATGAAGGTGGCGGTGGTTGAAAAGCGGGCCACCCTGGGTGGTGTCTGTCTGAACGAAGGGTGTATTCCCAGTAAGGCGTTGCTTGACTCCAGTGAACATTTTGCCCTGGCGCGGGATAAATTTGCCCTGCATGGGATTGAGATTGATCCGCCCCGTCTGAATCTTGCAGCCATGCAGGCCCGTAAGGATGATGTTGTTAAGAAGCTGACTGATGGCGTTGCCTATCTGTTTAAAAAAAACAAGATCATCTTGTTTACCGGGTCAGCCAGACTGAAAGGTCTGGATGCTGAAGGGATGCAGCAGGTGGCAGTGGAACAGATCTTTCAGTTGAGTTTCCCCAATGGTGATCAGCAGCCGGTTGAGGCACCGCAGTTACTGCGGGCGGCTAAAGTGCTGCTGGCAACCGGTAGTGAGCCGATTCCGCTGCCCAACATCCCCTTTGATGGCGAACTGGTTGTCTCTGCACGTGAAGCGCTTGCCTTTGATCAGGTGCCGGACCATCTGGTGGTGGCTGGTGGTGGCTATATCGGCCTGGAACTGGGATCTGTTTGGCGCCGTCTGGGGGCGAGGGTAACGGTCATGGAGGCCCTGCCGGGTATTGTGCCTTCCAGTGATCGTCAGGTGGCGGACTATCTGCAACGAACCCTGAAAAAACAGGGCATTGAGTTCCGCCTGAATACCAGAGTAACCGGACTGCGTCGTCTGGGTGCCAAGGCTATGATCCAGTTTAGCTCTGGCGATGAAAACAGTGAGATTGATTGTGATCGGCTGTTGGTGGCCATTGGTCGTAGGCCATTGGTTACAGGGCTGGGTGCAGAAGATGTCGGTATCTGTTTCGATCAAAATGGAAGAATGCAGGTGGATGAAAATTATCAGACCA
>NZ_FUWR01000013.1:0-2500 GCF_900167465.1 Trichlorobacter thiogenes | reverse complement strand
TAACACTTCGTGGAGGCCCGAACCCACTGGCGTTGAAAAGCCAGGGGATGAGGTGTGGATAGGAGTGAAAGGCTAATCAAACTCGGAGATAGCTGGTTCTCCCCGAAATATATTTAGGTATAGCCTCGGGGGTTCCGTGATGGGGGTAGAGCACTGAATGGGCTAGGGGCCTCACCAGGTTACCAAACCCAACCAAACTCCGAATACCATCAACGTATACCCCGGGAGTCAGACTGCGGGTGATAAGATCCGTAGTCGAAAGGGAAACAGCCCAGACCGTCGGCTAAGGTCCCCAATTGTATGCTCAGTGGAAAACGATGTGGAAATGCCCAGACAACCAGGAGGTTGGCTTAGAAGCAGCCACCCTTTAAAGAAAGCGTAATAGCTCACTGGTCGAGTGGATCTGCGCGGAAAATGTAACGGGGCTCAAGCATACAACCGAAGCCACGGACTTATATTTCAAAATATGAGTGGTAGGGGAGCATTGTGTAAGCCTGCGAAGGTCAACCGTGAGGATGGCTGGAGGTATCACAAGAGATTATGCTGACATGAGTAGCGAAAATGCGGGCGAGAAACCCGCACACCGAAAACCCAAGGTTTCCTACGTAAAGGTAATCTGCGTGGGGTTAGTCGGTCCCTAAGGCGAGGCCGAAAGGCGTAGTTGATGGGAAACAGGTTAATATTCCTGTACCTCTTTTTACTGCGATGGGGGGACGGAGAAGGGTAGGCAATCCAGGCGCTGGTTGTCCTGGTTCAAGCGTGTAGGGGGGGAGAGCAGGTAAATCCACTTTCCCGTCAACTCTGAGACGTGATGACGAGAGCGTATGCTCATAAAGTTGTTGATCCCATGCTTCCAAGAAAAGCCTCTAAGCTTCAGGTAATTTGAGACCGTACCGTAAACCGACTCAGGTGGGTGAGGAGAAAATCCTAAGGTGATTGAGATAACACTGGTTAAGGAACTCGGCAAAATGACACCGTAACTTCGGGAGAAGGTGTGCCTCCACTAGGTGTAGCGATTTGCACGCGAAGCCGAAGGAGGTCGCAGAGAAATGGCGGTAGCGACTGTTTACTAAAAACACAGGACTCTGCTAAGTCGTAAGACGATGTATAGGGTCTGACGCCTGCCCGGTGCCGGAAGGTTAAGGGGATTTGTTAGCCGCAAGGCGAAGCTTTGAACCGAAGCCCCGGTAAACGGCGGCCGTAACTATAACGGTCCTAAGGTAGCGAAATTCCTTGTCGGGTAAGTTCCGACCTGCACGAATGGCGTAACGATTTCCGCGCTGTCTCAACCAGTGACTCAGCGAAATTGAATTGGCGGTGAAGATGCCGTCTACCCGCGGTAAGACGGAAAGACCCCGTGAACCTTTACTACAGCTTGACAGTGACATTCGGAATAGCTTGTGTAGGATAGGTGGGAGACTTTGAAGCTGGCACGCCAGTGTCGGTGGAGTCGTCCTTGAAATACCACCCTGGTTGTTTTGGATGTCTAACCTAGGCCCGTCATCCGGGTCGGGGACACTGTCTGGTGGGTAGTTTGACTGGGGCGGTCGCCTCCCAAAGAGTAACGGAGGCGCGCGAAGGTTCCCTCAGGCTGATTGGAAACCAGCCGTAGAGTGCAATGGCATAAGGGAGCTTGACTGCGAGACCAACAAGTCGAGCAGGTACGAAAGTAGGTCATAGTGATCCGGCGGTTCTGTATGGAAGGGCCGTCGCTCAACGGATAAAAGGTACTCCGGGGATAACAGGCTGATCTCCCCCAAGAGTTCACATCGACGGGGAGGTTTGGCACCTCGATGTCGGCTCATCGCATCCTGGGGCTGAAGTAGGTCCCAAGGGTTTGGCTGTTCGCCAATTAAAGCGGTACGCGAGCTGGGTTTAAAACGTCGTGAGACAGTTTGGTCCCTATCTACCGTGGGCGCAGGATACTTGAGAAGAGCTGTCCTTAGTACGAGAGGACCGGGATGGACGTACCGCTGGTGTTCCAGTTGTTCCGCCAGGAGCAGTCGCTGGGTAGCTAAGTACGGAAAGGATAACCGCTGAAAGCATCTAAGCGGGAAGCCTCCTTCAAGATTAGGTATCCCTGGGTGTAACAACCCCTGAAGGCCCGTTGTAGACCACAACGTTGATAGGCTAGGTGTGTAATCACAGTAATGTGTTGAGCTTACTAGTACTAATCGGCCGTGAGGCTTGACCATAAAAAAATAAATGGAAGGGGGGTGCTAACCCACCCCCCAACCTATAAAACAGTCAACTCCAAAACTAAACTAACTACAATCCCTCAATTGCAATTGGAAATCAATTAGCAAACAGCTTACAAGCTGGATGCAACCGATTTCTGGTGGCTATGCCGAGGGGGCCACACCCGTTCCCATCCCGAACACGGAAGTTAAGCCCCTCAGGGCCGATGATACTGCACGGGTAGCTGTGTGGGAAAGTAGGTCGCCGCCAGAATTAATAAAACAAACGCCCCGCCAGGTATACCTGAGCGGGGCGTTTGCGT
>NZ_FUWR01000016.1 GCF_900167465.1 Trichlorobacter thiogenes | reverse complement strand
TGTAAATTACGATAACATGCCTAGTTTGCTTGGTATGTGTATATTATTTATTATTACTATTGATAAAATTTTAAATTACGATAAAAGGGATCAAAGTTGTAATTTAAACCATTACCGAAGGAGGAGTCATGAGCATCCGTAACAGAGTGATTGCGTCGTTGGTAACACTGTCTGCAGTATTCTCGCTAACTGGTTGTGAAACCGGACCGGAGGTTAAAAGCGAGACCCCACCAGCAATGACGGTTGCAGCTGCGAACAAGCAGGCAGCCAAACCAAAGCTCCCGCCTCTCCCCAAGGGTACCAGTGTTATTACCACCGATGAGGTCAAGGCACTGGTGGCTAAAGGTCCTGAAGCCGGTAATTACCTGATGTTTGACAGCCGTCCGGCAAGCCGTTTCCATGCAGGAACCATCCCGACCTCGCTGATGCTTCCCTCAGGCGAGATGGAGAAACTTGATAAGGAAGGCAAGTCCCATCCGATGCTGGGACCGGATAAGAACAAACTGTTGATCTTCTGGTGCGGCGGCCCCACCTGTCCGTTCTCACTCAAGGGGGGAGAGCTGGCTGTAAAATATGGCTACACCAATGTTAAAGTGTACTCTGGCGGAGATCCGGCCTGGACAAAAGCAGAACTGCCGTTTGTGGTCTCTCCCAAGTATGTCAAGGATGATAACATCCTGCTGCTTGATCTCCGCTCTGCGGACAAGTTTGCTGCCGGGCATATCCCCCGTGCCCTGAACCTGCCAGCTGCTGATCTTGGTAAGTATAATGAAGAGAACTGGCCTTCATTCAAGGGCGCTCCAATTGTGTTCTACACTGACAACCAGGCTGATATTGACAAGGCCCTGGAGCTGATGCGGGATTATGGTCTGTCCAAGGCGACTTATTTTAAGGGCGGTGTTGAAGCATGGCAAAAGCTGGGTAATCAGGTTGAGTCAGGCCCCAAACCGGCACCGACCAAGCTGACGTTTGTCCGCAAACCTAATCCACAGGATGTCAGCATTGCTGATTTCAATAAACTGGTGAATGACCCGAACGTGGTGATCCTTGACGTTCGTGGTGATGCTGAGCGGGTTGGTGGAGGATTCAAAGGGGCACTGCATATCCCGTTTGAGCAGATTGCTACTCGCTATACCGAGATACCTAAAGATAAGACCGTTGTGATCCATTGCGCCACAGGTATCCGCTCCAGCATTGCCTATGAAACACTGAAGGCTAAAGGATTTACTAACCTGAAGGTTCTGAATGCAAACGTTAAGTTTGACAATGGTAACTGCAAGATTACAGAATAAGTACAAATACAACTGGTTGTGGTTGATAAACGGGGCGGAGCAATCCACCCCGTTTATCATGAGCGCCTGTAATGAGAAGGTTGCTCAATCAGTAGAGAGCCTGATTGAATGCCCTTGATATGACTGGACAGCACCGATCCTGACGGCAAAAACCCCTTTTTCTGCTGCTTCGTGCAGATAGTTTTCCGCATTCTCGGGTGCAAAGGCAATCATGAGCCCCCCCGATGTCTGAGGGTCAAACAAAGGCAGAATACGGTCCGTATCTTGTTCACAAGCACTGACCTTAGGTTGGCAATAACTACGATTCTGGTAACAACCGGCCGGGATCATACCGTTTGCAATCTGATCAAGCACCCCTGCCATCAGCGGTATGGACAACAACTGCAACTCTATGGTCACACCTGCTCCCAGTGCCATTTCGCAGGCATGACCGATCAAGCCGAATCCGGTAACATCGGTACAGGCTGATGGCCGATGAGGCAGCATCAGTTCAGCCGCATTGCGATTCAACAGCGACATCCAGCGGACTACCTCCTGCTCCTGCTGTGCTGTTGCGCAGTACCTCTGCCGGGTGAACCGTACCGGTTACCGACAGACCGTACTTGATCTCGGTATCCTCAACCGTATGTCCGCCGACAAGACAACAGCCAGCTTCATTGAGCGCATCCTGTCCCCCTGCCAGCACTTCTCCCAGAATAGCGGGTTCAAGACTACAGGCAGGGAAAAAGGCGATATTCATGGCGGTCAGCGGCGTTCCGCCCATGGCGTAGATATCCGACAGGGCATTGACAGCGGCGATCCTGCCAAAGGCCCGGGGATCATCGGCAGGTGGAGTAATGACGTCGCAACTTTCCACCAGTGCAATCTCCGGTGTAAGATAATAGACTCCTCCGCCATCAGAGGTCTCCGGTCCCACGATCAGGCGTGTATCTTCAGGGCGTACAAGCCCCGACAATGCTGCGGCAAGGCCCTCCGGGCCCAGTTTGGCAGCTCAGCCGGCAGCTTTGACCGTTTGAGTAAGTTTAATCTTTTTGTGTGTCATGCTTTTGTCTCACAATAAAGAAACCCCGTGCTGGTTGACACGGGGTTGGTTGATTTTCGCCCGCCGAGGCCCGGCAGGCTAACTTCGGCACCCTTCTTTGCAGTGGGAAACCGGACGAATTCTGAAGCGCTCAATCCACATGGTGAAACCCTCCTTTCGGCTTGAATAGACTAACCTGCAGTATTTAATTCTACTTTTTTCTATGGCAGGGGTAGCAGGATTCGAACCTGCGATGACGGAGTCAGAGTCCGTTGCCTTACCACTTGGCGACACCCCATCAAAGTAATCCACAGTTGTTTATGGTGGACCAGGTAGGGTTCGAACCTACGACCTGACGATTAAGAGTCGCCTGCTCTACCAACTGAGCTACTAGTCCATTTTAGTTTACTGTAAATTCAACTTTCGCAGCATATTTGTTTTGACGATTTTGTCAATCGTATTTTACGCTAACACTCATTATTGTAAGCGATGCTCCTGCTATGTAAATGTTAAATCCTGATGACTGAATCTGCCTGCATAAGGCTTTCAACGGTGGTGAACATATTGGTTACCGTACCAGCCTTAAGTTGTTCCTTGCGGTTGAAGTAGTCGAGACAGAGGCCGCAGGAGAGGATTTCAACACCGCGACCAGCCAGTGCTTCCAGGGCTTCCAGCACTTCCGACCCTTCAGTGGTAAGGAAAACAGCACTGTTGATAAATAGCATCCGCCGGGGCAGTTCCTCCATATCAAGCAGCGTGATGATAAAGTTTTTCATCAACAACCTGCCGAACTCATCCGGGCCGTCACCCATCTGGTCAGAGCAGATTAAAATCACCTTTGTCCCACGGTTTTGCTGTTCATCAGCAACCGGGCAGGTTGAGCCATCACGGTAAATGGTGAGAGAGATTCCGCCTTCAGTCGGTTGATCATCTACCAGGTAGCCGCGACTTTTGGCAAAGCGGGTAACGTTTTCCTGTGCGGCACCAGCGTCTACCAGTACCTGAACAGGTTTGTCGCCGTCCTCTTCCAATGCCTTTTTTGTTGCAAGTACCGGAGCAGGACAGGCCATGTTGCGACAATCGATTAGCTTCATCTGGTGGTCCTCCTTGAAATATACCTGATTGACAGGATGTGCCTTATTAAGATCATGAATCTGCTTGCTTTTTTACTTTGCCATACAAAGCCGGTATCAGGGCAAACAGTCCCAGCAGGGCAAAGGAGCCCAGCACCCGGGGGGAAGCGATGTCAGACAGGCTGTTAATGGTGGCCAGACTTGCCCCGGCATTAACAAAGACAAACCCGCCCGGGATGATGCCAAAGAAGGTGCCCAGTACAAAGGTGCGTAAGGGCAGACGGGTTAGTCCAGCTGCAAGGTTGATCAGGAAGAACGGGAAAACAGGGACAAGTCTTAAGAACAACAGGTAGTTGATACCCCGTTCTTCAAGTTCTTTGTTAATGGTTTCCAGCTTGCTGCCAAAGCGGTTGAGCACCGCCTCACGCAGCAGATAGCGGGTAATCAGAAAGGAGAGGGTGGCGCCGATGGAGGCGGCAGTGACGGCATAGGTGGTACCCAGTAACGGGCCAAAGACCGCTCCGGCTGATAGCGAGAGAATTACTGCCCCAGGCAGTGCCAGGGCGGTCTGGATGATGTAGATAACCATGAAGGCAGCAACCATCAGCAGGGTATGATCTGCATAAAAGGCCAGTAACAGTTGCCGATTGGCTTTCAGGCTTTCAAGGGTCAGAAAACGGCCAAGATCCAGGTAAAAGAACAGGGCCACCGTGGCCAGGCCGATCATGATCAGGATGATTTTTTTGCTATTCACAGGGCTCTCCGAACAGGAGTGGATTCAAAGGGGATTCGCAACAGGCGCCAGAACCCCAGTTCTTGCTGGTTACGGTATTCATGCAGTCCGATAGTCATGCCGGTGTGACCTTCTTTGGGCTGATCCCGGTAGGTACCCAGCAGGCGATCCCACCAGGGCTGGCTGAAGCCGAAGTTACTGTCAGTTTCCTTTGGAATCACCGAGTGATGTACCCGATGCATATCAGGGGTAATCAAGACAAGACGCAACCAGCGATCAATCGACAAGGGAATGGCCAGATTGGCATGATTAAACATTGAGGTGGCATTCAGGATAACCTCAAACAGCAGCACGGTTAGCGGCGAAATGCCGAATATCAGTACCGCAGCCATTTTGATCAGCAGCGAAAGGGCAATTTCAAGCGGATGGAAACGGGTGCCGCTTGAAACATCCAGATCAAGGTCCGTATGGTGCATCCGGTGCAGACGCCAGAGCAGCGGAATCCGGTGAAACAGGCGATGCTGCAGATAGATTATCAGATCAAGAATCAGCAGGCCTGCAATCAGTTCCGGCCAGCCTGTTACCGTAATCAAATTGAAAAGTCCCCAGCTGTTTGCCTGCGCCGTGGCGGCCAGGGTTATTGGCAGAACCGGGAAAAGCAGGCGCACCACCAGAGAATCGGTCACAATAATGCCGATATTTGCCAGCCAGCGCCTGTTTTTAGCAACCCTGAGCGGACGGCGGGGCCAGAACAGCTCTGCCAGCGCAAGCAGGCAAAACAGGCCAACAAACAGAGATAGTCTGATGGTCTCTGGAGAGGTGGGCAGCTGTAGCATCAGCGCCTCTGCCATGCAAGCCAGCCTGACAAAAGCTTCTTTGCAAATGGCGTCAGGCGGGTGCGGTTGTAGGTATCAGCCAATTTTTTGATGGCTTCTGCCTGGGTCGGGTAGGGGTGGATGGTTTTGGCAATGGCGCCCAGTCCCAAACCGCTGGTCATGGCCAGGGTAAACTCATTGATCATCTCACCGGCATGACGGGCCACAATGGTTGCCCCTAGTATCCTGTCTGTGCCTTTGCGGAGGTAAACCCTGGCAAACCCTTCTGTTTCGCCATCCAACACAGCGCGGTCAACCTCAGTAAGCGGGATGGTCAGGGTTGTTACGCTGATCCCCTGGGCTGTTGCATCCTGTTCATACATCCCCACATGGGCTATCTCCGGGTCAGTATAGGTACACCAGGGAATAATCAGGCCTGATGTTTTCTGCCTTCCCTTAAACAGGGCGTTGGCCAGCAGGATGCGAGCCTGGGCATCGGCCAGATGGGTAAATTTGTAGGCAGAGCAGATATCTCCGGCAGCATAAATGTTTGCGTTAGTGGTCTGCAGCCGGTCATTGACCTTTACGCCGTTTGTATCAAACGCAACTCCGGCTGTCTGCAGCTCAAGTCCTTCTGTATTTGTAGTGCGCCCAACGCCAACCAGAATCTGGTCAGCAGCAATCTGAATCTGCTGACCATCTCGCTCCAGATGTACCACTCTGCCGGTGTCTTGTTTTTCAACCTTAAGAATCTTTACACCCAGCTGGAGATCAATCCCTTCACGGACAAAGGTGTTCTGCAAAATTTCGGTAGCATCGTGGTCTTCCCGGCCAAGAATAGTCGGGGAGAGATCAATCAGAGTGACCTTACTGCCAAAGCGGGAAAAGGTCTGGGCCAGCTCGCAGCCGATCGGTCCGGCACCGATTATTGCCAGGCGTGGTGGCAGCTCAGTCAGCGAGAATATCGTTTCATTGGTCAGGTAGCCTGTTTCAGGCAGACCGGGTATTGGTGGTGCAGCAGCCCGTGCCCCGCTGCAGATGGCAGCTTTTTTAAACTTCAACCGGGTACCAGCCACCTCCACCCAGTCTGGCGCAACGAATCTAGCGTCACCAATAAAAACATCCACGCCAAGTTCATTGCGGAACCGTCTGGCTGAGTCATGTTGACTGATATCAGCCCGTAGCCGCCTCATCCGTTCCATGGCAGCAGCAAAGTCAAACCCAACTGAATCACCACCCAGTACACCAGATGCTGAAGCGGTGCGTGCATCATGCACAGCCCGGGCAGCACGGATCAGTGCCTTTGAGGGCACACAGCCTGTGTTCAGGCAATCGCCTCCCATCAGGTTGCGCTCGATCAGGGCCACCTTTGCTCCCAATCCGGCTGCACCGGCAGCGCAGATCAGACCGGCTGTTCCAGCACCGATCACCACCAGATTGTAGCATCCTGCAGGCGTGGGGTTGACCCAGCCTGCAGGATGCACGTTCTCTGAAAGTTGCTGATTCTCAGCAGTATCCGGCAGGATCAGGGACATCAGGGAGCCTTGACAAACTGCATGGCTGCCGAGTTCATGCAGTAACGCAGTCCGGTCGGCTTGGGGCCATCATTAAAGACATGGCCCAGGTGAGCATCACAGCGACTGCAGACCACCTCGGTCCGCCGCGTAAACAGGCTGTTATCCGGTTTCTCAGTTACATTTTCCGCTGCCACCGGTTGCCAGAAACTGGGCCAGCCGGTACCGGAATCAAATTTATGTTCTGAACTGAACAGGTCATTGCCGCAACCGATGCAGCGATAGATCCCCTTGTCATGGGTGTTCCAGGTTGCTCCACTAAAGGGAGCTTCAGTGCCTTTTTCGCGGGTGACATTGTATTGTTGGGGCGTCAGCAGTTTTTTCCATTCCTCTTCAGTCTTGATCACCTTGTCGCTCATGATGTACCCCTTGCTGGCAACGGAATAGAGTTTAATGGATTTGGCAGGTTCTGAGCCTGTCTTTGCAGTCGAAGTAGTGTTGTTGCTGCAGGCCAGCAACAGGGTGAGAAGCATTGTTCCAATCAAAAGTGCCGTGCTTTTCATGGCGTTACCTCTTTCTGTCAATGTCCGGCAGCAGTGCCCCATAGTTCTTTCAGGCGTTTGTCCCGGCCGCAGTTTGAACGGTAAAAGCGATATCTGATCGGGTTTTTCTTGTAATACTGTCGATGGTATTCCTCTGCAGCATAAAACCTGCTGGCAGGCACAATCTCAGTCACCACCGGTTCTTTAAACCGCTTGATCTTGCTTATATCTTCCTTTGATGCAAGGGCCAGCGTGCGTTGTTGGTCGGATAGATAGAATATTGCTGGCCGGTACTGATTACCGATATCGCAAAACTGACGATCAGCCTTGGTGGGGTCGATATTGCGCCAGAATACCTGTAGCAGCTTTTCATAACTGGTTTTGGTCGGGTCAAAGATGATCTCAACCGCTTCAGTATGACCGGTACCACCGGCTGAGACTTCCTGATAGGTGGGATTCAGTTTGGTGCCACCAGTGTAGCCGGGCATGACTGACAGGACACCAGGCAGGCTGTCAAAGGGTTGCTCCATGCACCAGAAGCAGCCCCCGGCAAAGATCGCTTTTTCAACTGGCGCTGCAGTTGCCGTGGTGCTGTGTAAACAGCCAATGACGATCAGGCAGATAAGGATGCTACGGTAGATGGTCTTCCACACGACAGGCCTCCTGTATATTTGATCAAACAGGTAGACATTATACCACAAAATGCTAGCGGGTTGTCGAGAGGGTGATATCACCATACCAGGCAGTGGCTTCAGCTCCGGTATTGTCGGTATCGGTCATGATGGCAATGGCGCCTGCGTCGGGGGGATCTTCACCAAATACACGGCGGAAGTCAGCCAGGATATCCCGTTCTTCAGATACCCATTGACCAGCCTTTGACTGGCCTGATTCAACGGCAATCAGCAGTGCGTTTGAGGTGAAGGCGTTGGGGACAAATTCACCTTTGGGCAGCTTGTTGGCCCAGATGTAATTCAAGGCCCGCATCTGCCAGAAGAACCGTCCAGGAAAGACCACATAGACCCTGGCAGCATAGTCATCACCCTGTTTGGTCTTCTCATTACCTTGGGCTATGGTGTTGGCTATCTTCCAGTTCCACTTGAGATAGCGATGGTTAACCGGACTGAATTTAAGCTTTTTTGACAGACCTGAAGCAGCAGCTTTGGCATGGGCCTTCAGGACGGTACGACCATTTTCCTGTACCAGGCTATAGTCGGTGGTTCCTTTAAAACTTTTGGTTTCCCACCCTTTCAGTCCATCGGTTGCAAAGCGGGATACGGCTATTTCTTCGGCTAATGCGGGAAAATGTGTCAAAAGAACAGACAAAACAATCAAAGCCATTTTTTTAACGCAAAGACGCAGAGGCGCAAAGAAATTCAGAACTGTTTTGAGATAAAAAGACAGAATCGAATATATTTTAAAAACAAGCTGGCTATAATTTCTGGTGTTAATTGCTACAAAATTTTTTTCTCTGTGTCTTTGCGTCTCTGCGTTAAAGGTTTTAACAATCATGTCAGTCTCGTAAATTTTAATTTCAGTCGATTGAACCAGCGCCGGGCCGATGAAAGCGGTTTAAATGAAAAATCTGTGTTGTTGGTCAAAAGGTCAACAACATGGCCAGATGGTGTTGCTGCCCTAAGGGTATCAGTGCAGGCGGCACAAGATGAAATAACCGGACGTCCGGCAGCCTCGGTTGCGACAATCCTGGACTCCTGTCTGATTGTGCCGGGTACGCATCCTTCCACCATGCCACCCTGACCGCAACAGCGGGTGGTTTGGCCATGGGAGGAAAGTTCTTCAATACGGTAGCCACAGGATTGGACCAGTTGACGGACAGCTGTCTGTTGGGCTACATCAAAGCGGGCAGGGCAGGGGTCATGAATGGTGACCAGACGGTTCTGGTTTTGATCGTCTGGTAACGGTGCTGAAGAGACCAAAACCTCATACACACTAACTACTTCAAACTGTTCACCATACTTTCGTAAAACCTTGCTGCAGCCTGGGCAGGCAGTAAGAATACGGGTGATCCCTTTGTTTTTCAGTCGTGTTGAGAAACGCTCAAAAAGGGCAGTAAACCGTTCGGTTAATCCCAGGTCATGGGATATCTTGCCACAGCAATCCAGTACCAGTCCCGTGGTCGGCTCAATCTTGCGCAGACGTTTGAACAGCTCTTGTACTGCATCAGGTCTGGTGCCGGGCAACGAACAGCCAGGGAAAAAGACCGTGCTGCAGCCAGCAGGAATCAGGTCGCGCTGGAAGAACAGAGATGTCCCCAGTTTCTCATAGCTAAGCCACGGTGCGTATGCCTTCAGATCAACCAGGCCGCGTAATACCGCTTCCTGGCGCATGCTATGGAACATGCCAGAAGGAGAAAGCTGTTCCGGGCAGACCGCATCACACAGGCCGCACAGAGAACAGCCATAGGCTGCAAGCAGGTTGCTGTCGGTAGTACCTCGCTGTGCCAGAGCAAGCGGTGTACCCTGCTGTTGTAGAAAAGAGCAAGGACGCACACATTCCCCGCAGGAGGTGCAGTTGGCGGCCATCTCAATCATGGCCCCCACGGCTATTTGTGGCTGATTTTTCTTCAGTTTAACGGCCTTTTACAAACAGTTCTTTGTAGGGCCACTCATGAATGCCACCTTCAAGAATCTGCATCCGCTCCTCAGAGATACCTTTTGACTCAAGGTAGTTGTAGCTGTTTTTAGCGCCTGATTTACCACGGGGGCAAACCACCACAACCGGATCTTTTGAGCTCTTGATAACTGCAAGTGCCTTGTCCAGATGGGCCTTTTCATCATCAGTCTTGCCAGGAAAGGCGTTGGTTTCAATGGAACCGGGCAGATGCTGCTTTTCAAAATCAGCAGCAGGCTGAATATCCACCAGAATCACCGGTTTCTTTTTGTCCAGCAGCTCTTTAAGTTCCTGTGGTTCAATGTAGTTGGCAGCCAGGGCAACCGTGGCAGAGGCGATGGTCAGAACCAGAGACAGGACAATTTTTTTCAACATGGGTGATTCTCCTTTGTATTCAAAAAAGTGAATATGTTTGATACCAATTTGTATGCTTGCCTGGCAAATAGATAATCTGGTAGAAATGCGTTAGATTTAATCGATTATTTCAATAGGTGGCCCTATGACACTGAAACAGTTGGAAGTATTTTTGGCCGTTGCCGATACCCGCAGCTTTTCAAAGGGGGGTGAGGCGGTCAGTCTGGCCCAGTCCACTGCCAGCCAGCATATCCGGGCATTGGAGGATGAGCTTAATGTGCGACTCTTTGATCGTTCTGCAAGTCAGGTGGCGCTGACAGAGGTTGGGCGGCTTTTTTACGATCATGCTGTTCGGATCTGTCGTCAATGCGTTGAGGCTACTGAAGCGATCAGGCGGTTTCAAGGGCTTGAACAGGCAACCTTACGGGTAGGGGCCAGCACTATTCCGGCTGCTTTTCTTATTCCTGATATGCTGGGGCGTTTCAGCGCTGCATGGCCAGGTGTCCGGCTTGAGCTGCAACAGGGTGACACCCGTGAGGTGCTGCGTCTTTTGCAGGATGAACTGGTTGAGCTGGCGGTGGTGGGCGGACAGATTGATGATGACAGCATCAGTATGCAGGAGGTGATGACTGAACGGATTGTGTTGGTTGTTAAACCAGAACAGTACCCTGAAACATCGATAGGACTTGATCAGCTGACACAGTTGCCGTTGGTGATTCGTGAGTCTGGCTCTGGCACCCGCACCGCGGTTGATATTGCACTTCAAAAAAATGGTATTGATCCGCGACAACTCAGGGTGGTTGCCCAGCTCGGCAGTAGTGAGGCGGTCCGTCGCGCTGTGCTCAGTGGGGCAGGGGCTGCCTTTGTGTCAACCCTTGCGGTGGGACATGAGCTGTTAAACGGAACCTTGAAGGAGTTGGTGGTACAAGGACTGGAGATCAATCGCAGTTTTTATCTGGCCTGGCGTAAGGGGAAGAGTCTGTCACCAGCTGCGTTGGAGTTTATGGAGTGCGTGAAGCAGCGTTAGTAAACCCCTTTGCTATTCAGGAAAGGACCGTACTGCTGATCAACGTTTTTAGTGTGTGAAATCAGCCAATCAAGCAGAAATTGCATCAGGTTCTGTTGCATAGCTGCGGGGCTGTCATGAAATTCAGCCTGCAGATGAGCAAATCTGCTCAGAATATGTTGGTGGGCCTGTTGATGCTCTTCAAGGTGAGGATAGTCGTGCTGTTTTAGTAACATCTCTTCTGCCTGAAAGTGGTAGTTGGTATATTCATCAAGTTGTTTCAGGGCATGTTTGACAGACTGATCTCCTTTTCCGGACTTGAAGGCCCTATGTAGCTGATTAATAATGGCGACCAGTTGGTGGTGGTCATCATCAAACCGCTGTACCCCGACAGTCAGAATTTTATTGCAGCTGATCAGTCCCATGGTTTAGCTGGCCATCCTTTTTAATTGGATAGTTATGTCTTCTGCAGTTGTTGGCCTGCCCAACAGGTAGCCTTGTATGATTTCACACCCTGATTTTTGCAGGGCTGCAAGCTGTGCCTTCGTTTCTACCCCTTCTGCCACTACTTTAAGTTTCAGGCTGTGGGCCATGGCAATAATGGCAACCACAATCGCCAGATCACTATCGCTGCGGTTCATGTTCCAGACAAAGGATCGATCAATCTTTAAGGCATCGATCGGAAAACGATGCAGATAAGAAAGTGATGAGTACCCGGTACCAAAGTCATCAATGGCGATTGTAATTCCCAGTTGCTTAAGGTCATTCAGAGTTTCTTCAGCATGCTGATCGTTTTCTATCAACATGGATTCTGTCAGTTCAAGTTCAAGTAGGTGAGCCGGCAGCCCTGTCTCTTTTAAGGCATGCTGCACCATGATTGGTGCGTTGTTTCGTTTCAGGCTGTAGGCGGAAAGATTCACCGCGACGCTGATGGGGAAGCTGCTGGTTTCATACCAAATTTTTGCCTGTTTGCACGCAGTCCTTAACACCCATTCCGTGATGGCTTGAATAGCCCCGGATTCTTCTGCCAGCGGTATGAATCGGGCGGGTGGGATCAGGCCACGTTCCGGGTGCTGCCAGCGAATAAGTGCTTCAACCCCGATCATTCCTCCTGTTTGTGCATCAAATTTGGGTTGGTACATCAGATGCAGCTGATGCAGGTCAAGCGCTTTGCGTAAATCTGCCTGCAGTGCTACCCGTTCGCTGGCCTGCTGGTTCATCTCTTTGTTATACAGGCGGTAGGCGTTTTTACCATCTGCCTTGGCATGGTACATGGCGATGTCTGCATTCATAAGCAGCGTATCAATGGTGTCACCATCATCGGGGAAAAGGGTGATACCGATGCTGCAGGTTATAAAAACCTGCTGGCCATCAAGGCTATAGGGGATTTCAAACAGATCAAGCAGCTTTTGGGCCATTCTACAGGCATAGTGCTGTGATCGTATGTTTTGGGCAAAGATGGTGAATTCATCTCCACCCAGGCGGGCAACAGTATCGCAGTCTCGTAATACCAGCTCCATTCTGCTTGCAACCTGCTGTAAAAGCAGGTCTCCGGTGCGGTGTCCAAGGGTGTCGTTTATATCTTTAAATCTGTCCAGATCAAGAAAGATTACTGCAATAAGCTGCTCAGACCGTAACGCAAGGTTCATTGCCTGTTGTAAACGGTCATGGAACAGTACCCGGTTTGGCAAACGGGTCAGCGTGTCAAAGTGGGCTAATTCCTGCAGGTGTTCCTGCCGCTGCCGCAGTACCAGATTGCGCTCTTCAATCTCCTGCAGCATTTCATTAAAGCCATCATACAGTTGCCCTATCTCATCGCTCCCCGGTTTATCGGCACGTAGAGAAAAATCCTTGGTTTCTGAAACCAGGCGCATGGTATTGAGCAGATCCAGAATCGGTAGCGAGATGATTGTTTGCATGCGAACTGATAGCAGGTAGGCGGCACCTGCCGCCAGGCTCAGCACCAGTATTGCCGATAGTATGGTGCTGAGCAGTCGGCTCTTTAATTCATGCATATCTGCAAACAGTACAATGGTGCCTATTGTCTGACCATCAAGTTGAATTGGTGCAACCATGCTGAACCGTTCTGATAGTTGAAAGAGCGGGTTGCTATTCAGCTGTATCTGGTCCAAAATTTTCTGATAGTCTGCAGGGGAGCTGTTCCGGTCTAGTTGCTCAAAAGGTAAATCCTTTGGTTTGACGTTTGAAGCAATGTACCGGCTAAAGATGGTAGCATCGGTTTTGAGCACGTAGGCGGCAATAATATCGGTTTTAACCGTTAGAGATAACATGGTGTCAAGGGCTGACTGCGGGTCATTAAAGGTTACTGACGATGCGACGTTTTTACCGAGAATGTCTGCCAAAGAAGCAAGGTCTTTGCGTTGTGTGCTGATGATATCGTTTGCCTCTTTGACGACAAAAATCAGGGTGGTTGCCATGAGCACAAGTCCGCAGGTGAGCATGATTAATAGCATCAGCTTGCGGCGGATGGAGGTATTGGCAAGGTATGTCAAAATAGTCCGTTTCATGGTGATTCGGTCACAATCTGGGCCAGCTTCAGTAGTTGTGCACTGATCCGTAAGCGATGGCGCTGGGCTGCGGCCTGGTTGATCTCAAACCTGATTTTCCCCTGTTGCAGAACAAATCCCACCACCCCGCCGCTGCGGGCAAAACCTTTTGAATCGGCAACGGTTAAAATCGGAGCAGTGCGCGTTTTCTCCAGTAAACCAGCACGTGAGGCCTGTTCAAGGTCGCTCAGTATCAGCACCTCGCAGCCTGAAGTGTTAGGAGGTGAAGACAGTTGTTGTATCGTGATGATCCTGTTTTTTACTGTTTTCCCCTGTAAGCTGCCCATAGCACTGCCAAGCGGTCCCTTGCCTGCAACGCAGATGGTCATTTGAGCTGCCTGCCCTGGAAGGTTGTCGTCTGGCCAATCCATGAAACGGAGCATGTTATAGGTCATGGCAGCTTTAATCTGGTATTCATCCGGCTCCTGCGCTGACGCGGTTGGAGTCTGCACCAGCAGACTGGCAAACAGCAGCAGGCTGATCAGCGGATATGTCAAGCAGGTGCTGGACATGGCGGGTTCAAAATCTCCAGGTTACTTTGCCGTAGACAGAGCGTGGAACTTCCGAGGCAGTGGTATTGATAAATTCCGGGATATATTCAGGATGTCGTTTCTGGAAAAGATTCTGACCAACCAGCGCAAGTTCCAGCTGCTTTACCGGTTTCCAGGCCAGACGAATATCCATGGTGATGTAGCCGGGGATTGCTATCTGATCGATGTAGGCTACCCGGTCAACTGCCCGTAGCCAGAAATCCAGTTCGACCTGTTTGCCCAGATCAAAGCCGGAACGGATTGATCCCTGATGTCGGGGCGATCCACCCGCAAGGTCGCTGCGGTTGATTTCGGCAATGGGTTCGCCGCTACCCTGGTCAAGATACATAATGGCACAGAGATAGCTGTAGGTTGCCTGCAGGCGCCACCAGTCCAGTGGTTTCCAGTTGGCAGACAGCTCTGCGCCATAGGTATGGCCATGCATGGTGTTGGATAGGTTAAACGGTTGCACGATGGAGCTGGCGCCAAGATAGGGAGATCCGCTTAGTGGAACCCGGAGTTTATCGTACTGGTTTACAAACAGGGCAAGATCCAGGGATATGCGTGGGCCTGGTGTTGTGCGGTAGCCAAGTTCATAGGCAATAACGGTCTCTGACTTGAATCCGTTGGTGCCATTTATCTCAAGCTGTGCTGGACCGGGTAGTGTTTGAAAGCGGTATTGGATTTCACGATCCCCCCGTGACGGGGTGCGTACAGCTCTGGAGACTGAGGCCCAGAGGCTGTGCTTCTGGCTTGGACTCCACAGCAGCCGGGCATTGGGTTGAACCTCAAAACCGGTATAGTCGTTATGTTCCAGGCGTGTCCCCAGAATCAGGCTGAGACGATCAGGAACAAGGGCAATCTCGTCATGGATAAAACCACTGAACAGATTCGCCCCTTTGGTTGGCTGGTTAAAGGCGATATAGGGAGAATTTGACAGGTTGTCGTAGCTGTAACGATATCCCAAGCCCCAGATGATATCCTGTCGTTTGCCGAGTTGAAAACGGTGCTGCAGATCAAGATCAACGGTGTTACGGGTTTCCCCAAGTTCAATCATGCTGCGCCGGTAATGGTCGTAGTACCATTGCAACGTAATACTATCGGTATCGGATAGTGTGCGCTGCCAGCGAGAGAGCAGATTAAAACCGCTGGTGGTCGCAAAACTCTGCTGGACCTGGGGGATTCCCGGATTGGATAGGTTGTAGAGGGTATAGGTTTCGTCGTAGGAGCCGGAGAAAACATCACCCTGAATGGTCAAACTGTCTTTGTCATCAAGCTGGCTGTCGAGTCGGAATCCAGCAGAGCCGTTCTGCCATGCATCGTTGGCAGCACTACCATTGCTAGACTGTCCGGCAGCATGGTTTGAATAATTTCCGTAGACCTTCATGTCAGAGCTGTCACTGAGGTTTTTACCGTAGCCCAGGGTGACAAAACCTTTTTCAGCACTGCCCATACCGGCGGAGATCATCCCGCCGTTACTGTCAGAGCTGTGTTTGGTAATGATATTAATTACCCCGTTGACCGCATTGGCGCCCCACAGAGCAGCACCAGGTCCACGAATAACCTCAATCCGTTCAATATCTTCAAGCGGTGTGGTCTGGTGTTCCCAGTACACACCAGAGAAGAGTGGGGTATAGATGCTGCGGCCATCCTTCAACACCAGTAGTTTATTGGCAAAACGGCCATTAAAGCCGCGGATGGAAACCGCCCATTTGTTTGCATCTATCCGTGCAACCTGCACTCCCGGTACCATTCGTAACAGATCAGGGATGTTGGTAGCGCCTGATCGGCGGATATCCTCATGGGAAATTACAAAGGCAGCAGCAGCGGCGTTTGCCAGTTTCTGGGGCTTTTTTGAAACCGATGTCACTGAAATCTCCATGAGTGCTTCAAGGGACAGCTCAGTTAAATCGTTGGCAGCATGGGCAATGGCAGGCGCAGAGAGAAAGGAACCGAAAATGGCACAAGCGAGAATTGGTCTGAACGTAGGTGTTAAGGGAATAACATGCATGTGTTTTTCCTCTACCGTACAGATGTTGATTAAAGCCCTATACCAGAAACTTACCCTTTCGCAAGGTGAGCTTAATTTTTTTCTTGTGACACCCTTGGTGGCTTCTCATTCGTTCGCGTGCAACCATTGACATTCACAAATAGAAATTGTATACACTATACACTTTATTCTGCCCCATATGTACGCTAAGTACCTATCAAAACAAGGAGGATGTACGAATGATCGAAGCATATCTGGCCCATGAAGCCGAGCGTGCAGCACAGGGTATCCCTGCACTGCCCCTGACCCCTGAGCAAACCGCTGGTCTGTGTGAACTGCTGGTTAACCCACCTGCTGGTAAAGAGGCGTTCCTGCTTAACCTGTTGAAGGAGCGTGTTTCCCCAGGCGTTGACCCTGCTGCAAAAGTAAAGGCAGAGTTCCTGGCCGCTATCCTGAATGGCAGCAAGAAGTCTCCGCTGGTTTCCAAGATCGATGCCGTTCGTATCCTGGGCACTATGATGGGTGGCTATAACGTTAACCCGCTGGTTGATGCCCTGAAGGATGCTGAGCTGGCTGATGAAGCTGCCTGCGCCCTGTCCGGCATGACCCTGGTATATGATGGCTTTGATCAGGTTGTTGCCCTGTCTGCCTCCAACGCTGCTGCAAAAAAAGTTCTGACCTCTTGGGCAAATGCCGAGTGGTTCACCAACAAGCCCGGCGTACCTGAGACCATCAAGGTTAAGGTATTCAAGGTTGAAGGCGAGATCAACACAGACGACTTCTCACCTGCCGGTGACGCATGGAGCCGTCCTGATATCCCACTGCATGCCCTGGCAATGGGCAAGACCCGCTTCCCCAACCGTCTGAAGGATATTGCTGACTGGCGTGCTGCCGGTAATCAGGTTGCCTTTGTTGGTGACGTGGTTGGTACCGGTTCTTCCCGTAAGTCTGCCTGTAACTCAGTGCTGTGGCACATGGGCCAGGATATCCCCTGCGTACCCAACAAGAAGACTGCCGGTGTGATCATCGGCGGCGTTATCGCCCCGATCTTCTTCAACACTGCCCAGGATTCAGGCGCACTGCCGATCAAGGCTGACGTAACCAAGATGAACGACGGTGACGTGATCACCATCAACACCGTTAAGGGCGAGATCAGCAACGCTGCTGGCGAAGTTATCTCCACCTTCAAACTGGCTCCTAACACCATTGCTGACGAGTTCCGCGCTGGTGGCCGTATTCCTCTGATCATTGGCCGTGCAGTAACCGAGAAGGCCCGCAAGGCACTGGGCATGGGCGATACCGATGTCTTCACCCTGCCGGTTAACCCTGTTGCCAAGGCTGATCAAGGCTACTCCCTGGCTCAGAAGATGGTTGGTAAGGCCTGCGGCGTTACCGGCATCCTGCCGGGCACTGCTTGCGAGCCAAAGATGACCACCGTTGGTTCACAGGACACCACCGGCCCAATGACCGCTGATGAGCTGAAGGAACTGGCCTGCCTCAAGTTCCTGTCCCCGATGTTCATGCAGTCCTTCTGCCACACCGCTGCCTATCCGAAGCCAGCTGACGTCAAGATGCACAAGACCCTGCCTGCCTTCATTGCAGAGCGTGGCGGCGTTGCTCTGAAGCCGGGCGATGGTGTTATCCACTCCTGGTTGAACCGTCTGCTGCTGCCTGACACCGTTGGTACCGGTGGTGACTCCCACACCCGTTTCCCGATCGGTATTTCCTTCCCGGCCGGTTCCGGTCTGGTTGCCTTTGCTGGCGCCATGGGCTTCATGCCGCTGGATATGCCTGAGTCTGTTCTGGTTCGTTTCAAGGGTAAATTCAACCCCGGCATCACCCTGCGTGACGCGGTTAACGCAATCCCTTACTGGGCAATCAAGCAAGGCCTGCTGACCGTGCCCAAGAAGAACAAGATCAACATCTTTAACGGCCGCATTCTGGAGATGGAAGGTCTGCCTGAGCTGACTGTTGAGCAGGGCTTTGAGCTGACTGATGCTGCTGCCGAGCGTTCCGCTGCCGCAGGTTGCATCCAGCTTTCCAAAGAGTCAGTTGCCACCTATCTGCGTTCCAACGTGGCCCTGATGAAGAAGATGATTGCTGAAGGTTATCAGGATCCCCAGACCCTGCAGAACCGGATTGACGCCGTCAATGAGTGGCTGAAGAATCCGCAACTGCTTGAGGCTGACAAGAATGCCGAGTACGCTGCTGTGATCGAGATTGATCTGGCTGAAATCACCGAGCCGATCCTGGCCTGCCCCAACGACCCGGATGATGTCAAGTTGCTGTCAGAAGTTGCCGGCACCCCGATCAACGATGTCTTCATCGGTTCCTGTATGACTAACATCGGCCACTTCCGCGCTGCTGCAGAGATCTGGAAGGGTGAGAAGTTCAACCCGAACGTCCGTACCTGGATCACCCCGCCAACCCGTATGGATAGCGACCTGCTGAAGGATGAAGCTGTGTTCTCTGTTTACAGTGCATTCGGTGCACGGATTGAGATCGCTGGTTGCTCACTCTGCATGGGTAACCAGGCACGGGTACCGGATGGCGTGAACATGTTCTCCACCTCTACCCGTAACTTCGACGACCGGATCGGTAATGGCGCCAAGGTATTCCTGGGCTCCGCTGAACTGGGCGCAGTATCTGCAAAAATGGGCAAGCTGCCTACACCGGCAGAGTTCCTGGCCATCTACAACGAGAAGGTTGCTCCTAATAAGGATAAAATCTATCGTTACCTGCAGTTTGATACAATGGACGGCTACAAGTAGTCTGCTGCACCATGCTGGAAAAACAACGGCCCGTCGGAGATTCCGGCGGGCCGTTGTGCGTTTACAAACAAAAAATGTCGTAGTCTTATTCAAAACGCAGATCATCAAAATTGATATGCCCCCATCCGCCGCTTGAGATATCAACCAGCCTGATCTGGGCTGACCTGCCGATATAGGAAGCAACATTAAGGCGGACCCGCTCCATGGTTTCCGTACATTTCCCTGTGGCTTTTTGCACAACCCTGCCATCAACCAGAATCTCTACACGCTCAGTATTTATATCGCAGCCACCGCCGATCAGGAAGCTGATAGACGAGGTTCTGATGGTAAAGGGTTGCGATACTAAGGTGCCTTGGGGGCCATCACCCTGAACCGCTCCAGCCGGATCATTGGGGGTCGGGCGCTTTTCATATCCACCAATCCAGTAGTTACCCTCATGGTGCGAAGGTTGGCCGCGGTGGCGGGCGGTTGGATTGTCGCCATAGGTTGGCTGGTACGCAAATGCATTACCGGTAGTTTCCCAGCCCCGTAAATCACCAGACTCAAAATTCCATGTAATCCCCGTGTTATTACCGGTTAAAGGTGGCGCTGACTGATCAAAGCTGATGGATACAATATCTTCAGTGTTTACCGGGACATCAATAGTCCTGCCATCCCTCAGGTTGATCTTCATCGCTGCCATTGCTGTGGTTATACTGCCCGCAATACAGGCTACGATTACAAGGGCTCTCCAGATTCCTTTGTGCATGATGACCTCCTTAAAAAATAGTGTAGTAACTTTGTAGCACATAATTGGGGAAATAAAAGTCGGACATAAACGTGATGGCTGGTTGTGTATACGGCGCGCGCGCGCCAACTATCTGCACTGACAGGCTAAAAAAGAGTTGCAGCCACCTTTGCCCCTGTGGTATAAACTTTCCCTTGCCAACGCACCTGTTTACTAGCTTAACTGTCCTATATAAGAGGGGTTTTTATGACAAAAGCAGACATTGTTGAACGTATCCATCAAAAGATCGGCCTATCCAAAAAAGAGTCAGCTGAAATGGTTGAGCAGGTCTTTGGTATCATGAAAAGCACTCTGGAAGCTGGCGAGAAGATCAAAATTGCCGGTTTTGGTAATTTTGTTGTCAAACAAAAGGCTGACCGGCGTGGACGTAATCCGCAAACAGGTGATGCAATTACCATTTCTGCCCGTCGTATCCTTACCTTTAAGCCCAGCCAGGTTCTCAAGTGCGGCATTAACGACGAAGAAGAATAAGCCGGTTAACGGAGTAGGGCATGCAATCCGTCATTCCGGATAAAACCTACTTTAAGATTGGTGAAGTAGCACGACTTGCCGATATCAAAACATCGGTACTCAGGTTCTGGGAAACTGAATTCTCTTTTTTGAATCCTGAAAAAAGTTCTGCAGGCCAACGTCTCTATACCAAACAGGATATTGAGATGGTGCAGCAGATCAAGCAGCTGCTGTACCAGGAAAAATATACAATAGAAGGCGTACGCAAGAAATTTTCCCCTCGTAAAACCGCATCAGCCAGACAACAACAGTCACCTCCTGCAGATCTTTCCACGGACCTGCAGACATTACTCAGGTTGGTACGACAGGAATTGCAAGCTATTCGTGCCATACTCTAAATCCTTTCTGGTGTAAGAGCCTCGAATAAATATATTCGAGGCTCTTTTGTACCCAGGTGCCTGTCTGCTCTCCCTTTCCGCCTTGCAGCCCGGTAGTATAATGCTTTAAACTAGTAGTGTATTCTGGAACGGCTATACAATGAAGTATCGCTTGGAGCGTGTGATCATGCCTGAAATGAATCAAGAACCGGATAGCTGGTTTGCGCCAGCAGGCAGAGCCTCAGAGCATGACCTGCAGCATGAAAAAGAGACCGTTGCCAAAAGCGAACTGTTGCAAACGCTTTTGGATGCAATGCCGGATCTTTTGCTCATATTGAATGAATACCGTCAGGTCGTGGCGGTTAATCAGCGTTTACTGAAAACATTTGATGTTGTTGATCCTGAATCGTTGCTGGGTTTGCGTCCAGGTGAGGCCGTTGGTTGTGTACATGCAGCTGAAGGACCTAACGGCTGTGGTACCGCGCCACATTGCATGGTCTGCGGCGCTGTGCTGGCAATATTGGCCAGCCAGGACAACAATGCTCCGCAGCATGGCGAATGTCGACTCATGCTTGACAAGGACGGCTGTACGGCCCTTGATCTGGATGTTCTGGCTACACCGGTAACCATAGGCAACGAACACTTTACCGTGCTTGTGCTTAAGGACATCAGTTCCGAGAAGAGGCGACAAGTTATGGAACGGGTCTTTTTTCACGATATTCTTAACAGCGCTGGCGGTATTCGTGGACTGGCGGCGCTGTTACAGGACGGCACGACACCTACTGCAGAACAGGAGTATAAGGGTTGGATGGTCAACCTGGCCGATAACCTGATAGAAGAGATCAACCACCAGCGCCGCCTGCTGGATGCAGAACGCGGCAGCTATGTGCCGACCTTTGAACAGGTTGATATCCGGGAGTTATTACATCATGTGTATCAACTGTATGAAAATCACGAACGGACACCTGGCAGGAATCTTGTGCTTATAGAAGGCACTTCCAGCGCCCTATCCACTGACCGCTCATTGTTGCGGCGTATTATTGGTAACATGGTGCTGAACGCCCTGGAGGCATCTGCACCAGGTGATACGGTGACGATCAGGGCTGAATCAACGGTTGACAAAGTTTACATTTATGTGTCAAATCCCGGCGAAATCCCGCCTGACGTACAGTTAAGCCTGTTCAAACGTTCTTTTAGTACCAAGGAAAGACAGGGCAGGGGGCTGGGCACTTACAGTATGAAGCTGTTTGGTGAACGCTACCTGCGAGGAAAAGTGGATTTCAGGTCATCTGATGGCCTGACGGTGTTTTCAATTGGGCTGCCGTTGTACGCAACGGGGCAATCAACGGCGATTGTCGATGCAGGCACACAAACAGATCTAACTACCGGAGGCAACCATGAGCACACTGTTTAGAAATCTTACGATGCGTTGGAAGTTCACCATTTTCGGGATCTTGGCAACGCTCCTGCTGCTGGTTGCCGTTATTCAGTCCTATCGTGGTATGCGGGCCACCGAAGATCGCGTTGATCTGTTTGTGGAAAAATATCAGGCTGTGGCCTTTATCGTCAGTGAGATGCATACCCAAGGCATTCAGGCAGAGCAGGCGATTCGTAACGTAATCCTGAACCCGTCTGATGAAAAGGCGATGGCTAACTACAAAAAGGCTAATGAAGAATTTCTTGAATCCCACAAAAACGCCTCTGCTCTTGCCAAATCTATTGGCAAGTACGAACAGTCTTTGGCTAAGCTGACACCACTCTGGCAGGAAAATAGCGGTGTCAAGGATGAGATTATTACTCTGGCCCGCTCTGGTAATCAGCCTGCAGCCATTGAAATGCTGGCCAAGCAGGAAACCCCAAAATGGCGTGAGATCAAGGCCCAGATCGTAGATATTCAAAAGGCCATGAAAAAGGATATGGCTGCCCTGAGAAAAGAGATGGATAAAAAGAATGAAAACAACCTGCTTGTAACCGTTGCCATTCTGGGTGCAGCTGTTGTGCTCATCAACATCTTCCTGCTGGTCTTCTGGCGACTGCTGCAGACCTCGCTTGATTCCATGGTGCATCGTCTGAAAGATATCGCCTCCGGCGAGGGAGACCTTACGCAACGTCTGGAAGTACTGGGAAAAGATGAACTAGCCCAGACCGCCCATTGGCTGAATGAGTTTATTGAGAAGTTAAACCGTACCCTGGTTAGCGTTTCCAGCACCACTGTGACCCTTGCCTCAGCCACCTATGAGCTGAACAGCACTGCAGACCAGATGGCCACCAGCGCTGAAGAGGTGTCAGCCCAGGCCATGACTGTGGCAACCGCCAGTGAAGAGATGGCAGCCACCAGCAATGATATTGCCAGCAACTGTCATGCAGCAGCTGAAAGTGCTCAACATGCTGCCAACACCACAGAAAAAGGTTTTCAGGTGGTCAAGCATACGGTGGATGGCATCATCCAGCGTGGAGAGCGAACCAAGGAAAACGCCCTGGCTATTTCTTCCCTGGGAGAACGTTCAGATCAGATTGGTGCCATTGTTTCCACCATCGAGGACATTGCTGACCAGACCAACCTGCTGGCCCTGAACGCTGCCATTGAAGCGGCACGGGCCGGTGAAATGGGGCGTGGTTTTGCTGTGGTTGCTGATGAGGTGCGGGCTTTGGCAGAGCGGACCACTCGGGCCACCAAAGAGATCAGTGAAATGATTCGCGCCATCCAGCAGGAAACCCGGCAGGCGATTGTTTCCATGGAAGAAGGGGTGCGTGGCACTGAAAAAGGTGCTGCAGAGGCAGCCCAGCTTGAATCAGCCCTGCAGGAGATCCTGAGCCAGGTGAATGCGGTGACCATGCAGGTCAGCCAGATCGCCACAGCAGCAGAAGAACAGACCGCCACCACCAGTGAAATAACCAACAATATACATAAGATTTCAGAGGTTATCGAGGGTACCTCCAAAGGGGCCTGTGACACTGCTTCTGCAGCAGATAGTCTTTCCCAGCTTGGTGACGAACTGAAACGCCTGATGGGACAGTTTAAGTTAAGCTAGACCGCTTTACCCGCTAGATATTCGTTCGTTTACAAGCACAAACGCTGCTGTTCATCCATTTGGTTGCAGCAGCGTTTGTGCTTTTTTTGCATGATTTGCATCTGGTTTTATCACGCACCTTTTTCAAGCAACGGATAACTGAATCCAATGCACGGAGCCTGGGCTGTTAAAAAGTTTCTCAACACGCATAAATATTGCCTTGAATCAATTGCCAAACCGCCGTTCCCTGCTAGACTGTAAGACATCTATCACGGAAGGATGGCCCAGATGGTAAACCGGTTTAAAAACCTTTCCATTACCATTAAAGCAACGCTTCTACTCTCCCTGACCGCCATGTTTTTTCTCCTGGTTCTGTCTGGTGTTACCTACCTGTTTGCACGTCATGAATTACAACAATCAATTGCCACCAATCAAACTGCTGCAGTAAATAGTCTGGCTGCCCAGTTGGATGAAAATCTTGCCGCTTCTCGTAATTATCTTCACTACTTGGCAACCCACCTGCAACAGATACATGCATCAAAATCTTCAGATCTACAAAATACGTTGAAGCACCATGATGAATCACGGCTTTTCTTTGATGCTGGCCTGATTCTGCTTTCTGCACAAGGTCGTATTGTTGCTGAAACTCCCTACAACAAAGAGCGGATCGGCCTTGATCAACATGAGCGTGAATACTACCAACAGGTTGTGAAGAGCGGTAAATCAGTTGTAAGTGCACCGTATAAACTTTCTTCGTCCCGGAGCCAGCCGGTTATTGCTTTTGCCGTACCGGTTAAAGACGGATCGAACAGTCAGCTGCATGGTGTTTTGGTTGGCAGGCGGAATCTGCAGAAAAATGGTTTTTTGCAAAAGCTGATAGACGCACCAATCGGTAAAAACGGCTATTTTTACCTTATTGACCAAGATCGAACGTTAATCATCCATCCTGACCCTTCCCGAATTCTTACCACTATTCCTGCTGGAAAAAACAAGGCGATTGATGCTGCTTTGGCAGGGCAGGAAGGCACGTGGGAGAATGTGAATTCTCTGGGCATTCCTGGATTAACCAGTATCAAGCCGTTAAAGGAGGCCCCCTGGTATCTGGCTGCGCAATATCCGCTGAGCGAGGCCTATGCACCCCTGCACCGGGCACGGTTGGCCTTTGGCGTTGTGCTGTTTATTTCAATGGCGCTGGCGGTGGTTGCGGTCTGGTTCAGTATGCAACCGGTGGTACGGCCACTCCAGCGTTTAACCAACCATCTTCAACAGTTAGGCACTAAACAGGGGGCGGACCGTTTTCTTACAGTAAACTCTCAGGATGAAATTGGGCACCTGACAACGGTTTTTAACGAATTATTGCAAGAGCTTGATGATGATGTAGAGGCGCAGGAAGAAGCCGCAGAGGTATACCGGATAATCACTGAATTTACCAATGAGGTTTCGCTCTGGCAGCTTGAGAATGGTGATATTCGTTATATTTCTCCCAACTGTGTCCGTTTCTTTGGCTATATGGATGCTGAATTTTATGCCTGCCCCAAGCTTCTTAATGCCTTGATCCACCCGGATGACCAGAAAACCTGGAGCAATCACCAGCCAGGCAGTTGTTCCATGGGAGGGGAAGGGCTTGAGATCAGACTGATTACCAAAGACGGTTCTCTGTCTGTTTTCAGGCATTACTGTCATCAGGTTGTTGATAAGCAGGGGAGTCCCAACGGTATTCGCAGCAGTTGGCTGGATATTACCGGCCAGCAGCAGATGGAATCAATGGCCCGTAAACTTTCCCGTGCTGTTGAACAGAGCAGCAGTACCATCGTAATCACAAACATAGATGGCGCAATCGAGTACGTTAACCCGCGCTTCTGCCTGACAACCGGTTATACAGCCGATGAAGTCATGGGTATGAATCCTCGCGTATTAAAGTCCGGTGATATGCCTCCTGAGGAATATCGTGAACTATGGCGCACCATTACCAGTGGCAAGGAATGGCGGGGAGAGTTCCATAACAAGCGTAAGGATGGCACTCTCTACTGGGAAGCTGCTTCGATTTTGCCATTAACCGATAAAAACGGCGTAATTATTGGTTATTTAGCGGTTAAAGATGATATTTCTGAAAAAAAAGCTGCGGAATATCTGATGATTGAGCTGTTCCAGCAGGTTGAAACAGCTAAAAAGGAATGGGAAAACACACTCGACCATCTCCGGGATTTTATCATTTTGACTGATCCTGAACATAAAATCAGACGCTATAATCGGATTTTGATGGAAATGACCAGTTTATCCAGTAGCGACCTGGTGGGTAGGGATTGGCGTGAACTACTACAGGAGATGGGGTTTAAATTCATCAACTTCAATGCCAGCTCCGGTGAGCTGCTTCATCTTCGTTCCGGCCGCAACTATGACATCAACGTGTACCCTGTTAAGTCTGAACATGATGATACACAGGGTTTTGTGGTCTCTCTGAATGACACCACTGAACTTCACACAACCGCCCATGAACTGGAAAAGGCATTGGCAGAGCTAGAAGATGCCCAGCTGCAGATCTACCAGCAGGAAAAAATGGCCTCCATTGGTCAGTTGGCAGCCGGGGTGGCCCATGAAATTAACAACCCGATGGGATTTATTACCAGTAATCTCAGTAGTCTGGAAAAATATGTCAGTCGTTTGTATGAATACATCGGCGTGGTGGATCAGGCCATGCAGGGCTGCTGTGAGGGGGCCTTGGCAGAGCCAGTGCATGAAGCCCGAAAACGGCTGAAGATTGATCGTATTCTGGATGATGCCCATCAGCTGATAGAAGAAAGTCAGGACGGTGCTGGACGGGTGCGCAGGATTGTACAGGATCTGAAGAACTTCTCCCGTGTGGATCAGGCTGAGACCGCACTGATCAACCTGAATGAGTCGTTGGAAACCACCATTAACATTGCCTGGAATGAGCTGAAATATGTCGCTGATCTGCACCGTGAGTTTGGCGATATCCCCAAGGTGAACTGTTTTCCCCAGCAACTGAACCAGGTCTTTCTGAACCTGCTGGTAAATTCCGCCCATGCCCTTGGTGAGACCCGTGGAGATATTACGGTACAGACAGAACAACAGGGAGATCAGGTACTGGTTAAGATCAGCGACACCGGCTGCGGGATGCCGCCGGAGGTGCAGCGCAGGATCTTTGAGCCGTTCTTCACCACCAAGGAAGTAGGTAAGGGGACCGGCCTTGGGCTTTCCATCAGCTATGACATCATCAAAAAACATGGCGGATCAATTGAGGTACAGAGCGAAGTGGGACGTGGCACCACCTTTACCGTGGTGTTACCGGTACATGGCCCCTGTGGTGAAGAGGAGCAACCATCATGCAACAGCCAGCAATGACACAGAGGTCTCCCAGCGGTTTTCTGAACCGAATGGCAATGGGGCTGGTGCTCTTGCTGGTTATGGTGAGTCTGCCTGCTATCTACAGCCTGTCACATAGCCGAAACAAGGCTGAACAAGATGCAAAGACAGAAGCCAAAGCCATAGCCCTGACACTGGGACAGTCTGTTATTTCAGTATTTATCAATGTTGATAATGCCTTGCAGATGGTAGCGGAAGAGGTGGTGCGACATACGCAACGGGGGGGCAAGGAACAGGAGCTGCAGACTTTTATTAAACGTCAATTTGGTCATGTACCAGAACTTGATAGTCTAGTAATCAGTGATGCCCAAGGCTGGGTGGTGTGGGGAACTCAAGATAAACCTGCACGTTCAGTCAGTGTAGCGGATCGTGATTATTTCAATTACCTACGGGACCATCCTGATGCAGGGATGGTGCTATCTAAGCCGATTATCAGCAAAATTAATAGTCGATGGATAATTGCCTGCGCTCGAAGAATCAACCTGCCAAACAATCGTTTTGGTGGTGTAGCCATTGGTTTATTGCCAATGCAGCAGTTTCAAGAACTGTTTTCTCAGGTGGTGTTGGGGAATCAGGGCAGCGTCTCACTGCGGTTTAATGATTTATCACTGATCGTCTATCACTCCCCCGTTCAACAGAAGCGGCGTTCCTATGTCAGCGGCAGCAAAGAGGTCTCTTTTGATTGGCAGCAGAAACTGGCAAAAGGTGAGACGAATAGTGGAGAATATCATGGCATAAGCGCAGTTGATGGTGTTAAACGCAGCTATTCCTACCGTCTGTTGCAGCCGTATCGGCTCTATCTTAATGTCGGGATGGCAGTGGATGATTATCTGGCTGCCTGGCGCAAGGAACTGTTGCTGACATCGTTTGCTCTTCTGTTCTGTTGGGCCGGTGTGCTGTTGCTGATACGTCAGATGTATCATCATAAACATCAGACAGAGCTTGAACAGTTGGTGCAGGAACGAACCAAAATCCTGACTGATACCAGCCATGAACTGGCTCAAAATGAAGAGCGGCTGCAGGCGTTACTGGATATCAGTGAGTATCAGACCTCGGATATCCAGGGGCTGCTGGAGTATGCGCTTGAAAAGATCATAACCATTACCCGCAGTAAAATCGGGTACATCTACCACTATCATGAAGACAGTCAGGAATTTGTCCTGAATACCTGGTCAAAAGAGGTTATGCCAGCTTGCACTGTAGCAAACCCCTCAACCATCTATAAGCTTGATAAAACAGGTATCTGGGGTGAGGCGGTCCGCCAGCGTAAAGCTATTTTGATCAATGACTTTGATGCACCGGATGACCTGAAAAAAGGCTACCCGGATGGTCATGTACATCTGTCCCGCTTTTTAACGGTGCCGGTCTTTGATCTGCATCAGTCAATTGTGGCGGTGGTGGGGGTTGCCAACAAAGAACAGCCCTATACAGAGCAGGACAGTCAACAGTTAAGCCTGCTGATGGCTGAAGTCTGGCGGATTTCCCAGCGGATTGAACTTGAAAAGAAGCTGGTTAACGCTGGCCATGAATGGCAGTCCACCTTTGACGCCATCAGTGACAGTGTCAGCCTGATTGACCGTGAAATGCGCATACTGCGCTGCAACCTGGCCTGCAAGCGGTTCTTTAATCGTGAATTCACCGATATTATCGGGCGTTACTGCTGGGAGGTCATTCATAATTCAGATGGCCCGATTGAAGACTGCCCCATGCAACGCAGCCTAAAAACCCGGAAGACCGAGAGTCAGCTGGTTTTTCAGGGTAAATCCTGGCTGCATTTGACGGTTGACCCGCTGCTGGATGAACAGCATGAAGTTACCGGCGCAGTGCTTATTATTCATGATGACACTGAGCGGGTTCTGGCTGATCAGTCCCAGCGGGAACTGCTTTCCATGCTGGAGGCGGTCCATAATGAGCTGTATGTCTTCAACCCTGATACCCTGTTGTTTGAATATGCCAACCAGAGCGCCCTGCAGAACCTTGGCTACAGTCTGGCACAACTGCAAACAATGACGCCGCTTGATATCAAGCCGATGATGAACAGGCATGAGTTTATTCCGATGATCTCTGCACTGATGACCGGCGACCTTCCCTTGCAGCGTTTTGAAACCTTCCATCAACGCGCCAATGGCACAAGCTACCCAGTGGATGTGAACCTGCAGATGGTATCCACCCATTCCGGTCGTCGTTGTCTGGCGGTTATTCATGATAATACCGAGCAACATCAGCAGCGAGAGGCGTTACGCGCCAGTCAGTCGCTGGTAGAATCCATTATGAATTCAATGAAAAGCACCATTGCTGTGCTTGATGAAGACGGGATGATCATTCGGGTGAATCTGGAGTGGAGCAGTTTTGCAACACAAAATGGCGGATCTGCTGAACTTATTGCCGGTGTTGGCCTTAATTACCTGGAGGTGTGCCAGCGGGCTGCTGTTAACAACAAAGAAGTTGAAGAGTTACTGACAGGTCTCATATCCGTGCAACGTCGTTTACTACCGGTCTATTCAGCTGAGTATTCCTGTCACAGTCCCAACGAACAACGTTGGTTTATCGTGTATGCGGTTCCTCTGGAAAACTCAAAAGGCGGGATTGTGTTAACGCACCTGAATATCACCAGCAGAAAGTTTGCTGAAATCGCACTGGGAATTGAACGTGACCGGCTGGAAATGGCATCTGTAGCAGGCAATATTGCCCTCTGGGATTGGGATATAAAAACCGGTTCCTTGATCTGGTCAGATGCGGTTGACCGGATGATGGGGGCAGAACCGGGTACTCTGCCCCGAACGATTACTGCGTGGGAAGACATCATTCATCCAGAGGACCTTGAACGGGTCAATCAGACCCTATCCAGCCATTTAGAGCACCATACCCCCTATGTTATTGATTATCGGGTTCGCAACAGTGATGGCAGCTACATGGATTGGCATGACAGTGGCCAGGCCTATTTTGATGATTCTGGCGTGGCAATCAGGATGTCCGGCGCCTGTATTGACATAACTGATCGCACTAAAAACGAACTGCAGATCAGGGAACTGCATGCCCAGCTGTTACAACAGGAAAAAATGGCCTCCATCGGGCAGCTTTCTGCCGGTATTGCCCATGAGATCAATAACCCGATGGGGTTCATCAATAGTAACCTGGGTACCCTTGAAAAATACGTGGATAAGTTTGATCGCTACATCGCCACTCTGGAACCGCTGGTACAGAGCTGTTGTACCGAACAGCAACAACAGTCAGCACAGGTTTTACGCAAAGAATTAAAACTGGATTATGTGCTGCGGGATATCCGCCAACTGCTTGAGGAGTCCAGCGATGGCGCTGGCCGGGTAATGCGGATTGTGCAGGATCTTAAGACCTTCTCTCGCAGCGATACCGCCCAGATTGCCCGGGCAGACCTTCATCAGTGTATTGACAGCACCATTAACATTATCTGGAATCAGATCAAGTATGTGGCAGAGCTGAAAAAAGAGTATGGAGACCTGCCCAAGGTGCCCTGCAATATTCAACAGGTTAACCAGGTTTTTATGAATCTGCTGGTTAATGCCTGTCACGCCATTGAGTCGAACCAGCTTGAGGCCCTTGGCACCATAACCGTGCGTACCTGGGCTGATGAGGACAATGCCTTTGTGGCAATCAGTGACACCGGTTGTGGCATGTCTGAAGAGGTACAACGCAGGATCTTTGAGCCGTTTTACACCACCAAAGAGGTGGGTAAGGGAACCGGCCTGGGGCTTTCCATCAGCCACGAAATTATCAAGAAACATGCCGGTGAGCTGACGGTTACAAGTGTAGTGGGAACAGGAACAACCTTTACGATCCGGTTGCCATTAAATCAACCGGTATCTGATGGTAGCCCGCTTTAACAGGGAGTTGTTGATGAGCCCAACCGCCTATATATACCGCATTGTGGCTGATTACTCGTCTGATCTGGTCTATCTGTTGTTACCGGATAACTCGATCGGCTATGTTTCACCAAACTGCGAGTTGCTGACCGGTTATACCATGACGGAGCTTAAGACAGATCTGGATGCATTTAAAAAGATTATCTCGCCGGACAGCTTAACGATCTGGGATGAACATGTAGCCATGCACCAACAACGGCTGCTGATGCCGAACAGTATCAACATCAAGCTGCTTGATCGTAACGGGGATGAACACTGGGTCTCACACACCTGCCAGCAGATCTGTGATGACGATGGCTCGTTAGTCGGGGTTCGCGGAAGTTTTTCAGATATTTCTGACCTGATGCACCTGCAGGATATGCTTGAAAAACAGAAGACCTTCCTTGAACAGCTGATCGGCAATGCAGCGGTTCCGATCTTTGTGCTGGATGAGAGTCACCGTATTGTTGTCTGGAATAATGCTCTGCAGGATCTGACCGGTTTTACCAAAGAGGAGATGATCGGCACCAAGCGTCAGTGGACACCGTTTTATGGTCATGAACGCCCTGTGCTGGCTGATTTTATCCTGACCGGTGAACCGCTTGATCATAATAATCTCTATAATCAGATTAACCCTTCATTACATATCCCCGGTGCCCTGCAGGCTGAAGGCTGGTACGAAACCCTGGGAGGTAAGCGTCGTTATATCCTGTTTGAAGCCTCACCAATCCATGACCAGCAAGGCAACAGGATTGCAGCAATAGAAACGGTGCTGGATATGACAGAGCGCAAGCTGCTTGATGAAGAGCTTGAGCGGAGCAGGGCAGAGATTGCACAGCAGCATACCCGGCTTGACAAGCTGTTTGCCCAGGTTGAAGTGGCTAAACGAGAGTGGGAAGATACCCTGGACTGCATCACTGATATCGTGTTGATGTGCGACACCCAGGGTAACATCCAGCGCTGCAATACTCCTTTTAATCAACTGGCAGGTTTGCCGTTTAATGAGGTGTATGGAAAAAGCTGGGCTTCCATTCTCTATAGCCTCGGGTTTGCAATTGATAACTATAAAAATGGTAATGGAACCGTTCATGACAAGGATAATCAACGCTTCTTTGATCTGCGCACCTTTCCCTTACGCAACAAAAACGGCGTTGCTGTTGGAAACGTGGTAAACCTGCGTGATATTACAGAAATAAGAGGAATACATCAGGAACTGGAAGAGGCCTACAACCATCTGAAGCTGGTGCAGATGCAGGCGGTCCAGCAGGAAAAAATGGCTTCTGTGGGACAGTTGGCAGCCGGGGTGGCCCATGAAATCAACAATCCCATGGGCTTCATTTCCAGCAACCTGGCCTCACTATCAAAATACATCAATAAACTTAAGGCATTTGAAGCAAGTCTGGTTGAACTGACAACAAACAGTGGCAACAGCGTACTGGTGGATGAGATAGCCAAAGTTAAAAAAAGTATGAAGATAGATTTTATTCTGGGAGATATGGAAGGCCTGTTGGCAGAGTCTCTTGATGGTGCTGAACGGGTCCGTCATATAGTGCAGGACCTGAAGAATTTTTCCCATGTTGATGAGGCTGAATGGAAGCCGATTAACATAAACGATAACCTGGATAGCACCCTGAATATGGTGCGTAATGAGATTAAATATGTAGCTGAGGTGGTGAAGGAATACGGTGAGATTCCACCGGTTACCTGCCGACCCCAACAGTTGAATCAGGTCTTTATGAACCTGCTGGTAAATGCGGCCCATGCCATTGAAACACAGGGCACCATCACGGTGCGTACCAGGCAGGAAGGCGACATGGTCTTTATCTCGGTTATAGATACCGGCAAAGGGATTGATCCAGAACATCTGAACCGAATCTTTGAACCGTTTTTTACCACCAAGGCGGTGGGGAAGGGTACCGGATTGGGACTTTCAATCTGCTATGACATCATCCACAAACATGCCGGAGAAATTCTGGTGGAAAGTACGGTAGGCGTCGGAACCACATTTACGGTCAGGTTACCGATTGTTCCTCCAGCTGACGCGTAAGACGATAAGGGTACCTTATGGCCAAGATACTGATAGTAGAAGATGAACTAATGAGTCGCAGCATGCTTGAATTGATCCTGCAACAGGCCGGGCATGCGGTGGTCTGTACGGTTGACGGGGCTGATGCACTTGTTGCCGCCCGGCAACAGTGCCCAGACCTGATTATTACTGATGTGATGATGCCGGTCATGGACGGCTTTGAACTGTGCCGTCAGTGCAAGGCTGATCAGACCCTGCAGCAGGTGCCGATCATCCTGTATTCCAGCGATTATACTGAACAGCAGGAACAAAAACTGGGATTGGAACTGGGGGCATACCGGTATCTGGTAAAACCATCACCGCCGCCGCTTTTACTGGCTGCAATCAATGACGCTCTTGCAGAACAGCAACGTTCATCGCTATCCGGCAAAGAGCAGCCGTTGGATGAAGAGATGAAGCTGTTACGCAACTATAACGAAGTACTGTTCAACAAGCTTGAAGCCAAGATGCAGGAGCTGCAAAAGACCATTGATGAACAAAAAAAGTATGAAGAGACTATGAAGGCGATGCAGGCCCAGATTATCCAGCAGGAAAAAATGGCCTCAATCGGTCAGCTGGCCGCAGGGGTGGCCCATGAGATCAACAACCCGATGGGGTTTATTACCAGTAACCTGACCTCGCTTGGCAAGTATGCAGAACGTTTGGATAGCTATATTGCGGCGTTACAGGGGAGTATCTATTCCTGCACCAACCATCCTGGGCTTGACGAACTGGATCAGCTGCGCCAGAAGCTGAAGGTTGATTACATTGTAAGCGATGTCAATGAGTTGATTAACGAAAGTCTGGATGGCGCCAATCGGGTACGCAGGATTGTGCAGGATTTAAAGAGTTTTTCTCGGCTTGATCAGGCTGAATCAACCCATGCAAACCTGAATGAATGTCTGGATACCACCATTAATATTGCATGGAACGAACTTAAGTATATTTCAACACTTGAACGCCAGTTTGGCGAAATACCTGAAGTTGTCTGTAATCCACAACAGTTGAATCAGGTTTTCCTTAACCTGCTGGTAAACGCTGCACAAGCCATGGAACAACAGGGGATAATAACGGTAAAAACCTGGACTGAACCTGGCTGGGTCTGCGTCTCAGTTGCTGATACCGGCAAAGGGATGCCCAAAGAAGTGCAAAACAGAATTTTTGAGCCGTTTTTTACCACCAAACCTGCGGGTAAGGGGACTGGCCTGGGGTTATCCATCTCTGTTGATATAATTCGTAAGCATCATGGTGAGATAACCGTTGATAGCGAAGCGGGTAAAGGGACTACTTTTACGGTGCGGTTGCCGGTTGAGAAAGAAAAATCAAAATCCTAACGCAGAGGTGCGGAGATGCAGGGGTGCAGAGAAAAGCAAAACATTAGGGGAAGATCAAAACCAATAGATTTTTATTTTCTCTGTGTCTCTGCCCCTCCTGCCTCTCTGCGTTAAGGTTTTTAAAGTTGTAAGGTTGTTGAAAAAGGAGCCGATCATGGACAGCTTTGAAATGCCGGTCAAAATTCTCTGTGTTGATGATGAACGTAATGTACTGCGTTCATTGGAACGGATTTTTCTGGATGATGACTATGAGATCGTGACTGCTGGTTCAGGCGATGAAGGTCTTGAGATTATGGCTGAAGCAGGTGACAGCTTTCAGGTGGTGGTATCCGATTATCGGATGCCGGTCATGAATGGGGTGGAGTTTCTGAAAGCGGTTTATGAGCGCTGGCCCGATACGGTGCGGATTGTTCTCTCCGGTTATGCCGATGCCGGTGCAATTGTGGCAGCCATCAACGAAGGACATATCTACAAGTTCATCCCTAAACCGTGGAATGATGAAGAACTGCGGGTCACCATCCAGAACTGCCTGGAACGTTACTCCTTGCTGAAGAAAAACCGGGAACTGCTGGATGAGCTGGCTCAGACAAACCAGATGCTTGAAGAAAAGGTACAGCAGCGGACAGAAGATCTTGAGCTGCGTAACAGGGCGCTTGAGTTCTCTCAGACCATGTTGGGCAATCTGCCGGTGGGGGTGGTGGGGATTGACGAAGGTGGCCTGATTGCCCACTGTAATACAATCGCTGCAGGCATCCTGAAGCAACTGTGTGATGATTTCTTTGGTACTGATATCCAGCATTTTTGTGATGATCGGCTTAAGACCCTTGTTGAACAGGTCAGAAAAGAGCAGACCTTGAACACGGTTGATACCTTTGGTGATCGACCGTGGCGGGTGCTGGGCCGTACGATCTCCTTTGCTGGCAGTGAGGCTGTGGTACTTGTGTTTCTGGAGGTGTAAGTAACTATGCGCACAGTGTTATTTGTAGATGATGAACAGCCGATCCGTAATGCCTTGGAACGGATGTATCTTGAGCGGGATGATCTGCGCTGTCTGTTTGCCGCTTCCGGTCAGGAAGGGCTTGAGATCATGGAAAAGGAAGAGGTCTGGGTGGTGGTGTCTGACTACCTGATGCCCGGCATGCGGGGGATAGAGTTTCTGTCCAAGGTCAAGGCCCGCTGGCCCCATACCATCAGGATCATGATGACCGCCTATGCTGATCTCTCCATTGCCATTGATGCCATCAACAAAAGTGAGGCGTTCCGCTTTGTTACCAAGCCCTGGAATAATCAGGAGTTGATGGAGATAGTAGATGAAGCACTGATGCGCTATCAATTGGTGCAGACGCTCGGGGCTGAAGATGAAACCGTCTACCTCTCTCTGGCCCAGACCGTTGAGCTGAAAGATCCGTACACCAAGGGGCATTGTGACCGGGTTGCCCGCTATGCGGTTGCCCTTGGCAAGGCAGTGGGATTTACAGAACAGCAGCTGGAGGAGATTAAACATGGCAGTTGGTTGCATGATTGCGGGAAAATAGGCGTGCCAGAGCGAGTGCTTAACTTTCCTGGAAGACTGAATGAAGATGATATGGAATCAGTCATGCAGCATCCCCGCTGGGGTTCTGAAGTGGCCCGCCAGGCCCATATGTCAGAGCAGGTGGTGAACGTTATCCTGTATCACCATGAACGGTTTGACGGCGCAGGCTATCCTTCCGGTCTGAAGGGGGACGAAATCCCGATTGAGGCCAGAATTGTAGCCATTGCCGATGTGTTTGACGCGCTCTATTCCGACCGTCCTTACCGTAAGGCCTATTCTCTGGAACGGGCTATTGAAATTATGCAGGAAATGACTGCCACCCATTTTGATCCTGAATTGATTAAGACCTTTCTGCCACTGGCAGAACAGGAGGCATGCTCCCATGAGTGATGAACTGATCCGTCCTACAGTGCTGTTTGTTGATGATGAGGAGAACATCCTTAAGGCGTTGCAGCGTCTGACCATGGATGAAGAGTTTGATACGGAAATAGCCAACTCTGGAGATGCCGGCCTGCAGAAGCTGACTACCCTTTCCAATGTGGCGTTGATCGTGTCTGACCAACGGATGCCCGGCATGAACGGCGCAGAATTTCTGCATCAATCCCAGCAGTTGGCGCCTGAGGCAATCAGGATGCTCTTGACCGGCTATTCCGATATCTCTGCTGCAGCTGATGCCATTAACAAGGGAGGGGCGAGTCGGTATCTGAACAAACCCTGGAATGATGATGATCTGCTGCAGACGCTGAAAGCAGCGATTGAAACATGGAAGCTGTCAAATGATAACAAACGTTTGCAGGCAATTGTGCAAGCACAGAATGAAGAAATGAAGCAATGGAATGAGAATCTGAAAAACCGGGTACTGCAGCAGACCACGGCCATTCGGAAAAAGGCTGATGACCTGAATGAAGCCCTGGTCCAGTTAAAACAGAACTACAGCGGAATCATCAATGCCTTTTCAGGTCTGGTGGAACTCCGTGGTCAGAAGGCGCAGCAGCATGCCCGCAATGTGATGGAGCTGGCGGTTGCTGCAGCACGTGAATATGGGCTGATGCCGGAGGAACTTGAGATTATCCGTACTGCTGCCTTGCTGCATGATATTGGAGAGATCGGCCTGCCTGAAAACGTACTTGAGAAATCCCAGGACTATATGACCCAGAATGAACTGCATATCTATAGTCAACACCCGGTGCGGGGCCAGATGGCCATTGACAGCATTGCGGAGCTTCGCCCGGCTGGTATCCTTATACGGCATCATCATGAATATTTTAACGGCACCGGTTTTCCTGACAAACTTGCAGGAGATGCCATCCCGATTGGCGCCAGGATTCTGACCTATGCCGATCAACTGGACAAGGCTGTTGCCAGTGGAGGAGATACTGCAGAACAGGCCCTGACAAGGGTTGAGCTGGGGCTCTCCATCAAGCTTGATCCGGGCCTGCAGCGGGTGTTTCGTAAGATTGCCCGCTACGCCTATTTCACCATGCCTGAGATTGATCCCAATGCAACCGTTGAATTAGAACTAAAACCGGAAGAACTGCGGGCCGGCATGATTCTGACCAAGGATGTTATCTCCGGTACCGGCATGATGCTGCTGAACAAAGGGGTTACGCTGGATGCCGTCAAGTTGGAGGCGATTCAGCGTTATTATCAGCTGGATCCGCCGCTGCATGGTGTGTTTGCCTTGGTACATGGCAAGGGGTGATTACTAAACCTTAACGCAGAGAAAAATGAGAGGGGCAGGGACGCAGAGAAAGGCACAACAAAACAAGGGGAAAACAAAACCATTTTTTGATGTTCTCCCCATCTCTGCTACTCCGCGCCTCTGCGTTAAGGTTCTAAGGTTTTTATGATCGAATTTGATGAAGCACAAAAACGTCTTGTACTGAAGCTGGTTTATTACGGTCCGGCTCTGTCCGGCAAGACCACCAACCTGCTCTGCCTGCACGATACACTGCAGCAGGATGGTCGTGGTGAACTGATGATGCTGGATACCACTGAAGATCGTACCATCTACTTTGATTTATTGCCGTTTTTTTATGTGGCGCCATCGGGTCTAAAGATAAAGCTGAAGGTCTACACCGTGCCGGGTCAGGTGCGCCATGATGCCACCCGCAAGGCGGTACTGCAGCGGGCTGATGGAGTGGTCTTTATTGCCGATTCACAGATCAGCCAACAATCAATAAATGCCGAGAGTTTTGCCAACCTTGAACAGAATCTGTCCCTGGTGGGATTGGATCTGGAAAAACTGCCGCTGGTGATTCAGTTTAACAAGCGGGATCTGTCAGAACTGGTTACAGAAGAAGAGTTACGCACCACCTGGGAACCCACCGGTCTGCCGGTGTTGATGGCCTCGGCATTACAGGGCTGGGGCGTGCTGGAAACGTTTCAGGCTGCAGTTGAGGGGTTGTTTGACAGCCTGGATCAGAAGCTGCAACTACTGGAACGGTTTCAGGTTGATCGTGATGATTTCGTCGCCACGTTGACAAAAGCTAAAAAGCTATAACGCAGAGAAAAATGAGAGAAGCAGAGACGCAGTGAAAGGCAACACAACAATCAGGGGAAAACAAAAACAATTTTTGATGTTCTCCGCATCTCTGCTGCTCTGCGACTCTGCGTTAAGGTTTTAAGGGGTTAAAAAGGACACCCATGACTGAATCTCCCACCCATATTGAGTTTATTATCGGCGAAGAAAAGCGTCTGAGCGATATTGTGGGCAAGCTTGAGATCGAACCACTCTTGCGCAGCGCACTTAAGCTGGGAATCAACCGTGTTGCCCTGCTGGATGAGGACGAACGTGTCCTGGTTGCACTGGGTGAATCAATTGTTGAACAGCAGGGGATGTGTAGTGAAATCCGCCTGCCGATTCTGGTTGAAGGAGAACCCAAAGGCACGCTGTTACTGGCATCTGCAGGGCAGATCCCCGGTCTGGAGGCGATTGCCCGTCTGTTACAGGATAGCCTGCAGCTGACCGTGACCAACAACTTGAAGCGGATGCTGACTACCGAGGTGCATACCAGCATTGTGCAGGAATCCTACGAACAGTTGGTATCAACCAATCATCGTCTGATGGAATCTGAGCGTCGCTACCGTACTCTGGCCCGTGATCTTGAGATAAAGGTTAAGGAGCGTACTGCAGAGCTGCAGCAGGCCTATCAACGGATGTTACAACAGGAAAAACTGGCTGCAGTTGGCCAACTGGCCGCTGGTATGGCCCATGAGATCAACACGCCGCTGGGCTTTATCCACAGCAATCTGAACAGCTTTGCCAAATATCAGAACCGGATGGCTGAAATGTTGGGGCTCTACCGGTTGTTACTGGCTAAAGAAACATCGCCTGAAACAATCAAACAGCAGACTGAACAGCGCTGGAAAGAGCTGAAGCTGGACTTTCTGCTGGAAGACAGTGGGGTGCTGCTGGGACAGTCGCTGGAAGGGGCTGACCGGATTGCAACGATTGTGGCGCAGCTGAAAGGGTTTGCCCATCTGGATGGCATGGAACAGCAGTCAATGGATCTTCAGCATGAACTGAAACAGTTATTGGCTGGCCTTGCCCCTCAACTCCCTCCAAACAGCCGTATAACCACTGACCTGCAACCACTTCCGCCACTTGTCTGCCGGGTGCCATTGCTGCTGCAGGCCTTTGCCAATATTCTGGATAATGCCATTAAATCACGCTCCGAAGGGCTTGAGCTGACGGTGTACGCCAGGCAGGAGTCAGATCTTATCTTGGTCGCCATCAGCGATAATGGCTGTGGTATTCCGGCAGAGAATCTACCGCATATCTTTGAGCCTTTTTTTACCACGCGTCCAGTTGGTAGCGGCTCCGGCATGGGGTTGACCGTGGCGCGGGAGGCGATTATCGGGGCAGGTGGCAGTATTGAGGTTGAGTCGCTGGCGGGGCAGGGTACGACCTGCAGGGTAACTCTTCCGCACGGTTGAATTGGCTGTAACTCCGCTTGATCATGAACCGCTACTGAAAGCAGGGATACCATGAAGAGCTTTTTGACAGGTTGTACAGCAGGTTCTTTAGCCACGATCAGACAGGCAACTGTCGGCCTCTTGCTGGCCTGTACACTGCTGTTCTCTATGGGCGCCAGCGTTGCGGCTGAAACAAAAAAAGAGGTTACAATAGCGGTCCTTGCCCTGCGCGGTAATGATGCTGCGCTGAAAACATGGAGTGCAACTGCCGATTATCTAGCCCAAAAGATCCCTGACACGACCTTCCGTATTGTTCCCTATGATTTCAAAACCATCGGTCCTGCTGCCCAACGGGGCGAGTATGATTTTGTAATTGCCAACTCCTCCATCTATGTTGAACTTGAGGCGCTCTACGGGGTAACGCGGATAGCAACGCTGCAGGGGATGAGTGACGGTCGTGCAGCAACCCTGTTTGGCGGAGTGATCTTTTGTAAAAATACCCGCAACGATATTTCAACATTGGCTGATATCAGAGGCAAAACCTTTGGCGCTGTAGAGGAAAACTCATTTGGTGGCTGGCGCATGGCCTGGCGGGAGTTCCGTGCCGCCGGGATTGATCCGTACCGTGATATTAAAGAGCTGACATTTGTCGGCACCCACGACGGGGTTGTGCTGGCTGTTCGTGATGGCAAACTTGACGCCGGCACCGCCCGTTCCGGTATTCTTGAAGATATGGCCAAAACCGGCACGATTAATCCTGCTGATTTCAAGATCATTCATCAACAGTATGATGATCAGTTTAATCTGCTGCACAGCACCCGGCTGTATCCTGAATGGCCCTTTGCCCGGCTGCGGCAAACGAACGACGCGCTGGCCCAGAAGGTTTCAATTGCGCTGTTAAGCATGCAGCCTGATGATGGCGCGGCTCAAACAGCTAAAATTCGCGGTTGGACCACCCCCCATGATTACAACGATGTCCATGAGCTGTTCAAAGAGCTAAAGATCGGTCCGTACAAGGATTACGGCATGATCACCCTGGCCATGGTGCTGCAGAAATACCTCTATCCGATCGTTGGCGGTCTGATCTTTGTCATACTGCTGGTTGTATTTGCCGTGTTTATGCTGCGGCTTAATGACCGGCTGAATCGGTCCAATCATGAACTGGAACAGGCTCACCGTGATCTGAAAGAGGCCCAATCCAAACTCCTGCAAAATGAGAAAATGGCATCAATCGGGCAGCTGGCAGCAGGGGTTGCCCATGAAATCAATAACCCAAACGGGTTCATTCTCAGTAACTTGAATGCCCTGCGTAAGTATGTAGAACGGGTCCGGGAGTTTATTGCCTTTCAGGAAGATGCGCTGGCTACAGCTGATGAGGCGGTGACCACGCAGATTCAACAGAAGAAACGTAGCCTCAAGATTGATTTTACCCTTGAAGATATGGGCAACCTGATTCAGGAATCCTCTGAAGGTGCAGAACGGATCAAGACTATTGTCAAAGATCTGAAAGACTTTTCACATCTTGATCAGGCTGAATTGGTGCAGGCAGATATTAATGCCTGCATCGAGAACACCCTTACCATTATCTCAAACAAGCTACTGCTTAAGACCGAACTTAAAAAAGAGCTGGGCAATCTACCGGCGGTAACCTGTAACCCTGGCCAGATCAACCAGGTGTTATCGAATCTGCTGCATAATGCGGCCCAGGCGGTTGAACAAGGCGGTGAGATCACGGTCAAGACCTGGGCAGAGCAGGATTTGGTCTACATTGCCATTAGTGATACCGGCCCTGGCATTCCTCCTGAGATCAGACCCCGTCTGTTTGAACCGTTTTTTACCACCAGAGAGGTGGGGAAGGGGGCTGGACTGGGACTGAGTGTCGCCTATGACATCATTAAAAAGCATAATGGTGAGATTGTTGTTACGAGTGAGCTGGGTAAGGGGAGCTGTTTTACGGTGCGTTTGCCGGTGACGGAATCTTAAGCCGTCAGAAAATAGTGGAACTGGGGAGATCATGACTGATCGATCTCACATACTACTGCGTCTGGTGCTGTTCGTGCTGTTTGCACTGATGCCGCTTACTGCTCTGGCGCAGTATGAGCTGAAACTTACCCCTGCTGAACAGGAGTGGTTGAAGAGCCATCCCCGCATTCAGATCGGCATGATGGATGCCTGGCCTCCGCTTAATTTTGTGGATAAAAACGACACCCCCCAGGGGATTGGTGTTGATTATGTCAAAGCCCTGAACAAGCGGCTGGCTAACGCAATTGTGCTGGTGCCTGGTCCGTTCAAGCAGAATCAGGAGCTGGTCAAGAACGGCCAGCTTGGTGGCCTGATGGATATCACCCAACGGCCTGATCGTGAAGCAGACTACTTTTTCACCAAACCGTATATCGTACTCTCCCATCTGATTGTTGGCCGCAAAGGTGGCGACTTTTATAAAACCGAGCAGGAACTGAGCGGCAAGGTGGTTGCCCTTGAAAAGGGATTCCACAATATCACCTACTTTAAAACCAAATTCCCCACCACCATCATTCACGAATATAACTCTACTGCAGCTGCGCTGGAAGCGGTCAGCCGTGGTCAGGCCGATGCTTACGCCGGTAACCGGGCGGTGGCGATCTATCTGATTGAAAAGGAGTTGCTGAGCAACCTGATTCCAATGGGGGCGCTGACAGAACCACGTTCAATCCTTCAGTTCGGGGTCTCTAAGAGAGAGCCGCTGTTGGTTGCGATACTGGACAAGGCGTTGGCCTCGCTGACGGTGGAAGAAGAACGGGCAATTGCTGGCAAGTGGGTGGCACAGCAGTATGATTATTCACTAATCTGGAAAATTCTGATCGGTGCCCTGGTAATAATCAGCCTGTTTGCCTTCTGGAACCGACGTTTAAAACAGGAGATTCAGATCCGCATGGCAGCCGAAAGGCAGCTGCATGAGCAGCAGGAGCGGCTTGAGCAGCTACTTGAAGAACGGATTCGTAAGGCTGCAGAGCTGGAGGAAGCCAAGGAACGGGCCGTGGCAGCTGACCAGCTAAAGTCAGCCTTTCTGGCAAGCATGTCCCATGAGCTGCGTACCCCGCTCAACTCCATCATCGGCTTTACCGGCATCCTGTTACAGGGACTGGGCGGGCCGGTTAATGCAGAGCAGACCAAGCAGCTGGGGATGGTTAAAGCCAGCGCCAACCATCTGCTTTCATTGATCAGTGACGTGCTGGATATCTCCAAGATCGAGGCCAGCCAGCTTCAGGTAAACTTTGATCCGTTTAATCTGGCCGAGTCGATTAGAAAGGTAACTCAGACCATTGTGCCGCTGGCAGAAAAGAAGGGGTTGCAGCTGAAGCTTCAGATTGCTGATGATGTGGCCGAGATCACCAGTGATGAACGGCGGGTGGAACAGGTGCTGCTGAATCTGCTCTCCAATGCGCTTAAGTTTACCGAGCAGGGCAGCATTACGGTGCGGGCAATAAAACAGGCGCAAGAGTATATGGTGACGGTGACTGATACCGGTATCGGTATTGAAGCGGGTCAGTCTGAACGGCTGTTCAAACCGTTTTATCAGATTGATACCGGCCTGACCCGTAAGTACGAAGGTACCGGCCTGGGACTGTCCATCTGCAAGAGACTGGTGGAGCTGATGGGGGGCAGTATCTGGCTGGAAAGCAGACCGGGCAAGGGCAGCAGTTTTGGCTTTAGGTTGCCGGTTGCAAGGGAGTTGCAGCATGCAGGCCCGGATAGTGGCACACAAAGGGTTGATGCTGCCACGGGAGAGCAAGGATGAGCACTCATCAGTCTGATACAAAGCATCTGATGCCCCATGGTTTTCATTGGAGTGTGCCGGTTGTGGTGCTTTCCGGTCTGGTGTTAACGGTTGTGCTGTTCTGGTTGGTCAGGCAGTCAGAGCTGGCTTCCTTCAAGACCCGTCTGGAAAGCGATGTTGCCTTGCGCACCGACACCATTGTGAACAAGATTGATGACACGCAGCTGGTGGTGATTGCATTACGCAATTATTTTGCTGCCTCAGATAAGGTCACACGCAGTGATTTTGCAGATTTCACGCTTCCTTTTTTACAGGAACGTACCGAGATCAAGGCGCTTTCCTGGAATCTCCGTGTTGCCAGTGATCAGCAACGACGCTTTGAAGAACAGGGGCGCAGTGAGCAGCTTGCACCGCTTGGTATAACTGAACGGAACAGCAACAGGCAGCTGATTTCTGCAACCGCCCGTGATGCCTATTATCCGGTCTGGTATATTGAGCCGATGGCTGATAACCGCAAGGCGATCGGCTTTGATGTGGGATCAGACCCAGTCAGGCTGGCAGCCCTGGAACAGGCGCGGGATACTGGCAAGCCAACAGCAACAGAACGGATCATGCTGGTGCAGGATGGTCAGCCCAGATACAGTGTGCTGGTCTTTAATCCGCTCTATGCCAAAGGGCTGCCGGTTGCAACGGTTGCAGAACGACGTCAGGCTTTGCAGGGATTTACTGTGGTGGTGCTGAACATGGAAAAGCTGCTTGCTGCTTCACTTGGGAAATCCGCACCTATCGGTCTTCCCTTTGATCTGCTTGACCTGTCTGCTCCAAAGGAACGTCAGTTACTGCATCATTGGTCTGCACGACTGAATGGAGACGGTTCCTGGTATTCGATCCTGTTTCCCCATATTCCTGCCACCACACGAAAAATTTCTTTCTACGGACGGGAATGGGCATTTGTTATGACGCCCAGCCAAGCCTATATGGCGAACAACTACCCGTTGGCCTATTGGCTGCTGCTGCCGTCCGGCCTGCTGCTCAGCATACTGCTGGGGTCATATTTCCGTACCTTGACCACGCAGCACCAGAGACTTGAGAAAGTTGTGGTTGAGCGCACTGCAGAACTTGTCTTAAGTGAAACCAGCCTGAAGGAGTTAAACACCCATCTTGAAGAGCGTGTGAATGAGCGCACCCGGCAGCTTGAAACCGCCATGCTGTCCCTTTCACAAGCCAAAGAACGGGCAGAAATGGCTGATCAGATCAAGTCGGCCTTTCTGGCCACCATGTCCCATGAGTTACGCACCCCGCTCAACTCCATCATCGGCTTTACCGGTATCCTGTTGCAGGAACTGGGCGGGCCGCTTAATGCAGAGCAGAGCAAACAGCTGACCATGGTTAAGAACAGCGCCAGTCATCTGCTCTCGTTGATCAGTGATGTGCTGGATATCTCAAAGATTGAGGCCGGGCAGCTTACCGTGGCTGCTGTGCCGTTTGATCTTGCAGAATCAATCCGCAAGGTAACCCAGACGATTCAGCCGCTGGCAGAAAAGAAAGGGCTGCAACTAGAGGTTGTCATTGCTGATGATCTGGACGGCATTACCAGTGACGAACGGCGTGTTGAACAGGTGCTTTTGAACCTGCTGTCCAATGCGTTGAAGTTTACCGAGCAGGGCAGTATCACGGTGCGGGCGGTCAGGGAGGCCGATGAGTATATCGTGACCGTGACTGATACCGGCATCGGTATTGAGCCGGATCAGGCAGAGCGGTTATTCAAGCCGTTCTATCAGGTTGATAACGGCTTAAGCCGCAAGTACGAAGGCACCGGCCTGGGGCTCTCCATCTGCAAGAAGCTGGTGGAGCTGATGGGGGGCAGTATCTGGCTTGAGAGCGAACCTGGCAAAGGGAGCACGCTTGGTTTCAGATTGCCGGTAACACGGGAAGTGACGCCATGAGATCATTACAGAGAGCTATCCCGCTCTGCGGTTGGTATGGTGTGTGGCCTGCACTGCTCTGGCTGCTGCTGATAAGCTGCTACATAGCGCCGCATCTGGCTGTTGCAGAAGAGATCACGGTGCGGGTAGGGGTCTATGAAAACGAGCCAAAGATCTTTACCTCAACCACAGGCAAACCCACCGGTATTTTTATTGAAATCCTGGAACATATTGCAGGACGTGAAGGCTGGAAACTGCAGTATGTTCCAGGCAGCTGGGCTGAGGGACTACAACGGCTTGAGAAGGGCGAGCTTGATCTGATGCCTGATGTAGCCTACACGGCTGAACGGGAAAAACGGTTCCTGTTTCACAAGACCCCGGTGCTGACCGGCTGGTCGCAGGTCTATGCCCGCAAAGGCAGCGGTATTCAGTCAATCCTTGATCTGAACGGCAAACGGGTTGCCGCCCTTGAAAAAACAATCCAGCTAGAGACCTTTACCCGCATGGCACACAGCTTCGGGTTAAAAATAGAGCTTGTACCGGTTCCTGACTACAAAACCGAGTTTAAGATGATCGCTGCAGGCAAGGCGGATGCCGGACTTACCAACCGCTTTTACGGGTTGCGGAACGCACGCAAGGCAGGGCTTGAGGATACACCGATCATGTTTGACCCGGCCCCGTTCTTTTTTGCTGCTCCCCATGGTGGTTCCACACACCTGTTGGAGACCATTGACCGGCACCTTGCAGAGCTGAAAAAAGATCCTCAATCCGCCTATTACACCGTTATGAAGCACTGGACTTCTGAAGAGGTGCAGTTCAGGCTGCCGGTCTGGCTGCAACTCAGCCTCGCCATGGCCGGTGTTGCGCTGCTGATGAGTCTGGCAGGCAGCATTGTTCTGAAAAACCAGGTAAATGCCCGCACCGAGGCATTACGGTTAAGTGAGACCAACCTCCGTGAGCTGAATATCCATCTTGAGGAGCGGGTTATATCCCGCACCAGTCAGCTTGAAGAGGCGATACATGCGCTGGCCATTGCCAAGGAACGGGCTGAAACAGCTGATCGGAGCAAGTCTGCCTTTCTGGCCACCATGTCCCATGAACTGCGTACCCCGCTTAATTCAATCATCGGTTTTACCGGCATCCTCTTGCAGCACCTGAGCGGCCCGCTGACCGATGAGCAGGAAAAACAGCTGGGTATGGTCAAAAATAGCGCCAACCACCTCTTGTCGCTGATCAGCGATGTGTTGGATATCTCAAAAATAGAGGCCGGACAGCTGGAAGTGGCCCATGAACCGTTTAATTTAAGGGATTCGGTGCTTAAAGTAATTCAGACAGTACGCCCCCTAGCTGAGAAGAAAAGGCTTGATCTGTCTGTTGATATCGCCCCGGATGTGGGGGAGGTTGTCAGTGATCTGAGGCGGGTGGAGCAGATTTTACTGAACCTGCTCAGTAATGCAATCAAGTTCACTGAACAGGGGGGGATTCATATTGTCTGTCATCGCGAAGATGGCCATTATCTGACCACGGTCAGTGATACCGGTATCGGCATTCAGGAAGAAAATCTGGCAGGTCTGTTCAAGCCGTTCCGGCAGATTGACTCCGGTCTGAACCGTAAGTATGAGGGTACCGGCCTGGGGCTCTCCATCTGCAAGTTGCTGGCTGAACTTATGGGAGGCACTGTTGGGGCCCGCAGCACCATCGGGGTGGGTAGCACCTTCTGGTTTACGCTGCCGGTAGTGGCTGACAACCAGCAGGAGCTGCAACAAAGGCCCCAGGTTACGGCCAATTCTACAGCCACAGCCCTGGTTGTTGAACCTTCGGCAGGTGTGGCGCCAGAACTGCAGCAGCCTGAACTGGATCTTAGTCGTCTGGTTGAGTTGCTTAAAACAGCGACACTGCAGGCAGTTGACCAGTACGAATCTCAAAAACTCGCTATTCAGAAGATTCTGCCACACCATTTTCAGTTGGTAGACGGGGCGATCCAGCGCTTTGATTTTGATACTGCCGTGGTTCTGCTGGAGCAGGGCAGACGATCGAATCCCCCTACTGATCACCTGATGATCCCGTTATCTCCTGCCGGTGATCGCCCGACACTGCTGGTGGTGGATGATATCCCCAACAACGTCTTGCTGCTGGGGACGATCTTGAAAGAGCAGTACCTGGTCAAGGTGGCAGGCACTGGTGAACAGGCGCTCAGGATTTGCCGATCATCCCAACCGCCGGATCTGGTTCTGCTGGATATCATGATGCCGGGCATGGATGGCTATGAGGTCTGTCGGCAGTTGAAGGCTGTCCCTGCCACCCGCGAGATTCCGGTGATCTTCCTGACCGCACGGATTGAGGCGGATGACGAACAAAAAGGGCTTGAACTGGGGGCGGTTGACTACATCACCAAGCCGTTTAACCCTGCTATTACGCTGGAACGGATTAAAAACCAGCTTGCCCTGAAAAGGGCGGCGGATTTCCTGCGTGATAAAAACCAGTACCTTGAACAGGAGGTCAACAGGCGGACCCATGAGGTGCGGGCAATCCAGGAGGTGACCATCCTGGCACTGGCCTCCCTGGCTGAGACCCGTGATAGCGCCACCGGCAACCATCTGCGGCGTACCCAGCAGTATGTCCGGTTACTTGCCCGGCAGCTGGCTGAACATCCCTGTTTTGCTGCTGATTTGACTGACCAGAAGATTGACCTGTTGTTCAAGCTTGCCCCGCTGCATGATATCGGTAAGGTGGGGGTGCCGGACCGGATTCTGTTGAAGCCTGGTCAACTGGATCAGGAAGAGTTTGAGATCATGAAAACCCACACCACCATTGGGGTGGAGGCCATAGAACATGCTGAACGGTCACTGGGTACCAATGTTGAATATCTGCAGATTGCCAAGGAGATCATCCGACACCATCAGGAAAAATGGGATGGCAGCGGCTATCCCGATGGTCTGTCAGGGTCTGCCATATCGATCTATTCGCGTCTGATGGCGGTTGCTGATGTCTATGATGCCCTGATTAGTAACAGGGTGTACCGCAAAGGGCTCCCCCATGAACAGGTGGTGCAGATTATACAGGACAGCAGCGGCAGTCATTTTGACCCGGAGCTGGTGGATGCATTTTTAGCGGTGCAGGATATTTTTAGAGAGATTGCAGAGCAATTTAATGATCGTGACACCTTGGAAGGGAAAGGGTAAACAACGATGGGAAAACGTATTTTGTACATTGAAGACAATGAGCAGAACATGTATCTGGTGACCTTTTTACTGGAAAAACATGGCTACCGTGTCAGTCCTGCCACAGACGGGCAGGAGGGGATTGACAAGGCAGCCGCAGAAAAGCCGGACCTGATCCTGCTGGATATTCAGCTGCCCAGAATGGATGGCTACACGGTAGCCCGCAATCTGCGGAACAATCCTGATCTTGCTGCAACGCCGATTGTGGCGGTTACCTCCTACGCCATGGCAGGTGACCGGGACAAGGCAATGGCTGCAGGTTGCAATGGCTATATTGAAAAACCGATAAATCCTGATACCTTTATCCAACAGGTTGAACAGCATCTGCCCAAGGACTAAAAACATGAAAAGAGCACTGATTGTCGATGACCATGTTGAAAACCTCTATTTTCTTGAAGTGCTGCTCAAGGGAAATGGTTTTGATCAGGTGGATAACGCTGAAAACGGGGGGCAGGCCTTGGAGATGGCCCGGAAAAACCGGCCAGATCTGATTGTCAGTGATATCCTGATGCCGGTTATGGATGGCTATGCCCTCTGCCGTGAACTGAAGGCGGACGAGCAGTTAAAGCAGATCCCCTTTATTTTTTACACCGCCACCTTTACCACGGCCAAGGATGAGGCCCTTGCCTTAAGCCTGGGTGCTGATCGCTTTATCTTCAAGCCTCAGGAACCGGATGCCCTGATGCAGATCATCAATGAGGTGTTGTCAGCCCCTCGTCCTGCGTTTGAACTGCAGCCGGCAGAAGAGACCACCATTCTTAAGGAGTATAACGAGGCTCTGTTCCGTAAGCTGGAAAAGAAGATGGCAGACCTGGAGCAGGCCAACCGCGAGTTACAGCAGAGGGAGCAGGAACTACTGTCAGCACGGGAGGCTGCGGAGTGTGCCAATCGTGCCAAGATGCGCTTTTTGCATATCATGTCCCATGAACTGCGTACGCCGCTGAATATCATCATGGGAGCCCTGCAGTTGAGTGAAATTGATCAGGCCTATGATCCCCACATGACCGCCAACGCCAAGACAGCTCTCTTTTCCCTGCTTGATATGATTGACAATATTCTTGAGGCATCCCGGCTTGAGTCAGCAGAACACAGCTTTGTGCACAAGCCGCTTGAGCTTGAATCGCTGCTGGTATCAGTGAACCGGTTGTTTTCCGTTGCTGCCGAGAACAAGGGGTTGACCTTGCGGCTGTCACGTGCTGATGATCTGCCGCAGTCAATCATGGTAGATGGTGCCCACCTGCAGCAGATCATTGCGCACCTGCTTAAAAATGCCATAACCTTTACTGAGCGGGGGACTGTTGAGCTGCGTATAAAGCGGGATACCGGGCTGTCACCTGATCAGCCTTTGTTGCGGATTGATGTGCAGGATACCGGCATCGGTATTGATCCTGATAAACAGCAGTTGGTGTTTGACCTGTTTAGCCAGGTTGATACCTCAAACAGCAGATCTCACGGTGGTGTCGGCCTTGGCCTGATGTTGACCAAGCGACTGGTGGAGTTGATGGGGGGAACCATTACGCTCCACAGTATTCCTGGCTCAGGCTCCACCTTTACCGTGCGCCTGCCCTTACTTGTTGCTGCATAATACAGGGAATCCAATGTCCTATTCGCAGTTGTTTAAATCCGCAAGCTCTGCCACCAAGACACCTGATGATGCCCTGGAGCTGGAATCTCAGACACCGGGACAGGAGCCGTTTACCCTGTTGTTTGTGGATGATGAGGAAGGTGTCCTGAATGCCCTGCGTCGGATTTTTATGGATGAAAACTATACCATCCTGACCGCCAACTCCGCTGAAAAGGCGCTCAGGGTTTTGGAGGAGCGGCAGGTACAGTTGCTGATCAGCGACCACCGCATGCCCGGTATGACCGGCGCGGAACTTCTGAAAACAGTGCGGGAACGCTGGCCCGAGACGATCAGGATCATGCTGACCGGCTATGCCGATGTTAATTCCATCATGGGAGCGGTCAAGGAAGGGGCGGTCTACAAGTTTATTACCAAGCCCTGGAATGACGAGGATCTGCGGCTGACAGTCTCGCTGGCCCTGCAGCAGTATGTTTTGATGCATGAAAACCGTCACCTGAAGGAACTGGCCCGGCAGCAACAGACCAAGATCAAGAACTATGCCGGACTCTTTGAAGAAAATCGGGGGATGCTGGGAGATATTCTGGTCAAGGCCGGTCTGATTGGCCAGGAAGAACTGGTTTTAGCCCGTAAGCAGCAGGATCAGGGGGAGTTTTTGGGCGACACCCTGATTCGCCTTAAGCTGGTGACTGAAAGCCATCTGATTGCAGCCATGCAAAAGGAGTTGGGGGTTGAATATCTGGATCTGCGTGAGTTGACCATACCGGTAAACGTTGCCCGCGCACTGCCCAGAGAGTTGTGTGAGCAAAGTCGTCTGATGCCGATTAAGCTTGATGGCAGCCAGCTGACCATTGCCATGGCAGATCCGTCCGATATCCTGAAGTGCGACAATATTGCCATGGTGACCGGCCTGCGGGTGGCCAGTGTGCTGGCATCTTCCAGCCAGATCGGTGATCGCCTGAAACAGGTCTGGGAATCTGGCGATCTGGTGGTTGATGATTTTAACGAACTTGAACCGCTGGATGAGATTGATATTGTCCTTGAGGATGAGGAAAAAGAGGCCTCGGTTGAAGAACTGATCGGTTCTTCCAAGGTGCCACCGGTGATCAGGATTGTAAATGCAATCATCTCTGAGGCGATCCGGTATGGTGCCAGTGATATTCATGTTGAAGCAAAAACAAAATATTCGGTTATCCGCTACCGGATTGACGGCATGCTGCATGCCAAAATCAAGATTCCGCCTGATCTGCACGCAGCAGTTATTTCACGTCTGAAAATTCTTGCAAAAATGGATATTGCCGAGCGCCGTAGACCTCAGGATGGCAGGATTACGGTTAAGTCCGGTACCCGAATTGTGGACCTGCGGGTTTCATCACTCCCCACCATTAACGGCGAAAAAATTGTGATGCGGATTCTGGACAAAAGCTCTGCCATCAAACGATTGGAAGAATTGGGGGTGCTGCCTGATGACCTGAAGAAGGTCAGCATCATCAGCAAGAAGCCTCAAGGGGTGATCATTGCCACCGGCCCCACCGGCAGCGGTAAGACCACCATGTTGTACTCGCTGCTGGCTGCCATGATGAACCCAAGTAAAAACTTTGAAACCATTGAAGAACCGATCGAATATTTTCTGGAAGAGGCCAATCAGGTTGCTATCCATGAAAAGATCGGACTTTCCTTTGCCCAGGTACTGCGGGCCACCATGCGTCAAGACCCTGATGTGATTCTGGTGGGGGAGGTGCGGGACTTTGAAACCGCGGATACCGCTTTCAAAGCTGCTTTGACCGGGCATATGGTGTTAACCTCGCTGCACACCAACAGCGCCATCGCCTCCATTACCCGCCTGATTGATATGGGGATAAAGCCGTATATTCTGGCCTCGGCTCTTGAGGGGATCATTGCCCAGCGTCTGGTACGGCATATTTGTGAAAACTGTCGTGAAGAGGTTGTCCCAGACCCGGAACAATCGGCATTATTGAGGATTCCTGATGGATTCTTTGGTGGCAGGGTCTGGCAGGGGGCCGGGTGTACCCGTTGCAACAACACCGGATATAAAGGCCGGTTGGGGATCTATGAGATCTTTCTGATGACCGATGAGTACCGGCAGTTAATCGGTACCAGTTACAAGGAGTCTGAAATCTTGACCATAGCCCGTGCTAATGGTATGCGCAGTCTGCTTGAGGATGGGCTTGAAAAGGTACGTCAGGGCCTGACCACCATGGAAGAGGTATTACGGGTGGTTGGTCCGGCAGTACGGCTTGAAAGACACTGTGACCACTGTGGCAAGATGATGGAATCACGGCACCTGTTTTGTCCGCATTGTGGTGCATTCAGGCAGAACTGCTGCCGTTCCTGCCACCAGCCGCTTGAGGCTGATTGGGTGGTCTGTCCTGCCTGCGGTACAACACGTTGAAATTTTGATAAGGAGTTACAATGAGTAATCAGATCTTGCTGGTCGATGATGAGGTGAATGTCCTTTCTGCTCTGACCCGTGCTCTTTTCGATGAACCGTATCAGGTAACCTGCGCCAAAAGCGGCGAAGAAGCGCTGGAGTTGATCGCAAAAACTCCATTTAAGCTGGTTGTTTCTGATGAACGGATGATCGGTATGCAGGGTAGTGAGCTGTTGGCAATCTTAAAAGATTCACACCCTGATACCCTGCGGATTCTGTTAACCGGTCACGCCACCCTTGAGGCAGCCATGAAGGCGGTTAACCAAGGGGAGATTTACCGTTTCTTTACTAAACCCTGGAACGATACCGAACTTAAGTTTGCTATCCGTTCTGCCATTGAAAGGTATGATCTTGAAGCGGAAAACCGTCGCTTGCTGGCAACCGTAAAAAACCAGGCCATGGAGATCAAGGTGCTTGAAAAACGGTATCCCGGCATCAGCAGGGTGGAAAAAGACGAATTGGGCAGTTTTGTACTGCCAGACCTCTCTGAGGCAGAGATCAGGATGATGATGGCTGAATGTGAAAAGGAAGTGGTATAAGCAGAAAACAGCTTGACCTTCAGTCCGGTTTGATTTATATAGTCAAGACTTTTCGCGGCACAACGATTTTATCGCGGAAGGCACCTAGTTTTTGTTTGTTTGTGTGGGGCTGTAGCTCAGCTGGGAGAGCGCTTGACTGGCAGTCAAGAGGTCGACAGTTCGATCCTGTTCAGCTCCACCATAATTGTAAAAGCCGGCGAGAGCCGGCTTTTGACATACGGCTGTGGTGGCCATGGTGAAGCGGTTAACACTTACGACTGTGACTCGTACATTCGAGGGTTCGATCCCCTCTGGCCACCCCAATTAAATCAAGTGCTTGCGATTCTATCGTAAGCACTTTTTTCGTCTTTACCGGTATCTATTGGTGAAAAATAATACACAAACTCCTTCCTTTTTTAATCCAGTCGCTTGACAGCCTTCTAACATGTAGTATCGTACTAAAGTTTAGTACTGTTTAACAGTTTGTCGGGAGCTCAGATGGCTGTACCTCAATTGTATGCTGACACACCCTCTCTTCTGGAATTACGAGAGATCACAGTGCTTTTTGCTGAAGATGATCCCAGCGTACGTACCCATATATCCAGAATGCTGTCGCCGGTCTGTGGTGAATTATATACTGCGGAAAACGGCAGGGTTGCTCTTGAGCTGTTCAGGCGGAAGATGCCAGATCTGGTTTTAACAGATATTTCCATGCCTGCCATGACCGGACTGGATCTGGCACGGCAAATCAAGCATGAACGGCCTTCAGTGCCAGTCATTATTATCTCTTCCCATGAAAACCCAGAACATCTACTGCAGGCTATAAATCTTCAGCTTGAAGGATATCTAACCAAGCCCCTGAATATTCAGAAACTTTTTAGTAATCTGCAACAACAGGCACTCCTGTTGCGGGCCCGTCGCCTTGCCAATCAACAATCCCGACTGTTATCGGGTGTTAATATGGCAATCCAGTATCTCCTGTCAGCAGATGCCAATCAGGATGCGGTTGATTTTGCGTTGCAGGAAATGGCCAAGGCAGCGCGGGCCGACAAAATTTTTCTGTATCGTTATCAAGAAATAATGCCTGATGAACGGGATCTCCTGCTGATCAGTGGTTTTGCCGGCGGTGAAATGGTTTTGCGCTTTCTTGATGGTGCTGAACCGGATATGCCAGAGCTTCCCTGTCTTGATCGCTGGTATAGTGTGCTTTCCCAGGGTAAGTCCATCTCTGGCCCCCGTTCAGCATTTCCTGCTGAAGAACGTTATATTCTTGATGCCATGCATGTACGTTCATTGTTGCTGACTCCGATTTTTGAAGAGGGCAACCTGTGGGGCTTTGCGTGTCTCTGCGATATGCAACGGGAACGTCCCTGGTCTGATGCCGAGACTTCAATGGTTATGACTGCTGCACGGGGTCTGGGTAGTTTTATGGGGCGCCTCAAGCTGGAAGATGAACGCCGTGACGCCCGTAAATCTCTGGAACTGGCAAATGTACAGTGGCGTGAGACCTTTGATACCATTCCGGACATGGTAACCGTACTGGATACCTCCCATCAAATGGTGCATGTTAACAAGGCGGCCAGAGAACGGATGGATATCTGTGAATCAGGGTCAGGCAGCCTCATCGGCCCCTGTTTCCAGCACCTGCACGGTGCCAGCCATCCACCCGAAGGCTGTCCCCATAGTCTGTTGCTAAAGGATCATAAACCCCACGAAGCTGAAGTCTTTATTCCAAAATTGAACTGCTATCTTCATGTTACGGTCAATCCAACCTTTGATGCCGATGGCAATCTGGTTGGTTCTGTCCATGTGGCACGTGATGTAACCAAGCGGCGCGAGATGGAAGACAAACTTCGCTACCTGAGCACCCATGATGAAATGACCAAGTTATATAATCGGGCTTTTTTCGAGGCAGAGATTGAACAGCTTGAAAAAGGCCGATTTGCCCCGCTATCAGTTGTTATCGCTGATCTGGATGGCTTGAAAGAGGCAAACGACAGCTTTGGGCATGATGCTGGTGATGGCTTGATTCGAGCTGCTGCAGACCTGTTACGGGAGATATTCAGGGCAGGTGATGTCATTGCCAGAATTGGTGGTGATGAGTTTGCCGTGATTTTAAAAGGGGTGGGAGAAGAACTGCTTGAAACGATCATGCTGCGTGCGCGACAGATTGCTGATGAAGACCACCTGTCTGAAGATGGTTTAAAGGTCAGTTTTTCAATGGGGAGCGCGACGACAGCCTCTCCTTCACGACTGCAGGATGCAATCAAGGCGGCAGACATGGCGATGTATCAGGATAAGAGGGCCCGCAAATTAAAGTAACCGGGCTTTCAAGCTCTGTCGCAACAGACCTGAATCAGATATTTTTTTCTGCCTTCTGATAATTATACCGTAGACGTTCTTGACTTCACTGTCTCGCTGTACTAACGTCGGTAAAATTTATCACCGCGAGGTAGCAAAGCCATGCCGCTCGAAAACCTTCCTGAAGGATTAACCTTTGATGATGTGCTGCTTGTCCCGGCCCATTCCCTTGTTCTGCCCCGAGATGTAAACCTGTCCACACGACTTTCCCGCAACATCCCACTTAATATACCGCTGGTCAGTGCTGCCATGGATACGGTCACCGAATCCCGCGCTGCCATTGCCATGGCCCGTGAAGGCGGTATCGGTATCATCCATAAGAATTTCTCCATTCAAGCGCAAGCCCAAGAGGTTGACAAGGTTAAGAAAAGCGAATCCGGCATGATCGTTGACCCGATCACCATGCGGCCGACCCAGAAGATTCGCGAAGCACTTGAGATGATGTCAAGGTACCGTATCTCCGGTGTACCGATCACCAAGGCCAATGGCAAGTTGGTGGGAATTCTGACCAACCGTGACCTGCGCTTTGAAACCGATTACGACCTGCCTATTTCAGCCCGTATGACCAAGCGTAACCTGGTTACGGTTCCGGTGGGCACCACACTGGAGCAGGCCAAGGAACACCTGAAGCACACCAGGGTAGAAAAGTTGCTGGTGGTTGATGATGCCCGTTTCCTGAAGGGGCTGATCACCATTAAGGATATTGAGAAGGTAAAAAAATACCCCAATTCCTGCAAAGACAGCTTGGGACGTCTGCGGGTTGGTGCTGCGGTTGGCCCCACTGCCGAGATGGAGGCCCGTATGGAGGCCCTGATCAAGGCTGGCGTTGATGTGGTGGTTATTGATACTGCCCACGGTCATTCTCAAGGGGTGATTGATGCCGTCATTCGTGCCAAGGCCACTTTCCCAGGAGTTGAAATTATCGCTGGTAATATCGCCACTGCCGATGCTGCTGCTGCCTTGATCAAGGCCGGTGCTGACGGTATCAAGGTGGGGATCGGACCAGGCTCCATCTGTACCACCCGGGTTGTTGCCGGGGTAGGGGTGCCACAGATTACTGCCATTATGGAATGCGCACGGGTTGCCCATCAACACGGTGTGCCGGTTATCGCCGATGGTGGGATCAAGTTTTCAGGTGATCTGCCCAAAGCGGTCACCGCTGGTGCTGATGTCATCATGATCGGATCACTCTTTGCTGGCACTGAAGAATCCCCTGGCGATACAGTTCTGTATCAGGGCCGGACCTATAAGAGCTATCGCGGCATGGGCTCCATTGGTGCCATGAAGGAAGGCAGTAAGGATCGCTACTTCCAGTCTGATGTCGGTGATGATGTCAAACTGGTGCCGGAAGGTATTGAAGGGATGGTGCCGCTGCGTGGACCGCTGTCAGCCAACATCCATCAGCTGATCGGTGGTCTGCGTTCCGGCATGGGCTACACCGGCAGTGCCACCATTAAAGAACTTCAGGATAATGGTCGCTTTATCCGTATTACCGGTGCCGGCCTGAAGGAATCACACGTACACGATGTAACCATTACCAAAGAAGCCCCTAACTACCGGGCAAGCTAAGGATTGATACTGTATGAGTTCTACTGATATTCACAGCCAGAAGATTCTGATTCTCGACTTTGGTTCCCAGGTTACCCAGCTGATTGCACGCCGGATCCGTGAACAGTCGGTCTACTGCGAGATTCATCCCTATAATATGGGGCTTGAGAAGATCAAAGCCTTTGCACCACAGGGGATTATTCTCTCCGGTGGGCCAAGCAGTGTCTATGATGCTGAAGCACCCCATTCCGATGCCGGTGTCTATGAGCTGGGCGTACCGGTACTGGGGATCTGCTACGGCATGCAACTGATGACCAGTCAACTGGGTGGTAAGGTAGAACGTTCTGATAAGCGTGAATTTGGCCGTGCAGCCATGAACATTGATGATACGACAGATCTCTTTTCCGGCCTGGCTGGTAAGGAAGAGGTCTGGATGTCCCATGGCGACAAGATCGAGCAGATGCCCAAGGGATTCTGCGCCATCGCCCATACTGATAACACCCCGGCAGCAGCCATGAAGGACGAGAAACGTCGTCTTTATGCGGTGCAATTTCACCCGGAAGTCGTTCACACCCCTAAAGGTGCAGAGATTCTGGGTAACTTTGTTTTTACTGTCTGCGGTTGTCAGCCGATCTGGACAATGGCCAACTTCATTGAAACTGAGATTGCCTCTATCCGGGAAAGAGTCGGCAAAGGCAAGGTTATTTGCGCTCTGTCCGGCGGTGTGGATTCCTCTGTTGTGGCGGTATTGCTCCATAAGGCAATTGGTGATCAGTTACAGTGTATCTTTGTTAACAACGGTCTGTTGCGCAAGGGTGAGGCAGAAAAGGTCGTTAATCTCTTTACCCGTCATTTCAAGATAAATCTTGATTATGTTGAAGCATCAGATCGCTTTCTTGATAAACTGAAGGGGATCACTGATCCTGAGCAGAAGCGGAAGATCATTGGTAATGAGTTTATTTTTCTGTTTGAAGATGAGTCTAAGAAACTTGGTGAAGTTGAATGGCTTGCACAGGGCACACTGTACCCTGATGTAATCGAATCCGTATCCACCAAAGGTCCGTCAGCAGTGATCAAAAGCCACCATAACGTGGGTGGCTTGCCAGACCGGATGAAAATGAAGCTGATTGAGCCGGTACGGGAGCTGTTCAAGGATGAGGTCCGTCTGCTGGGCAAAGAACTTGGCCTGCCGGATGAGGTAATCCACCGTCAGCCATTTCCTGGCCCTGGCCTGGCAATCCGTTGTATTGGCGAGATTTCAGCAGATCGGCTTGAAATTCTACGGGAATCAGATGCCATTGTACTGGATGAAATCCGCAAGGCCGGTCTCTACCGCGAAATCTGGCAATCTTTTGCAGTGCTGCTGCCGGTTCGTTCAGTTGGGGTCATGGGCGATGCCCGCACCTATGATTACACCATTGCCCTGCGTGCAGTAAACTCGCTGGATGGCATGACTGCCGACTGGGTCAAGCTGCCCTATGAAGTGATGGGGAGTATCTCATCACGGATCATTAATGAGGTTAAAGGGGTTAACCGGGTGGTCTATGACATCAGCCAGAAACCACCGGCAACCATTGAGTGGGAATAAGGGATTCTGAAAGCAGGAGGGGCCATGCGTAAATCGTTACTGACAATCTGTATTGCGGTCTGCAGTGTCTTTATGATCTCTCTGGCAGCTTCTGCCAAGACGCTGGTGCTTGAAGGCAACCTTGATGGTGCAATTGCCATGCGCCAGTCAATGGAGTTTTCAGTTAATAAAGGAACCGTCTCCAGCTTTTCATTCAAGTTTGCCCTGCCTGCCACATTTGCAACCAAGACCGTCAGCCAGAGGGTTGACGGTCTTGATATTGGCCTCTCTCCTGAGCCAACCAGTTCAACAGTTGAAACCGACCGCTTTGGCAATAAATTTCAACGGGTCAGTTGGAATAATGTGACCCAGGACATCCGGGTAAACCTTAATTATACTGCCAATGTCCACACCCAGCTGACAGATATGGCAAGCAAGACAGCGTTTCCGCTGGGCAGCCTTGCCTCAAAAGAGTCCCTATATCTGCAGCATACCGATATGGTTCAGGGAAACTCTGAAATAAAATCCCTTGCCCGTCAACTGACCAGTGGTACCAAAAATGAGTATGAGGCTGTATCAGCCATTATTAACTGGGTCACTGATAACATTAAATACACCTTTAACCCGCCCCAGTATGATGCTGCCTATACCCTCTCAACCAAAAGCGGTAACTGTCAGAACTTTGCTCACCTTTCCATTGCCCTTCTGCGTAGTGCAGGAATTCCAGCCCGGATTGTCGGGGGGATAACCCTGAAAGAGGCCTGGAAGGTACCAATTGATGCAAAGAACTCAATTGTACAGAGCATGGGGCAGGGGGGGCACGCCTGGCTGGAAGTTTACTTCCCTGACCTTGGATGGTTACCCTATGATCCGCAACAATCCCGTCAGTTTACTTCATCACGGCACATCAAACAGACCCATGGACTGGACTCCCGTGATATCAACGATACCTGGAAGGGTGGGCCTTACCTGCCAGCCTACAATGAGCTGATTGAAGGGCGTTACACCTCTGATGATATCAAGCTGAAGATGAAGCGCTATGCCAGTGCACCTCGTCCCTACATTCTAAGTAATGCGGTAACCGCTGGTAGTGGATCTGTAGCAGAAACACCCGATTCCGGTCGAATTACACCACCACCATTAAAACCGGCACGCCCTGAACCAAAAACTGATGTGGCTTCAAACAATCCACCACCACAAGGTACTGGTGCAGGCCCGGCTGAGACCCGTTTTGTCAGCGATGAGGATTCATCTGATGAGGATCAGCCCAAGCCAACAAAGCCGGTAAAACCGGTAAAGCCAAAACAACCACCCAAAGTGGAACCGAAACCACCAAAAACAGAACCAAAGCCGCCTAAAATTATTGTTACCAAGCCGCCCAAGGTGGAACCAAAGCAGCCGGTTATTGTTGAGCCTGCTCACAAGAAACCACGCCCCGGTACTGTTCTGGCCTTTGGTAATATGGATTTCCCCGCACTGGTTAATCTGTATAACGTTAAGGGAGATACCGGCACCCGTGTCTTTGAACGGGAAACCTCAGAATATGTCACCTCAAAACATATCTTTGCCCAGGCGATCCAGGTCAAAGACCGGATGAGCCTTGAAAAGATTTCTTTGGCCATGCGCAAGTTTGGCGGTGATGGTTCAGTCTATATTGATCTGGTTAAGGACAAAGGTGGTAAACCTGATATCATGCAGGGGACCCGTTCCAATCTACTGGACCTGGAAAAGATTCCAAGGAAGCCGGGCTACTACTGGGTTGATTTTTCATTTCCACCTGACGGAAATAAACCCCAGCAGCTCGCTCCAGGTAAATACTGGATTGTCTTCCGCGCCTCAGGTGAAGCGATTATGAACTGGTTCTTCACACCGGGTAAACCCTATGGCGAAGGGGATGATACACGTTCTACTGCCAAAGGGTTTCAGTGGGAAGATATTCTAAATTACGATTTTGTCTTTAAGGTAAACGGCAAGGCCATCTAAGATGCGGCCAACGTGGCTACTGGCAGGAATCCTGCTGCTTGTGGCAGGTTGTTCTCAGCAAAGTAGGGAGCCAGCAACTGCCAGACAAACACCGATAACTGCAGTTACACTGTTTGCTGAACTGTGTGCTGCCTGTCATGGCAGCCAGGCCAGGGGTGGAGTCGGGCCAGACCTGTCAGCATCCCGTTACAAATACGGTAAAAACAGGTCTGCAATTATAAAAAGTATACTGGATGGACGTGCCGGCGGGATGCCGGCCTTTGGCAGTCATCTGAAGCCGGAAGAAGCAGCAGTATTGGCAGAGTATCTGCTTTCGTTATAGTACCTATTTTCCAGAGGAGGCACGACTGTGGCGGGAATCAGCTTTGAAGAGGTAATGTTTACGGTCATGACGGCTACCCAGGACACCTTCAAGTGTTACATGAATATTGATCTGTTTGCTGGTCATGTGGATCGCAAGGTGGCACCAGTTGATTCTGATGTTACCGGTATTATTGGTGTTGCCGGTGATCGCGTCGGTTACATCATTGTGGCTGCAGACCGGGCAACCGCACAATTGGTGGCCCGTGAAATGCTGATGGATGATGAACCGGATGAGGATTCAATCCGCGATGCCATTGGTGAACTGATCAACAACATTGCCGGAGCCTTCAAGACCAAGTACCACGACCAGTATGGTAACGTGGCCATGGGGCTTCCGCTGGTGGTGTCCGGACAATTACGTACCGTCACAGAACCTGCTGAAGAAGGGGCCAGTATGAACGTCCAGTGCAAAGGGGTTACCATCCCCTTTACCAATAAGGACGGCAGTGCCAACCTGAAGGTTATGATCTACATGTAATGTCTGATATTTCATCTATTTTAGCACGCTACCAGGAGTTGTTATCAGAAGTTGACACCTGGTTCACGCACTGCAGCCTCGCGGCAGGTGATCAGATTGCCTGTCAGCGGGGCTGTTCTGCATGTTGCCGAGGCCTGTTTGACATCACCCTGCTGGATGCCCGTCTGTTACGGGAAGGGTTTGAGCAGCTCTCACAAGATATACAACAGACGGTCACAACTGCGGCACAGCAAAGCATCGCTGGTATTAGAAACAGCTGGCCTGATTTTGATCAGCCGTATCTGTTCAATGGCTACCCGGAAGAAGAGTGGGATCTGGTCATGCCGGAAGAGGATGAGACCCCCTGTCCTCTGTTGGGACAGGATGGGCTTTGTCTGGTGTATCAGTATCGTCCCATGACCTGCCGGTTAAACGGCATTCCGATGGTAGATACGTCTGGCGAGATTCTGTTTGATGAATGGTGCAGTCTTAATTTTATTGATGTCGATCCACTCAAGATGCAGGAGCTGCGCTTTCATTTTAATGACCTTTTTACCCAGGAACAGCTCTTGTTCAGAGAGTTTACCCAGCGCTTGTTTGGCAAGCGGTTTAATGAGCTGGATACCGTCATTCCATCAGCTGTACTGATTGATTTCAACAATTTCAGGATACCGGAGCAGGTGTGGAAACAAAGAACTACCTGACACCCACAGAAACCATCAATGCCATTGTACAGAGTGGTAAGCGGGTTACGACACAGTGTCGGCGTCGTACATTTCTGCTGTCACTGTTGGCAGGATTCTATATCGCCTTTGGGGCGCAACTCTCCACGGTAGTACTCCACGATGCAGCCGGTTTCGTTGGTATGGGGATAGCCAGACTTTTGGCAGGAGTGGTCTTTTCTTTTGGCCTAATGCTGGTGGTGGTTTGTGGTGCGGAACTGTTTACCGGTAACAGCCTGCTGGTTTCTTCTGCCATGGATGGAGAGATTTCCTGGATAAAGCTGATCGAAAACTGGTCTATTGTCCTCTTTGGCAATCTGCTGGGAGCGCTTTTTATGGCCTGGCTTCTGTATGAATCCCAGCTCTGGCAAGGTAGCACCATTGCTAAGCAGGTACTTGCTACGGCTACGACCAAAAGTCAACTCTCCTTTTGGGTCGCATTTGTACGGGGAATTCTTTGTAACTGGCTGGTCTGCCTGGCTGTTTTTATGGCTACAGCTGCGCGGGATGTAAGTGGCAAGCTCCTTTCCTGTCTGGTGCCGATCACTGCCTTTGTGGCCAGTGGATTTGAACACTCCATTGCCAACATGTATTTTATTCCTGCAGGGTTACTGCTTAAGTCCGGCTTGGGTATCACAGAGCCTGCATTAACCTGGAGCGCCTTTCTGTTCGGTAATATCCTTCCGGTAACCCTGGGTAACATTGTAGGAGGAGTTTTGTTTGTGGCCTGCGCCTATTCCTATGTGCATTTACCCCAAAACCGGCGCTAGGCTCTCCTTGCAATTCCTTGGCTGTTCCGCTACTATTCCACGGATATGAAACCACTTACCAGACAACTGCATGTAGGCCCGGTGGCTGTTGGAGGAGGCGCTCCCTGCGCTGTCCAGTCCATGTGTTCCACCGATACCCGTGATGTCAAGACAACCCTGGCACAGATTCAAGCCTTGCATGAAGTAGGTTGCGAGATCGTACGTTGCGCAGTACCTGATGCTGATGCAGCGGACGCCCTGGCCAGCATCAAGGCTCAGAGCCCGATTCCGGTTATTGCTGATATCCATTTTGATTACAAACTGGCACTGCGGGTACTGGAGGGGGGCATTGATGGCCTCCGCCTGAACCCCGGTAACATTGGTGAGCACTGGAAGGTAGCAGAAGTGGTGAAGGCTGCTGCTGAGCGCAAGGTGCCGATCCGCATCGGAGTCAATGCCGGTTCTCTGGAAAAACAGCTGCTTGAAAAATATGGGCATCCAACCGCAGAGGCAATGGTTGAATCCGCTCTGGGGCATATCCGTATCCTTGAAAATCTGAACTATCAGGAGATCAAGGTCTCGCTCAAGGCCTCTGATGTACCCAAGACCGTTGAAGCCTATCGCCTGCTGTCAAAACAGGTCAATTATCCCCTGCATATCGGCATTACCGAGGCAGGTACCATCTTTTCCGGCACGATCAAGTCTTCAGTAGGACTTGGTATCCTGCTCTATGACGGAATTGGCGATACCCTGCGGGTTTCACTCACCGGTGACCCGGTAGATGAGGTGCGGGTAGGGTATGAAATACTCAAATCCCTTGGCCTGCGGCAGCGTGGCGTTAATTTTGTTTCCTGCCCCACCTGTGGCCGTTGCCAGATCAACCTGATTAAAGTTGCTGAAGAAGTAGAGAAGCGACTGCAGTCGGTTGATAAAAGGATTACCGTGGCGGTAATGGGCTGTGCGGTGAATGGCCCGGGTGAAGCACGCGAAGCGGATGTCGGTGTGGCCGGTGGCAAAGGAGAAGGACTGATTTTCCGTAAAGGGGAGGTCGTCCGAAAGGTGGCTGAAGCTGAACTGGCAGATGCCCTGCTGGAAGAGATCAATAACCTGTAGCAGCGTATCGGGGCGATTATGCGAAGTTTAATTGTTGATGATGACGATATGGGTCGTCTGATGCTGGCCAGTTTCCTGGAAGAGTTTGGCCCTTGCGATCAGGCTGAAAATGGACAGCAGGCCCTTGAACTGATTGATGCTGCGGCTACCGCAGCATCCCCCTACAACCTGATCTGCCTGGATATTATCATGCCGATCATGGATGGTACCACAACCCTGCGCGGTATTCGGGAACGGGATCAGCAACAGGGCAAGCGGACCAAGGTATTTATGATCTCTGCCTGCAGTTCGCCACAGGATATAGAAGATGCCTTTTTTGAAGGTGATTGTGATGATTATGTGGTCAAACCGTTCCAGCGGGAAGCCGTAACCCAAATGCTACAGCGTCATAAATTGATATAAGGTGGTTTAATTGTAATGCGTTATACACAATTCTTTATTTCAACACTTAAAGAAACTCCGTCCGATGCCGAGGTTATTTCTCACCAGCTAATGATGCGTTCCGGCATGATTCGCAAGATTGCTGCTGGCATCTATACCTATATGCCGCTGGGCTTACGTTCAATCCGCAAGTTTGAACAGATTGTACGGGAAGAGATGAACAGGGCAGGGGCCATTGAACTGCTGATGCCAGGTGTTCAGCCTGCAGAACTCTGGATTGAATCCAAGCGATGGGCTCAGTATGGCAAGGAATTGCTGCGTTTTAAGGACCGCAAGGACAATGAATTCTGCATGGGGCCAACCCATGAAGAGATTATTACTGACATTGCTCGGCGTGAAGTCAAGAGCTATCGCCAGATGCCGATTAACTTCTATCAGATTCAAACTAAATTCCGTGACGAAATTCGTCCCCGCTTTGGTCTGATGCGTGGCCGCGAGTTTATCATGAAGGATGCCTATTCCTTTGATGTTGATTCTTCTGCAGCAGACCTTTCCTATGACAAGATGTATCAGGCCTACAACCGGATATTTGAGCGTTGCGGTCTGAATTTTAGAGCAGTAGAGGCTGATACCGGCTCCATTGGTGGTTCAGCATCCCATGAGTTCATGGTGCTGGCTTCATCAGGTGAGGATGCCATTGTATCCTGTAATGCCTGCCGCTACGCTGCCAATGTGGAAAAGGCTGAAGGAATCAAGCAACAACAGGGTGGGGCAGGGCAGCAGGCCTTAACCAAGGTGCATACCCCGGATAAGAAGACAATTGCAGAGGTAGCTGAGTTTCTGAATATTCCTCAATCAGCAACAGTCAAGGCCTTGGTATTGTCCAATGGTGAAGGGAAGTTTGTGATGGCCCTGGTGCGGGGCGACCATGAGCTGAACGAACTTAAACTAAAGAACCGTCTGGGCTGGGACGAGATCCAGATGGCCACTGATGATGAAATCCTGCGTTTCACCGGTTCACCTCCCGGCTTCCTTGGTCCGCAGGGGCTGAAAGAAGAACTGCTGGTGGTGGCTGATTATACTATTGAAACCATGGCTGATTTTGTCATCGGCGCCAATCAGACAGATCAACACTATACCGGTGCCAATGCAGGCCGTGACTTTCAAATCAACCAGATTGCCGACATCCGTCTGATTGGCGCCGGTGATCCCTGTCCACGCTGTTCAGGTGGTACTCTTGAGGTATGGCGCGGGATTGAGGTCGGTCACGTATTTAAACTGGGTACCAAGTACTCAAACAGCATGAATGCCACCTATCTGGATAAAGACGGCAAGGAACAGATTATCTTTATGGGCTGCTACGGTATCGGTATCGGACGCACCGTGGCTGCATCCATAGAGCAGAACCATGATGATAACGGTGTCATCTGGCCGTTGCCATTGGCTCCGTTCCATTGCTCGGTTGTGGCAATCAATGCCCAGAAGGATGAGGCGGTTATGTCAGCTGCTCAGGATATCCATGATCGTCTTGAGGCAGCCGGTGTTGAGGTACTGCTGGATGATCGGGATGAACGTCCTGGCGTCAAATTCAAGGATCACGACCTGATCGGCATTCCGCTACGGATTGTAGTCGGAGGAAAAAACCTGGCAGAAGGTAAGGTTGAGTTCAAGCAGCGAGTCGGCGGTGAGATGCAACTGTTGGTGCCGGAGCAGGCAATTGAAACCGTTATTGCACAGGTTAAGGCGGCCTGCGGGGGTACCCGATGAGTAATGCTGCTATCTGGGATACCCAGCATGAATGCATGCCTCGCGAAGAGCTTGAGCAACTTCAACTGGAACGGCTGCAGGCTACACTCAACCGTGTCTACAAGAATGTTCGTTGCTATCAGAACAAGTTCAATGAAAAGGGAATAGTGCCGGAAGATATCACCTCACTGGCTGACCTTTCCCGTTTGCCATTTACGACCAAAGAGGACCTACGTCTAAACTATCCTTATGGTATGTTTGCAGTGCCATTGCGCGAAGTAGTACGGATTCATTCATCATCAGGTACTACCGGCAAACCTACGGTGGTTGGCTACACCAAGCATGATCTTAAGACCTGGTCAAATCTGGTGGCTCGCTTTATGACTGCTGCTGGTGTGACCCCGGATGATGTAGTGCAGATAGCCTTTGGATATGGCCTGTTTACTGGTGCCTTTGGCCTGCACTATGGTTCTGAAGCCATTGGTGCTGCCGTTATTCCCATGGGCGGTGGTAACACAGAAAAGCAGATCATGATCATGCAGGACTATCGCACCACCGCCCTGGTTGGTACTCCCAGCTATGCCTTAACCCTGGCAGACCGGCTGGAAAAGATGGGGATTGATCCCAAGTCACTTTCTTTGAAAGTTGGCCTGTTTGGTGGCGAGCCCTGGTCAGAGGCAATGCGGCTGGAAATTGAACAACGTCTACAGATCAGTGCCACAGACAACTACGGTCTGTCAGAAGTAATAGGCCCTGGTGTTGCCGGCGAATGTCAGCACAAGTGCGGTATGCACCTTGCGGAAGATGCCTTTATTGCTGAAGTCATGACCACCGGCAGAGCCGGTGGCTTGAGGAAAGCCCCTAAAAGGGGCTAAGGGTTTTGGGTGAAGTCCAACTCCTCTTGTTTGTCCAGAT
>NZ_FUWR01000007.1 GCF_900167465.1 Trichlorobacter thiogenes | reverse complement strand
AACACTGTACTTCGGTGGAATACTCAACACCAGATGGATGTGGTCAGGCATGGCATGACCCTCGATAAGTTCAACTTCCTTCTGCCGACATAACTGACGGATGATTTTGCCAACTTCTCCTCGAAGCCTGCCGTAAAGAACCTTCTTACGGTATTTCGGCACGATCACAACATGATATTTGCACTCCCATTTTACATGGGCTAAACTTTGCCACTCTCGCATGGCAGTTCCTCCTGTTGATTGCCTTTAGGGGCTTTCCTCAGGAGGAACTATCGCTGGAACGGCAGAGCCTTTTCAAGTCTCACCGGCAGAGCCGGTGGTTTACTGAAAACCTTCAATTAACGTCAAGGCGGCGATTGGACGCGATCCAACCATGGAGCGACCTTATGAAAATTTCAGGAATATGGAAGTTGAAAGCAATAGCCTGCGCAATCATTACCGGGAGTCTGTTATCAGCTGCGTTTATCGTCATGGATGCGGCCCCGGCAAGTGCCAGAGACGACAACAGACGCCAGGACAGAAGAGATAATGAACGTTATGAGCATAACAGGCAAAGCAATGACCGTTACCACTATGAACGGGGGAGACGTGTGTATCACCCCTATGGCTACCGGGAACGTATCTATCGACCACCACCGGTACTGTATGCACCTGCACCGCCACCTCCGCCGGGCATCGGAATCTTTTTCCCTCCTTTGTTCATTCATCTCTAAGTGGATGGTCGCAGTAAAGCGACCCAATGCGTTACATAAGGAGATCCTATGCTGTGGACAATTATTCTGGTGCTGATAATACTGTGGTTGCTGGGCATGGTTACCTCATACACGATGGGCGGACTGATTCATATTTTACTTGTCATTGCAATTATTGTGGTGCTGGTACGGGTTATTCAAGGACGTAAAGTATTGTAAGCAAAGCAATCATGACCACCCACAGTGAGGGTGGTCATGATTGCCTGGACAGGGCAGTAAGGGTTCGGGACAATCGTTGGTGGTCACGCCATTGCCGGGATCATCTGCTTAAATATCAGCGTTCCATCAAACAAAGACAAAATACCTGCAATCAACAGCTCCATACAGCACAGACATTCGTATCAGTAGAACAACTGCCACATTTCTTAAGACAATCACAAAAATGCTGGTATAGTTAAACTTATGAAAAAACAGTCAAAACCTAAAAAAACTGGCATTCTGCCAATCCCGCCTCCCTTGTTGGAAACGCCGTTAGGACAGAATAAACTCCATTTCCCCATCGTCGGGATTGGAGCATCAGCTGGTGGCCTGGAGGCGCTGGAACAGTTTCTGGGGCAGGTCCCCCAGGCCAGCGGCATGGCCTTTGTGATAGTCCAGCACTTGGACCCGACCCACACCGGGCTGCTGCCGGAAATCCTGCGACGTGCCACCAACATGGAGGTCTTTCAGGCCAAAGACCTGATGGAGGTCAAACCGGACTGTATCTACGTTATCCCCCCCAACAAAGAATTATCCATCCTGCACGGCACATTGCACCTGTTTGCACCAACCGCCCCCCGTGGCATCCGCCTCCCAATTGATTTTTTTCTACGCTCTTTGGCAGAGGACCAGCAGGAACGCAGCATCGGCGTGATCCTTTCCGGTATGGGCTCGGATGGAACCATGGGGCTGCGAGCCATCAAAGAAAAGGCTGGGGTGGCGCTGGTTCAGGCACCTGAATCAGCTCGATTTGACAGTATGCCAAGAAGCGCCATTAACGCAGGGCTGGCTGATCTGGTGGCCCCTGCCGAGGTACTGCCCGGAAAACTGATCGACTATCTGCGCCATAGCCACATCAGCGCCAGAATGGCACCAGAACCAGAGGAAAAGGATCAGAGTTCTCTGGACAAGATCCTGATCATGCTCCGTTCAAAGAGCGGCCAGGACTTTTCGCTGTACAAGAAAAACACGGTCTACCGGCGGATCGAGCGACGGATGGGGATTCACCAGATCAGCAAAATCAGCAGCTACGTCCGCTTCCTGCGGGAAAACACCCAAGAGGTGGAACTGCTCTTCAAAGAGCTGCTGATCGGCGTCACCAGTTTTTTCCGCGATCCGGCAGCATGGGAGCAACTGCGGCAGGATGTCATCCCGGCGCTTTTGGCCAGACATCCATCCGGTGGCACACTGCGGGCCTGGTCAACCGGCTGCTCAAGCGGCGAAGAGGCCTACTCACTTGCCATCATCTTTAAAGAGGCATTGGAGCAACATAAGCCTGTAGAAAACTTCAAGCTGCAGATATTTGCCACCGACCTGGACCATGACGCCATAGACAAGGCCAGACAGGGGTACTATCTGGCAAATATCGCAGCTGATGTTTCTCCTGAACGGCTACTACGTTTTTTTGTGGCTGAAGAACAGGGGTATCGGATCTGCAAAGAGATCCGCGAGATGGTCACCTTTGCCCCCCAGAACGTCACCATGGACCCTCCCTTTACCCGGCTTGATATCCTGATCTGCCGCAATCTTCTGATCTATCTGACACCGGAGCTGCAGAGGAAACTCCTGCCGGTATTTCATTACAGCCTGAGTCCCGGCGGTGTGCTGTTTCTGGGAAGCTCTGAATCGGTCAGCACCTTTACCGAACTGTTTGCACCGATTGATATCAAATCAAAGCTGTTTCTGCGGCGTGAATCAGTCCTACCCCTTGAAACATTGGCGCTTTCAAGCTCATTTACCCATAAACGGCCCGAAGCTTCTAAGGAGTTGCCAATGCTGAAACCTGCGGTGAATCTTCAGACCCTGGCAGAGCAGTTGCTGTTGCAGCATTTTTCTCCCCCGGCAGTGTTGGTCAATAACAAGGGTGATATCCTCTACATCAACGGCCGAACCGGAAAATATCTGGAGCCGGCGGCCGGCAAGGCCAACTGGAATATCTTTGCCATGGCCCGGGAAGGGCTCCGTTTTGATCTGGGCAGCGCCTTCCAGAAGGCGCTGAAACAGACTGAACCGATCACGGTCAAGGGACTGAAGATTGGAGCCAACAGTAGCACACAGGCCGTTGACATGACGGTGCAGCTGATTGACGAACCTGAGATGTTGCGGGGCATGCTGTTGATTGTCTTTACTGATGTGGAAACACCGCCCAAAAAGAGACGTTCAATCAGTGTCAAGTCTACGCAGTCTGACACTGACAGGTCTGCCGAACTTGAGCATGAACTGCGGCTCGCCAGGGAACTGCTTCAATCAACCCGTGAAGAGAATCAATCATCACAGGAGGAACTCACCTCTGCCAACGAGGAATTGCAGTCCACCAATGAAGAGCTGCAGTCCACCAATGAAGAACTGACCACCTCCCGTGAAGAGATGCAGTCTTTAAACGAGGAACTGCAGACGGTGAATGCCGAGCAACAGTCCAAGATGGATGAACTTGCCAGGGTCAACAACGACATGAAAAACCTGCTGAACAGCACTGAAATCGTCACCATATTTCTGGATAACGAGCTTCATCTCAGACGGTTCACCCCTGGAGCGGACAAGATCTTTAAACTGATTCCAAGCGATGTAGGACGACCGCTTTCCGATATTGTCAGTGACCTGCACTACCCCGAGATGTCCCAGGAAGCACGGGAGGTACTTCGGACGCTGGTCTTTTCAGAGAAGCAGATTACCGCCACTGACGGACGCTGGTTCTCTGTGCGGATCATGCCCTATCGCACCATTGAAAACATTATTGGCGGGGTAGTGCTGACCTTTACGGATATCAGCGAAACCAAAAAACTTGAAGCAAAACTGCTGGAAGAAAATGTCAAACTGAAGAGCCTGTTACAGGCGAGGGGTTTGCATGAAAACGGATAACGACAAGCGGTTCGTACCGACTTCAGACGAACTGCGCCACAACGCTGAAGAACGGTTACGTCAGACAACAGGTAACGTTGACTCATCCGGTCCCCAGGAAGACCCCCTGAGAACTCTCCACCAACTGCAGGTCCACCAGATCGAACTGGAGATGCAGAATGAAGAACTGCTCCGGGCCCAGGACGAACTTGAACGCTCGCGCACTATATTTTCAGAGCTCTATGACTTCGCACCGGTTGGTTACGTCACCTTGGACAGACACGGACTGATTCAGGAAGCAAACCTTACCGCCGCCCGGATGCTGGGTACTGATCGGCAGATGTTGATCAATAAGCCATTCATCACGTTTGCTGCTGATCCGACTGACAGAGATCTCTTTTCCCGTCACCTCACACAGGCCCTGCAACATCGGGATGTCCAGCGCTGTGAAATCAGGCTACTGAGACAGGACATTGCAACCATTTTCTATGGACAGCTACAAAGCATCTCTGTTGGTGCCCCCAAAGGCAAAAACAGCTCCATCCTCTGCTCCATTGCCGATGGCACAGCCACCAAAGAGCTGTCAGATCAGCTTCAAAAGGCCCACGACAGCCTTGAACAGCTGGTGTCTGAGCGCACCAGGGAGCTGACCAGCGCCAACCTGCAGCTTAAGCAGGAGATTGAGGAACGCAAAAAAGCAAAGGAGTCTTTGCAGGTGGCCTATGCAGAGATCAAAACCTTGAAAGACCGGCTGCAGGCTGAAAATATCTATTTAAAACAGGAGGCTTCCGCAGAACACAGCTTTGGCGAGATTATTGGTCAAAGCAAAGCGCTTTCCCAGGTATTCCTGCAGGTCGAGCAGGTAGCCCCCATGAATGCCACGGTCTTGCTGCTTGGCGAAACCGGCACCGGCAAGGGGGTTATTGCCCGGGCTATCCATAACCGCAGCTCCCGCAAAGACCGGCCCATGATTACGGTCAACTGCACGGCCATACCGGCCAACCTGTTTGAAAGCGAGCTGTTCGGGCGGGAAAAAGGGGCCTTTACCGGGGCCCACCTCCGCCAGATGGGACGTTTTGAACTGGCGGACGGTGGCACCATCTTTCTTGACGAAATTGGCGAAATGCCACTGGAACTGCAATGCAAACTGTTGCGGGTCATTCAGGATGGCGAGTTTGAACGGTTGGGCAGCCCACGCACCACCACGGTGGATGTACGGATCATTGCAGCCAGCAACCGGAACCTGGAGGAAGAGATCAAGAACGGCAGATTCAGGGAAGATCTGTTCTATCGGCTGAATGTCTTCCCGATCATGATCCCGCCGCTGCGACAGCGTAAGGAAGACATGCCGCTGCTGGTGAATCACTTTGTTGCCAAATTCAACAAGAAGATCGGCAAGAAGATCGAGACCATCTCAAAAGAGACCCTGCATGCCCTGCAGGAATACCATTGGCCCGGTAATATCCGGGAACTGGAAAGCGTGATAGAACGGGCGACCATCACCAGCCAGGGCACCACCCTGCAGGTACTGGATCGCTTTGACACCTTCCGCAAGCCAACAAGCGAATCCGGAGATATTGAGGTTAAAGCCCTGGCTGATCTGGAACAGGAACATATCCTGCAGGTGCTTCAGCAGACCGGCTGGCGCATCGAAGGCAAGAACGGCGCAGCAGTCCTGCTTGGCCTTAACCCCAGCACCCTGCGGGCCCGGATCAGAAAACACGGCATCCACCGATAAGAGAGAAAATGGCACGCAGGCACTAACCCACCATATTTAGCAGTCACGTTATATTTGACGGTTTCTCTGTAACAGGTTCAGATCAACCGGCAGGTCACCTCCCCTGTTTTCTTTGTACAATCAGCCCTCTGCAGGTTCTTCCATGGCCTGACCGTACTGGCACGGTAGTTGCGCTTTAGCTTCTACTTATCAAATCAGCCCCCCTATATCTACGCTAGCTTCCAACCCGGCTAAAGGAGAACGCACTATGACGATGAGCGGCAAACCCGTTCGCGGAAACCTTTTCCGTGCCTGGAAGCGTCTCTGCAAAAACAGCCTGGAACAAAAAATACTCCAGGATGACCCGCCCCTTCGCTCGGAACTATTCAGCGCCAATCAGATGGAACAACACGGCAGGATTCTGGCTGGCATGCACCGGCTAAAACCGGGGCATCATCAGGATCAACTTTTGGGGCGTCTGTCCGAAAATGAACAGCTACTGCTTGAGGTCTACAACCTGCTGAACGATGATGTTAAGTCAGACCAGCGGATTACGCCGGCCGGAGAATGGCTGCTTGATAACTTCTATCTGATTGAAGAGCAGATCAGAACTGCCAAACAGCACCTGCCAAAGGGCTACAGCCGGGAGTTGCCCCGCCTGCTGGATGGCATTTCAGCCGGGCTGCCACGGGTCTATGACATTGCACTGGAGACCATTTCCCACGGTGATGGCCGGGTTGACCCGGAAAATCTGAGCAGTTTTGTGGCTGCCTACCAGTCGGTAACGGTGCTGGAGCTGGGTGAACTCTGGGCCATACCGATCATGCTGCGTCTGGCCCTGATTGAGAACCTGCGGCGTGTTGCCGCCCGTATTACGGGCCATAGGCTGGACCGCAACCGTGCCATCTACTGGGCTGATCAGATGACGGAGATTGCGGCAAAGGACCCCAAAAGCCTGATTCTTGCCATTGCTGATATGGCCCGTTCCACACCACCGATGACCAGTCCGTTTGTTGCAGAGCTGACCCGGCGTCTACATGGACGTGATCCTGCGCTGGCCCTGCCACTGACCTGGGTTGAACAACGCCTGGCCGAGTCAGGCACCACCATTGAACAGATGGTACATACTGAAAGCCAGATGCAGGCAGCAGATCAGGTTTCAATAAGCAACAGCATCGGCAGCCTCCGGTTCCTGGGGGCAATGGACTGGCGCGAGTTTGTTGAAAGCATGAGCCATGTTGAGCAGATTCTGACTGAAGACCCTGCTGATGTCTACGCCACCATGGATTTTACCACCCGTGACCGCTACCGCCACATAATCGAGAAAACAGCCAGACTCAGCCAGTTATCTGAAAGCGAAGTGGCTCGTAAAGCGATCAAACTGGCCCATGAAGGGGTAGAGCAGCATGGTGGTGATGATCGCCGGGCCCATGTCGGATTTTACCTGATCGACAAAGGCCTGCCGCTGCTGGAACAACATACAGAAGTACGCCTTTCAGCAGCTGAACTGCTCTGCAGCATCGGGCAACGGTTTCCCCTGACGCTGTATGGTGGCACCATCCTGCTGCTGACATCACTGCTAACCTGCTGCTTTGTGCTCAAGGCTTACGATGATGGACTGCAGGGCTGGCTGCTGTTTCTGTTAGGGCTGCTCTCCCTTGCCTGTACCAGCCAACTTGCAATCGGTCTTACGAACTGGCTGGCAAACATGCTGGCCACACCGCGCCCACTGCCTCGTATGGATTTTTCAAAGGGTATCCCCAAGGGGTTACGCACCATGGTGGTGGTGCCCACGATGCTTACCAGCAGGCAGGGGGTTGAAGCGCTGGTCAAGGCCCTGGAAGTCCGCTTTCTGGGCAACCGCCATGACCAGCTCCACTTTGGTCTGCTGACTGATTTTTGTGACGCCTCTTCAGCAACACTGCCGGAAGATACTGCTCTGCTGCAGCTGGCGGAGCAAAGGATCAACGAATTAAATGATACCTACCGCACTGGTTGCGGCGGCAGTTTTTTCCTGTTTCATCGCCCACGGGTATGGAACCCCCAGGACCAGATCTGGATGGGGTATGAACGCAAGCGGGGCAAACTGGCTGATCTGAACGGTCTGTTGCGGGGTAACAGCCTGGATCGTTTCTCGCTTGTGGTCGGTGATACCACTGTCCTGACTGAAATAAAGTATGTGATCACCCTTGATACAGACACCCAACTGGCCCGTGATGCAGCCTGGCAGTTTGTGGGGGCCATGGCCCACCCGCTGAACCGCGCCCAGTATGATCAACAACTGCAGCGGGTTGTTGCCGGGTACGGCATTATCCAGCCACGGGTAGCAGCAAGCCTCTCCGTTGCAAAACGCTCACACTATGCGCGGATTTGCACCAGCGAGTTGGGGATTGATCCCTACACACGGGTGGTGTCTGATCTGTATCAGGACCTGTTTGGTGAAGGTTCGTTTATCGGCAAAGGGATCTATGAGGTTGATGCCTTTGAGCTGGCACTGGCGAACCGCTTCCCGGATAACCGGATTCTGAGTCACGATCTCCTGGAAGGGTGCTATGCCCGATCCGGCTTGATGAGTGATCTGCAACTTTACGAAGAATACCCGTCCAGCTACGGCTCAGATGTAAGCCGTAGACACCGCTGGATTCGTGGCGACTGGCAGATTGCACGCTGGATACTGCCAACAGTTCCCGGCCCCGATGGCAGCAGACTAAAAAACCCGCTCTCACTGCTGTCCCGCTGGAAGATCTTTGACAACCTGCGACGTAGCCTTACCGCAGCGGCGCTGACACTGCTGCTGCTGACAGGCTGGACCCTGTCGCCCTCTGCCTGGTTCTGGACCCTGGCGGTGCTGGGTATCATCCTGATCCCGACCCTGGCGGCCTCAGCCCTGAATCTGCTGCACAAACCTGACACCATAACGATTGGACAGCACCTTGCTACAGCTGCTGATAGTGCCAGACAGCAACTTGTCCAAGAACTCTTCACACTGGTCTGCCTGCCCTATGAGGCTTTTTACAGTCTGGATGCCATTATCCGCACCAGCTACCGGATGTTGTTTTCCCACAAACTGTTGCTGCAATGGAACCCCTCAGAGGAAGCGGATCGCACCGGACGCAGCGACCTGCCCGGCTTTTATCGTACCATGTGGGCCAGCCCTGCCCTGTCCATGGCGACCCTGGCCAGCCTGGCCCTGTTGAACCCGGCTGCACTGGTTGTGGCCACTCCCCTGTTGGCGCTCTGGTTTGGCAGCCCTGCCGTTGCCTGGTGGTTAAGCAAACCACGTATCCGCCGCCAGGAAACACTTACTGATACACAGACCCTGTTTCTACGGAAGCTGTTCAGAAAGACCTGGGCTTTTTTTGAGACCTTTGTCGGCCCTGATGATCACTGGTTACCACCTGACAACTTTCAGGAACATCCTGTCCCGTTAATTGCCCACCGCACCTCGCCAACCAATATGGGGCTGGCCTTGCTGGCAAACCTGGCAGCCTACGACTTTGGCGTTATTTCCGCAGGGAAACTGCTGTATCGGACCCAAAAGACGCTGCAGACCATGGAAGGGCTTGAACGGTACCGCGGCCATTTCTATAACTGGTATGACACGCAGACCCTGCAGCCGTTGCTGCCGCTGTATATTTCATCGGTGGATAGCGGCAATCTGGCAGGCCATCTGCTGACCCTGCGGCCCGGCCTGCTGGAGCTATGCAACCACCCTGTTCTGGGGCCACAGTTCTTTGAAGGATTACAGGTTACGCTGGCTATTGTATATGATCAGCTGGCCACAATCCCCGCAGGAGCAACTTCCAACCAGCTCCTGCAGTTGCAGCACCGGCTTGCGTCAATAAGCCGCTCGCAACCAGCCACCCTGTCGGCATTACAAAGTTGCGTTGATCAGCTTGCAATCTCTGCAGCAGAACTGGCAGCAGGTCTGGAACGGATCGACAGTTCCCCTGAACGAGGGACATTCTGGTGGGCCAACGCCTTTTATAATCAATGTCAGGATGCCGCCCATGAGCTGCTGTTACTTGCTCCCTGGACAAAAGCCACTGCTACCCGCCATGATCTTCACGACCTGCCTGATCTTGACCGGATTCTGACCCTGCACGAACTGGCAACATTAGAGACCAGGCTTAAACCGGCCTTGAAAGCCCGGCAAGATCTGGTGAGCAGTCTGGCTGAAAGCGCCTGGCTTGACAACCTGACCCGCAAGATTGCGTTAGCCAGCCAGCACGCTGCAGCAAGGATTACGGACTGCAAAAAAGCTGCCTTGCAGTGCGAACTGCTGGCGCGGATGCAGTATGATTTCCTGTATGACGAGACACGCCATCTGCTGGCCATCGGCTATAATGTCGGCGAATGTCGGCGGGATGCCAGCTACTATGATCTGCTGGCCTCTGAGGCCCGCTTTGCCACCTTCATAGCCATTGCCCAGGGGCAACTACCCCAGGAAAGCTGGTTTGCCCTGGGCCGTTTGCTGACCATTGCCGGTGGAGAACCGATTCTGCTCTCCTGGAGCGGATCGATGTTTGAATACCTGATGCCGCTTTTGGTAATGCCGACCTATGATCAGACCCTGCTGGACCAGACCTGCAAGGCGGCTGTTGCCTGGCAGATCCTGTACGGCAAAAAACGTTCGGTTCCGTGGGGTATTTCTGAATGCGGTTATAATGCCATTGACGTGCATCTTAACTACCAGTACCGCGCCTTTGGAGTGCCTGGTCTGGGGCTAAAACGGGGGCTTGATGAAGACCTGGTGATCGCGCCCTATGCCTCGGCCATGGCGCTGATGGTGGCGCCCGGCGAGGCCTGCCGGAACCTGCAACGGCTGGCAGCTGACGGCCATGAGACCAGATACGGTTTTTACGAGGCGATTGATTACACCCTTCTGCGTCTGCCACGGGGACAGTACAGCGCCGTGGTCCGTTCGTTCATGGCCCATCATCAGGGCATGAGCCTGTTGTCCTTATCCTACCTGCTGCTGAATCGTCCCATGCAGCGACGGTTCGAATCAGATCCGGCCTTCCAGGCCACCCTGCTACTGCTGCAGGAACAGATTCCCAAGGCCACCGCCTTTTATGCCCACACCACCGGCATTTCAGAACGTCATCTGGCCAGCAGCAGCCAGGAAACACCAATACGGGTATTCAAGACAGCGTCCACACCCAACCCAGAACTGCAGCTGCTCTCAAACGGCAGGTATCATGTCATGGTCACCAATGCCGGTGGTGGTTACAGCCGCTGGAAAGACCTTGCCGTTACCCGCTGGCGAGAAGACCGCACCTGCGACAACTGGGGCACTTTCTGCTATATCCGCGATGTCACCAGCAGGGAGTTCTGGTCAACCGCCTATCAGCCAACCTTGAAACCGGCACAACAGTTTGAGGCGATCTTCTCGGAAGGACGGGCAGAGTTTCGCAGCCTGAATCACGGCTTTGATACCCATACCGAGATCGCTGTATCACCCGAGGATGATATTGAACTGCGACGGATCAGGATTACCAACCGTTCGCGGACTCGGCGGTCCTTTGATGTAACCAGCTATGCAGAGGTGGTGCTGGCACCGGCTGCTGCTGATGCACTGCATCCGGCCTTCAGCAACCTCTTTGTCCAGACCGAGATTATCCGTCAGCAGCAGGCGATTCTCTGCACCAGGCGGCCACGCTCGCAGGATGAGCATGCACCCTGGATGCTGCATCTGATGGCGGTCCATGGGGCACAGACCGGAGAGGTTTCCTATGAAACCGACCGGATGCAGTTTATTGGCCGTGGCAACACCGTGGTTGATCCGCAGGCACTGGTTGGAATGGGTGATTTTTTCACCGGGGCGCTTTCGGACAGTGAGGGGTCGGTGCTGGACCCGATTGTATCCATCCGCTACCGGATCACCCTTGAGCCGGAGGAATCGGTCACCATCAACATGGTCACCGGCATCGGCGCAACCAGGGCAGAGGCGTTGAGTCTGGTTGAGAAATACCATGACCGCCGCCTTGCAGACCGGGTCTTTGATCTGGCCTGGACCCATAGCCAGGTGCTGCTGCGCCAGCTTAACGCCTCCAAGGCCGATGCCCACCTCTTTGGAAGGCTGGCCAGCTCAATCATCTATGCCAATCCATCGCTGCGGGCCGATACCGCAATCCTGATCAAAAATCACCGGGGACAGTCAGGGCTCTGGGGCTATGCCATTTCCGGTGACCTGCCGATAGTGCTGCTGCAGATTGAGGATATTGCCAATATCGAGCTGGTACGCCAGCTTTTGCAGGCCCATGCCTACTGGCGTCAGAAAGGGCTGGCCGTTGATCTGGTGATCTGGAACGAGGATCGTGCCGGGTACCGCCAACAGCTGCATGATCAGATCATGGGGCTGATTGCCGCTGATATTGAAACCCATATAACCGACCGGCCAGGCGGTATCTTTGTACGGCCCGGAGACCAGATTGCAGCAGAAGACCGGATACTGATCCAGACCGTTGCCCGCGCCGTCATCATGGACAGCCGCGGTTCGCTGGCAGACCAGATCTATGGCCGGACCTTGCCGGAACTGACCGTGCCGCTCCTGATACCCACCAGAAGCCATCGTTCCGAACCGTTAACCGTGGCACCATTGCCACGCAACGACCTGACCGCATTTAACGGACTGGGCGGCTTTACGCCGGATGGACGGGAGTATGTGATTACCACGGCACCGGGCCAACTGACACCGGCACCCTGGGTGAATGTGCTGGCTAATCCGCAGTTTGGCACGGTCATCTCAGAGAGCGGACTCGGCTATACCTGGGCTGAAAATGCCCATGAATTCCGGCTTACCCCCTGGGGTAACGACCCGGTGGGTGATTCACGGGGAGAAGCACTGTACCTGCGGGATGAAGAGCGGGGTCATTTCTGGTCACCCATGCCGCTGCCCTGCCGTGGCACAACCCCCTATGTCACCCGTCACGGATTTGGTTATAGTGTGTTTGAACATACTGAACGGGGTATCTGCTCCGAGGTATGGGTCTATGTAGCCCTTGACGCAGCAATCAAGTTCACGGTTATAAAACTACGCAACGATTCAGGCCGATCCCGCCGTATCTCGGCAACCGGCTATCTGGAATGGGTGTTGGGGGATCTGCAGCCAAAATCAGCCATGCATGTCGTCACTGAAACAGACCCGATCAGCGGCGCGCTGTTTGCACGCAACCCCTACAACACGGAATTCAGTAACCGGACCGCTTTTTTTGACGTTGATGACACAACCCGCAGCATAACCGGCGACCGAACTGAATTTCTGGGACGCAACGGATCGCTACAGGCCCCGGCGGCCATGACCCACACCCGGCTGTCCGGCAGGGTTGGGGCTGCCATGGATCCCTGTGGTGCAATCCAGGTCAGTTTTGATCTGGCTGCCGGAGAAGAGCGGGAGATCATCTTCAGGCTTGGCCTGGGTAAAGATACCAATGACGCCAGAAGACTGGCCAGCCGCTTCAAAGGAACGGCTGCTGCACGGGCTGCCCTGGATGATGTCTGGCAACACTGGGCACACACCCTGGGCACCGTTTATCTGGAAACACCTGACCAATCCCTGAATCTGCTGGCCAATGGCTGGCTTTTGTATCAAACCCTGGCCTGCCGCCTCTGGGCGCGCAGCGCAACCTATCAATCCGGTGGCGCCTTTGGTTTCCGGGATCAACTGCAGGACACCATGGCACTGGTCTATGCCCGACCGGATCTGGTGCGTGAACACCTGCTGCTCTGCGCCTCCCGCCAGTTCCATGAAGGCGATGTGCAGCACTGGTGGCATCCTCCTGTTGGCCGTGGGGTCCGCACCCACTGCTCCGATGATTATCTCTGGCTTCCCCTGGCAACCTGCCGCTATGTCCTTACCACCGGAGACACCGGAGTCCTGGATGAACCGGTCCGGTTTCTGCTGGGCAGCCCGCTGAAAGAAGATGAAGACTCCTACTACGACCTGCCCGGACGTTCCGAAGAAACCGCAACGCTGTATGAACACTGCGTCAGAGCCATTTTGAACGGACTTAACTTTGGTGAACATGGCCTGCCGCTGATCGGCTCCGGTGACTGGAACGACGGCATGGACAGGGTAGGTGAACAAGGCAGGGGCGAAAGCATCTGGCTGGGATTTTTTCTGTATGACGTGTTGATCCGCTTCAGCACGCTTGCCAGCAACTACAGTGATCTGCCCTTTGCCGAGCAATGTGCCACGGAGGCGGCAACGCTCCGCACAAACATAGAGCTGCACGGCTGGGATGGTGAATGGTACCGCCGCGCCTATTTTGATGATGGCACGCCGCTTGGATCATCCATCAACCCCGAATGCCAGATTGATTCAATCAGCCAGAGCTGGTCAGTGCTTTCCGGCGCAGGAGATCCGCAACGTTCACTAACCGCCATGGAAGCGGTGGACAAGCGGCTTGTCCGTCGCCAGCACGGCCTGATCCAACTGCTTGATCCACCCTTTGACAAATCTGCGCTTAATCCCGGCTATATCAAGGGCTATGCCCCCGGAGTACGGGAAAACGGTGGGCAGTACACCCACGCCGCCTGCTGGGCAACCATGGCCTTTGCCCAACTGGGGGATAATTGCCGGGCCTGGGAACTGTTCGGCATCATCAACCCGATCAACCATGCCCGCACCAGTGAACAGACAGACATCTACAAAGTGGAGCCCTACGTGGTTGCCGCTGATGTCTATGCCATCCCGCCCCATACCGGCCGGGGAGGCTGGACCTGGTACACCGGATCGGCATCCTGGATGTATCGGTTGATACTGGAATCACTGCTGGGAATGAAACAGGAAAAGGACAAACTGCAGTTTACGCCATGCCTACCGCCTGAGTGGGAGGGGTTCACGATCCACTACCGCCATCGCGAGACGGTCTACCACATCACGGTCCAGCAATGTGCGGCCAATACAGATGAGGTTGGTTCAGTAAGCGTGGATGAGGTTTTGCAGCAGGACAACTGCATCACCCTGGCTAATGATCATAGTGAACATTGGGTCGTGGTGAGGATAGCCAGTCAAAGACGACCATAGGCAACTGGCCTACATGGAGAAAAGCTATGAAAACTAGGCGTCATTCTCAATCAAGAATTTGGTTTTACCTTCCGATAGAGAGGTATCCCTCTTTGTTGGAGTTCCATGATGACTCGACACGTATTACGCGATGATCAATGGGCACGTATATCCATGCGTACCGCTATGGTTATGTCGGGACGAAGTCCGGTGTCGAAACGGATTTTCCATCGCACATAAACCTGAACGGATTTATGCAGTAACAAGGGTGGAGCTGCTTACCGGTATAGGCAGTTGTGAGGAGACAATTCCAGTTTAGTTGCTATCTTCAGTAATTTACGGTATTTTTTACGCCATGACGTTTGAATCAGACAAAACCATAGCCTATTGGGCTGAAAGTTCCGCATACGATCTGGAGACCGGTGCAACACTGCTGCGTTCCAAGAAATACCCGTATGCCCTGTTCTTTGGTCACCTTGCCATTGAAAAGATTCTGAAAGCATTGGTGGTGAAGCATACCGGTACTCATGCCCCCTACTCCCATTCTCTGGTTATGCTGGCAAAGAAAACCGGCTTTCAAATACCAGACGAAATGTTTGACCAGTTGGCAGAGTTCATGGAGTTTCACACTGAAGCGCGGTATCCTGATGTAAAAATGGATTTTTACCAGAAATGCACCAAGGAATTTGCTGCTGAGAAGTACAAAGAGATAAAGAAAGTTTACAAATGGTTACACAAGAAATCAGAGATATAGTCATCAGGCTGGTAGATGCTGTATCAACAAAGGGTGTCCATGTTGACAAAGCCCTTTTGTACGGTTCCTTTGCAACCGGCAAACAGACGGTTGACAGTGACCTTGATATAGCCATTATCTCCAGTGACTTTGGCAGGGACAGGTTTAACGAGGGCAAAATGCTGATGCAGCTTGCCTGGCGGATTGATGCCAGACTCCATCCGGTTCCTGTATCAGCAGATTCATACAAGAATGATACATGGGTTCCCCTGATTCACGAAATACGTGAACATGGGGTAGAGGTAGCCTGAAAACTTTCACCCAGCTTTCACCAACTAGATGACTTTCACCATATTTTGATGGACTTAAATGGACGTTGGTCGGCGAGCTAGGATGCGGAAATCACTTCAAATAAGTGGTCTTATGATTTTGTAAACTGTTAACCGGCAGTCTTCGAATCCCGTTTCCCGCTCCAAAAGCTCCAAAGGCCGACACAAGTGTCGGCCTTTTTTAGTACGTATATGGAGTTGTATACCTCACATTATCACTATAGCCGGGCTCTAATGGAGCCGTTAATACTAAAATCACGAAATCAGGTAAACCGTTAACACCATGACCCGCTACCGGCTACAGATTACAGGCACAACCAACATCATCATACTACTGGTAATTACGCTTCTTTTTGCGGGCTGCGCACGGCAGCGGTATGCAGTGCCTGACACAGCACCGCCGCAAAAGATTTCAAAGCCCTATGTCGTGCAGGGTAAACGGTATGAACCGCTGTCCACCGCAGATGGTTTTGTGCAGGAAGGCCTTGCCAGTTTCTACGGCCGGGACTTTCACAGCAGGAAGACCAGCAATGGTGAGCTGTTTGATATGCATGGGCTGACTGCGGCCCATAAAACGCTGCCGTTCGGTGTTTACGTGAGGGTGGAACATAGACGGACCGGCAAAGAGGTGGTTGTGCGGATCAATGATCGTGGCCCCTTTGTCGGCAACCGGATTATTGATCTTTCTGAAGGTGCGGCCTCAAGGATTGGTGTGCTTCAGGAAGGTGTTGCAGCGGTAAGGATCTCTACGTTGGGCTACAAGTCCGGCGACAGTTACCGCCAACTGGCAAGCTATGACAAAGGCAGCTATACCATCCAAGTCGGGGCATTTACGGTCAAGGAAAATGCCTACCGATACAGGGATGAACTGAAGAAAAACTATGGCGTGGCGGATGTGCAGGATTCCTGGGTCAAAAACATCCGCTATTACCGGGTGCGGGTTGGCCGTTTTGAATCGTTACGACAGGCCCAGACAAGCAGGGATGACTACGAGCAAAAGGGCTTTAAAGGCTGTTTTGTGGTGGCTGTTGATTAAGCATACTAAATTCATTTCCTGAAATAGATATCAACATAATCAGTTTCCGGCCCACAGGGGCTGTCCATCTCCTTCAGGCGCCAGTATTTCCGCGAGCCGGTTATTCTGAACGTGAGATCTCCCTGACGGACACAGGCTTCTCCACGGTTAATATAGGACACCTTCGTCACAATACTGCCGTTGATCTTAAAGCTGTTCTTGCCGATCTCCGTGACAACCCCATCCAGCAAAACATAGTCACCGCCGGTTTTCGCACGTTGTTCACCTTTTATGGTGATCAGACCATCTTTTTCAACAGCAGTGGCGGTTCCAAAATTGTCCCAGCTTATCCACTGCAGCGACAATTTATGGGGTCCCAGCAGCTTCGCCTTGGCCGGTTCATCTTTTACCACGGTGGTAGTTTTTTCATCAGCAAAACAGGGCGCGACCATCAGACAAAAAATAAGAACCGTAGGAACAAACCATCGCATCATCTTTTCTCCTGTACTCAATCTGACATTTCCCGTTCCAATACGGAGGCGGTTTACATCCAGAGGCTAACAGGCCGGTGACATACTCTTTCCGGCCTGGATTTCCCGTTCGCTGGCCGGACGGATGCTGAGTACCGTGCCTTCAAACACCAGCACCATACCGGCCAGGGGATGGTTGCCATCCAGCACCGCCTTACCTTCAGCAACATCAGTAACCGTAAAAAGCAGGTCATTACCGTTTTCAGTCTGCTCCAGCTGCATGCCGACCTCCACCGGTTCATTGAAGGCATCGATTGATTCAATCCGCACCAGATCAGCATCATATTCACCAAAGGCCTCAGCCGGTTGCAGGTGAACAATGATGCTTTCACCTGCTGATTTGCCTTCCAGTGCCGTCTCAATCCGCGGGAAGATATCCCCATAGCCGCCATGCAGGTAGACAAGCGGTTCCTGTCCTTCATCAACAGCAACACCGTCACTATCAGTAACCGTATAATCCAGCGTAACAACGCTATTTTTTGTAATTCCTGCCATCTTTGCCTCCACTTTTCATATTTTAAGCAGCCGGTACCATACGGTATTGATCAGATTATGGCAACTGCAGGCTGTTCAGTTGGTGGTATACTGGTGTCATTACTGGAGGTGGCGTATGAAACTGCTTAAAACCAAGGTCTGGCACTGGCGGGATATCTGGTTACTGAAGTGGTGTGCATTCCTGTTCGGTATCGCAGCGGGCGCCTACTTCCATCAGTGCGTTATTAAGTATGCCTGGGTAATCATTATTGTCGCACTACTGTTTGCCCTGCGACCGGCAGCAGCCTACTGGAAGGATTGAGCTGCCGCTGACTCCGTGGGTGATTACCTAAAACGCCCGGAGCCGCTCCAGCCACTCCTGAATAAAGAGATCAATGTACTCGCGGCTGACCGCGCTGGAGTGCGGTGTAATCAGTACATTCGGCTGTTCCCACAGGGGGGATGTAGCAGGCAGCGGTTCATGGGCAAAGACATCCAGCCCCGCTCCTGCCAGAGGGCCGTTCTTGAGGGCCGCCAACAGGTCATCCTCCTGATAGCAATTGCCCCGTCCCAGATTGTACAGGAACGCCCCCGGTTTCATGGTGGCAAAATGGCGACGGGTAATAATACCATCGGTTTCCTTTTCCCCCGGCAGCAGCAGCACCAGATGATCAGCATTGGGCAGCTCCTCTTCCAGCCGGTCAAAAGTGGTCATGCTGTCAATGCAGGCCGGGATTTCCTCTGGCACAGTACGCCTGACCCCGGTGATTCTTGCGCCGAACGCCTTTAACAACGCTGCCATGGATTGTCCCAGAGCCCCGCAACCGATGATCAGTACCTGCTGACTGAAGAGCCCGACACAACTGCTGTAGTCATCCCGCCCCCAGCTCCTCTGTTTCTGATCCTCAACAGATGCTCCGATCCTGCGGTTGAAATAGAGCATCATTGAAAGCAGGCTTTCACGCATGATCCGGCCATGGAAGCTGCCGTAGAAGGTCTGCACCCTGCCAGTGGGATCTTCCGCCACCCAGTCATGTCCGGCAGCCGGGGTAAAGACAGCCTTCAAATTCGGAGCAAGTTCGTACCACTCCGGCCTGAACGACCAGACCAGGGCACATTCAGCTTCAGGGAGCCTTGCCAGAAACTCTGTTTTTCCTTCAGCAACCGTGATGCTGCAGCCCGGCAGGGCCTCCTGAATACGCTCAATATGGCGCGCGGTGCTGGAAAAGGCGGCTACAGACTTGTTTTGCAGATTGATCAGAAGATTGGTTATGTTCATGAGTCACTCGTTTTCGATCAAATTTGGGGGACGCTGCAGACTCTAACGGGTCAAGCGATTAATCAGTGCCTGATAATCCGGGTACTGCGCCAGCAGGACGTTTTTATCACCCATTTCAAAATCGGCAAAATCAAATCCCGGTGCAACCACACAACTGACCAAGCTATACTCCCCTGCCCCGCTCATCTCAGCCCCGAACCAGGTCCCGGCAGGCACCATGGCCTGAAAGGCTTCTCCTGCTGCGATATCAGCCCCAAGCCTGATCGCAGAACAGGTGCCGTCCGCTGTCAGCAGGTGGATGGTCAGGCCTGTGCCGCCATGGAAAAACCACAACTCATCGGATTTGATTCTATGCAGTGCAGAGTAGTCCCCCTGCTCCAGCAGAAAATAGACGGCCGTGTAACAGGAGCGCGGGCCGTTAAAACGGTCAGGCAGTGCACTGCCGGAAACCTGCTCGTGGGAGCGACAGGTCTCGCGATACCAGCCCCCTTCTGGATGCTGGACAAGGCCAAGGCTGCTGATCAACGCTGCTGCAGGTCTGTTTGGATCACTCATGGTAGAACTCCATCCATCCGGCACTATTCGCCGATAATCTTGACCAGCACCCGCTTTCTGCGCTTGCCGTCAAACTCACCATAGAAGATCTGCTCCCAGGGCCCCAGGTCAAGCCTGCTTTCGGTAATTGCCACCACCACCTCACGCCCCATCACGGTCCGCTTCAGGTGGGCATCACCATTATCCTCATAGCCGTTGTGACGGTAGCGGGAATAGGGCTTTTCCGGGGCCAGCTGTTCCAGCCAGTCCTCAAAATCCTGATGCAGGCCGGATTCATCATCATTGATAAACACGCTGGCCGTGATATGCATGGCATTGCACAGCAGCAGTCCCTCGCGGATGTCGCTCTGTTTCAGGCACTCTTCTATGGTGGGAGTGATGTTGAGAAATGCCCGTCGGGTTTTGGTTTCAAACCAGAGTTCCTTACGAAATGTCTTCATATGACCTCAACAATCTGATTCGGTGCTGCAGGATAAAGTCAGGCCGATGCTTTTCCTGCATCGCCTCAAGCTGTTCTACGTTTATACCCAGCTGCGTACTGTTCATGGCAGCAACCTCCAGTGCCTGAAACCACTGGGCTGGGGTACTGTTACCCGGTTTGTCAGCGGCTGACACAACCGGCAGGATCAGGCTGATGCCGGCCTTACGAGCCTGCTCCGCTATCCGTAGCCTGGTTGCATCCCGCAGCTCTGACCAGCGGTTCAGGTTGGTATGCAGGCGGCTAATCCAGGCCAGCGCCCTGCCCCATTCTGTTGGCAGACAGAGTCGTTTGCAGAGGTTCAATGCGGGCTTATAACCAGCCTCATCATGGCCGTGGTGTTTAGGATACAGGGCCGGATCAGTGGACAGTTTGCCGATATCGTGAAAAAAGGCACAGAAACGGGTCAGGGGATCTGAACTGACTGTTGCGGCCCGCTGCAGTACCTGCAGGCAATGGGTCAGCAGATCACCTTCTGGATGATGCTGCAGCGGTCCGGCAGGGATATCCGGCATCCTGAACAGTTCCGACAGCCAGTCGCTTCCAAGCCTGTACTGTATCATCTGCTGAAAAAACCGCTCCGGTTGTCTAGCAGCCAGGGCCTTAACCATCTCACGGCTGAACCGTTCAACCGGCAGGCAAGCCATCTGCTCAGCCCAATCCTGCTGCTGGATCAGCTGCACAGTTTCAGGCACCATCTGCCAGCCATCAGCCACAAAACGTACACCACGGATAATCCGCAAAGGGTCATCAACAAAGTTCTGTTCTGAACAGACCCGTAGCAGCCGTTGTTGCAGATCCTGCTGGCCGTTTAAGGGATCATACAGCCTGCCGCATAAGCTTAAGGCGATGGCGTTGATGGTGAAATCCCGGCCCCTCAGATCAGCATCAAGCTGACTGATATCATCAAGCCGGATCAACTCCAGCTTACCCAGCTGAGCATCATGCTGAAACCAGATCGGCCTGGTAGTCTTGCCTGCAACCAGCCGAAAGCCAAGTGACGGCAGCAGTTCCTCAGGCAGAACAGCGATCAGGTCATAATCCTGAGCAGACTGCTGCAACAGAAAGTCCCGCATTGTACCGCCAACCAGAAAGATCTGGTCATGGTGCTGCTGCGGGAAGAGCTGTTGAAAAGGTTGCAGTAGACTGTTCATGTCAGGGGTTGTCTGGTCTTTCATGGCAAGCGTTCTTCTTTCCGCTCTGTTTCTACCATAGAGGCTGATCAGCTTCAACATACCGTTGGTCAGACAAGAACAGCAGACCTGCTTGACAAACCTTTAAGTGGTGGCAGACTCACCACAACTGTCTGAAATATCACCAAGGTCAGTGAGGCAATGAGATGCCGGATCCGGCTGCAGTACACTGCCACCTAAACAGAAGCATACTTTTGCTGATGCTGTTCTGCATGCTGCAATGGTGCATCTCTCTGCCACCAGCATGGGCAGAGGCTGATCATGAGTTGACCCTTGGTATCCTCACCATTCACTCCAAGGATGAAATGCAGCAAGAATGGCAACCACTGGCCGCACACCTCTCTGCTGCCCTGCCTGGTCATCGCTTACGTGTCATATTTCTGGACCACGATGAGATGTGGCAGGCGTTGTTACAGCGGAAACTTGATTTTGTGCTTACCAACGCCTCCCACTACATTCAGTTACGTGAAAAAACAAAATTTTCCGGCGTGTTGGCCACATTGGTCCGTTCAGAAGGAACAGTTGCGCTCAAGGAGTTGGGAGGTGTTGTCTTTACCCGTGCCAACCGGGATGACATCAACCGGTTTAAAGACCTGAAAGACAAGCGGATCGCCTGCGTTAATGAATCTCCTGGGGCCTTTGGTTCCTTCCATATTCCCATGGCTGAATTCAAGCGGGCCGGCATTGCATTACCCCGCAAAAACCAGCTGCTTGTCACAGGTATGCCACAGGATCTGGTGGTCCAGGCGGTTCTTGAAGGCAAGGCCGATGCCGGTATTGTGCGAACCGGGGTAATCGAAAAGATCGCCAGGCAGGGCAGACTCAACCTGGCTGATCTCAAGATCATCAATCAGCAAAAATGGCCTCACTTTCCGCTTGTCTGCTCAACCAGGCTCTTCCCGGAGTGGGCCTTTGTAGCCCTGCCCCATGTTGAGGAGGATACAGCCCGCAGGGTTGCGGCAACGCTACTGGCAGCCGAGCACGGCTCGCCGGTCATGCAATCAGCCTTCATCCATGGCTTCAGCACTCCAGCAGACTATCAGGCAGCAGAGCTGATGATGCGTGAACTGCGTCTGCCTCCCTTTGACCGTTCTCACTTTGTAACGATCAGTGATATCTGGCAGCAGTACCGCTGGTGGTTAATCGGAATCATCACTGCAAGTACCATGATCCTGCTCTTGACCTTGAGGCTGGTGATTACCATCAGCAACTTAAACGCTTCACGCAGAGAACTTGAACAGGCCCGCGTGGCGGCTGACACCGCAAATCAGGCCAAAAGCGAATTTCTGGCCAACATGAGTCATGAGATCCGTACGCCGATGAACGGTGTGATCGGCATGACCAACCTGCTACACCTCACCCGGTTGACTCCTGAGCAACAGGAATATCTGAACAATATTAAAACCTCCGCCGACAACCTGCTGTCCTTGATGAACGACATCCTTGATCTCTCAAAGATCGAGGCGGGCAAGACCGAGCTGGAATATTCCGATTTTTCGCTACGCAGGTTGGTCAAGGATGTCTGCACCATGCAATGCAGCCGGATCCGAAAAAAGCATCTGGAGTTACATACCAGGTTCGCGGATGATCTGCCTGACCTGCTCCATGGCGATCAGTTGCGGGTCAAACAGATCATGCTGAACCTGTTGAACAATGCCATCAAATTTACGGAGCAGGGCAGCATCACCATCTCTGCGCTGTTGCTGTCCCAGGATGCAGACAAGGTAATCATCCATATAACCGTATCCGATACCGGCATCGGCATTACTCCTGCGGCAATGGACACGATCTTTGATCCCTTTACTCAGGCTGACGGTTCCACCACCCGCAGGTTTGGCGGAACCGGCCTTGGGCTCTCAATCTGTCGGCAGCTTTCCTGCCTGATGGGCGGACGGATCTGGGCTGAAAGCAATGTTGGACAGGGCAGCAACTTCCACCTTGAGCTGCCGTTTGGAATTGGCAGTACCCCTCCAAAAAATACAGCACTGGAACCGTTCAGTATCCCGACCAGACAGGGACCGGCCTTAAAGATTTTGATTGTGGAGGATGATGAGATTAATGCTCGTCTGATTACACTGATGCTTAAAAGGATGGGACATCAGATAACAGTTGCTGAAAACGGCAAGCAGGCGGTTGAATCTACGAGAGAAGAAGCGTTTGATTGTATCCTGATGGATATGCATATGCCGGTTATGAACGGCAGTGAGGCGGTTCAGGCAATTCGCAGACAGGAGGAACAAACAGCGCGTCATACACCGGTTATCGCCCTGACCGCCAATGCCCTGCGGGGTGATCGTGAACGCTATCTGTCAGAAGGATTTGATAGCTACCTGACCAAGCCGCTTGATGTTGAGCTGTTAGTGGAAGAAATGACGAGGCTATCATCAGTATCCACCGAACAGCACGTGAGCTAAAAAGAGCACACCCCCGGCCCCTGGCAGCCTGGATGCTGCCAGCCCCATCAGCAAGATGCAAGCCCCCCTAAAAAGTGATCATTTAAGCCAGAGAAACAATATTGCTGTTCACAATCTGCAGCGATTCTGTTACCGGATCTTCTGCCCCATCCAGCCAATGGATGACCACGCCATTGCGCTCCATCCTACGGAACCAGGTTTCCTGTCGTTTGGCAAAATCATGGATAGCAGCATTCAGCTTCTGGAACAGGTCATTGCGGTTCAGCTCTCCCCGCAGGAACATCCCGCCATAGCGGTATTCCAGACCATAGTAGTCCAAGCGCTCCCACCCTACTCCACCGGCATGCAGCTGTTGGATCTCATCAAGCATACCTGCCTCAAGCCGTTGGCGCAGGCGCTGGGTGATCCTGCGACGCAGTTCTGTTCTCTCCCAGCGGATGCCCAGGACCAGCGGGCTGATGGCAGGGAACGGTTCCTGTTCTGCCTGATCATCCGGTTGGTAGCTGGCAATCTCAATGGCGCGGATAGTACGGCTTCGGTCGGTAAGGTCTGTTCTGTTATGCTGATCAGGCACCAGTTTCATCAGTATTTCAATCAGCTCTGCATCACTTTTATCAGCCAGCTTTGCCCTCAGTTGCAGGTTTTCAGGTACCTCAACCATCCGGTAGCCCCGCAGCGCCGCATCCAGATACAGGCCGGTGCCACCGCACAGAATCGGCAGCTGACCACGGGCGGTTATCCCTTCAAAGGCCTGCAGAAACAGACGCTGAAAGGTAAACAGGCTGCACTCCTGCCCCGGCTCCAGCACATCAATCAGGTGGTACGGGATAGCGCCATATTCATGCAGGTCTTTACCGGTGCCGATATCCATCCGCCTGAACACCTGTCTCGAATCAGCCGAGATGATCTCGCCAGACAGTTCCTGCGCCAGCTTCACCGCCAAACAGGTCTTGCCGGAAGCGGTCGGGCCGAGGATAGTTACCAGGTTACAGGCGGATGTTGGTTTCACAGGTAACCGTGCCTACTTCTGCACATCCAGCAGTTCAACATCAAACAACAGGGTGGCGTTGGGTGGTATCACGCCGCCAGCACCTCTGGCGCCATAACCCAGATTGGCAGGGATAACCAGTTTCCGCTTGCCGCCAACCTTCATGCCCATCACACCCTCATCCCAGCCTTTAATGACCTGCCCGATGCCAATGATGAAGCTGAACGGCTTTTTGCGATCCACTGAGCTGTCAAATTTGGTGCCGTTCTCAAGCGTACCGGTGTAGTGAACTTTCACCTGCTTACCCCTGGTTGGTGAGGCGCCTGTGCCCACCACATCATCAACATACTTGAGTCCTGAATCGGTTGTTGTCATCTTGCTCACCTTTGTTTCCGCAGCATCTGCCGGCATCACACAGATCATTGCCAACAATACAGCACCACTCAATTTGATCAGATTACGCATTTTGTACCACCTTTCATCAGTTATTCTGGATAAGCCAGTTTCTGCTTGAATTGATTCAATAGGGCCGCAACTGCTCACCAGCGCCGATATGCCAGTGCAGGTGTTTGGATGACTGATAGGTCCCCAGGTTGGTATAGACCCGGCAGGCGCCGAAACGGGCCATAAAATCAGCTGCAATCAGCTTGGCAGTCCGCATCAGCTCCAGCAGCAGTTCGTTGTCAGATTCTTCCAGGCTGATCAATGACTCGATGTGCTTTTTCGGGAGCAACACCACATGATGCTCCCAAAGCGGCTTGGTATGATGAAAAGCAAAGACCTGCTCATTCTGGAGGTAGATCGGCACCTCCAGCAGACCTTTCAGGATCTTGTCACAATAAAAGTCACAACTGGTTTCCGGCATGGCAGCTCACTTTAGTTTATTAAAATGGAGGCAGCAATGTAGCACCGACAGGCTGCCTTGCACAACCTGTCTTGGAGATGTACAGTGTACAGCAGCTGTTATCGATTGCATAAAGCAGGGAGCAAACAGATGACCACACCACGAGAAACATCGCTCTACAAGGTGCTGCCACTTGCATCAGACCTGAAGGCCCGCCGCCGTTACATGATTGTCGATGAGCCGATTGTGGGCAACTTCAGGTTCGGCCTGCTGCTGGAAGACCTGGACATCATGGCCGAGCAAGCAGCGCTGGGCTATGCCCGCAGCATTCACCCTGACGCCAAGGTGGTGACCGCTGCCATTGACAATATCATTGTACGCCACGTAGTTGACAATGACCGTGACATCCAGATTGATGCCCGGATCAACCACGTTGGCAGGTCATCCATGGTGGTGGGGATGCGGGTGGAGCACGCTGGCGATCCGTCCACCCATATCGCTTCCTGCTACTTTACCATGGTGGCCAGAGGTGGTGAATCTGCTGAGGAAAGCAGGGTGCTGCCGCCACTTGAATACCAGGATGAGCTTGAAAAACATCGGGCAGAGAAATCGATGCAGGAGCGGGAGCAGTACCGTCAACAGCAGGCAGCTCAGCAGGAGCCTCCCAGCTACGAAGAGTATGCATTGTTGCGTCAGCTGCATGAAGCCCAGGACCAACCCGGATTTAGCGGAGTTAAGGCAGACAGTCTGGTGGTGGAATCCTGGGAGCGGATGTACCCTGAGCAGGAATATGTGCCCCATAGAATCTTTGGTGGCTATATCATCCGCAGGGCCTATGAACTGTCATCCATGTGTGCTGAACAGATCGCTCCCGGTCGCGCCTTGATTGCTGCGGTCAACCGGATCAACTTCTTCCATCCGGTCAGACTGGGGGACAAGCTGCACTACACCTGCCGGGTGGTCTATACCTGTGACAGCTTTGTCTGTGTTGAGGCAGGCATCGAGCGGATCAGCCGGGACCGTAACAGCAAGGCGCTTTCAAACTCCTGCCTGTTTACCTTTGTCAACGTGGACAGCAGTTTGCAGCATCAGCCGGTTCCCGCTATCTATCCCACCACCTATGCCGAAGATGCCCGCTATCTGGCAGCATTTCGCAGCCACAGGGCGATGGTGAAGCACTATGACCTGATCTGACTCTAGTGTGCTGTTTGCCCGACCGGTGCAGCATGGGAGGGCAGTCTGATGAACTGGGCCAGAATCAGGGAAACCAGACCCAGCACGGCCCCCATGATAAACGGTATCCGGTAATCCAGCATCCAGAGGTAGCCCCCCAGGGCAGGCAGAAAAACCGCTGCAATATGGTTGATGGTAAAACCGACCGCCGAGGTGGGGGCGATATCTGCAGGATCAGCAATTTTCTGAAAGTAGGTACGGATCGCCACGGCAAAGTTGAACAGGATGTAGTCAATGATATACATCCCGGCCACCACCCAGCGTGATGATGCGTAGGCATAGGTCAGAAAGACCAGAATCACGCCAAGATACTCCACCGTGCAGAGGGTCCGCTCACCAAAGGCATTAATGGCCCTGCCGATCATCGGGTTAATGATCCAGTTGATCAGGTTGTTGATGATGAACAGTACCGTAATGGCCTGCACGGAAAAGTGAAAGACCTTGACCAGCAGAAACATGGAAAAAACCATATAGATCTGACGCCGGGCACCAGACATGAAGGTCAGGGCATAGTAGAGCCAGTAACGCCGTTTCAGGAACATCCGCAGTTTTTGAGGCGGCACATCAGCATGGCTTGGGTCCTGAAAGACCGCCCAGAGACCGGCCAGGGCAACCACGCTCCCCACCACCAGAAACATACCGCGATAATCCAGCACAAAGCCCATCCCCCAGATTGCAGCAGCAGAAATGATGCTGGTGATGGCAGCCAGACTGCGTAGCTTACCCATCACTAACGGAGACTGGTGGGTGGAAAAGTATTGCAGGGTCAGGGATTGGTTAACGGTTTCATAGTAGTGAAAACCGAAACTCATCAGCAGTGTGGTCATCGCCACTCCGCTGAAACTGGGAAAGAAGCCGGTCAGGGCAACACCGATCCCCAGCAGGATGACCGACAGGGATGCCAGACGGTGTTCTCGGATCACCAGCATCACATAAATTGCGGTTAGCGCCAGAAAACCGGGGATCTCACGGATCGACTGGGTCAACCCAACATGGAGCCCGTCAAGATGAACCGTCTCCACGGCAAAGTTGTTGAACAGCATGGTGTAGCCCTGCAGCCCCGCCATGGAGGCTGCAGTCAGTACGGCCAGAAAACTGAACATCTGCTTATTGGTAGAAGTGGTAAGCATTGTTACATGAACCCTTACACAGGGCGTTGAAAAACGTCATGAGGAAGGCTGGATACAAGGCGCACGGAGCACAGCGACCGAGACATAACATTGTTAGGCGAGGCAGCGAGCACCGCGCAACGCCGTAGACTGCCTCCGGAATAGTTATTCAAGGCCCTGTTCATTAATCCCGTCTCCCACCCATCAGACGCAGCAGCATCAGAAACAGGTTGATAAAGTCAAGGTACAGGGTCAGGGCACCAAGGATTGCCGGTTTTCTCCCCTCTGCTCCTTCAGCAGCCAGTGCCTTGATCTTCCAGGTATCATAGGCAGTCAGGCCGGTAAAGACAATCACGCCAATAGCCGAGATCACCCAGGATGCGGCGTCGTTCCTCATAAAAAGATTTACCAATGAGGCGATCACAATGCCGATCAACCCCATAAACAGGAAACTGCCCCAGGAGGTCAGATCTTTCTTGGTGGCATAGCCATAGATACTCATGGCGCCGAACATGGCAGCTGAAACCGCAAAGGTAGAGGCGATGGAATCAGCAGTGTAGACCAGAAAGATAACGGAGAGGGTCAGGCCGTTCAGGGCTGAATAGCCGATAAACAACATGGTGGCAACAGTGGCACTCATCCGGTTAATGGCACCGGAAAGGGTAAACACCAGGGCAAGTTCACCAAACATCAGCCCGTAAAACACCATCCGGTTACCGACAATGGCCTTTAACAGCTCCGGCGAAGAAACCGTAATCAGCGCCATAATCGCGGTAAGGGTCAGACCACATCCCATCCAGGCATAGACCTGACGTACCAGTGTGTTCTGCCTGACGATCAGCCCTGTACTGGCCTGGGTAGTATCAAATTGCTGCATGATAATCCCTCCTCTACAGTTGTACTTTTGATAGTGCAGTGTAGTGCAACTGGCTGCATCAGGCAACAGTATCTGCCAGACCTGGCTGATTTGCAATCATGTCCGCTCCTGTGCTATGCATGGGGCAAGGAGAAAGGCATGCACCATCAGCTGCAACAAACCGTTAATGCCCGCTATCACGAGCTTGATCCCCGCAACCGGGTACGCCTGACCGTTATCCTGGCCTGGCTGCAGGAAGTTGGTGCAGAGCATGCCCTGCAACTGGGTGTAGGGCTTAAGCACCTGCGGAAAAGGGGATTAACCTGGGTTCTGTCCCGACTGACCATTGAGCTGCTACGCCCGATTATTGGTACTGAGCCGGTAACGGTCAGCACCTGGCCGGTGACCCGTGAGGGCTTTTTCTCAATTCGTGATTTTCTGCTGACTGACCACCAGGGGCAGACCATTGGGCGGGCCACCAGTTCATGGGCTGCACTGGACCTTAGAACACGCCGTCCGGTAAGCATTGATGAGCATCTGCCTGACTATCCGCTGCACCTGCAACGAGCCTTGGATGATCCGTTTGCAACGCTTCCGCTGCTTGAAGAATGCCAGTCAGGGCTGCAACTGCCGGTACTGCGGGCTAACCTTGATATGAACAATCATGTGAACAACACGATCTATGCTGGCTGGGCACTGGAGGCGGTACCGGAGGAGCTGATCACACGGGCAGTGCCAGTCCTGATTGAAATTGGATTCAGGGCTGAGGCGTTATACGGTGACAGCATACGCAGCTGTTGTGCCCCAAGCCCTGAAGATCCTGCGATCCTGATCCATAGAATCGAATCAGTTGAAGGCAACCGGGAACTCTGCAGACTGCGCACCACCTGGAGCAATCACGATTCATCAGCAACACAACACCCTAATAAATGAGAAGAGGCCCGCTTTTCAGGCGGGCCTCCGGTTTTACGTCAATCTATGCACCATGTTCATGGTATGCAGGCTACTTCTGTCGGTAGCCTGTTTGTTGCTTCATATGTTGCCAAAACAGCCAGGCGGCGTATCTTCCATAGTGTTTCCTCCATAAAACCTACATCTGCTCCGTGGAAAAAATCACAAACTTCTTTTGCTTCTCCTTCTGATGCTTGTTTCAGGTAGCGCTACCTTGATTTCAAGATACCTTTTCCCAGCAAATAAAACAGTCTGTTTTTTATTTTTTTTGCGGCGTATAGTGAGCAAGTATGCCTTCAGGCAGGTAAACCATCACCCAACGATTCTGCCCTTTCGTAACGGGGCAAACAGATACTCCAGCCCGTTTACCTTTATCTCATACACCGTCTGTAACATCCTGCCCAAGCGCCCTTCCGGAAAGCCATTGCTGGCAAACCAGACCACATACCGTTCCGGCAGATCAATCAGCAAACGCCCCTGATACTTGCCAAACGGCATCCGCATCTCAGCCAGGGCCATCAGCTCTTCCGGGTTGGCAGTTGCCTCAAGACAGGGCTGCAGCGGATCATAGGAAGTGGGGGTGTTCAAGCGGGCTTACTCTCCCCCGCAACTGCCGGAGCAGCCGCAGGAAGAACAACCCTCTGAAGTTGCTGCTGCCCCGCAGTCGCTGTCTTCAGTACCACCCAGCACCCGCAGGATGATGTCACTTTTAGGATCGTTGTTAAACTGTTCAGCCAGCCGCTCCACAATCTCTTCCTGCGAACCGGGCAGATCATCCCAGATCCCCAGGATCGGTGCCCCGCAGAGCGAACCGATCTGATGGGAGGCCCCCTTCTCGGCAAGGTTAGGATTGGCAGGGAAGCGGTTGACCATCACCCCTTTGACCTCAATATCCATCTGCCCTGCTGCAAAACAGGTCAGGACACTATGGTTGATGGTTCCCAGGTTGGGGCGAGCCACCACCAGCAGAGGCAGATCAAGCTGCTTGACCAGATCAGCGATCAGCAAACCGCCATTCAGCGGCACCATCAGCCCCCCTGCCCCTTCCACAATCACAAACTCATGCTGTGCTGACAAGCGACGGTAGCTTGCGACAATTGCGCTGAAATCAATCTTCACCCCGTCCAACTGTGCCGCTTCAACCGGTGAAATCGGCTGGCGCAGACAGTAGGGGGCAACATCATCGGTACAGTCAACACCGGCAGCCCAGGCCAAAAGCTCGGCATCCTCCGAGATTAACTCACCATTACGCTCAACACAGCCGCTGGTAACCGGTTTCATGACACCGACATTTACCCCCCGCAGGCGCAGAATGCGGGCCAGGGTTGCAGCCACTATGGTTTTACCAACACCGGTGTCAGTACCGGTAATAAACAGTCCATTACTCATCGCAGCATCTCCTTTGCAATCACCAGCCCCAGATCTTCAATCATCTGCAGATCATCAGCAGGCTGGCGTCCTTCCTTGGTTAAATAGTTACCGGTCATGATCCCGCTGGCCCCGGCCAGAAAGACCCAGGACTGCAGCTCCCGCAGGTTTTTCTGGCGACCTCCGCAGACCGTGATATGGACATCCGGCAGAATCAGACGGAACAGGGCAATGGTATGCAGACAATCAAGCGGGGTCAGCTGATGCATGGCTGCCAACGGCGTTCCTGCCACTGGATCAAGAAAGTTGATCGGTACTGAATCAACCTGCAGCTCCCGCAGGGTCAGGACCAGCTCTACCCGCTGCGCCATGGTTTCCCCAAGACCAAACAGACCACCGCAGCAGACCCGCAGGCCAACCTGTTTTGCCAGCCGCACCGTAGCAACATCATCGTCATAGTCATGGGTGCTGCAGATCTGGGGGAAAAAGCTGCGGGCTGTTTCCAGGTTGTGATGATAGGTCACCAGACCGGCTGCCTTGAGCTGCTCTGCAGCTGCCAGAGTCAAGGTCCCCAGCGAGGCACCGGGGGCAATCTGACCTTCAGCACGGATGGCCTTGATGGTAGCACAGACCTGTGCCAGCTCCTCACCTTCGCTGATTCCACTGCCGCTGGTCACAATCCCGTAGCAGGCAGCACCATGTCCGGCCACCGACCGGGCTCCGGCCAACAGGGTGTCCTGATCCAGCAGCGGGTAGCAATCCACACCGGTGGCATGATGGGAAGACTGGGCACAGAAGGAGCAATCTTCGGGACAGAGTCCTGATTTTGCGTTGATGATGCCACAAAGGGAAACTCGATTGCCAAAATGGTGTTCCCGCACACGGGAAGCAGCAGCAAAAAGTGCCGAGAGGCGTTCGCTCGGCAGATCGGCCAGAGCCAAGGCCTGCTCACTGCTAATGAGATCACCGCCTATAACGCTGTCGACAATTTCTTCTAACGTACTATCGTTAATAATCATGGCAGGTTGGGTAGCATGGAGCAGGCTAGCTTGTCAACCAGATCAGACAACTTTGGTTAACAAAGACCGGGAAGCAACAAGCCGACTGTTAAATTTGTATAATAATACCGCTGAAAGATTGACGTTAAAATTTCTTGGACTATACTTTGGTCATACTCAGCCACAGTTTTAACACACCACTATCCTGCCGTTTAAACGGCATACTACAGGAGGAAGACATGAAAAGGCTGTTCGCACTGGTTGTGATGTTCGCTCTGACTACCTTGGCAACAACTGCATTTGCGGGTGAGATGAAGATGATCGGCACTGTCAGCACAATCAGAATGGTTGGCGGTGGCGCTGAAATGACCATGAAAGATCGCAAGACTGATGCAGCTGTTGTGCTGCAGGTTCGCGACCATTCCAATCTAGAGAAAATTAAGGACCGCAAGGTACGGGTTGGTGATGAACTGCGTCTGCGCTTTGATAGTGACAGCAAGGTGGTCAGGACGATCCAGAAAACTGCCGGCTGCTAGTAACCAACACCCATAAACATTTAAAGGCCTGCTTCTGCAGGCCTTTTTTATTGGTCAACTAGCCGGTAATGGAGATCACTTCATCATAGGTGGTGGAGCCTTCCAGCATTTTTCTGATGGCAAGCTGGCGCAGTGACATAAACCCGTCCTGCTCAGCAGCACGAACCAGTTCAGCAACATCTACCTTGTCACTAATCATGGCCCTGGTCCGTTCATTCATCTCAAGCACTTCAAAGATGCCGGTACGCCCTTTATAGCCGGTACCACGACACTCCTTGCACCCTTCCCCCTCATAAACCGTTAGATTTTCATCAGACAGCTGCAGATAGGTACGTTCCTCCACAGACAGCGTGCGAGGCGCCTTGCAGTGCTGGCAGACCTTGCGTAACAGTCGTTGTGCAATAATGCCAACCACCGTTGCGGTAACCAGATAGGGCGGCACCCCCAGATCAAGCAAACGGGGAATGGATGAAGGGGAGTCATTGGTATGCAGGGTTGACAGCACCAGGTGGCCGGTTAGAGCAGCCTGCACGGCATTTTCAGCGGTTTCTTCATCGCGGATCTCACCCACCATGACAATATCAGGATCCTGGCGCAGAACCGTTCGCAGGATATTGCCAAAGGTGACCCCGACACTCTGCTGCACCGCAATCTGATTAAACTCCTCCATCACCATTTCGATCGGGTCTTCAATGGTAACAATATTCACCTCTGGCGACGAAAGGGTCCGCAGGGTTGAATAGAGTGTTGTTGTTTTCCCTGAGCCAGTTGGGCCGGTAACCAGAATAATCCCGTTGGGACGATGGATAAAGTTGTTAAACAGCGCGTATTCCCGCGCATAAAAGCCGATTGAATTCAGATCTTGCAAGAGGATATCCGGGTCAAAGATCCTGATAACCACCTTTTCACCAAAGGCGGTGGGCACCGTTGAGACCCGCAGTTCCACCTCTTTATTGTTATGGCTGGTCTTGATCCGGCCATCCTGAGGACGGCGTTTTTCAGCCAGATCCATCCTGGAAAGGATCTTGATTCTGGAGACAATCGGCGCATGCAGAGGCTTGGGCAGCAGATGGATGTTGTGCAGCAGACCATCAAGCCGGAAGCGGATCAGGCATTTTTCCCGTTTTGGTTCAATATGGATATCACTAGCGCGCTGGTCAAAGGCATATGACAGAAGGAAATCAACCGCAGAGATAACATGACGGTCATTCCCCTCCAGTTCATGTTCACCCTTCATCTTAAAGAGTTGTTCAAGGTTGCCAAGATCGATAACAGCAGAGGATTCCGCCTCCGCAGCCAGTACAGAAGCCCTGAATCCGTAGAACTCACGTAATATTTTCTGAATATCAGTGCATGAACTGAGCACGCGGGTGACCTTCAGGCGATGGGCTGTGGCAAACTCGCTCAAGACCTGATCGTTAAACGGATCAGCCACGGCAATTGCCAGACCGCCATCACGAACCGCCACCGGTACAATCAGATGTTTCAGGGCAAAGGGGCGCGGAATATAAGAGGTAACCACATCCAGATCAAGCTTGAGTGGATCAATTTTCAGGTAGGGGATCTTCAGAAAAGTGGCAAGCGCTTCGGTAATGGTATCTTCGGACAAAATCCGCCCACTACCACCCGGAATTTCAAGATTGAACGAGGCCAAAAGCTGGGCCGGTGAAGGGGCTTCACCTCCACGGTGCAGGCGGCGACCGCCCGCTTGTGGCCCTGCTGTTAAACGGGCCTCCTGGGCTTTGGCCTTGGCGAGCACCATGGCCCGCTGCTCTGCGGTTATCAGTTTTTGTTCCAGAAGGATTGCTGTTAAATACTCCAGCGTTAATACTGACTGTCGTGTCATACCACCCGCTTACGTTATGGATTTATGATTTTATTCTTTTTTAGACCTTCTTCACGTTGCTGCTCGATCCGCTTGCTAACCGCCTCAAGCACCTCTGCTTCGCTATACTTCGGCTTGCTTGCAAGTTTTGGCAACTCTGATTCTGCCCCAGCCATGGTGGCAGCCATCGCTTCCTGTTTAGCCATGGCCTCAAGCACCTGTTTCTTCTGCTCTTCGTAGAAAATACTATCCTTGGCCAACTCCATTGCACTTTTGATCACCCCTCGCAGGGTAAACGCCAGCAGTAGCAACGGCACAATATCCTCAAGCCAGTAGTCAAGGCTACGCTCGTGCATCATAGTACCGGCCAGCAGACCGGCACAGGCCATCAGGGCACCAAAAAGATTCCCCAAAAAGCGAAACTCAGCGCCTTCGGTATATCCTTCACCACTCTTTTCTGGCACAGCCTCTTGCCTCCCAAGTAACTTCCATTGCTGGAATCTGTGCCAGAACGATAACGTCCATTACACAGGATATACACCTGCAAACTGAAGACAGGGATATCGTTTCTCTTTTCGGCAGAATCACCAATAAACTTGTGTGATTCAAAGATTTCTTTACATTTTTTCAACGATCAACAGACTTCAACAGCTATTCTTCAGTGCAGCTTTCCAGTTTACTATTTTCAAAGAAGGACACGGGCTGATCATGCATACATTTTTTCCCACCTATCAGTTCATCATTATTCAAGGTACAGGAACGCAAAACACCGGATGGAAAGAAGGTAATAGTTCCCGTGTCTCCACAGGTCACCCCGCCAATCTTCAGATCTTCATACAGCACGCAGGCACGAACCAGACCATTAGCATAAAAAGAAATCGGGCTAGAGGGTGTACACTTCAAACCACCTTTTTCATACTGGATTCTCAGGTTACAGGTATCAACAGACCCATTTGGATGGAGGGTAATACTCGCCTCAGGGGCACAAACGGTCTGATCAACAGCCCAGACAGAACCGATAAAAAACGTAAGCATAGCCACTGACAACACAAGACTCTTTTTCATATGCAAGCTCCTTTTCGGGTAGTTAGTTAGTTACCAATAATTCGCAACGCATGATCAGCACGGGTTGCATACCAGGAATCGGGACGGAACGGGCGTAGGTGAATACCATCAGGTATCAGCTTTCCATCCTCATCCCGCACATCTGCACCGTGGCTGTCCATAACCAGGGGCTGACCACCCGGCACTCCCCATGGGCCGATCCAGATCACCACATGGGAAATTGTTTCACTGCTGCGAGGCCGGATAAAGAGCAGGTCTCCCGGTTTTAAGACCTTGGCCCAAGCCTCAGCAGAATCCTGACGGGGGATCTGCTTTATCGCTACTGTCTGCTCAGTCCCGTTGATGGTCACGGTTTCAGTGGCAGCCTGTTTGCGGACATCTGAACTAAAATGAATTCCCAGCCCCTGATTATAGACAAACGAGGTAAAATTGCTGCAATCAAGCCCTTTACCATCATGCCGGGTGCCGCCAGGCTTGGGAGTATACCACCCCGGTGGCGGATCCCAATCAGGGATATAGTGATGGCGGTAATGATAACCGATAAAACGGAATGCCGTTGCAATGATCCGGGCACGTTTCCAGTCATCGCTCTTTCCTTCAGCAATCCTCGGGGGCTTAAACCTGTGGGGCAGCGGCCCCCAGGGACCGACCCAGGGATGGCTGTGGCCGTACCAGTCAGATTCAGGGATCTTGGCCTCACCTGCTGCCTCACCCCGCTTTCCCTCCAGCAGATCAGGGATCAACTCCGGTATCGGCCAGGGCAGTTTCACCCCGTAGGGAGATTGATACTCAGTGCTGACACCATCAGCAGCAAACAGTGCTGGAGCAGTGGCCAGCAGCAGCACGAACAACAGGCTAAAAACAAAACCGCGCATGCCTCCCCCTAGTTTTGCTCTATGGCGAGATAGCTATAAAATGAGACAAACTCATCAAAGCTCAGTGTAAAGATCCCTTTTTTACGGGCATAGCCGTTTTCAGGGCTGGATGGCCCATGGGGAGTAAAATCCGTTCCCCATGGATTCCAGAGAGTGACCGTATCAGTTGCCTGATCAAAGCCCATGATGGCATAGACATGGTCATAGGCCAGCTTTGCCGGGGGACGATGCAACAGCAGGGATGTAGCCAGGGACTTCCGCTCCTGCATTCTGACCAATGCCTTGCGGACCTGTTCCCGCTGTGCCCGCGCACCAAGACGGAACACCTTCACCTCTTGCCCGGTCCAGCGTTTGACAATGCTGCCGATCGGTATGCCGGCGGTATCAATCGCCACGGTGGGATCAGGGATTGTTGCGGACTTCCGATAGGTCCGAGCCTGAATGGTACCGGTGGCCTTTTCCAACACCGACATCCAGAGTCCATCCTGCAGTGTTGAATCTGAATCATTAATCGCCAGCTCGGCATCAGTGGGCGTCGTTACTGTAGCCTCATCACCATTGGCAAAACGCACACGGAAACGACCGTCATCCAGTCGGGTAATGGCGTTCATCACGTCAGCTGGCCGGTTTCTGGCCATCCAGCCTGAAGCAGAGAAAAAATAGCAATCCCCCACCGGTCCCTGTTGCAACAGCTCAAAGCTCGGCTGACCATTGGCAAACAGCACCCGTTTAACCCGGCGTAACTTCAGAACACTGCGGTAATAGCGATCCAGAATCTTTGGATCATCTATGGCACCAGCGGTTGCCAGATCAACCGATGGATTCTTCTTCAGATAGATCTCCAATGCCACCAAAGCCGCTGCATCCTCACCCTTATAGGCAGGACTGGCCATCTGCGCGATCAGGTCCAGCTTGGCCACGGTATCATTACCCTGTGACCAACTCTTCCAGTTACGCTGGACAACAGCGACAAAGGGGGTAATTCCTTTCAGTTCTTCTGCGGTAAGCGGTACTGTTTTAGTATCATTTGCCAGCACAACAACCGGTAGCACCAGGAGGACAAGAAGGAGCAGCAGACCTATGACAGACTCTCGGAGCAGCATCATTGCAGATTCCTTACAGGTGGCAGTACTGATAAAATACCACATAATTACCTATCTACAACCGACCAGGCAAAAAGTATCCTATAGCATCCCCACCACCGCACCGGTCATCAGCGATGCCAGCACCCCGGCGATCAGGGCCTTTACCCCCATTGCCACGATTTCATCCCGTCGCTCCGGGCAGAGGCTACCAAGTCCGGCGATCAAGATCCCCAGACTGCCCAGGTTGGCAAAACTACACATGGCATAGGTCATGATGATTCTGGTCTTGGGGCTGAGTGCAGCCTCTGGCAGGGATGAAAACTTGATATAGGCCAGAAATTCGTTCAGAACGATCTTGATCCCCATCAATGACCCGGCAGTACCGGCCTCTGACCAGGGCACACCGATCAGCCAGACCACCGGTGAAAGCAGTATCCCCAGGATCCTTTCCAGGGTTACCGGACCACCCATAACATCCGGCAGCTGCCCTAGCCCGATATTGACCAGTTTTACCAGCGCAACAAACACAATCAGGACTGCGACGATGTTGACCAGCAGCTTGAGACCGTCCCAGGTCCCCTTGGTCAGTGCATCCATGGCGCTGGTTGCCTCATAGGAAGAAAGTTCTCCCCCCAGCGTCTGTTCCTGGGTCTCGGGAACCATGATGGAGGCGACCACCAGTGCAGCAGGGGCATGGATAATGGAGGCGGTCAAGATATGTCCCAGGGCATCAGGAATAACCTTTTGCAGCACCGTTGCGTACAGCACCAGCATGGTACCGGCAATACAGGACAATCCGGTGGCCATCATGGCAAACAGCTCACTGCGGGTCATACGGACAAGGTAGGGGCGGATCAGCAACGGCGATTCGATCATCCCCAGGAAGATACAACCGGAGGCAACCACCCCCAGCGCACCGCCGATACCCATGGTTTTGCGCAGCACCCAGGAAAAACCCTGCACCACCTTTGGCAAAATGCGCCAGTAATACAGAACCGCCGTCAGAGCGCCGATTACCAGCACCATGGGCAAGGCTTGAAAGGCCAGCGAAAAAGAGCCACCCGGTGCTGTCTCAACAAACGGCAGCGGTCCTCCCCCCAGATAGCCGAACACAAACGAAGTCCCGGCCTTTGTGGCCTCTTCAAAGGCTGCAACGACCGTATTCAACCCCATAAACAGCTGTCTGAACGGGGCTGCCTTTAACATCAACAAGGCAATCAGCAGTTGCAGGGCCAGACCAGCCAAAATCAGACGCCAGTGCAGCATCCGCCTGTTTTCACTTAAAAGCCAGGCAACGCACAGCAGAACGGTAATGCCAAAGATTCCATGCAGCACGAGTCACGTCACTCCTTTGTATCAATTAGCGGGCAGCACGCAGATTCGCTGTTCAGTCGTATTGCGGATAGTGCCGAGCTTTTGCAGGTAATCCTGCATGGCATCACTGTCAATGATACCGGTATCGCTTTTGAAACCTGCTGCCGTCTTGATCACACCAAATCCATCGCCACCTTCTGCCACAAAAGAGTTGACCACAACCCGATACCGTTGTGCTGGCTCTACTGGAACAAAGTTTCCCGAATCAGAACGGACCTGCACACACTCAATCCGTGAACCGTTCGGCGCTGTTAGTTGCACTGAAAACCGGATACCGCTGACAAACGGCATATTCAACGTATCGCTACCAAACTTGACCAACATAAACGCCACGGTATCTTCAAGCGACTTCAGTAGTTCAGCACCGCTCAGATCCACCAGCACCAGACTGTTGGTAAACGGCATTACCTCCAGCAGATCACCGGCAGAGATCTTGCCATGCAGCAGATCCCTACGAATGCCGCCGTAGTTCAGGATAGCAACCTGCGCCTTGGGCACTGCTGCCAACATGGAATCTGCCGCCAGCGGCCCCGGCCCCCTGTTCAGACCGCGCACCAGATCTTCTGCTGCTGTTGCAATGGCAACCGTGCGATAGGCTGCCACCTTCTGTGCATAGGGGGCAAGCATGGCCACCATCTGTGGATCTTCCGCAACAATACGTGCGATGCCGGTACGCTCAAGGTCGGCCGTAATTGCCTGGTAGGCCGGTGTCCCAGGCGGTATGGCCTGATCATTACGGACAAAGGTGCTGCCTGTGGGAATTACTGCGTTATGGCTGAACTGCTCAACCTCACCATCCGGGGTAAAGGTCGCCTGTAACCTGCCCAGAAAATGGCCCCACTGCCAGGCCTGCAACACCAGCACCCGCTTGCCGTCAGCCCCTTTCAGCTCAGTGGGATAGACGGTTTCGGGCAGCAGGCCGATCTTTGACAGCAGCGACTCGTCACCCATCAGGGTATGGCTGTGCCCACCAACCACAATATCAATACCAGCCACCTTGGCAACAAGCTCTTTGTCCTGCTGATACCCAAGGTGCGATAACACGATAATTTTGTTGATCCCCTGGGCCTCCAGCGCCTTGACCTGTTTACGGACAGCCTCCGCGGCATCATTGAAAACCACACCACCCACCTGCATGGTAGTCTGCGGTGTGGTTTCCGTGGTTACACCAATAATAGCGATCTTCTCACCATGAATCTCCTTGATCAAGTACGGCTTGACCAACCCTGCCAGAGCAGGCTCCGCAGAAAAATCAATATTGGCAGACAGCCAGGGAAATCTGCTGCGTTTTATCCAGGCCGGGATAGCAGCCGGGCCACGATCAAATTCATGGTTGCCAAAGGTCATGGCATCCAGCCCCAACCGGTTAAGAAAATCAAACTCGGGCAGACCATTAAACAGGGTAAAATAGAGCGTCCCCTGCACCACATCACCACCATGCAGGAACAGCAGTTCCCGGTCCTCGGCCCGCATCTGGTCAACAACGGTCTTCAGGCGGGCAAAACCACCCAGTTGTGCTGTGACGGTCTCCCCTTGTATGGCCAGATTAACCGCCACCGGTTCAAGGTGCGAATGGGTGTCATTCATATGAACCAGTCTAAACTGATAACGTCCCGACGGACTGCTGCAGGCAGCCAGCAGCAGTGACAGGCCCAGCAACCATGGCCTAAGTGATCGGAACAGAAGGGGCGCGAAAGACATACCGGGTTACTCCTGTTTTCTGATCACATTGGGCTGGCCTTTGCTGCCGGTATAGAACACCACCAGCTTGGCCGTTTCTATCCCCTTATTGATGCCGTTATGCATGGTACCGACCACCTCAATAATGGCATCGCCGGTCTTGTAGGTAAGGTGCCTGCCACCTTCCAGCAGCACCTCAAGCTCACCGCCCAGCATATAGGCATAGACCGGCACATCATGTTTATGCCAGCCAGTCTCAGCCTTGGGGGCGATCTCCACCAGCATTGCCGTTACTTCAGGGGTGATGGTGGCCGGATAGACGATCTTCCGGCCATCCGCTGTTACACCGGTCTGTGCCAGCAGTTTTGACGTTACCCCGCTCTTGTAGCCTGCTGACGGAGCCGGACCGCCTTCAAACAGCAGCTTTTCGCCAACAAAATAGCGCCCAACTCCCTGATGTTCCCAGAAGGTACGGGCACCGTCACTGTAGCGGGCACCGGAACCGGACAGGGCTGCAGGCAGCACCACGCGACTGCCATCAGCCAGCCCCACCGTAACCGTATTGCGATCCAGATCAAAACAGGCCTCAAGCCGCACGCCATCACCGGCACGGTACGCTGCAGCAACCTGACGGGGGCTGCCACCGCAAGGCAGCGAAGCAGCATCCACCGTCACCACACACAGTAACAACAGCATTCCGGTAACAATCAATCGATACATAGTTATTCACCTTTCTTACGTCATACCCCGATATCTTCACTCCACAACTCCGGCTTTTCAGCAATAAACTGTTCCATCAAACTGATGCACTGTTCATCCTGCAGAACCTCCAGCTGCACCCCGCGGGAGCGTAACAGTTCTTCTTCCCCCATAAATGTGCGGTTTTCACCGATCACCACCCTGGGGATGCCGTACAACAGAATGGCACCACTGCACATCGGACAGGGAGACAGGGTAGTGTACAGCACTGATTCGCGATACACCGCAGCTGGCTGACGTCCGGCATTCTCCAGGGCATCCATCTCACCATGCAGAATAGCACTGCCCTGCTGCACCCGCCGGTTGTGGCCACGTCCGATGATCCTGCCCTGATGGACAATCACCGCGCCGATCGGAATCCCACCTTCCGCCAGCCCCTGGCGCGCCTCATCAAAAGCAGCCTGCATAAAACTATCCATGGCATCCTCCTGCTAAAAATTCCAACAGACACTGCATAAACGCCTCTGGCTGTTCAGTGTGGATCGAATGGGCCGCACCCTTGACAACCTCCAGAACCGCATTAGGCAGCTGCTGCGCCAGATACTCCGAATCTCCCGGTGGCATCAGCAGGTCCTGCTCACCTGCCAGCACACAGGTGGGCACCATCACTTGCCCCAGCCAGGGAGTCGCATCAAACCCTGCAATGGCCTGTACCTGCTGCCTGAATGCCTGCGGAGACTGCGGCCAGGGATATTTAAGCAGATAGTTCAGTGAGGCATCCAGTAAAGGCTGGTTCTCAAAAAAGCGTTTCGTAAAGATCCAGTACAGAACCGTGCGGAACCAGGCAGCACGGTTAGTTCCAGCCTCGTACCAGTCAGCCCAGTCCTGAAACAGCAGGTTATTGCGCACCCTGTTTTTTGCTGCGGTGGCAACCAGCACCAGACGGTCAACCAGATCGGGATACTGCCGAGACAGCTCCATCGCAATCATTCCCCCCATGGAATGTCCTGTCACAGCAACCCGTTGATACCCCAGGTGACGGATCAGGGCCGCGCAATCATCAGCCATCAGGCTGACACTGATCTCACACTCCTGGGTTGAGCGCCCTACCCCACGGTTATCCAGCAGGATTACGGCAAACTGTTTGGCAAGCCCCTCAACCACCGGCAACCAGCTTTGGGAATCTGAGGCCAGACCGGCAATCAGCATTAGCGGTGGACCGCTACCATGCTGTTCGTAATACAGCTGTATCTCTTTATGATTTAAAAAAGGCATGGCAGATTCCTCCTGAATAAAGCAATCCTGGGGTTACTTCAGCACACGACTGGCAAGAATCTTCTGTACCTCATAGACGTTCAATTCACTGTTAAACCGTTTTTCAAGGGGAACGGTGTCATTGCCGATCCACAGTTTCAGCTCTGCATTCAGGTCAAAACTACCGCCGGTCTGCACACTGAACTTTACGATTGAACCATAGGGAACAGAGAGATATTCCAGTTGCCTGCCGGAAATTCCCTGAACCTCAATAACAATCAACCGCTTATTGGTAAACAGCAGTGTGTCGCGGGCAACAACAAAACCAGCCTCAATGATCTCGCCATCAATCAGTAGTTGGCCATACTCGGTATGAAGTCTTCTGGTTTCTGCAGATGCGCTATTTTTTGATTCTCCGGAAAAAAGTCCCATAGTTTACTCCGAACTGACAACTATATTTAAATAAGAAACCACGTGCATTCACTTCTGCATGGCACCATTAGCCAAGTTCAAAGCTGGTAATACCGTAGGTCTGATCCAGCGGCAACTCCGGTGCTGTGCCGTGGTAGACACGGGCCGTTTCAAAGACCTTCTGCATCTGGTGCCGTTCCACCAGCTCCAGAGCAGCCTGGTTGCAGACCGGAATATCCAGAAATATTGGTTGATCAACAGCCAGCCCGGCAAGTGTTCTGAAGAGTTGATCCGCAATATCAGGTGTGTCGGCAAACAGCGGCGCGATCTTGAAGCCACGGTAACAGGGACGTATCACGCCGTAGCCCACCAGCCGTTCACCGTCCATGACAACACGGCCCTGGCTGCCGGGGCGACTGATCCAGCTCTGCAGGAAGGCTGTCCTCCGGGCTGGAAAGAAACAACGGTCATAGCGCTCCAGCTCCTCAAACGGAACTGACGAGATATCCGCCAGTGTTGCCTCTGCAGGTCTGCCAACACCTTCATAACGGGCGTTGTAATGGGCAATGGCAACCCCCATCTGCTGCACATATTTGTCCAGCATGGCCACCACCCCGTCAAGGCCGTAGACGCGGTTTCCCATGTACTCCAGCAGGGCATCACAGAGCTTCATGCCGATGCCGAGGTGCCGCAGTTCCTCTTTCACGATGTAGAATCCCAGAAAACCGAAGCTGTCGTCGTAGGCAACGGCTGAGGCGGTGCCGACCGGTTCTCCGTTGATTTCTGCAATAAAAAAACCATTCGGGTCTGCGGCATAAAAGGGATCAACATCATGCAGCCCCGGATTCCAGCCTTCATTTTTAGCCCATTCAACAGCCAGCTTCAGATCATCTTTATGCATACGACGGACAACAATTTTCTCGTTTGACACAGTTTTTTCCTCCCCGCCAGCCCCGGCAACAACTGCAACAGTACCAACATCAAGCTCTGTAATCTGTTGTCCATCGTCTTACTTCTGATCATTGTGTACTACCTCGGCAGACTGGCCAGTACGTGTGATAACCATACCAGAGAAAATGCTACAGACAACCGCTTGCAATGACAAAAATCAGCGATATTCTGATGGCTCAAAAGGAGATCTCAATCCCATGAAGCTATCCCTTCCACGCCAGACAGCCTTAGCAGTAGCCGTTGCAGCTCTTTTCTCTCTCCCTGCCCCTTCAGTGGCAGCGGATCTGGCCGTTTATAGCGACCAGTTCAGAAAACTGGCGACCGCCCGGAGCGAAACACTGGCTATCATGGGGGGTGATGACGGTATCAGCGGCGGCACCTACCGTTTCTACGACGACGGCACCCGTATGAGCATCACCAAGCTGGGGGGTAAGGGTCTCCTTGGCGAGCCGAACCGGCTCGGTGACAGTGACATGACCTGGGCACCCCTGCTGGGTGGCACGATCGGCTACATCAGCGGAGAAAACAGCTTTAACAACAACCCGGTACTGGCCAACAACAGGGAAGAATTTACAACCTTTGCAGCCGGGCTGGAGTCAGGGGTAAGACTTAATCTGACCAAAGAACTGAGTATAGGCCCCACTCTGGGCCTGATCTACGCCCATTCAGACAGCTCCTTTAAGCCGGGTACCGCATTAGGTACACATTTGAAACAACTGTATGGCGGGCAGCTCTTTGACTGGAACATCGACACATTTTCACTGGTACCTGCGCTGGATATCCAGTATGAAAAACCGTTGAACAACGATCTGAAGCTAGCCCTGCTCTCACGCTTTGCCTGGTTTAACACCTGGTCGATTGCAAGCTCATCTGATTATCTGCATGGCAGCGGCAGTTCCTATGACTGGGAAAACCGGGTGGATCTTGATCTCAAGCTACCGCTTAAACTGTTCGGCTTTCCGCTGCATACCGGCGGTTTTGTTGCCCTTGACGTATTGGGGGATGATTTCCGCGATACCGTTGGCACCAACACCATGTACACGGTGGGCGGCCGCCTGGTGCTGGGTGAACTGACCGGCCTTTGGAAGCTCAACTGGCTGGGGTTGGGGGTGTCCTACATCGCAGCAAAGAGCTTTTACGGCTACTCCGTGGGGCTTGATGCCCGCCTGAAGTTCTGAGGTCTACCGCAGCCGTCTGACGCATGCAGATCCGGTCAGCTCTCTGCCCCACGCCAGGTAATGGCAACCATGGTCACATCATCTGACTGTGGTGCGCCGGCAGCATGGGTAACAACATCAACCCGAATAGTATGCACAAGCGCTACCAGGTCTTCTCTGGGGGTCTTCTGCAAGAGATCAAGCAACCGTGGCTCGCCGTACAGTTCATCCGCATGGTTGCACGCCTCAGTCACACCATCGGTATAGAGAAACAGTGTGTCTCCCGGCTGCATGACCAGTCGTTCAGTGGCATAGGTTGTACCTTCCATCGGTCCCAGCACAAACCCCGCTTTGGGCGCAAGATAGCGCACCCCTGCCCCATCCATGATCAGCGGCGGGTTATGCCCGGCATTGGCAAACTGGATCTCTCCGGTTTCAGTATGCAGGATACCGCAGAACACCGTAGCAAACATGCAGCTGTCATTATCTTCAGCAAGGATTGTATTGACGCAGGAAAGTATCCGGCTGGGTTCGCCAAGCCGCTGCCCTTCTGACTTAAGCAGGGTCTTTGCAACCATCATGTAGAGCGCTGCAGGCACCCCCTTACCGGAGACATCGGCAATCAGAAAGCAGAGATGGGTGAGATCAATAAAGAAGAAATCATAGAAATCGCCCCCCACTTCTTTGGCAGGATCCATTGAGGCGAATATGTCAAATTCAGGCCGATCCGGGAAGGCGGGGAACAGCCGGGGCAGCAGGCTGGCCTGGATATCAGTGGCCACCTTGAGTTCACTCTGGATCCGCTCCTTGGCTGCCGTGGTTTCAGTCAGGTTCTTGATATACTCCTTGAGCGACCCCTGCATAACCTGAAAGTCATGGGACAGCAGACCAACCTCATCCTGCGAACGCACCACAGGAAGCTCCACATCAAAGTTTCCCGCAGCGATCTGATCAGTGGCAGCAGCCAGCGAACGGAGCGGCTTGGTAATAGAACGTGCAATGGAGACCACTGCCCCGGTCAGCAGCAGGATACCGACCAGCCCCATCAGCGCCATGGTCATGCTCAGACGGGTGACATTCTCAAGCAGCTCTTTTTCAGGGAAAACCACCGCCAAGGTCCAGCCGGTTGAACGGATCGGGGCGTAATACATCCAGCTTCTTACTCCCACTATACTCTTGTAGAGGATGAAACCAGACTCCCCCTTAATCATCTTCCTGCCCAGTTCCCGCATGGCTGGGTCCTGACGTTCTTCCGCAATGCTGAAGAAGGTCTCGTTCATGACCGCATCTTTCAGCGGATGGGCAAGCACCATCCCGTTGCGTGACAGCAGGGCGGCGTAGCCGGTCTTCAGGATCTTGACCGATGAGACCAACTGGGTCAGTGATTCCAACGAGATATCAGCGGTCACAATCCCCTTGAGCTGTTTCCTGCCGTTGTCAGCGCCATAAAACGGCACTGAACAGGTTGTCATCAGGATATTGCCGGCCCCTTCATCAAAATACGGCTCGCTCCACTCCATTCTGCCCAGTTCCCGTGGGATCTGATACCAATCCCAGTAGAGGTAGGGCAGTTGCCGGTATGCTGTTTCCAGGCGACTGGAGGCGATCTTGCCCTTGTGACGGTAATAATAGGGGGCATACAGGCGGGTTGAGGCGTTGAAGGCAAACGGTTCAAAGGCCACGGTTGTGCCAAAGAGTTCAGGGTTCTGCTCCAGGGTGGTCTTGAGCAGGCTGTTCAGCTCCTGGGCTGAGTGACGGCTGGTTTCCAGCTCACGGGCCATCCCTTGCACGATCTTGGCAACCGCTACAAGCTCAGTCTCCACCCGATGCACCAGAGAGCCGGCAAGGTTGCGTGCATTGGACTCAAGCTCCTGCTCAAGCATGACACGGGAACGATGATAGTTATAGCCCAGGTTCACAGCAAAGATCAGCGCACTGCAGAGGGTAATCACCAGCACCAGTCTGGTGGCTATACTAGTGCGTGCCAGCATCCGACCTCCCGGTAAAACGACTGTAGTCAGGATATGCCTTAAGCAGGCCATAGCTACGCATCGCCTGACCAACAGCCTCATACTCCTGCTGATTAAGCTGGCCGTGGCCCCCCTTGGCGGTTGACGTCATGATCAGGTCCCGCATCCGGTCAAGCATCCATTTCTGGTGAGCGCGGTTGGCTGGCAGTTGCGCCGCACGCATCTGCTTGATAACAATATCCAGTGCCTGATCAGGATGGTCAAAGGCATAGCGCCACCCCTCCAGCGAGGCAGCCACAAAGGCCTTTGCCAGGGCAGGATCCTTTTTAAGGATCCGTTCCAGGGTGTAAATTCCGTCTTCAGGAAACTGTATCCCCTGTTCATGGAGGGGGATAACAGACAGTTCATCCGCATCAACCCCGGAAGAAAGAATCGTATGGTATTCGTTGTACCACATGGCGGATGTCACCTCGATCCCGCCCCGCAAAAAGAGATTCACGGTATAGGATTGGGGTACTTCACGGACCTTGATCCCCTGCCTGGCAAATATGATCCGCGGCGGCAGCGACAAATCCCCTGCCCACAACCCGACTTTCCTGCCGTCAAGATCTGCCACGGACCTGATTCCGCTGCTCTTTTTGGATATCAGCAGCAGGGAGGATCGCTGGACCAGCTGGGCCAGGTTAACCAGCTGAGTACCGTCAGCGCGCTGTCGCAGGGCGGTTGTCAGCCAGAGCACAGCAAAATCAGCACTGCCGTTCTTTAACGTCTGTTCAGGCGAGTACCCCGGCCCAGCCGGAAGTATCTTCAAATCAATGCCATGGCGGGCATAGATCCCCTTTTCAAGGGCAACATAATACCCGGCAAATTGCGCTTGGGGGCTCCAGAGCGGCATCAGGGTGGCCTTTTTCAGTGGAGAAGCGGCAACCGCGCTACTGCAAAGCAGCACAAGCAGCAGTGTGTTCTGCAACAACCGCAGCTCTTTTGAACAGCATGCACGCCATAACAATCGCATCATACAGCACCCCTGCTTGGCCTGTTCATCATCTGCGGGGCATTGGCGCACGCATGGTGGCCCCAAGACGGCGTAGCCCTTCAGAACAGTCCAGTTTCTGCACACATAGCTCGATCAGCACCAGCTTGTCCTGTTCTGCTGCAGCGGTTTGCAAGGCAGCATGCAGCTCCCCTTCAGTTGTCACCCGGATGCCGATCCCGTCTGTACCGGCATTGAACAGCGCAGGAAGGTCGGCATACCGCCACATCTTGATATCGTTGTAGGGACCATCCTCATGCAGCATCCGTTCAACCAGATAACCATCGTTATTAATCAGCAACACCACCGCAGGAATCTGCTGCCGCATCAGCGTGGAGAGTTCCTGAACGGTCATCTGGAAGGCACCGTCACCGGTCAGGACCACCGGACGGCTGCCAGGCCGGGCCAACCCGACTCCCAGTGCAGCCGGGGTACAATAGCCGATTGAAGAGTAGAATGATTGGACAATGAAACGCTCGGCCTCTTCAATGGTAAATTCCGGTGCCGCACAGAAGGCATCACCAGGTTCTGCCAGCAGGATCATGCTGTCATCGAGAAAGCTGTGAATCGCCTCGTACATCCGGGCTGCAGTCAGCGGGGCTGTTATGCGCGGAACAAAGTCTCCACTGGCAATGCGCGGCTCACCGGGATGCAGATCCAGATAGGAACGGGTTCGCAGACGCGGCACAAGTTCATAGATCAGATCACCAGGAAGGACCTGACGATACAGCTGGGCGCCGATCCGTACGGTCTCACGCCCCACCTCAATCACCCGCTGCGGGTCGATATGATTACTGAAGATGCCGGTATCCAGATCGGTCATCCAGGCCCCCAACGAAAGCAGGCAGTCTGCAGACTCAATCTGGTGCTGAACCGATGGTCTACTCCAGCCCCCCTGGTACAGACCGATAAACTGGGGATGCAGCTCCGGCAACACTGATTTGCTGCTAAGCATGGTGGCAAAGGGCAGTTCAGCCTGTTCAACCAGCTCCAGCAGATCCTGCCCCAGACCAAAGCGCGACACCTCAATACCGGCCAGGATGGCAGGATAATCTGCGTTGTTAATCAGCTCTGCAACGGCATCTGCACAGGCCTTCAGACTGTCAGGATCAGAACATCTGACAACCGTGGCAAGGGGGGCAGAAGGGGGCAAACATACAGCACGGGCCATATCGGCAGGCAGTTCCAGATAGACCGGCAGTTTACGGCTGACACAGGTGGCCAGCAGGCGATCAATTAGCTGCGGGGCAGTGGCAGGGTCATCCAGCAGCGCAGCATCAACGGTCACTTTTCGGAATATTTCCAGCTGCCGCTCATAGTCAGCCACCAGATGATGCACCAAAGCCCCGGTCTTACGCCTGCCGCCAGGAGGAGCGCCGCTGATCAGCACCAGTGGAACCATCTCAGCAAACGCCCCTGCCACGGCATTCAGGATACTGAAGCCACCTACCCCGTAGGTTACCACCGCCCCACCCAGCCCGTTCAGACGGGCATACCCATCCGCAGCATAGCCGGCGTTCAACTCATTGCAGGTGCCGATCCACTCAACCGGGCTCTCAATCACCTGATCCAGAAAATCCAGCACATAATCACCAGGCACGCCGAACAGGTGATCAACACCCAACTCTTTCAGGCGCTGCAGCAGATAGGTTGAAACCGTATAGTCCGTTGACATTTTGTGCCCCTTTCAATCGGGTCTTGTGATGCGTGACAGCAACCATGCAAGAGCCAGAGCCCTAGTACCGCTCCCGAGCGAGAAACGAACCGACAGCTGCCACGGCAAACAGCACCGCACCAACCAGGTAGACCGTACTGAAGGCAGACAACAACTGTGTACGCGCAACTGACTTAAGTAGATCTGCCTGCAGCTTGCCTGACTGTTGCAGTGCTGCCAGGGTAAAGATGGTTTGGAACAGACAGACCCCAACCGTCATCCCCACCCTGCCCACCATCCGAAAACTGCCGGACACCGCCCCCTGTTTGCCCGGCGGCGCCATGCCCATTACCACGTTATTGTTGGAAGGGATAAAGGTGGCCATTACCAGCGCCAGCCCTACAAAATAGCCATAAACCGGCAGCATCCCTGCCGTATGCAAGAAATGGCTGAAGCCAAAGGAGACCAGCACGCCACCGACAAGCGCGACAGTACAGAGCAGCCTTGGATTGATCCGTTTGGAGAGTTGTCCGGCCAGCGGCCCCATCCCCATGTAGATCAGTGAATACAACAGAAAAACCGTGCCAGCCCGCTCGGTGGGCAGCCCTTTCACGGTCATCAGATAGAAGGGGGTGATGAAGTTATGACCTGCCAGATAGCACAGACAGAGGAAGTTGGCCAGATTGCCAAAGTTGAAGGCCGGTGAGCGGAACAGGCTGTAATCCAGCAACGGATGCACAGCCCGGCGTTCCCAGAGGATAAAGAGCACCAGACTGATCACAAACAGTACCGCAGCCCCCAGTACCGTTGGCGCCAGCCCCAGGCTGTTCAGTTTGCTGAAGCTGTAGATCAGACTGACCAGAGCCAGGGCGCTGAAGACTGAACCTGCATAATCAAACGCAGGCAATGGAGCCTTTGCATCAGCAGACTGATCCGCTGGCAACACCCGTTTAGCAACCAGCATGGCCACAATCCCGATCGGAATATTGATCAAAAAGGCCCAGTGCCAGGACAGCAGCCCGGTGATCAATCCCCCCAGCGGCGTGCCAACCGAGATCCCCAGGGCTGCTGCCGTTGCCAGGGCGCCAAAGGCAGGTCCGCGCTGTTCCGGCGACAGATAGCGCGGCACCATGGCCGGGGTCAGGGCGTAGAGCACCGAGGCACCGATCCCCTGCAGGGCGCGGCTGGCCACCAGCCAACCCAGGGTGGGCGAGATAGCGCAGAACAATGAACTAAGCGTAAAGACCCCATAGCCCAGCATGAACAGCCGCTTGATGCCGATCCGGTCTCCCAGGGTGCCAAATACCAGCAGCAAGGCGGTGACGGTCAGCTGGTAGGACATCACCACCCAGGAGACCGCTTCAGTGCCGACCTTGAAATAGTCTGCTATCACCGGCAGCGAGATATTGACGATGTAGGAATCAGCATTGACCATGAAGGTGGCAAAAGCGATGCTGAACAGGACCCAGATACCGCGATTTTTTGTACTGTCCTGAGCTGCGGTCACAGCGTTCCTTCCAGGGCGTAACGGGCCATCTGCTGCCCATTCATCCCGGACAGACCCATCTTTTCAACGGTCCGGCCGCTTGACCAGTAATCCACGCCATTAGCCATGCAGGCCACATTCACCATCGCCTCTATGCGCGGCACCGGCACCCCGATCTGGCGGCCGATTGCCGCAATGGTGGCCAGACCATAGGGGATATCCTCGGTCACGTAGCGGTGATTCAGGCTGTCCGGCGCCATCTGGACGTTATGGGCCGAGACCTGATACATCATATCGTAGGCACTCTCCCCCTTGACCTTGTACAGCACCTGCATGGTGTCCATGAACGAGAAGGTCTCACGGCAGAGCAGCCTGGCCACCTCCATCCGCTCCTGATCCACCGCCTCCATGATCCGCCCCACCGAAGGAGTAATATCGTAGTGGGAGTTGCGATACGGCCCCATCTGCTCAATCCGGCTCATGTTCATCAGGGTGGAGATTGGGTGGATGATCAGGCCCGGCGCATCAATACTGGTCTGCAGCACCCCCATGCTGGGGGAAAGCTGGGGATAGAGATCGGTCAAAACCCAGAGCGCCTCGGCAGTCCGTTTTGCCGGAAGCGCGGCAAAGGGCAGCTCTTCTTTGGCAGCCTTGATGTTGACATGGCCCAACCCCTTGGTCTTGGCAGCAAAGATAAACGAGGTGGTCTCGCCGATGATAAAATCATTGGAGCGACCAGCCTCACGCAACATCCTGGCAAAGACCAGGGTGCCGAACTTGCCGGGGTTAAAGACAATGATCTGCCCTTTTTCACCCAGTTCAATCAGGGCTTGCATGTATGGTTCCTGGCCAAAGGCAGGCACCACCACCATCACCACCTCAGCCCCTTTGATTGCGGCACCAAGATCAGTGGTCATCATAGCCGGTTTGGCAAACCCCACCGGAGCGCCGCTGGAGGTGACCCCCTCCACCATGATCCCGCCAAAGGCCATCAATAGCTGCAGGTTAGAAGCATGCTTCGGGTCTGCAGCCAACCGCACCTCATGACCCGCCAGAGTCAAATCACCTGCCATGGCAATACCGCCGTGGCCTGCACCTAAAATTGCTACTTTCATTTGCATACCCCATAATGTCGTGTAAACTACTGGTGGCAAGTATGCCACAGGCTGGGTAATTGTGAAGTATCAAACAAAAAATAAACCTGATTGACCGGTTAGTTGCTTCAGGATATTTTGTCTCACTCATTATAAACTTCTGAGGTATGCGTCCAAGAGGCACATCTGATGGCTGACCCTGCTGCAACTGACAACCTGATCCTTGGTCACTACCTTGCACTGCGCCGTAGAATTATCTCCAGCGTTTCTCTGCTTCTGATTGTCCTTGTCTCACTTTCTATCTGGCATGGCTACACCGGCTTTCAGGTTGCTGTCCGTAATGCTGAACAACAATCAGAAAGCTACGCCAGAGCCCTGAAAGAGCATGCAGAACGGGCCTTTTCCGAAGCTGACCAGATCCTGCTGGCCTGTATCCGGGAGATTAATGGCTTAGGCGGGATCATGGCTGTCAACCACCCGACCCTGACAAAGATACTCACCTCCCACAACGGTACCATTTCCCACATCTCAGCCATTACGGTTATTGACGCCAACGGCAGGGTCCGCGCCACCTCCTTTGCCGCTATAGCAACGCTTCCTGATGTCTCTGAACGGGCTTACTTCAAATACCACCGGGATCATAAGACTGATGACATCCTGTTAAGCCCGCCAGTACAGTCGCTCTCAAATAAAGAATGGGGATTTATTCTCTCACGCCGCCTGGAAACAAAATCAGGCGCCTTTGCCGGGGTGGCGCTGATCTTTTTTGATCTCCACTACTTTGAGGACCTGTACAGCTCAATTGTTGCCGGTAGAAATGGACGTTTTACCTTGGCCACCACCGCTGGCGACTATCTGGTGCTGGTACCCTCTGATCCAAAGGTCTATACCAGCGGTAAAAAAACCGCCCCGTTTTTCAGAAAATACGTTGCAGAACAGCCGGTACGCACCTACCACAACAAACAATCAAACATTGCTGGTGAATACCGGATTATCTCCTACCATCGGCTGGATAAGTATCCGGTGGTGGCCATCAGCTCTTTTGGCAGGGACCAAGCCATTGCGGACTGGCGCAGTACCATCGTCAAGCAGGGGATTACCACCGCCCTGCTCTGTCTGCTGGCAATGCTGCTGACCCGCCTTCTGCTTTCCCAGATCAAACAGCTTGATCTGACCAACCACCTGCTTAAACTGCAACAGGAAGAGCTGCGTGCTGCTGAAGAAGCAGCCCAGACCGCCACACAAGCCAAAAGCGAGTTTCTGGCCAATATGAGCCATGAGATCCGCACCCCGATGAACGCCATTATCGGCCTGACCCAATTGACCCTTGCCACTGACCTGCCCCCACTGCAGCGTGACTATCTGGAACGGCTGAACCGCTCATCCCACAGCCTGCTGGATATCATAAATGACATCCTTGACTTCTCAAAGATTGAAGCCCACATGGTGACCCTTGAGCAGCGGGAATTGAACCTGCCTGAGTTATTGCAGCAAACAACTGACCTGTTCATAGCTACAGCCCAGAAAAAAGGGCTCCAGCTCAAACTGATACTGGCTCCTGACCTTCCGGTACGCCTGACAGGTGACTCACTACGATTGACGCAGGTACTGAACAATCTGGTTAGTAATGCCATCAAATTTACTGACCAGGGCTCGGTCACGGTTAAGGCAGAACTGGCAGAGCAGACAGCAGATACCGCAGTAATCCGTTTTCAGGTAACTGACACCGGTATCGGCATCAACACCACACAGCTTAACGACCTGTTTCAGCCCTTTACCCAGGCAGACAACTCGATTGTCAGACGCTTTGGCGGCACCGGCCTGGGGCTTTCCATTGCACGAAACCTGGTGGAGTTAATGGGAGGTAGTATTACCGTCAGCAGCCTGCCTGACAAAGGCAGTTCCTTTGCCTTCACCATCATATTTAATCTGCTGCCTGATACCCCTCCCCTTCCAGACCGTCGGCTTACCCCCCTGTCCCAGTTCAGCGAGACCTTCTGCGGCAACCATATCCTGCTGGTTGAAGACAACGAAGCTAACCAGTTTGTGGCTCGCCAGCTCTTGAGTCGTGCCGGGTTGCAGGTAACGGTTGCCCACAATGGAAAAGAAGGTGTTGAGCTGATTCAACATGAAACCTACGATCTGGTCCTGATGGATATGCAGATGCCGGTCATGGACGGCATCCAGGCAACCCAACAGATTCGGCAACTGCCTGAAGGAAAAGAGCTGCCGATTATCGCCATGACCGCAGCAGCAAGCGAGGCTGACCGGGATAACTGCCTGGCCGCAGGCATGAACGATTACATCAGCAAACCGATTATAGCAACCGAGCTGCTGGCAAAGATCTCCATATATCTCACATCGGAAGACAAACATGCGTAACCTGTTTACACAGTCACTTCTGCTGCTGTCCCTGCCGCTTACGGTGTCGGCCCAACCACTAGCGCTTGATCCACAGGTTTTGCAGCAGATGCAGGAAACCATTCGCCAGCAGCAACAACAACTGCAGCAGCAGGCAGAGCAGATCAAGGCCCAGTCTGAAATCCTGCACAGGTTACAGCAGCAGATCAGCACCTTGCAGCAGACGCCATTACCACCGGTTCAAACAACGGCAACCCAGACTGTACAAACGGTTCCGGTACTCCCCGCAGTTACGTCAGGAAACGACAAGGTCAAACTGAGTATCTCCGGCCAGCTTAACCGGGCTGTGGTGGTTGCCAATGACGGTTATAACAATACTCTCTACCATGTAGACAATACCGTCAGTAACAGCCGGATTCGATTCGTGGGCTCCGCTAAGGCCAGTGACGACCTGACCCTGGGTACCCGCCTGGAAGTTGCCATATCACCTGACCGTTCCTCTGCAGTTTCACAGCAGCAGAAATACCTGACCGACACCTACTTTGACCAGCGCTGGGTCGAGATTTCGCTGACCAGCAAGACCTTTGGCAAGCTCTCCATCGGCAAGGGGGACACCGCATCCAACACCACGGCTGAAATTGATCTTTCCAAAACCGATGTGATTCAGTACGCCAGCATCACCGACATGGGGGGCGGTTTTCTGTTCCGCAGCAAGAGCGGCACACAAGGGTTTATCCCCAACGGAGCAAGCAATCTGAAGGTATCCGATGCCTTCAACAGCTTTGACGGGCTCTCCCGCCAATCTCGTCTGCGGTATGACAGCCCCAGCCTCTACGGCTTCAGCCTGGCCGGTTCGCTGGTCAGCAACCAGCGTTCCGACCTGGCCCTGTTCTGGGGAGGCCACGGATATGGATTCAAAGGGGCTGGTGCCTTTGCCGTTTCAAACCCCAAACTGGCAAGCGGTGGGCTACTCTACGACGGTTCATTCTCGCTACTACACACCGTTACAGGCCTGAACCTGACCCTGTCCGGCGCCCTGCAGCAGTATACAATCCGCAAAGACGCCACCAACCTCTACGCCAAGCTGGGCTGGCTGGCCAATTTCAGCAGCCTTGGCTACACCGCCTTCGGGGTTGACTACACCCGCTCCCATGATCTTGCCCAGGCCGGAGACAAAGGCTACTCAGTTGGCGCGGCAGTGGTACAGGCCTTTGAAAAGATCGCCACAGAACTGTATTTCCAGTACCGGGTCTTCTCACTGGACAGAGCTACAGGTAGCACACCGGTTGCCGACATCAACATCGGCACCTTCGGGGCCAGGGTCAAGTTCTGATGAAAACAGTTTCCAGCCTGTTGTTCCTGATACTGCTGGCCGGTTGCAGCGGTATCAAACCATATCAGCCTCCCAACCACCGTGAAGAAGGACCTCAACAGGGACTGTTCACCGGAGAAAAGGGAGCCTTTGAGATTGGCATACTGCCTGAAAACAACCGCCCCACAGGGCAGAAGGAGAAAACGCAATGAAGATACTCTCAAGAATAATCATACTTCTGGCTGTTCTGCTGGTTCCCGGTATCTCTCAGGCTTTCAGTGTTGCCGGCAGCTATTCAAGCACCGAAGGCGCTGTTACCCTGCATCAATCAGGGGACCGCGTCACCGGACGCTACACGAACGACAACGGTGAACTGACCGGGCAGCTGTTTGATAGCACCCTGGAAGGGTTCTGGATTGAGGATGGTTCTGACCGGCGCTGCTCCACCCCAAAAAACGGTCGCTACCACTGGGGACGGGTATCCTTTGAATTTACCGAAAGCGGATTCAGCGGCAAATGGGGGTACTGCAACGATGCGCCGTCCCGCCCCTGGAGCGGCTCCCGCACCTCTGGCAGGCAGACCGCGCCACCACCGGACCGTGGTGAAGCAGATCCGTTTGCAATCAGTGACGGCAGCTCTCTGGAAGGTGTCTGGGGTTCAACCGAAGGCGACATTAAATTCCGCCAGCAGGGCAACCGCGTATCAGGCCGCTACACCACTGACAATGGCGAGCTTGTCGGATCTGTCAGCAATGATGTTTTACGTGGTTACTGGATAGAAGATCACTCCAACAAACGTTGCAGCCACCCTAAAAACGGGCGGTATTTCTGGGGCAAAGTTGAATTCCGCTTCTCCGGCAACAGCTTCTCCGGCAGATGGGGATATTGTGACGACGCCTTAAGCGGTAACTGGAGCGGTCAAAGAAAATAGCACCCTGAAACCATGCCGGAGGCCACCTGATGCCTGACCAGAAAGTTGCAGCCTCAAACCTTGCAATTGCCCTGCTTGGCCCTAACCTGGCCAAGCACCCGGACAAGACCGCCTATATCTGTAACGCAGAGTCTGTCAGCTACCAACAGCTGGCAGACTCTGCCTGCCGTTTTGCCACCCTGCTGCAGCAAAGCGCTATTACGGCCGGGGATCGTGTACTGCTGATCCTGCCTGACAGCCCGGTCTTTGTTGCTGCCTTTCTTGGTGCCGTGCTGCATGGCGCAGTTGCGGTACCGGTCAGCACAGCCCTGACCGCTGATGACTACCGCTACATCCTGCAGGATTCTGGTGCGCGCTTCCTGCTGTACTCCTCTGCAGTCCCTCTGGCTGCAGAACTTGCATCCCCCGCGCTGACTGACCTTGCCTGTGCCGAAACCTTAACCGGCTGGCTGGAGCAGTATCCAACAGCTGAGCTTGCGGCCCCTGCCCCTGCAGTTGATGACCTGGCCTTCATGCTCTATACCTCCGGTTCAACCGGCAAACCCAAAGGGGTGCCCCACCGTCACCGAGACCTGCTGGTTGCTGCAGAGCAGTACGGCAGCAAAGTGCTGGGGATCAGGCCGGATGACCTGCTCTTCTCTGCCAGCAAGCTGTTCTTTGCCTATGGCCTGGGCAACAGTCTGGCTTTCCCCTTGTATAGCGGTGCAACCGCCCTGCTTTACCCCGGCAAGCCATTGCCAGAGGAACTGCTGGCCTTGATTAAGCAGCACCACCCTACCCTGTTTTTCTCGGTGCCTACGGTCTATGCCCAGATTATCCTCTCAACAGCCACCCCTCAACTGGATCTACCAATGCGGTTCTGCGTCTCTGCCGGTGAAGGGTTACCGGCAGCCGTGTTTGATGAATGGCAGCGTCTGACCGGACTGGATATTCTGGACGGGATCGGCACAACTGAACTTACCCATGTCTTTATTTCCAACCAGCCAGGCCGGATCAGGTCAGGCTCAGCAGGACAGGCGGTACCGGGCTACCAGATCCGCCTGGTGGATGATGAAGGCAATCCGGTTCAGACCGGCACCCCAGGACACCTGCAGGTACAAGGAGACAGCACTGCTCCACGCTACTGGAACCTGCCAGAAAAAACTGCAGACACCATGCTAGCTGACGGCTTCATCAAAACCGGTGATGTCTTTCTGGAGCAAGAAGGCTACTACTATCACCGGGGACGCAGTGACGACATGCTGAAGGTGGGTGGCCAGTGGATCTCGCCAATACAGGTGGAAGAACTGCTGCGCACCCATCCATCTGTTGCTGATTGCGCCGTGGCATCCTGTCAGGTAATGGGGCTGATGCGACCGGCAGCCCACCTTATGCTTAAGCCGGACTGCATTGCAGACCCGGCCCTTGAACGTGACATCCGCCGCTTCATGGCCAGCCGCTTGCAGGACTACATGCTACCGGTGCGCTATTTCTTTGTGGATGACCTGCCCCGTACTGCAACCGGTAAGGTGCAGCGTTTTAAACTGAAGCGATAGATTGCATACTATCTAAAAGGAGCAGAACCATGGCCGTTACCATAGCAGAATTAAAAGAGTTGATGCTTCAGATCGGTATGGACAAAGGATTGGTTGCAGAGATTGCCCCGGATAGTCCTCTGGCAACCCAGGGGGTTGATTCAGTGGACTGCCCGGCCTTTGCCGTTGCCCTTGAAGGAAAGTACAACCTGACCATCTCTGACAGCGATTCCCTGAAACTCAAGACACTCAACGACTTTATCGCCTTTGTGGAACGTGCAGCATGACGCCACGTGAAGAAGCGATCAAGCGTCTACGGGAAGACAGCTGTCCACTGCCGGAAGGAGAATCGTTCACGGTGGATTTTTACCGGCCTGAAGACGGCTACGGGGTTGCCCGGCTGATGTACAGCGTCTATGGAGACGGCTATCCGATTGACACCTACTATATCCCTGAAAAGCTGACCGAGGAAAACCAGGCAGGCAGGATCAGGAGTGTGGTTGCCCGGACTGACACTGGACAAGTGGTCTGCCATGAGGCCTTTTACCGCAGCTCCTCACCCAATCCAGACCTGTACGAAATGGGGCTGGGTCTGACCCTGCCAGCCTATCGCGGCAGTCTTGCCTTTGCCCGCTGCACCAACCTGCTTATTTCTTTGATTGAAAACGGCACCATCAAGGCTATCTACGGCGAGGCGGTCTGCAATCACACCATTACCCAGAAAGTGGCCGGGCCGGTCAAATTTGTTGAAACCGGACTTGAGGTTGATCTGATGCCGGCAACCGCCTATGCCAAGGAACAGGCATCCGATGGCAGAGTAACCTGTCTGCTATACTTCAGGATCGGGCAGGACCAACGCCGCCCACTCTGCCTGCCTGACTGCTATGCGGATCAGCTCCGGTTTATGATGGAAGGGGTTGGCATTGACCGGGAGCTGATCCAGCCTGCTTCAGAACTGCTCAGCGATGTTTCTGAACTGGAGATGGAGCAGTTTGACGGGCCGGGTGTCTGCAGGTGTAATATCACCAAGCCGGGCAAAGACCTTGCCCAACGCCTTGCAGCTCTGGAACAGGATATCTGCTCCAAAAACTATGCGCTGCTGCAATGTTTTGTACCCCTTGGTGCTGCTGATGCAGCGGCATCGGTTGCAGTGCTGCGCTCTGTTGGTTTCTTTCTGGGCGGTTTTCTGCCAGCCTGGTTTGGAGAGGATGGACTGCTGATGCAGAAGCTGTACGTTGAACCGGGCTTTGACTCCATCAAGCTGCATTCTGAACGGGCAAAAACAATTATGGAGATGGTGCGCACGGACTGGAAGCGGAGTAAGGAAAGGTAGACCATGGAACTAAAGGTTGAACTTGTACCAGAACGGATGCCGGTGGTGGTTGCCTTTGCTGAAAGCGCAGCAAAAAGTGCAGGACTGGCTGCCCCTGAAACCACCATGCTGGCCCTGAGCACGGAAGAACTGTTTCTGGCGCTCTGCAGCAGCATCCCCGGAGCCGGGATTACGGTGCGTTTCCAGGACCGGCGCTATGCAGCGGATCTCCTGTTCCAGGTACCCCAACCGCCTGACCTGCGGATCTTCAACATCACCTCCCGGCCTGACCATGAAACCGAAGAGGGACTGGCAGAGATGGGGCTTTTTCTGGCTTCACGGGCCTGTGACCAGTTCAGCATCCGACAGATGGAGCTGGGGGGCTGGGAGATCATGCTGCGCAAAGAGCGCAACTATCCTGCACCTGTTCAACAATCTCAGCCCCACCCTGCTGTCCAGACCTGGCAGCTGACCACATCCCCTGCGCCGGATCTGGTCAAGCAGTTTTCAGCACTGATCGCCGACTCCTTTGCTGCCTGTCAGTTTCCCGAGGAGTTTACCCCGCCCGGACGTCTGCTGGATAAACTGGCCAGCAATGAATACGGCATCATACTGGCGCAGGGTGAACAGGGAGAGCTGGCTGGTGGTCTGATCTGGCATGCTGACGAAGGCAGGATGGTGGCCTGTTTTGGCCCCTACCTGGCAGCACCAACAGAACCGGAACAGCTGACCATTGCGCTCTGCGAAAAGCTGACCGAACAGTTTGGCCGCAGCAACCGTCTGGGACTGGTGCTGTATGCACCGCAGCAACCGCCTGTGGCAGCAGGGTTTGAGGCAGCGGGCAGCCTTGCCATACCCGGCGGGACGATCTGGACCGGCTACCGGATGCTGGCCGAGGAATTTGGTGCCGATGCCGCTGTTGCTACAGAACTGATGCCGTTCTACACCGACTGGTGCAGCAGCATGGCCCTGGCCAGAAACATCCGCGCCTATCACGATGACGGTGAAACCGCTAACGGCCTGACCCTGTTTGCAACCCGGCTCAACCGTTCAACCGGCATGGCCCGTCTTACCCCGCTGCTGGTGGGGCGGGATGCAGAGGCGGTGCTTGAAGAGCATCTGCAACTGCTGGATCAGGAACAGTTCAGCGCAATCTACTGCACCGTTGATACCGGACGCCCCTTTGATGCCCTGCTGGCCCCGCACCTGCTGAAGCGCGGTTTCACCCCCCGCATGCTGGTACCATGGGGGGGAACCGGCGACCTGATTCATCTGCACCGGGCCGGGGGCAGCCGATGAACCTCTGCAACCTTGAGGCGCTGGTACCGCAATATGTGCGGCAGTTTGAGGCCTACATCCCCTCGCCGCCCGATGATGAGCTGCAGCAGATGTTCGGCTGTTCACGCCTGATCAGGATGAACAACAACGAGAATCCTCTGGGGCCTCCACCGGCAGCAGCTGCGTTCCTGCAATCCTTTGATCCGGCACTGGTTTCCCGCTATCCCAGCGGCGACTGCCGCCCCTTAAGGGCCAGACTGGCTGACTATCTGGGGGTTACACCGTCTCAGGTAATTCTGGGCAATGGCGCCAATGAAGTAATCGCCTTTGTAATCAAGGCGTTCTGCCAGCAGGGAGACAATATCGTCACCGCTGACCGCACCTTTGCGGTCTATGAATGGATTGCCCGTTTTTCCGGTGTGGATGCACGGCTGGCGCCGCTTAATGATTTCGGGTTTGATGAAGAGGGTCTACTGGCGCGGGTTGACAGCCGTACCAAACTGGTCTTTATCTGCAACCCCAACAACCCCACCGGAACCTGGTGGAGCAGGGATCGGCTGATCCGCTTTATGGAGCGGCTGGGGCCCAATCATATTGTGGTGCTGGATGAGGCCTATGCTGAATTCATGGACCAACCTGACTACCCCGACGGCATCTCGCTGCTGTCCCGTTTTCCCAACCTAATCATCTTCCGCACCTTCTCCAAGATGTATGCCTTGGCAGGCCTGCGGATCGGCTACCTGGTGGGCACTGAACAGGTAACCGATATCGTCCGTAAGACCGCCATTGTCTATTCGGTAAACACCCTTGCCCAATCAGCCGCACTGGCAGCACTGGGGGATCAGACCTTTATCACTGCCACCCGCAGCCTGGTGCAGGAAGGGCAGCAGATGCTGGCAGCCCAATGCGCAGAACTGAAACTGCCGATACTGACCAGCGACTGTAACTTTGCCATGATCAAGCTGCCGTTCAGCGATACCCTGGCCTATCGCCTGCTGATGCAGCAGGGCTACATGGTGCGGACCATGACCGGCTTCCGGTTTCCCGGCTGGATCAGGGTCAGTATTGCCGGTCGCGAAGCCATGCAGGGGTTCTGCACTGCCTTGTCTCGGCTGGTTCATTCCCGCACGGACCAAAGCCCGCTGGCCAAGGTCTATGGTGTATTCTAATTCACTTTAGCGATCAAGTAAGGCAGGGAACCCAACCACCCTCCCCTCCTTTGTAAGGAGGGGAGCTCATTCCCCCTCCTATTTTAGGAGGGGCCAGGGGTGGTAAGGTGTCAGTTTACATGCGACTTGGAATAAACCATGCCGGTTATCACTGCGGATTAACCTGGGCCGGGTACAGATACACCCCCTGCCCACTCTTTCTGCCTAACCTGCCTTGTGCCACATACTCCCGCAGCAGAGGGGATGCTGCATACTTGCAGCTTTCCATGCCGGTTTCCATGGTCTTCATGGCAGCCAGGATCACATCCAGCCCGATCATATCAGCCAGGGCCAGCGGCCCCATGGGATGGTGAGCCCCCAGCTGCATGGCACTATCAATCTCTTCCGCGCTGGCGACACCGGCCTGCAGCATCTCAAAGGCCTCATTGATCAGCACACAAAGCAGCCGGGTGATGATAAAGCCGGGCTGATCCTTGCTGCAGACAAACTGTTTACCCAGGGCAAGCACCATCTGCTGTGCAAAGTTGATGGTCTTTAGCGATGTCTGGTCTCCGCTGATCAGCTCAACTACCTCCATCAGCGGCACCGGATTCATAAAGTGCATGCCGACAAACCGTTCAGGAATGCCGGAAGCCTGCCCCAGTGCGGTAATGGAGATACTGCTGGTGCTGCTGGCCAGGATGGCGTCTTTGCCTAACGCCGCTCCAATCGACCTGAGCAGCTCAGATTTAAGCTCCAACTGCTCGGCAATCGCCTCGATCACCAGATCACAGTCTGACAGTTCAGCAAGATCATGACAGCAGCTGATTCTGGCCAGGATCACGGTTGGTTCTTCAGTAATCAGCCCCTTTTCATGCAGCTTAGCAAGGCTGGCAGCCATGCCCTGCAGCGCTTTGTCAAAAGCAGCAGCACGCCGGGCAAACAGCCGCACCTGAAAACCTGCCATTGCAGCCAGTTGGGCAATACCGGTCCCCATGCTGCCTGCCCCTGCCACACCGATCTGTGTTGTTTCTCTGTTCATGGCAATCTCCCAAAGCAGCATTGCATTTATGCGCTGCTGTTGTATGCTAGCAGGTATCTCATCGTTACACAGCAAAACCAGCGAGGAAAACCATGGATTATTCGTTACAAAACATCAGGATTGCCGGAACCGGTTCTGCAGTACCGAAAAAAGTCGTTACCAATCAGGATATCGCCACTATGGGCGTAGCGGTCAAGGATGACTGGATTATTGAAAATCTTGGTATCCAGCAACGCCACATTGCCGATCAGGAAAGCACTACGGATCTGGCCACCCAGGCCGCCCTTGCTGCCATTGAAAACGCAGGGATCGACAAGGATGAAATCAGCCTGATCCTGCTGGCCACCATTACCCCGGATCGCAAAGCCCCATCCACCGCCTGCCTGGTCAAACACCGGCTTGGCATCACTAACCTGGCTCCGGCCCTTGATATATCAGCCGCCTGCTCCGGGTTCATGTACGGACTGACCATTGCTGGCAACCTGATCCGTTCAGGCGCCCACAAAAATGCACTGGTCATCTGTTCAGACCGGATGTCCAGCATCACTGACTGGTCACGCCGGGACTGTATCTTTTTTGGTGATGCAGCCGCAGCAGTCGTACTAACCAAAAGCAGCTATGAGAACAGCCTGTTTGAAGCGACCATATTCTCAAACACCGAATTTACCGACGGTGCAACGGTCTTTGAGGGAGATAACGCCTTTACCATGGATGGCCATGCCGTGTACGAGGCTGCCTCCTCGGTACTGCCCGGCTCGATTGTCTCGGTACTGCTGCGCTGCGGCCTGTCTGAAGAGGATATCACCTGGGTTATCCCCCACCAGCCCTCCATCAAGATCCTGAAAAAGATGGCGGAACAGTTGGGTATCCCGTTTGAAAAGGTCTGCCATAACATGGAGCGCTACGCCAACACCTCCGGGGTCTCGATTCCTCTGCTGCTGGATGAGGTGAACCGCTCCGGCAAATTAAAGAAGGATGACCTGGTCGCCTTTGCCGGTGTTGGTGCCGGGTGGACCTTTGGGGCTGCAATCTACCGCTGGCACTGAGACTGCTTCAGTTTAACCCAGATATTCCATTAGGCGGCGCACAGCGCCTGCACGAGCCCTGCCGGATGCTTTCCGGCATCTTTCCGTCCGTTATCCTCACCAATAGCTACGGCTATTGCCTCGTCAAACGGGCGTAAACCTGCTCGCAAACCATCTCGGCAACATCTCGTGCCCCAATGAAAAATCTGGGTTTAAGGCGCTGTTACCACCCCTGTCCCCTCCTAAAACAGGAGGGGGACGTAGTGTTATCTCCCCTCCTTAGACAAGGAGGGGCTGGGGGTGGTTGAGCATTCCGGCTCAGCCAACCAAGGCATCCAAAGCCGCCTCTTTGGTTTCACTGATGGTAAGGAAACCGGAAAAACCGGCTATTTTAAACAGATCCTGTACCGGTGCCGCCACACAGCAAAGCACCAGTTTGCCGCCACGACCTTCAAGCAGCTTCAGCAGTTTCAAAAGGCTGCGCAACCCGGCACTGGTAATGTAGCTCACCTCAGCCAGGTCAAGCAGATAGCGGTTGTTTTCCGGTCTGTCCTGTTCAGCAAACCAGGCATCAAAAAGCGGCGCTGCCGGTGAATCAAACCTTCCTGACAGAGTTAGTACACAGACATCCCCCTGACAACTAATTACCTGTTCCATGTTTCATCACCTCTGTCTGTTAATGGTCTGCTCTGCACTAAAACCTTTGAGCAAGGCATACTGCTCAGGCGTATTCATATCCAGTATAACAGCCTGATCATCAGATGCCAGCTCCAGCATCTGCCAGCCCTGATACAGGCTGCGCAGCCCTCCGTCACCGTTAGCGGACAGCAGTTCCGGTAGTAACCTCACCCGCAGCAACGGGGGATGCCCTCGCTTGCCACAATACGCAGGAATCACTCCATCAACAGCCGGATGCTGCTGCAGTGCGGCTATCAGGCCAGTCAATGTTACCGGACTGACCAGCGGCGTATCCACCGGATGCACAAAAAAGGCATCAACTGCAGGTTCAACGGCTGCTATTCCGCACTGAATTGATGGAAACATCCCGTTTTCAGGTGCTGGATTCCGTGCCAGTTCAACCGGCAGGCACAACTGAACCAAAGTGTCATGGTTCTGTCCGGTCACCACCATGATCCGTGCTACCCCTGCGGTAGCATAGCTTGCCACCAACAGTTCCAGTGCTGTTGTGTCCCCGAACGGCAGCAATGCCTTGTCCGTCCCCATCCGGCTGGAAAAACCGGCAGCAAGAATAATGGCAGCGGTTTTCATCCTAAAAAGCGCAATTTCTCACGCGGAGCCGCGGAGTTCGCGGAGAAAAACAATCATGCGGGCTAAACCACAACCTGCCGTAACAGCCTGATTTCATTCTTCGCGTCTCCGCGGCTCCGCGTGCTACTGCCTTTTCAAGGTTCATTGCCTGCTCCTGCGAACCGTAATCATCTCAGCCAGGATACTGACCGCAATCTCTGCCGGGGTTTCCGCTCCAATGGCCAGCCCCACCGGGCAATGTACGCGGTCCAGATCTGCGTCACTGACACCGACAACACGCAGTTGACTAAACAGCTCTTCCCGCTTGCGTTTGCTGCCCACCATGCCGATATACCCGGCATTGGTTGCCAGGGCCTGTTCCAGCACAATCCGGTCATGCTGGTGTCCGTAGGTAACAATCAGCAGGGAGGTGGCTGGTGTAATCTGTTGACAGTTCAGACAGCCTTTAAACCCTGCAACCAAGGCGGTTTCAACAGGGGACTGAAAACGATCAGAACCAATCAGTTCAGCCCGGTCATCAAGCACCGTGACCTTGAATCCTGCGGTTATTGCCATGGGTGCCAATGCCTGAGCAATATGCCCTGCCCCGCAGATCAACAGCCCAGGAACAGGCTGCAGGGGAATGCTGTAGCAATGTAGGGCTTCAACAGATGGCATATCAACAGACCAGCAGGCCTGGCCATTATCCGTTAAACCAACCAGCAGATTGCAGCCCCTGCCCGCTTCCAGTCTGGCTGTTACTGCAGCAAAGACAGGGATCGCTGCAGGACAGAGCCCTACCAGCAGCAGGGTCAGACTGCCGCCACAGGGCATACCATCCTGCTCCGGCAGCAACTGAAATGAGCGGATAACGCCATGACCGTCTTGCTGTAGCTGGCGCAGGGCATTAACAACCTGCTGTTCCAGACTGCCACCCCCTACGGTGCCACTGCAGCTGCCATCCGGGCGGAGCAAGAGCATGGCCCCCACCCCACGGGGGGCAGAGCCACGACGTTCAACGACCAAGGCCAGTGCGCCGGAACCGGTTGTTGCTACCTCATTCAGTATCTGTAGCGCCTCAGACATCCCTGTTCCTTATCAGCATCACCAGCCCGGCTGCCAGCAACAGCGCACAGGCTGCCGCACCAAACAGAAGCGGATACCCGCCCTGTGGCAACAGCCAGCCACCAGCCAGCGGCCCTAGAAAAAAGCCGCACTGCAGCATCAACAGTCCAAGGTTCTGGTTAAGTCCCCGTGCTTCAGGCCGGGACAGATCAAAAATCAGGGCATTCAGGAGCGGCATCACCACGCCCCAACCGATGCCGCAGACCACCGCCAGCCCAAGCAGGATGGTAGCGTTGGTTGCAGACAGGATCAAACCGGTACCTATTGCTGACAGCGCCAGAAAAACCATATTCATTAGACGTTTGTCAAAACGGTCAAACAGGCTGCCACCAAACAAGCGGACCAGCATCATCATCACGGTTGCAACCGTAAAAAACAGGCCGCTGTTACCCAGGCCAGCTGCCCGGCCAAACCCTTTTAAATAGAAGAAGGTGGCAGCATACCCGGCATACAGCAGCACCGTGGCAGCAAACAGCAACAGCAGGTTCCGGTCAGACAGGCTGTTTTTGATCCCGGCAAAAGATGCCCCGGTGGCTGGTTCCTGCTCCTGGGGGAAACGGGGCAGCAGCCATAGCAACGCCCCTGCCAGCAACGCCAGCAGGGCTGACCAGCGGATCACGCCACCCAGGGCAGATGGAGCGATCTTAAACAGGTCAAACAGGAGCGGCACCACGGCATAGGGGATCAGCCGCACCAGCGAGATCCAGCCAAAGGCCCGGCCACTCATTTCACGGGGGATGCAGAGCACAAACAGCGGCATGATCGCCGCCACCACGCAGATAAACCCGGCCCCCTGCAGCAGACGGGCTAGCGTAAAGGCAAACTCACTGTTACAGGTTCCCTCCATAATCAATGCTGTAGCAAGGATCAAGGCACCGGCCAGCAGCCAGCGCCGGGCAGTACGGGCGGTAATCAGCGGGGTAATAAACGGTTGTACAATCAGGGCTGCCAGGGCATCAGCCCCCAGAATAAAACCGGCTGAGGCAGCAGGCATGCCCAAAGAGGTCAGGTATTCCTGCAGGGGAAAGAAGTTTGCGACAATTGTTGAAACGGCCAGAAACTGGATGCAGAGCAGCAGAAAGGGACGGGTTACAAGGGAGTTTGACATCAGGCAACCAGCCTGAGCAGCAGGTTGCCTGCCACAGTCCGGCGATAGTCGGCAGAAGCCCGGATATCGTCAATCGGGCTGACCGCATCTTGAACCAGGGCAGCAGCCTCAGTCAGCACAGCTTCTGATAATGGTTGGCCCTTGAGCAGCGCTTCGGCAGCCGGACAACGCAGCACGGTCGGCCCGACACTGCCCCAGGCAAAACGGGCCTCAACAACCGTGCCATCAGCAGCCAGCCGCAGCATTGCTGCCAGTGATGCCACAGCAATGGCCAGGGATTTACGGCGGCCAACCTTTTCAAAAAGCTGGATGCTCCAATCCTGTGCAGGGGGCAGGATAATCCGGCTGATGATCTCCCCCGGCTGCAGCAGGGTCCGACGTGGCCCAAGCATAAACTCAGCAATCGCCATGGTCCGACTACCTGTTGTAGAACGCAGCTCCAGTTGGGCATCCAGCAGATACAAGGCAGGCAGAGAATCAGCAGCAGGGGAAGCGGTGACGATATTACCGCCGATGCTGGCCATGTTGCGGATAGCCGGACCACCCACGGTTGAGGCAGCCTGGGTCAGCAGCGAATAACGCGCCTTCAACAGAGGACTGCGCACGATGGAACCAAACGTGACAGCAGCGCCGATGCTGACGCTGTTGTCCGGCAGCTCGTCAATCCGGCGCAGCTCCTCAATCCGTTCCAGGCAGATAATTGGCCGTGTATCCTGGGGCCCGTGACGCAGCGCCACTAAAAGATCAGTGCCACCGGCCATGATTCTGGCTTCCGGCTGCTGCTCCTGCACTGCGAACAGCTCTTCAATAGTAACTGGAAAGCTGATCTGCCTTTTGCACCTGTCAGTACACTGTGTCATGGTCGCCCACATTTACCGGGATGATTTCCTGATCCTGAATCAGGAGTTCAAGCGTAATACGGTAGGAAAGATTGATGGAAACTGAATGCAGGCCTAAGAGTCGGCCAGCAAGCGGATGCAGCCGCAACGAGGGGTGAAACGGGTTCGCTTCCAGCAGTTGCAGAGTTTTCAGATACTGTTTTTCCAGTTCGGGATGACGCTTAAGAAAACGGTGCGCCCGTTTTTCATACTGTTCGGTAAAGACCAGTGACCAACTCATGCTGCTGCTTTCAGACGGGCAACATGCTCTTCAGGACTTCCCTTGACAAAACGCCCTTCAGCAAGGTCGGTGCGGGTTTGGGCAAGCGCCGCTTCCAGCTCGCATTCCCGCAGATAATGGTACTGCTCCATATCCATCACCACAAAACGCTCCTTGCCCCGCACGGAAATAATCGCTTCCGGCTGATTGGCCAGCATCGCCTCTATGGCGACAACACCTTTTACTTTCAGATCATTGGCGGATATATGCGGCATGGCAGCCTCCTTAGCACTGTATCAAATACAGTTAACCACACTATAAATAACACTGTAAAGAGTATTGTTAGATTTTACAGCACTCCTGTACAGCACGTTCCACCGCATCTACAATCTTGACATAGCCGGTGCAGCGGCAGAGGTTGCCGGACAGCCCTTCCTTGATCTGCTCGCGGTTCAGTGGTTCTTCCTGCCGTAGCAACGCCAGCGAGGCCATCTCCATACCGGGAATACAGTAGCCGCACTGCACCGCCCCTTCTTCAGCAAAGGCGGTCATCAGGGCGCGGCCTTGATCGGTCTGTTGCAGTGCCTCAACCGTCTCCACCTGCGTCCCTTCCAGTTGGGCCGCCAGCATCAGACAGGCCAGTTTGGGCACGCCATCAACCAGGATGGTGCAAGCGCCGCACTCGCCAGTGCCGCAGCCTTCCTTGCTGCCGGTCAGGCCCAGGTCTTCACGCAGCAGGTCAATTACCCGACGGTCAGAAGGGCAGTCGCATTCAGTTGGGATACTGTTTAGATTAAATCGAATCGTCATGTAGATATTTTCCGCTCTTCTGTAGTTGTATGGCTTGCACAGCGCCTAATCAAACGAAATTGTCCCGCCCCAGCCGATACCGTGGGTTAATACAACTCCTGCTGTCCAATCACTGCAGGCACCCGTTTGGGTGCCTTGATCCGCAGTTGCTTGTTGACATTCATCCGCCCGAACACAACCTGAATATCGCTGACTGACACGCCAAACTCATCAGCCAGAAACCGCACCATATGATCGGTTGCCCGGCCTGCGCGGGGCACTGCCGTGACACTGACGCACAGCTGATGTCCCTTCACCTTGCCGATGGCATCCCGCTTGGCATTCGGGGTACCCAGAATGTTAAGCACCAGCGTATCGCCTTCCCAGCTATAAAACGGTTTCTTCATGAGGCCTCAGTGCTAAACAGTAAACTATTTCCATTTCCATGCAGTCAATTTGTACGGTGCTTCCTTGTTCCAGGCCTGCCACCAGACCGTTGCCTCTGCTTTTTTCAGCTTGCCGTTCAGTTTCACCTTCAGCGCAAGGTGATAGTTCATGCCGGAGACAACCTGCTCTTCTGCACTGATGATTGAGACCAGACTCAGCTTTGTTGCTGTTTTCTGCTCTTTCTGGATCACCTTTGCCTGTTCAGTGACCGCAAAGTTTGCCGCAGCAACCACTTCTGGTTTGGTTACCGCTGTTGGAGAGTTACCGCCTGCGATCTGCTCCCCTGCAAGACAGCGGTCGTTAAACAACGCAGTACAAAAGATAACCGCCAGGATACAAATGGGGATAATCAGATTCTTCATCTGTTTTCCTTTCTGGGTTTGGTACGTTTCGCCCCGTCAAATTTATGCTACGAACTCCTCAGTCAGACAGACTGCTGGCAGTTGACCAACCACAGCAAAACGTATATACAATAAACATGATCTACGAATGGGACGAAAACAAGCGGCTGAAAAACTTTGAAAAGCACGGTTATGACCTTGCCGACGGCCAGCTTGTCTATGAATCACCAACGAAGATTACGGTTGAAAGTCATCGGCCAAATGAACACCGATGGCTGGATATTGCCGAAGTAGGCGGCGAAGTGGTAGTTCTTTCGCTCACCTACACGTTACGTAGAGATGCCGTCCGCTGTATTTCGCTACGCAAGGCAAGTCGCAAGGAAAGGAGCCTCTATTATGGCCAAAATAGCTAGACGAACCTCGGATGAAATCAAGGAGCTGCGTTCCAAAGGTAAAATAATGACCGATAAGGAACGAGTCAGCAACCTTTCCGAGGCAGAGGTTGAACGGATGGCCATGGCCGACCCGGACAATTTCCTTAAAACCGATGAGGATTGGGCACAAGCTACCATTCATCGTCCGGGGACTCGTGGTCCACAAAAAGCCCCCACCAAAAAATCAATTGCTATCCGGCTGTCTCAGGATGTGGTGGATAATTTCAAATCCTCTGGAGCAGGGTGGCAATCCCGGATTGATGATGCATTAAGAACCTATTTGAAAGAACATCCGCTGAAACATGCGTAGACGCCTTACGACTGATTCCTCGTTCATGCATTGCTGTGAGGGGCGCTGGCCAATCGCTTACCAGGGCTAATTTGTGCAGGACCGAGACAGGGGATGTCCCTGATTTATCCTTGAGACCACTCGTTACGCCCGCAGTAACATCATGATAAAACCAACAACGCCGGATGCCCCCAGCAGCAGGTAGAGCCAGGCAAGAGACTTGGGGAATGGCTGGGTGGATGACTCAAAATCCTGCATCAGCGCCTCTTCCTCAGGTAGCAGTTCCTGCCGCAATATCCGGCTGGCATCCTCAGCATACCGTTCCGGCACCTTAACCTTGATACCACCAAGTGCGTTTGCATACAGGCTGTTCACGCCAATCGTGTACTCGTCAACCAAAAACACCGGGATGTCATAGGACTCCAGCTCACTTTTAGCCAGCCCGGCCACATAGGTTGTATCGTACACAGCCACCGTAACCATCGATTCTGCACCAGTGTTTATTTCATCACTCCTTGCTTCTGTGTTCTTCATGATGAGACCTTTTGTTTCAACGCCATAAGCCTGACCGGCTGTTTCTTGGCCAGTCTTGGCGCTAGTTGGACTCATTTTGCAGCGACCATCTGAAAGTAACTTAGGTAGATATTGCCTGTCTGTGCTGCATATCTTTTTTTTCGTAGCAGTAGACTTACAAAGTCGATTCTTTCTTCAAATACAGCCATAAGATCACCACCATCCATAAGAATGATCGATGCTCCTCCCGCCTGATGTGCAGCCACTCCATCGGTTGAGAACCCGTTTATTGATAAAAACACTCCCAAGGTGTTTTCCAATTTGGTTCTGACTTTGTCAGAAAAAGCTGCAAGATCAGCTTTATTGACAAGTTCTTTTTGCCACTTAGCCTCGAAAAGATAGTCTGTACCTTCAAGAGCAAATGCACCATCAACCTGTTCTCCTAGGTTCTTGAAAGAAGCTTTTGGATCCAGATCAAATAACTCAAACAGATCATACATAATTTTCTCAAGCTCAAAACCTCTTGTCTGCGCATTGCTGGCCCCAATGAGTGACATATACCTCATTCTTATTTCTTCAAGCTTCTGACGTACAGCAACGTTATCGCGAAGTTTTTTTGCTGCAATTTCTTGCCTTTTTTCAATTTCATCTTGTTCACGTTTTATATCTTGATGCGGTTCAACCAACTGTCTAAGCTGCAAAATTGCTGCCCGCGCTCGTTCAACTTTAGAAGTACCGTCGTCAAGCTGCTTTAAGTGGTTGAAATCTTTAATCTTACACAGTTCATAACATATCTTTGTTAGGTCGCCAATATACTTATCAGGACTACCTACAAGAAGGTCAATTAAGTCAGAAACTATTTGCCGCTTATAGTTTTCCCAATTGAATTTTGAGAGGAGTGAAGGGTTTGAAAGACATAACTGCAAAAAACTACGAAGATCAGATTTGTACCAATAAACTGAACAGAGTGCTTCTTTTAGCGCCATAACTGCGGTAGGAGAAAGTTGTTTTCCCACTGTGACCTCCTCATAAGTTTATTGGATGAAAGTAAAAGTCAAAATGTTGCTTCATAAAGTGTTTCTACCGGAGTAACTTCAGGCGACCAAATACCGGACTTGGCCTTGATATAGGATTTGCATAGGGTAGCAATTTTTGATTCTTCCCCAAAACGGAGGCGTTGTCGCTGAATTTCAGTAAGAGACTCGACTGCATTAGAACAAAAGCCATAGGTGGACAGAAAAAGCCCACCTGATATTTCTTCATTAACGATAACATTAAGGAATTCTGTTACTGCTGTTTGCCCAACATGCTGGCCAGAACGCCAATGCTTAATCTCGACATAGTAAGTATGAGCCTTGGATGCAGCACGACAGGTAAGGATAACATCTTTGCCTCCGTCCTTGCTGCTAGGTGTAAGTTGCGCTTCAAACCCTAAGCCTTCAAAACTTCTGTGAGCAAATGCTCTAGCTCCCGCCACTCGATTCCATCAAGGTATCGAGGGCTTTGCGCTATGAGTTCGATCAGTTTGCGACTCAATTCTCTTCTGATAATATCGATTTGTGGTAAGTCAATAGCTGGTATTTCTTCGAGTCTGCCGACCCATGATCTTAGGGCATCTAAGTCTATTAGCTCAATGCCAATGGCTGTGTTGCGGCGAAGAGTTTCTCGTGCGGCGTAGGTAAATCTTGAGTTCGTCACGAGCATTGCACGTTTAAGCCCCGCGCTCGCCGCCGCACCTAGAACACGATGTACGACATCTACGCCTACTGCGCTTTGACGAAAATGCTTATATTCGATCCCTATTTCGTCAGAACTAGACTCATCTCCCACGAGTTTTCTTGCAATAAAATCCAGGCCTAAGTCGCGTTGCTCTGCTACAGACTGAAGCGTGTAGCCATCTTCATGCATCAAAGGAGTAAGAATTTGTTCCATGAGTCGTTCTGCTTCTTGCGGAGAACCTGATGGGGACGCAGATGCATCAAGGCGTCGAATGAGGTTTTTGATATCATTTTTTGTAGCGTTATTCATGGTCTATAAGCTCCAACGGCTTAAGCCTAACCCGAGTCAAGTTTATTGCGGGTTGGTCTAGGGGTAAATCATCGTCTTGGGCGCTAATGAAAATCATTAACTATCGTGAAAATGGAAGTAACTGCTCCTTTAGCAGTTGCTTTTGATATGGTGTGCCTTGAAGTGCGAATGGATGCATCAATCCAGAAGCATTTGAGAAACAAAAAACCGCTTAACAACGTGTCCGCAAGTGACGGGCTGGATCACGAGCCAGCGTCGCAATCTCCAGAACTTTTTTCTTGTCCAAGTGGGTTCTCCTTTGCTGGTTCAACTCGCTATTGACCAGTTCACGCGCGCACGCGCGTGAACTGAGTGATCTTCCCAAATGGAACCGTTACCCCTTCACCCCAGCCAGCACCCGCTGCGGCGTCAGCGGTCCATGGCAGAGCCGCACGCCACAGGCATCGGCAACGGCATTGGCAACCGCTGGCAAGGGGCCGTTCATGGCCACTTCACCAATCCCCTTCATGCCAAAGGGGCCGGTTTCTTCCGGCTCACCCTGGGCAGCAATGGAGATAATTTCAGGGATATCCAGGCTACCGGGGATCAGGTAGGTGGCAAAGTCCGGGGTTTTCACCACACCATCGCGCACCGTAAAATCCTCCATCAATGCGTAGCCCAGACCTTGCGCCACCCCACCCTGCACCTGCTGATCAAACATACCGGGGTTTAGTACCCTGCCGCCGTCGGTTACTGCCAGATAATCGCAGACCGTAAGCTGGCCGGTCAGGCTATCAACCTCCAACCGTACCAGATGGGCGCCATAACCAAAGATCACATGGGGAAAGCCAATAAAGAACCCCTTGGCAGTGGGGGGAACCTCTTTACAGGTGGGGGCCACGTACTGGCCCAGGCAGACCCGTTCTTCCGGCTGCATGTATCCTGCCAGCGCAACTAGACTGACCTCTTTCTGGCTGGGCTGGTGCAACACCCTGCCCGGCTGCAGTTCAAGGCCGTCATTATCCTGCAAAAACAGGATCATACCGGCCCAGTTGAGCAGGCGGGCCTTCAGCTCTTCAGTTGCGGTGATCAATGCCTTGCCAAAGGTGTAGGTGGTGCGGCCTGCAGAGGATGAGCCGGATGGATAGGCAGTGCGGGTATCAGGCTGTTTCAGTAGGACACGAGAGGCATCTTGCGACAGAATATGTCCGGCTATCTGCAGGAAGGCAGAGGAGTTGCCCTGGCCCATGTCAGTGACCGCATTATGGATCAGAAAGGTGCCTTCCGGGGTCAGCTCTATCTTGGCAGTGGCTGCATCCCGCACCCCGCCGCCGTAGCCTGCTGCATTAAAGACCGAGGCCAGACCGATACCGCGCTTTTTGTAGGCCGGGCTGGCTGCCTTCCAGACTTCCCTATCCTGCCAGAAGGGATGCTGTTGCAGCTGTTCCAGGCAGGTCTTGATGCCGGTTGAAGTGGTAAGCCGCATGCCAGCGCAGTTTTCATCCCCCCTGACCAGGGCGTTTTTCAGGCGCAGCTCCAGCGGGTCCATGCCCAGCTTGGCAGCCAGCAGGTCCATCATGGATTCAAAACCAAAGGTGGCCTGACAGACCCCAAAAGCCCGCATGGCCCCGGCAGTCGGGTTGTTGGTGTAGACGCACCAGCCTTCAATCAGGGTGTGGGGGATACGGTAGGGACCACCGGCATGCTCCATGCCCAGCTCCATCACCTCGGCCCCCAGGTGGGCATAGGCGCCGGTGTCGTACCAGAGCTTGGCATGCAGAGCCTGCAGGGTGCCGTCTGCTGCGGCCCCCAATTTGTACTCCATCCTACAGGCATGGCGTTTGTAGCCAGCCTTGAAGCTTTCTTCACGATCCCACTGCATCCGTACCCAGCGACCATCAGCGTGTTGGGCTGCCAGCCCCAGCAGGCACTGGACAGTGGCGCCGTCCTTGCCGCCAAAACCGCCACCCAGCGAAGGGGCAACAATGCGGATCTTACCCCAGGGGATGCCCAGGGCATGGCTGATCTCAAAGCGATCACGGAAGGGGGATTGGGTGGAGACTTCCATCAGCAGGCCGCCGTCCTCCTCCAGACGGGCCACACCGCTTTCCGTTTCCAGAAAGGCGTGGGCCTGTACCGGGGTGCTGAAGCTGCCTTCAACCACCACGCTACAAGCATCAAAACCATCCAGACCAGTGCCTTTGCAGATGCTGGCCTGGGCCAGCAGATTACCCGGCTTGTCTTCATGGATCAGCGGCGCATCCGCTGCCAGGGCGCTATCCAGATCAAAGAGACCGGGCAGCGGTTCAAGCTGCAGCTGCACTGCGCTCATGCCGCGCTGCAGCGCCTCTTTGGTCTCTGCCAGCACCAGGGCCAGCGGGTCACCGCAGTAGCGCACCAGGTCATCGCACAGCACCGGCATATCTTTATGGATGATCCCCTGGCGATTGCTGGCAACAACATCGGCAGCGGTCAGTACCTTGACCACGCCGGGCAATGCTGCTGCAGCCGTGGTATCAATACTGATGATCCGCCCACAAGCCTGATGGGAGCGGACCGCACCGGCCCAGAGACAGCCTTGCGGGTACAGGTCGGCAGCGTACCGTTCTGTACCGGCTGCCTTGGCAACGGCATCGCCACGGGGATGTGACGTACCGATTTTTAATGCAGATGCATTCACGGGAACGTTCCTTGTTTAGCAGGTATCAGCAGGGGCATTTCATCTACCAGCGGCAGGTAACAGAAAGGAGTTGCTACTACACAAAAGGCCGCCAGGTACATTACCAAGCGGCCCGGAGATCTGTTACCAGAGAGCACAATCATGCACGCAGCAACAGCTACGCAAGTGAGACACAGGCCTCTTCCACATTGGGAAACGAGGGCAGAATAGCCAGAAAACCGGATATTCTGAATACCTCTTCAACGGTTCCGCCCAAGTTACATAAAAGCAAAGCACCGTTTTTTGTCTTCACCTGTTTTGCAGCAGCCAGCAGTGAGCGCAAACCTGCGCTACTGATATACTCCAGCCCATGCATATCAAGCACAAAACGGGTTTCGCCGTTGGTGAGCTGCTCTGCCAGCCAACGATCAAACTCAACCGTGGTCATGGCATCCATCCTGCCGACCAGAGCGGCGATGGTGACTCCAGCTTGTGTGGTGACGGTTATCTGCATAGAACCCCCTCCTTGAGCAACGGGGTAGATTCTCAGAATTTCAAGAGAATTAATCCATCCCGTGAAGCCCGGCTCCATTCTTTTTTACTGATATGACCACTTTTATCAGTATCTACCTGATCAAATAGACGCTTTTTCTGTTCCTCGGTCATGGCTGCAGCAGTACCTGCTTTCACCATATCACGTTTAACCACCTGCTGACCTTTAGGGGTGGTCACCAGATGCAGATCCGCCTTCAGTAACTCATCTCTACTGACAGTACCGCTTTTATCAGTATCAATTGCATTAAAGAGCTTTGTATCCCCGGCAACAGCTGCCACCGGCAGTACTAATGCCAGAACCAGAGCTGTGATACGCACCACATGTTTCATTGTTGTGTTCCTCTCAATACGCACCTTCATATCACTCAATCCCCTTACCTTTAAAAAAGCTGGTGTATTTTTTATCTTCACCTTTAATATGGTTGGTCAACCAGTTAACCAGAAACTGCATAACGCTGATAGGTTGCAACTGCTTACCATTTTTAAACTGTGCATAGATATCTTCAACCTGACGCACCAGGTCAACGTGGGTTTGTTTGTGCCGCTGATAATCAGGATACCCATACTGCTCCATCAGTGCTTCTTCTCCTGCAAAATGCACCTGGGTATATTCCAGCAGGCCTGCCAGAATTTCATCAAGCAGATCTACCGCCTGCCCATCCTTTAAAGCCTGATGTAACCGGTTCACCATAGCCACAAGCTGCTGGTGCTGGTCATCAAATTGCTGGATATCCACCTTTAGCGACTGATTCCATTCAATTAATGCCATAACTGCGGTAATCTCCTTCTCCATCAGCCCCGTACCTGACTACGCTATCCCCCCAGATAACGGCTAAGCTCTTCGCAAAGCGTTTGTGGGTAGAGAAAGCGAGCAGGGATCTTTTCACCGCCGAAGAATTCTTCACGCCAGGGCTGACGTTTGACCCAGGCCATCAGCTGCTCCCAGCCCTGCCAGGTGGTAAAATCAACCCCGTGAATATTGGTTAGTTGTTCCAGAAATGTCTGTTCGTAAGAAGCCATGGTGGCAATGCTCCCTATCTAAGCGTGATGGTTAGTATACCCGGCTTTAGCCTGTTGGCAACCATCAGCGGATAAAAAGCTGTATAGCATAAAGAATGCATGAACAGGCAGTAAAAAGCCCTACAGACAGCTTCCAGAGACATTTTTACAACAATTTTACCTTGCAACGACGAACCAAGACGTTCTCATTTTCAGACCACTGCTTAACAATTGACATCCCTACTGCTCCATGCAATAAAACCCCCCTTATAAACAAGTGGAGGTGAAAGCAGTGAGTGTTGACGACAAAAAAGTTATTTATAGCATGATGCGGGTATCGAAGTTCTACGACAAGAAGCCGATCATCAAGGACATTTCCCTTTCCTATTTTTATGGTGCCAAGATCGGCGTACTGGGTCTGAACGGCTCCGGTAAATCGACCTTGCTCAAGATTATGGCCGGTGTGGATACGGAATTTAACGGCCAGGTGGCACTCTCCCCAGGCTATACGGTTGGCTACCTTGAGCAGGAACCAAAGCTAGATGAGAACAAGACCGTCCGTCAGGTGGTTGAGGAGGGCTGTCAGGAGATCGTTGACCTGCTGGCTGAATTTAACGGCATTACCGACAAGTTTTCCGAGCCGGATGCTGATTTTGAAAAACTGTGCGACCGCCAAGCAGTGCTGCAGGAGAAGCTGGACCATATGGACGCCTGGGATCTGGATTCACGGCTGGAACTGGCCATGGACGCCCTGCGCTGTCCTGATGGCGACACACCGGTCAACGTGCTGTCAGGTGGTGAAAGAAGACGGGTTGCCCTCTGCCGCCTGCTGCTGAAAAAACCTGATATCCTGCTGTTGGACGAGCCGACCAACCACCTTGATGCCGAGACCGTGGCCTGGCTGGAAAAGCACCTGCACAGCTACAGCGGCACCGTTATTGCCGTTACCCACGACCGTTATTTTCTGGATAACGTGGCTGGCTGGATTCTGGAACTGGACCGAGGCGAAGGGATTCCTTGGAAAGGAAACTACTCTTCATGGCTTGAGCAGAAACAGGATCGCCTGGCAACTGAAGAAAAGCAGGAAAGTGAACGTCGCAAGACCTTGAAGCGGGAGCTTGAATGGATCAGGATGTCCCCTAAAGGCCGTCATACCAAGGCCCAGGCACGGATCAGCAAATACGAAGATCTGGCAGCACAGGAAGGCGAGGCACGGGGCAAGGACCTTGAACTATACATCCCGGCCGGTCCACGGCTGGGTGATATCGTGATTGAGGCGGATAATGTCAGCAAAGGGTTTGGTGATCGGTTGCTGTACGAAGGAATGACCTTCAAGCTGCCCCGTGGCGGGATCGTCGGCGTGATCGGCCCCAACGGTGCTGGTAAAACCACCCTCTTCCGCATGATCACCGGCTCAGAAACCGCTGACAGCGGCAGCTTCAAAATTGGTGATACCGTTCAGGTTGCCTATGTGGATCAAAGCCGCGACAGCCTGAACCCGGACCGTCTGTTGTGGGAAGAGATCAGTGACGGCCAGGAGATGATTCAACTGGGCAAGCAGACCGTTAATGCCCGCAACTATGTGGCCCGCTTTAACTTTACCGGTGGTGACCAGCAGAAAAAAGTGGGGATGTTGTCCGGTGGCGAGCGTAACCGGGTTCATCTTGCCAAGGTCTTGAAAAGTGGTGCAAACGTGTTACTCTTGGATGAGCCGACTAACGACCTGGATGTCAACACCATGCGGGCGCTGGAAGAAGGCCTGGAAAACTTTGGCGGCTGTGCCGTGGTTATCTCCCACGACCGCTGGTTTCTTGACCGGATTGCCACCCATATCCTTGCCTTTGAAGGTGATTCAAAGGTAACCTGGTTTGAAGGTAACTATTCTGAATATGAGGAAGACCGTCGCAAGCGTCTGGGAAGTGAAGCAGACCGCCCGCACCGGATCACCTATCGCAAACTGACCCGTTAATCCCTGGGAGGCTCAATGGCTGACATCGGTATCCCGATCCTGCTGGTTGATGACGACCGCTTCATGCGGACAGTGCTCTGCCAGACCTTGCAGGATGCGGGGTATCAGGTCAGCCAGGCCGCCAACGGAAAAGAAGCACTGGAGCTTTGCCGTAGCAACTATTTCCCCATTATTTTAACCGATTGGGTCATGCCTGAAATGGATGGCATTGCCTTTTGCCGGGCCTTCAGAGAAAAAACCGCCGAATCCTATACCTACCTGATCCTGCTGACCTCACAGGATGGCAAAGACAAGCTGATTGAAGGGCTTGAGGCTGGTGCAGATGAATATCTGATCAAGCCGGTCAATGAAGCAGAATTGATGGTACGCCTCAAAACAGCCCGCCGGATTCTTGACCTGGAAAGCTCTCTGCAGAAGAGCCTGGAAGAGATCAAGCAACTTTCAATCAGAGATCCGTTGACCGGCATGTTTAACCGTGGCTACCTGGATCAGCACCTTCCCAATGAAATCCGCCGGGCAGATCGCTACCTGCGGGACTTTTCCCTGATCATGATGGACCTTGATCACTTCAAGAAGATTAACGACACCTGGGGACATCAGGCTGGTGATGCGGTATTGCAGCACTGCACCCGCATCATTGCCGGCACCATCCGCCATGAAGTTGACTGGGTTGCCCGCTATGGTGGCGAAGAATTTGTACTGGTGCTGCCAGAGACGGACCAGGTCGGCTGCGGTGTTGTTGCCGAGCGTTTAAGAAATCTGATTGCCTCATCCACCTGCAGCTTCAGAGGTGAAAATCTGAGCATAACGGCAAGCTTCGGCACGGTTACCCGATCTCCCTCCGACAGCGCAAACGACATACATGCTGATTTCATGTTACATAGGGCTGACCAATGCCTCTACCAGGCAAAAGAATCAGGACGCAACCGGATTGTACGGACATCTGTATGACATGAGTTGAAAACTGCATTTAAGGAGCGTACCAATGAACTTCACCACCTACTTTGCTCGCGGACAAAAGGTGTTTTTGATCAACACCTCAGCTGATCGCGACAGCAGCCTTTTCGAGGCTTTTTCTGCCACTATTGTAGCGGCAGATAATCAACAATTTACGCTACGTTCACGCTATCCGCTACACCACGGCGAAGAGCATACACTAAAACCCGGCATGAGCTTTAAGATCACCACTGAAAGCTATGGATCCGGCGTGCAACTTGTAGGCACGATTCACTCGGTATCCGGCAGAGATTTTACAGTACAGCCAACCGCTCAGCTTGAAATGTACCAACGCAGCCAAGTCCCCCGCATGGACACAATCCTTGATTACCGCACCTTTTCACGTTCAGCCCCAGTAACCTTTTTCCGGCAGGAATGGGAACGCTACCAGGCCTTGCTGTCTGCCAGCAGCACTGACAAGCTTGAACTGTCATCCGGCGAAATCAACCTTGGTGTAGGAGGATTCCGTCATTTGGTGGATAAGTCGGATCATAATTCAGAGCTTACCATGGTTTTTATTGACCTGGAGCCGGGAACACCACCAATATGCGCCGTTGCGGAGCTGCTCTGGCGTCGCAGCCTGCCCGATGAAGATCGGCTCGCCATTGGCCAGAGGTTTATCCTTATCCGCAAGTCGGATCAGGAACGAATTCAGGCCTATATCCAGCATCGCCAGAAAAAGCAGACCAAAAAAGCGGTCCGTCAAAAAAACAATTGGGAGCTGCTTGACCGGATGTTTCGCGATTAGCAGCATGCCACAACGTAACACCGGTACTTATCATGAGCTATGATCGCTACTTTACCCGTGGCCAAAACGTCTTCCTGATCAACATTTCGGAAGAGCGGGATGCGTCTGTCTTTAATTCATTTACCGGGAGAGTTGTGCTTTGCAGTGATGACCAGCTTCTGCTGAAAACCGCCTATCGCCTCTATTCAGGAGAAGTGCTGGGCCTGAAGCCCGGCATGCAGTTCAAGTTAACCACAGAAGCAATGGGAATGGGGGTTCAGGTCAGGGCAGAGCTTGTTGAGCTGGTTTCCCCGGAAGAGCTGAAGCTGCGCCCATTAGGTGAATTAGCGGTCTATCAACGCCGGCAATCACCCCGCGCTGATCTGTCGCTTCCGCTCCTGCTGGTCCCCCAAAAATCCTCACTGGCAGCTTTTCAACGGGAATGGAAACGGGTCGTTCAAGATCTGCAGAAACCTGCCCCGCCACGGCTGAAACTTACCAGCACAGCCATAAATTTAAGTGCCGGCGGCTTTGGGGTTAATCTTGCCACTGAGCCGACGCACCTTGCTCTTGTTGTGATTGATCTGCAGGATGAAAAAAGACCGATCTGTGCAGTGGCAGAGCTGATCTGGCGCAAACCGGACAATGAACAACAACTGACCGCATGCGGACACCGCTTTGTAGAGATTTTGAAGGAGGATCAGGAACGGATAGCAGCGTTAGTGGAAAAAATAGCCGGCGGGCGTACATCCGGGGTTAAACAGCGGGAGCTTATTGATAGGATGGAACCATGACAGACTCAGCTGTTGCGGAGATGCAGTTCTATTAATGACTGCAGTGATTCTCTCAGCTCAGCATCTTCTAAATCACTAACCTGCTTGGCAACCTGGGCCTGCTGTTGTACAGAAAGCGGTTTGGGCGTTGGACGAGCAGTTTCTGTAATGCCGGTATCCTGCTGAATCCTGCCAGACTTGAGGACAATCTCCTTCACCCTCTCGTTACCCAGCAGGGTATTTATGCGGTCACGCAGTTCTGTCTTCATAAAGCTTAACTGCTGCATCCAGGGACCGCTGGCCACAACAACCGTCAGCACACCGCCCACCAGACGCAGTGGTCTGGCACGACCGGCAATGGCAGGCCCCACCGCCTGATCCCAGCTTTCCCAGATCACCAGATCTTTCAGGCGTGCGCCAAGTTCCGGGTTAATACCGGGGCCAGTGAGCAACTTACTGATCCGCTCAGGGCTGCCTTTGGGGCGCTTTCCTGCCATGTAGCATCCTCCGTTTGTACCAGCCGCCGACAATCTGTCCGCCTATTGCAGCGGCCAGAGTAAAAGGAATCACACGCCAACCAAATCCGGCCAGGTGGCGGAAATGGACCACCAACGGAATCGGCAGATGCGCCAGAAACAGCCAGGGTAGTGAAAATTTCTTAAATGATTCACGTATATATCCACAGGGTATACTTACCAGAAAGGCACCAACCACCAGTCCAGCAAAGTTAAATGAATCTTGCATGCAGATCCCCTTTTCGGCATAGTATGAAGTTCGGTTACCATTGTCAATCAGGTCGCATCAGGAGTAGTCCCATGGGGCAACAGGTTGTACGTGAAGGACAGTACCTCGCCGTATTTAATTCTACCCATCGGGTTCTTAAGGCAGAAGGTCTTCTGAAAAGCAGCGGGCTAGCGATCATGCTGATTCCGGCACCACGTGCGGTGCAGGCAGACTGCGGCCTTGCGATCCGCTTTGATGAAGAACAACATGATACTGTAATGCAGCTTCTATCTGAGCAAAACCTGCTACCAGCCTTTTTATGCCAGCTCAGAAACGACACGTACATCACCATCAGGGAGTATCAGCATGAAAACCATTGACTGTCGTGGTCAGGCCTGCCCGGTCCCGGTTATTGCAACCAAGAAAGCACTGGAGGAATCAGGCACAGGGATACGTGTGCTGGTTGATGATGGCGCGCCGCGGGAAAATGTCGTGCGTTTTGTCAAAAACCGTGGGTATCTGGTTAATGAAACAGCTGAAGCTGATGGTTGGTCGCTGCTGGTAACCGGATCAACAACAGCTGAAGAAGCAGCTCAGAGCAATGTAACTGCTTCAGCATCAGGAGATAGAGTTTTACTCGTAACCTCAGACCGTCTGGGTGATGGGCCGGAAGAACTGGGATACCTCCTCATGAAAAATTTCATTTTCACCCTGCTTGAAACCCCGCAACAACCAGACCGGATCCTGTTTTTGAACAGTGGTGTACTGCTTGCCACTGAAGGTGCTGAGACGGTCGAGGCGCTCAAGCAGCTTGAAGAGCGGGGAGTTGAGCTACTGGCCTGCGGTGTCTGCCTGGATTATTTCAAGAAAAAGGATCAACTGGCCGTTGGACAGGTCACCAACATGTTCAGCACAGCAGAACATCTGCTGGCAGCAGCCTTAGTCATCAAACTCTAGCAAGCAGATAATTCTTGACAAGAGCATACTGACACCTCTATAGTTTGCTCCTTTTAGGATACCCTGAGTATATTGGCACTAAATGTTTGATAACCTTTCGGATAAACTGGAATCAGTCTTTAAAAAGCTCCGCGGTCAGGGGGTAATGACTGAGGACAACATCAAGGACGCCCTGCGCGAAGTTCGCCTGGCGCTGCTTGAGGCTGACGTTAATTTCAAGGTTGTCAAAGACTTTGTTGAAAATGTCCGCCTGAAGGCTGTCGGCACTGAAGTCATGCAGAGCTTGGCACCTGGTCAACAGGTGGTCAGAATTGTCCATGATGAACTGATCAACCTGATGGGCGGTGATCAGGACAACAGCCTTGATCTTGCAGCAAAACCGCCTGTGGTTCTTATGCTGGTCGGCCTGCAGGGCGCGGGTAAAACAACCACCTGCGGTAAATTAGGCAGCTGGCTTCGCAAACAAAAACGTCGTCCTCTGCTGGTTCCTGCTGACGTCTACCGTCCGGCAGCTATTGAACAGCTAAAGACCGTTGGACGACAGCTGAATATTGATGTTTTTGATTCGCAGACAGGTCAGGAACCGGTTGATATCTGCTCGGCTGCAGTCCGTTTTGCAGAATTAAATGGTTTTGACACCGTACTGCTCGATACTGCCGGTCGTCATCAGATTGATGACTACCTGATGAGCGAGCTTGAGCGGATTAAAGCCGTTGCCCAGCCCCGGGAAATCCTGTTTGTGGCTGATGCCATGACCGGTCAGGAAGCGGTCACAGTTGCCAGCGGCTTTAATGACCGCCTTGGCATTACCGGTGTCATTCTCAGTAAATTGGATGGCGATGCCAAAGGTGGCGCAGCCCTTTCGATCAAGGCGGTTACCGGAGCACCGGTCAAGTTTGTCGGCCTGGGCGAGAAGCTGGATGCCCTTGAGGTATTCCACCCGGACCGGCTTGTTTCGCGCATTCTGGGTATGGGGGATGTACTGACGCTGGTGGAAAAGGCCCAGTCTGCCCTTGATGAAAAAGAGACTGAGCGCCTCACCCAAAAGCTGAAGAAAAACCAGTTTGACCTTGAAGACTTTCTGGCCCAGCTGCAGCAGCTTAAAAAGCTCGGCTCACTTGAGTCCATCATGGGGATGATCCCCGGCATGGGCAAGATGATGAAACAGATGCAGGGCGCCCAGCCCAGTGAAAAGGAGATGAAGCGGATTGAGGCAATTATCCGTTCCATGACTCCTGCTGAACGGGCAGATCATGGTATTATCAACGGTAGCCGCCGCCTGCGGATCGCCAAAGGTAGTGGCACAACCGTGCAGGAAATAAATCTGTTACTGAAGCGATTTACTGAAGCGCAGAAGATGATGAAGCAACTGTCAAAAATGGGCCCCAAAAACCTGATGAAAGGGATGGGGGGCTTACCAGGGCTCGGCAACCTGGGTGGACTTGGCAAAGGGATGTTCCCTTTTGGCCGTTAACAAATTGACAATCTAACCAACTCGCATTTTTATAAAATCGAGACACAACGCAGGAGGAAATAACAATGTCTACAAAAATCAGACTGCAGCGTCACGGCGCCAAGAAGCGCCCTTTTTATCAGGTAGTGATTGCTGATGAGCGTTCACGCCGTGATGGCCGCTTCATTGAAAACGTCGGCTACTATGACCCAACCAAAAATCCGGCTATTTTGAAACTTAATGTAGAAAAAGTAATTGCTTGGCTTGATAAAGGTGCGCAGCCCACTGACACCGTCAATCAGATTTTGAAAAAAGAAGGCATCCTGGAGAAGGCAGCCCAGGCAGCCTAGTAGAACGCTTCTTGCTCTATCCCGGCTAGCCCGGACACTACGAAGCAGAGGTACGCCAGATGAAAGCACTTGTCGAAACCATCGCGCAGGCTCTTGTCGACGACCCCTCCAAAGTGGTCACCTCCGAAGAGATGGAGGAGGACACTCTGGTTATCAAACTGTCCGTGGCTAAAGAAGACATGGGACGGATCATCGGCAAGGAGGGGCGTACCGCCAAGGCGGTCCGGACACTCCTGAATGCCGTTGCCACCCGGGATAACAAGAAGGCGATTCTTAAGATTATTGAGTAATGGATGTTTCCAACAATAACCTGATTGCCGTCGGTCGAATCAGTGGTACCCATGGCATTCGAGGCCAATTGAGGCTCCACTCCTACTCCGGCAATCTTGAGAGCCTGCAGGCAGCTAAAACCATACTGCTTCGTTTTCCTGCAGGCGTTACTCGACAGATTCAGCTCAAGCGTGCCGCTTACCATAGCGGCAAGTTTCTTCTGACTCTGGACGGGTTTGATACTATCGAAAAAGCTCAGGAACTGGCTGGTTGTGAACTGCTGCTGCAGCGTGACCAGTTGCCGCCACCGGAAGCTGACGAATACTACTGGCAGGACCTGCTTGGCCTTAAAGTTGTTACAACAGAAGGGCAGCAACTGGGTTGCATCAAAGAGATCATGGAAACCGGAGCCAATGATGTCTACCTGGTTCGTGATGAAGCAACCCGGCGCGAATATCTGATTCCTGCCATAGCCAGCGTAATAACCAGCGTCAACCTGCAGACCGGCTGTATGACCATTACCCCGCTGGAGGGGTTGCTTGATCTATGAGATTTGATATTCTGACCCTCTTCCCCGACATGTTCGGGGGACCGTTTGACGAAAGTATCATTCGCAGGGGGCAGGACAAAGGGCTGATTCAGATCGCCCTACACCAGATTCGTGATTATACCGTTGACCGCCACCGCACCGTTGATGATGCACCCTACGGCGGTGGAGCCGGTATGCTGATGAAACCGGAACCACTTTCGGCAGCCATTGAATCCGTTAAAAAGCTGAACACAGACGCCACTGTTCTTTTGACAACACCACAGGGTAGACCGCTCACGCAGAAGCTGGCTCAGGAGTTATCCCTCAAACCGGGATTAATTATTATCTGTGGCCGCTACGAAGGGATTGATGAGCGGATCCACCAGCACTATGTCGATCAGGAGATCTCAATCGGCGACTATGTTCTTTCGGGTGGTGAACTGGCAGCCATGGTGTTGGTAGATTCGGTAACCAGACTGGTACCTGGCGTGCTTGGATCTGACGAGTCTGCACAGACTGATTCATTTGGTGATGGATTGCTTGAGTATCCCCAGTACACGCGTCCACCTGAATTTAACGGTTTACCGGTGCCTGCTCCGCTCCTCTCCGGTAACCATGCAGAGATCATACGCTGGCGACGGGAACAGTCATTGAAGCGAACAGCAGAGCGACGACCTGACCTGCTCACTCAGGCAGTTTTAAGCGATAAAGACAGGCTCTTTTTAAAATCACTTGGGGTTTCTAATGTCAGCTAACCTGTCAGTTGCGTTGCTGCATTACCCGGTCTATAACAAGCATCGGCAGCTGGTAACCACGGCCTTTACAAACCTGGATATCCATGACATTGCCCGGACCGCGCGAACCTTTGGCCTATCCCGCTACTATCTGGTCAGCCCGTCCGACGAACAGCAACAGCTGATACACCGGATCGTGACCCACTGGGATTCAGGCTGGGGAGCAGACTACAACCCTGACCGGCGAGAAGCATTGTCAATTGTCAGGGCAGCTCAAAGCCTGCAGGATGCGCTAACAGATCTGCAGCAGACATACCAGCAACCGGTAAACATTATTGCGACCGGAGCAGCCAAACGGCCAGACGCCACTTCATTTAAAAGCCTGCGCCAGCAACTGCAAAGCGATGACCACCACCATCTGCTTTTGCTTGGCACCGGCTGGGGACTGGCTGACGAGATCTTTGAACAGGCTACCACTATTCTGGAACCGATCCAGGGCTGTGGCAACTACAATCACTTACCGGTTCGCTCGGCTCTGGCCATTATGCTGGATCGACTGCTGGGAGAACGCTAACAACAACGAAACCTGCAAAAGGTTATATCTGAGGAGGAACAGCATCATGACTACCATCGACATCATTGAATTTGAGCAGATGAAGAAGAATACACCGGTTTTCAAGACCGGCGATACGGTCAAAGTACACGTTAAGATCGTGGAAGGTGACAAACAACGGATCCAGGCGTATCAAGGCGTTGTCATTGCACGCCAGAACGGTGGTGTCCGTGAGTCCTTCACCGTCCGTAAAATATCAAACGGCATCGGTGTTGAGCGGGTATTCCCGCTGCATTCACCCATCGTAGAAAAGATAGAAGTAGTGACCCGCGGCCATGTCCGTCGTGCCAAACTGTACTACCTGCGCAAACTCAAGGGCAAGGCTGCCCGGATTCGCGAGCGCAAGTACGTTCCCGGCCAGGCCTGATATATCGAAAAGCCCCGCTCCTTCGGCGGGGCTTTTTTTATAACCATGCAAACATCACTTTTTGATCCCCCTGTGTTAAGCCTCTATCACTTTGAACTGCAGGCCCGTTCTCACGGTTTCAGGCAGATCGCCGGTATTGATGAAGCTGGCCGAGGTCCTTTGGCCGGTCCGGTGGTGGCTGCCGCCGTTATCCTGGATCCAGATCATCCGATTGAGGGGGTTAATGACTCAAAGAAACTCTCTGAAAAACGCAGGGAACAGCTTTTTGAGCTCATTATGACCCACGCTGCCGCTGTGGGTGTTGGACTGGCAGATGCGGAAACCATTGACCGGATTAATATCTTGCAAGCAACCCGTCAGGCCATGCTGGAGGCAGTACAGACACTCCCCTGTTCCCCTGACTACCTTTTAATTGACGGCATTACCACCATCGCCTCTCCCCTGCCCCAACAGACACTTAAACAGGGGGACAGCCGCTCTGCCTCCATAGCTGCGGCCTCCATCATTGCAAAAGTTACCCGTGATCGGTTAATGCTGGACTATGACCGCCATTATCCCACCTATGGGTTTGCCAGACACAAGGGTTATGGCAGTGCAGCACATCTGGCTGCATTACAGCAACATGGCCCCTGCCCGATCCATCGCATGACCTTTTCCAGGGTTAAAACGTGAAAAAGCCCCCACCTGCAAACTACATTTGCAATTTCAATAAAAGCTTGTAAACTAGCGTTCTATGAATACACCTGCTCCTACAATTCAGCCTGCCAAAGAAGTCAAGATTGGAGTTATTCCAACCCTGCTGATCAAGGATGAAGTACTCACCCATGATCAACTGGCCTACGCAGCACGAGTGTATAGCAAGCTCACTACCCCCCAGACCATGCTGGATACCCTGCTTGAACTGGGACTGATTTCCCAGGAGCAGCTACAGACCACCCTGCGCAAACATCAACTTAATCTTCGTTTGGGAGATCTGCTGCTTGAACTGGGCTACCTGCGTGAGATTGACCTGCAACAGGCCCTGGCTATCCAAAAAGATGCTCAAGGTCAACGCCGACTGGGTGATGTGCTGGTCGACAACGGTTTTATTGAAGAACGTAAACTGCTTGAAACCCTCTCCTACCAGCTGGGCTACCCGCTGATAGATCCTGACTTTGTCAAGATAGACAAAACACTTCTGGCACGGCTGCCCCTGAATATCTGCCAACAATTCAATGTACTGCCACTCTACCGCCAGGGAGAACAACTGGTAGTCACCTTTGCAGATCCGCTTGATCAACGAGCCCGAGACATCGTTTCTTCGCATCTTGGCAACTTTATCCCTGCCATCTGTTCAAAAAAATCACTCAAAGAGGCATTAGCGGCTCTTGAACATGCCGGGCAGACCATTGCTGCCGACGACAACACCATCATCGGCATGATCAACCTGTTGTTTGAAGATGCCATAGAAGAACAGGCCAGCGATATCCATATTGAGCCTCAGAAAGATCGCCTGCGTGTCAGGTTCAGGCGGGACGGCGTGATGGGGCACTACAAAGACTTCCCCAAGGAGATCGCCCCTCAGCTCACCACCCGGATCAAGGTCATGGCTTCAGCGGATATTGCTGAAAAGCGCCGCCACCAGGATGGACGTATCCTCTTTGCCAGTCGCAAACATGGCATAAATCTCGATCTGCGGGTTTCTTTCTTCATCACCATCTACGGTGAAAAGGTGGTATTGCGGCTGCTTAACAATAAGGGAACCTTGTTGGATATCAAGGAAGTGGGCATGGCTCCCCGCATGCTGGAGCACTTTATCTATGATGCCCTGGAAGTACCCACCGGTGTCATGATTGTGACCGGTCCAACCGGTTCAGGTAAAACCACCACCCTCTATGGCTGTGTCAATCACCTGAATGATATCAACACCAGCATCATCACCGCAGAGGACCCGGTTGAATACGTAATTGACGGCATTTCACAATGCTCCATTAACCCCAAAATCGGGGTTACCTTTGAAGAAACCCTGCGTCACATTGTACGTCAGGACCCTGATGTTATTGTTTTAGGGGAAATCCGGGATCAGTTCTCGGCTGAAGTGGCCATTCAGGCTGCCCTGACCGGCCACAAGGTTCTAACCACCTTTCACACTGAAGACTCCATTGGCGGCCTGATCCGGCTGATGAATATGAACATTGAGGCATTCCTGATCTCATCCACAGTGGTCTGTATTGTGGCCCAGAGGCTGCTGCGCAAGGTCTGCCCGGAATGTGCTGAACCCTACACCCCTACCCCGCTTGATCTCACACGCCTGGGACTTTCTGCCAATGATCTGCAAGGAGCTGAGTTCAAGCTCGGCCGAGGCTGTAAGAACTGTCGCTTCAGCGGGTATCGAGGCAGGGTGGCTATATTTGAGCTATTGGTGATGAATGAGATGGTCAAGAACGCCATTCTGGATCACAAGAGTTCCTATGAAATCCGGAAAATAAGTGTTGAAACCTCCGGCATGGTAACCCTGATGGAAGATGGACTGGTCAAAGGGGCACGGGGACTGATTTCGATGCAGGAAATTGTTACTGATCTGCCACGCCTTGGTAAACCACGGCCACTACATGAATTACGCAGGATTCTGGGGGTACAACGATGACGACTGAAAAACCATTAGTCCGGCTGATTCAGGAGCGCCTGGAAGGCAACCTGCAGGAACTGCCGGTCTTTCATACTGTTGCAGTCAAACTGCAGCAACTGCTATCATCCCGCAGCTTTGAAATTGATGATATAATTGAGCTAATCAGTGAGGACCAATCCCTTTCAGGTCGAGTACTTAAAGTTGCGAACTCATCTTACTATGCCGGCTTGAACAAGATTGCCACCATAAAAGATGCCATCATCCGGCTGGGGGCGCAGGAAATTGCCAACATGGCCATGCTGGCATCACAGTTTGAATTTTACAACTCACCAAACGAAACCTTAAATCGTCTGATGCAAAGCCTATGGGGGCATGCACTGGCCTGTGCTGTTGGTGCAAAATGGCTGACCCGCAAGGCCGGCTACCCTGGCATGGCCTCTGAGGCGTTCATGGGGGGGCTGATGCATGACATTGGCAGCCTGGCCCTTTTGAAAGTTCTTGATGATATTCAAAAAAGCAAAGAAAGCTCGGTTCTGTTTTCCGATCAGTTAATCAGTGAAATCATGGAGGCGATGCACGAAGAGGTGGGGTACAATCTGATGAAGGCCTGGAACTTTCCTGACTTTTATTGTGACATAGCTAAAAATCATCATACTGCCGAGTTTGATCAATCAAACATCCTGCTGGTTGCGGTTCGGCTTTCTAATCTGGCCTGTAAAAAGCTTGGTAGGTCACTGTACCCGGCAGATCCAACTATCTCAATTTTTTCAGCGCCGGAAGCACATCTTTTGGGCTTAAAAGAGATTGCACTGGCTGAGCTGGAGATCATCATAGAAGATGCAGACGGCATCAGCATGGCATAGCACGCTTTGCTACTATCTTTTCTTCGCGCCCTTTTTCAAAAACCTGTTAACACCCTGATTATGTTCGGCCAATGTCCTTGAAAACTGGTGTGTTCCATTCTTGCGGGCAACAAAATACAAATAATCTGTCTTGGCTGGTTGCAGTACTGCCTGCATCGCCTCCAAACCAGGATTTCCAATCGGACCAACAGGCAACCCCTTAACTTTATAGGTATTATAAAGAGTAGTTCGCTGCAGATCCTGCTTTGTGACGGTGCCACCAAAAACCTTGGCGCCGTAAATGGCGGTTGGATCACTCTGCAGCGGCATACCGATCCTCAAACGATTCAAAAATACCGACGCGATCAACGGTTTTTCTTCTGCTGAAACGGCTTCCCGTTCAATAATGGAAGCAAGGATTACAACCTGCTCAATCGTCATTCCAGCTGCATCAAGCAACGGCTTGAACCCTTCAGCCTTATGCCGGAAGGCGCGCACCATCTCCGTTACCAGACCTGCCTCATCCATATGGAAACCAATTTGATAGGTACCTGGAAACAGATACCCCTCAACACTCTTTGCGTTAATGCCAAGTTCAGTAAGCAAGCTACGGTCTGAACAGGCCTCCAAAAACGCAGCGCGGTCAAAAACGCCTTGTTTATGCAGCAGTTCAGCAGCCTGGTAGATGGAATACCCCTCAGGAAGGGTAAACTTGCAGGCATCGGTCTGTCCGTTGGCCAGTTTTTCAAGAATTTGCGACGGCACCATGGCGCTGGATATACGATAATCACCGGTCTGCATCCTGCGGTCCAAACCGCGCAACCGGGCAACCAGCCGTAGATGCAGACTGCTACGGATCACTCCGGCCTGCTTTAATTCGTTGGCAACGCCTGCAAAACCGGCCCCTTTAGGTACCGTAAGCCCATATACCCGTGTAGCATCACCAACAGGCAGATACAGGAGCACCAGATACCAGCCCAGAAAAAGCAGGGTGCAGCCACGAAATAGCCAGGGAATAATACGACGTGTTGAAATAGTCGAAATACGTGGTAAGCGAAGAGACATAGGCTAATTGTACGGGCTTTGGCTCTCAGGTCAAGGAAAAGAGTTTCTAATAAATATAATTTATGGCAATGCTGTCATTTGGATCAAACTGTATTATAATTAAAAACAGGTTGAACCAGATCGGCACAACACCATGTATCAACCAGGCGTATGCAGCCGCTGAAGGGAGGAATGTATGAAAAGTTACCGTGATTGGGGAATTTTCGGCAAGATTATCGGGCTCTCACTGGCAACCTGGCTGGTACTCGTAGTGGCATGCTTTACGCTGCTGATTCCTTATATCCACGGACTGATCATGCTTGAGAAAAAAGCAGCCATCAGTGCCTTGGTACAGCAGGCAACCAGCATGCTTGTCTCATATCAGAAACAGGTAGAGTCAGGTGCGCTAACCAAGGAAGAGGCAATAAAACGTTCCTCTGAGCGTATCGCCAGCATCCGTTACGACAATGGCAGCAACTACCTCTGGATCAATGACCTTGGCCCCAAAATGGTCATGCACCCATTAAAACCGGAGTTAAACGGTTCAGACCTGACCGAGAACAAAGATCCAAATGGCAAGGCGCTATTTGTTGAAATGGTTGCGGTCTGTAAAGACAAGGGAAAAGGATTTGTCAATTATGCCTGGCCAAAGGCTGGTAGCACAAAGCCGGTTCCCAAGCTCTCCTATGTTGAACAGTTTCAGCCCTGGGGCTGGATCATTGGAACCGGGATCTATATTGATGATGTTGATTCCGCCATGCGCAAGATCCAGTTCAGTATTGGAGCCGCCCTGCTGGTTATCTTAGGACTTATGTTTTTCCTGGCCTGGCTGGTGGCCCGCTCCGTTACCGGGCCGATTAAAGAGGTGGTTGAAACCATCAAAGACATTGCCCAGGGTGAAGGTGATCTCACCAAGCGCCTACCGATTCATGGGAAAAATGAGGTTGGCGAGCTGAGCCAATGGTTCAACACCTTTGTGGTAAAACTGCACGAGATCATCTCCCAGCTTTCAAGCACTGCACTCCAGCTGGCATCTTCTGCAACAGAGCTGCAATCCACCTCGCGAGAGATGCAGGAAAGCGTGAATCAACTATCGTCCCAATCAACCAATCTGGCCACAGCAGGTGAAGAGATGTCCGCCACCTCAGGCGATATTGCCAACAACTGCCACATGGCCGCTGATGGTGCCCAACAGGCTGCCAATACCACCCAGCATGGTTTTGAGGTGGTCACCAGCACCATTGATGGTATCCGCAGCCGTGGAGAAGCAACCAAACGAAATGCTGCGCTGGTGGAATCGCTGGGACAACGTTCCGATCAGATCGGTGCCATTGTCGGTACCATTGAAGATATTGCTGATCAGACCAATCTGCTGGCCCTTAACGCTGCCATTGAAGCTGCCCGCGCCGGTGAGCAGGGGCGTGGTTTTGCAGTGGTTGCCGATGAAGTACGAGCACTGGCTGAACGGACCACACGTGCAACCAAAGAAATCAGCGAAATGATCAAGACAATCCAGCAAGAAACCGGTCGTGCCATCGCTTCGATGGATGAAGGGGTTAAAGGAACAGAACGTGGTGCTGCGGAAGCCGCCCAACTTGAAAGTTCCTTACAGACAATCTTGGCCCAGGTCAATGCGGTTACTGATCAGATCAGCCAGATCGCCACGGCGGCAGAAGAACAGACCTGCACTACCCGTGAGATCAGCAACAACGTCATGAGTCTGAATGAACTTGCCCATCAGAACAGCACCGGCATTAGTGAAACCGGCCGGGCAGCAGACAACGTATCCCGACAGGCTGAAGAGCTGCAACGCCTGGTAGGACAGTTCAAACTCTAACAGGTTGTTGAAAAACGTTATGAGGAAGCACGGCTACAAGGCGTAGGTCGCACAGCGACTGAGGCATAACAATTAGTTAGACGAAGAAGCGAGCACCGCGCAACGCCGTAGACGGGCTCCGCAGTAGTTTTTCAACAGCCTGCTAAGAACGGACCAGCTTAATGTACCTTTCCTCTGTATTGATTGCCGGCATGGTGATACTGCTGCTATGCAGTGTCACCATGCTGTTGGTGATCTATCGACACAAGAGCAAACGTGGCAACACAACACGCCTCCTGCTTCAATCTGCCATCTTTAACAACACCTTTCAACTGCAGGGCCTGCTTGCACCAGACGGCACCCTGCTTGATGCAAACCAGACCGCCCTTGAATTTGCCGGCATTGACAAAGCAGCCGTAGTTGGCAAAAAATTCTGGTCCACCCCTTGGTGGTGCCATGATCAGGCGCTCCAGAGACAGCTGCAAACCTATATTGCACGCTGTGCAGCAGGAGAATTCATCCGTTTTGAGGCCACCCACCGGGATGGCGCTGGCAGACTACGCACTATTGATGCAACACTGAAGCCGCTTACAGACGAGAGTGGAGCCGTTATCTACCTCATACCTGAAGGCCGTGACATCACTGATCTGAAAACAGCAGAGTCAGCACTCCAAGAAAAAAACATCCTGCTTGAAACTCTTTTTGAGAGTATCCCGTTTGATATCTGGATCCGCGACACCAAGGGACGGTTGCTGCTGCAAAACGATCTCCATGCACGTCACTATAACGTCTGTATTGGCAACACAGCAGAAGAAGACCGGGTATCACCAGAGCTTTGCCGGCTCTGGAAAATCTCGCAAGAGCAGGCTTTAGAGGGATACACGCTGGATCTAGAACTGCGTGAAAATGAGCAGATCTACCGTACTATCGTTGCCCCCATCAGACATGACAACCAGATCACCGCTATTTTCGGACTGCATATTGATGTTACTGACCGTTTTAAAGCAATGGAGGCGTTGCGCAGCAGCGAGAAACGGTTCAAGGCGATCTTTGAAGAGAACCCGATTGCTATTTCCATTACGGAGTTGACAAACCGACGCTGTGTTGATGTTAACCATAGTTTTTGCGTACTAAGTGGTTACCGGAAGGAAGGGATTGTCGGCAAGACACTCAAAGAGCTAGGACTACTCTGGAACCCTGATGATGACGCACGTCTATTCAAGAAGCTGACTGATTACGGGGTTATTAACGGGGAAGAGGTGCAGACCCGTACCGCTACAGGAGAACAGCGCAGCGGTATCCTGTATGTCAGAATCATCATGATTGATAAACGTGCCCACGCCATCTCACTCTACCAGGATACAACCGATCAAAAACGGATTGAAGAACAGCTGGAAAGCTCAGAAGCGACCTATAAGGCAATTTTCAACAACGCGCCAATCGGTATTTTCCAATCCATAACAGCTGGGCAGTTTATCAGCGTCAATACTGTTTTTGCCAAGATCTTCGGCTACAGCAGCCCTGAAGAGATGATTAACCTGGTGCAGGATATTCCCAGTCAGGTCTACGCCAGTGCAGAGCAGCGCAAAGAGATCATTTCCCGGCTCCACGAAAAAGAGACCCTGGTTGTTGATGACGTCCAGTTCCTTCGGAAAGATGGCACTCGCTTTTATGCAACCATGTATATGAAGGGAATCTATGACAGCAGCAGTGGTGAAATATCACAACTTGACGGATTTGTGGTTGATACCACCGAACACCGAAAAACCCTTGAAATCATGTTACAGCATGAAAAGATGTTGATGATCAGCGGACTTGCCGCCGGCATGGCCCATGAGATCAACAACCCGCTGGGCATAATTGCACAGGATCTGCAGAATCTCCAGCGTCGGCTTTCCTCTGAATTGCCCAAAAACCGGCAGGTGGCTGAAGCGTTAGGGCTGGATCTCACAGCACTGCAGCAGTATCTTGAACAACGAGAGATCCCCGGCTACCTTTGCAGTATGCAGGATGCCGCACGACGGGCCTCCCGGATTATGGACAACATGTTGCAGTTCAGCAGAAGCAGCGGTACTGATCGCCACCCGGCACCGCTTTTTGATGTGCTTGAACATGCCATTGAACTGGCTGCCACTGACTATGATCTGCGCAGAACCTATCATTTCAGCTCCATTAACCTGATCCGTAACTACACCAGAGAGCTTCCCCTGGTTGCCATGAACGTAACCGAGATTGAACAGGTGCTGATCAACCTGCTGAAGAACGCAGCTCAGGCACTGCATAACTGGAACAGTGAGGCCCCCAAGGAGATCAAAATCAGCGCCTGCCCCAAAGACACAAACATTGTCATTACCGTGGAAGACAACGGCCCTGGTATGCCTGAAGAGGTCCGACGGCGCGTCTTTGAGCCATTTTTCACCACCAAAGAGGTTGGCCGGGGAACCGGACTTGGTCTGGCGGTATCCCACGCCATTATTACCAAAAATCATAATGGCCTCTTGACAGCCTCGGCATCTCCAGGCAAGGGTAGTTGCTTCACCATCTCAATCCCGATTTCATAGCACCAAGGACTGACCAGCCATGTACGACTCGCCCTGTTCCCGTTCAATTTTGATCATTGATGATGATGACGCCCTGCGTCGCAGCATTGTTGGTTTTCTTGAAGATACCGGCTTTGAAGTACACCAGGCCTGTAGCGGTCAGGAAGGGATCAGGATATTTACTGAGCTAAACCCGGATCTTGTGCTGACCGACCTGATGATGCCTGAACTGGATGGGCTGGGGGTAGTTAACGCCATCAAACAGCACTCACCTGACACACCGGTAGTGGTTATTTCCGGCAACGGATCGGTTGGCTACGCCATAGAAACCATGCGGCAGGGGGCCTGGGATTATATCACCAAGCCGATCCATGATTTTTCCGTGCTTGAACGGACGATTAACACGGTCACAACCCGATCAGACGAGGCTCAAGCGGCTCGCAAGCGCATGCAGGAACTTGAACGGACGGCTGATGAACATGCAGCTCAGCTCCAGGATGTTGGCCTGCGGGATCCACTGACCGGCCTGCCCACCAGAAAATACCTGCATGAGATCTTTTCCACCGCGCTCCTTAAATCTGACTTTCCCGGCAATCTGTTTGTGATGCTGCTGGATCTTGACAACCTGAAGTCCGTCAACAAGACCCTTGGCCATGAAACCGGCGACCTTGTGCTGGTGGAAACCGCCAACCGTTTGCAGCAACTTCAGACAGACAAACGGATTATCGGCAGATTGGGTGCAGATCAGTTTGTGATCATGGTGATTGACTGCCACGAAGTGCATGTCTGTATAACCGCACTACGCCAGCTGCTCAGCAGCCCTTTTTTAGTCGGCTCCGGTGAACTGTTCATAACCGGCTGTATCGGCATCTCTGTGTTTCCCCATGATGGCGAGTCAATGGACAGCCTGCTGCAAAATGCCAATGCCGCACTTTCCCAGGCCAAGCTGATGGGTACCAACAGATATTCCTTTTATTCAAAAGAGTTGGGCGCTCAACTGCGTGAGCGGATGACACGGGAATCCGGCCTGCATCGTGCATTGGAACGGAACGAGTTTTTTCTGGAGTATCAACCAAAGATTGACACGCAAAGCGGCATACCCTGCGGCATGGAGGCGCTCCTGCGCTGGCGTCCCACAGCCCATGGCAACCTGGTTTCACCAAACGAGTTCATACCGATCCTGGAAGAAACCGGCATGATTGTTGATGTTGGCAGCTGGGTGCTGGAAACCGCCTGCAGGCAGCACCTGGTCTGGCAACAGGCCGGTATGGCTGATCTTGTAGTATCAGTGAATATCTCGGCAGTACAGTTCCATGCCGGCAATCTGCCTGAAACGGTCACCAAAATCATTCACCAGACCGGTATAAACCCGGCGCTCCTCTGTCTAGAGCTGACTGAAAGTGTTGTCATGCAGGATATTGAGCAGACCATCGCCACGCTGTATCAACTACGGGAGTTGGGGGTCAAACTCTCCATTGATGACTTTGGCACCGGTTATTCATCATTAAATTACCTGCAACGGATGCCGCTGACCGAGCTGAAGATCGACCGATCATTTGTCATGAACCTTCCCCATGACGAAAATGCCATTGCCATTGTCGATTCCGTACTCAATCTTTCCCATAGCCTGCACCTGACTGTTGTTGCAGAAGGGGTTGAAACACACGAGCAAGCCAGCTTCCTGACCGAACGGCAATGCCATCAGCTGCAGGGTTATTTTTTCAGCAGACCACTTGGCATTAATGCCTTTGCAGACTATGTTGATTTCAGCTGCAGATCTACCCCGTAGCCTGCTCGTCCGTTCAAACACCTGCTTGTAAGGATACCACCATGTCTGATTCCCTTTTAGGCGCCTCCTGTAAAAGCCCTGCTACCGTTGCTGCGCTGAAGCGCCAACTGTCACCAGCAGCAACAAAACAACAGCTGCCTTACCCTGAAACCATCAACCTCCCCTTTAACCGTCAGGCCCTGCCAAACGGCTTTGTGCTGCACCCCACCCCACAGCCGGCCACTGATGCCGACGGTATCTGGGTGCTGCTGCAAGGTGCCACCGTTGTCATGCGTGACGTTGCTGGAGAACTGTTTCTGCCAGAGGGCGCCTGTCCGGATTGGCTGCAACTCAAACATCCCCCCCTGTCATTTGGCACACTGCAAGGGAAACCGGTGCGGGTAGCCTCAGTTCCTTCCGGCCTGCAGATACCGCCGGAACTGGTTGCAGAGCCCTTCAATGCCTTTCGTGAGCGGATTACGCCAGAGCTGATGACGGTTGCCGGAATCGGCAAGCAACTGCTGCACTGGCAACGGATGAGCCGTTTCTGCTCGTACTGTGGTCAGCCTTTGGAACAACTGCCCGAATCCTGGGGTAAAAAATGCGTAGGCTGCACCAATGAGCATTTCCCCCATATTCATCCTTGTGCAATCGTCCTGATCCGCCGTGATGATCAATTATTACTGATTCACAAACCGGAATGGCCGGTTGGGCGCTACAGTCTGGTGGCAGGCTTTCTTGATGTTGGAGAGTCAATGGAGGAGTGTGCCATACGGGAGGCGATGGAAGAAACTGGGGTTACCATTAAAAACGTGCGTTATGTGGCCAGCCAGGCCTGGCCGTTTCCGTCTCAGCAGATGGTGGGGTTTGTGGCGGACTACGCCTACGGTGATATTGTCGTGGATGGCAAAGAGATCGATGATGCCCGCTGGTTCAGCATCGGTGCGCTGCCCTCACTGCCAGCCAGCCGTAGCATCGCACGGTTTCTGATCGACAGCTGCAGTATCGGGGCCAATTAGACAGACGCTACTGTTCGCCTGCTTCAAAACGGTCTCGTCCCTGTTGTTTGGCCCGGTACAGCGCCAGATCTGCCCGTTTAATCAACTCATCCGGCGTATCACCGGCTTTAAAAGATGCCGTTCCCATGCTGACAGTAACCGGACCGGCCTGAGGATCATGCAGTTTTTCCCGAACTGCCACCAGCAGTTTATGAGCCAGTATTCTGGCATCATCAAAACCGGTTTCCGGAGCAAGAATTAAAAATTCGTCACCACCAGATCTCCCCAGCAGGTCACTGGTGCGCAACAGGCTACCCAATAGCTCAACCAGGCGTGCCAGTACCCGGTCACCCACATCATGCCCATTTTTATCGTTAATCTCTTTAAAATGATCCAGATCAAGCATTAACACAGACAGCTGCCGATCATGCCGTACAGCGCGATCAATCTCTACAGCCAACTTATCGTAAAAACGACGACGGTTGGCTGTGCCAGTCAGCGGGTCTGTCTCAGCCAGCCGCTGTAATTGCTGTTCCAGCAGCCTGCGCTCAGTCACATCAATCACATATTCAATACAACGACTAATCCCCCCCTGTTCGTCATGAATCGGGTAGCCATGGACCTCTACAATTTTTTCTTCACCGTCTGCAGTATAATGCCTATGTTCAACCACTGCTGCAGTTCCGGTCTCCATAACCGTTTTGATCGGACAGGGATGCTCACCACTATCGCAAGGTTGGGCAGAGCCATGGCTTAAGGCATGGCAGGTCATTTCTTCAACCTTTTCAACACCATGGCTGGCCTGCCGATTAGCCACCTTGATCCGATAGGTTTGTGTATCAATGATATGAAATGGATAGGGCAATGCATCAATAGCCTGATGAAACAGACGGTTCAGCCCGGACATCTCCCTGGCACGTTTATAAAGGCTGACAATCAGAACGCCCCCCAAAAGAGCCACCAACGAGGCAGACCAGGCCGCAATGGCATACCCTTCTTTAAGGGACTGCAGGTTGGCATCTCTGTTCAGTTGGACAAGATAGGCCTCAGGCGTTCCTTCAATGTTTGTCAGCGGCAGCAGATATACTGAAACCGTACTGTTCTGCAGCGGGGCAGCCAATGCAATGGGACGTTTGGCCTGTTGGGCCTGTTCAAGCTCTGATTTGACTGCCGTAGCAACCATAGTGATTTCAGCAGCAGAAAGATGGTCTGAGTGGAAATTGTCCTGAATCGGCGCCTGCAGGAATTGACTACTGAACGGACTGGGAACCAGTCGGGATTGTACGTTGCTGAACAGACGCTGCGTGGTCAGGTCTGACTTGATCAACAGTATGTAGTCGCCGGCAAAGCGGCGACGCAGTTGCGTGGTAAAACTATCAAAAGAGATGCTGGTTTCAACGGTTCCAGCAAGATCTTCTCCCCTGAAGAGCGGAAAAATAAAGCGGAAGCCCCCTTCATGACGCCCCACCTCAAAGCCGCTGACATAGGCCCGCCGCTTGTTGGCAACAGCTAAAGCCGGTCTGACAGAAGCAAGGTTATCGCCAAAAACAGCAGGGCGGTGCATCCTGAGAAAACTAGACAGATCAGGCAGGTGAAAGTGGATCTGGTTCAGATGATTCTGCAGCAGCCCCTGATAGGAGGGCTGCATCATGGTATGAAGCTGATGGCGCAGTAGCGCCTGCTTTTGGTGATCTGACCTGGCAGCCTGATACATCAGGTTGATGACAGCAGGTTTATTTATGGTTTCGTTAAAGATAGCCCGTGAAAACAGCTCATAGGTTTCCAGTGCAGACTGGTAGCTCCTGACCATATCAGTATAGCCGGAACGAAGGTAGGCTTCTCGACGGTCTTGATACAGATACCTGATGGTTGCAAGGGCCACCAGCTCCAGCAGCAGTACAAACAGAATCCCCACCAGCAGCCCTGATCGCTTCAACAAGCCTCCCTTACGTCATTACGACAGATTATCAACGGGTAAGCAGCTCCATTAGCTGATATCCTTCTGCCAGAATCAGCCCGGTTGCCTTGGCCTGAACCTCGTCATACCCGCTTGCACCATTACCGTTTTCCTGTCCCGGACGGTAGACAATAAACGGCACCGGATCGCTGGTATGGGTCATCTTCTGTACCGGTGTGGGGTGATCAGGGCAGCAAAGGATGCGCAGATCATCAAAGCGGTCCGCACCGGCCAGCACCGTACCCACCACCAGCTGGTCAAAATCCTCAATCGCCTTGATTTTGTGTTGCAGATTACCGCTGTGGGACGCCTCATCCGGCGCTTCCACATGCACATACACAAAATCAAGCCGCTCCAGGGCAGCCAGGGCCGCCTCGGCCTTGCCTTTGTAGTTGGTGTCAATATACCCGGTGGCACCCGGCACGTTGATCACTTCCAGACCGGCGCAAAGGCCGATCCCCTTCATCAGATCCACTGCTGAAATAACCGCGCCGGACAGCCCGAACTTTTCCTTGTACGGTTGCAGCACCGGTGATTTGCCATGCCCCCAGAGCCAGATTGAGGTGGCAGGCAGCTCATCCCGCTCTTTACGCTGCTTATTCACCGGGTGGTTATGCAGCACCATCTGGGACGAATTCATCAGGTTGATCAGCTCATCGGCACCATCACCCTGGGGCAGGTACTCCAGTATCTTTTTACCGCTGATATCATGGGGAGGGGTGGCGGTCATGGCATCCTTGCCATTACGCCAGACCAGTAGATGGCGATAGCCTACGCCGGGGTGGAACTCAAAACGCTCATCACCCAGCTCAGCCTGCAGGGTGGCAATCAGTTGATGGGATTCTTCACTGCCGATATGACCGGCTGAGAAATCCTCCATGTAGATCTTACCGTTGTGGGGGCTCAGGGTCACCAGGTTCATCCTGAAGGCCACATCGTGTGGACCAAGCTGCACCCCCATACTGATCGCCTCCAGTGGAGAACGACCGGTATAGCAGCTGCGGGGGTCATAGCCGAACACCGACAGGTTGGCCACATCGCTGCCAGGGGGCAGACCATCCGGCACGGTGTGGGCCAGCCCTACCTGCCCGGCTTGGGCCATGCGATCCATATTGGGGGTTTGGGCTACCTGCAGCGGGGTCTTGCCATCTAATTCTGCACAGGGCTCATCGGACATGCCGTCGCCCAGAAGGACAATGATCTTCATACGAACCTTTCCATACGGGTAAAGTAGACTTTGATACTAGCTGTTCAACCGTCTCTTTGTCAATTACCGCTCAATCTTTCTGACAAAGATCTCCCGCGCCAATGCGGTATCAATGGCGAACTCTGAAAAACCTACCCGAAAGATATAGGAAGGAAATGACTGCACCAGAATAATCCGGTTGCCAGGCAACACCCCCATGGCCATCAGTTTCTGCATCTTTTTGCTGTCATCGGTCTGGATATAGGCGATCTCCCCTTCCTGACCTGACCTGAATTCGGTCAGCGGCACCACCCCCAGATCCCCCTGCTGGCGTGCCTCAATGCAGCAATCACCGGGCGGAATCGGCTTACCATGGGGACAGGTGGCAGGATGGTTCAGCATGGTGCAAAGTTTGGTATCCACCCCTTCATTCAGCAGATGTTCAAACTGGCAGGCCTTATCATCCCCCTCGTCACCTTTGATATTAAAGACATCCATCATCAGCCGTTCTGCCAGACGATGGCGGCGGATGGTCTTTTTCCCCTCTTCCCGGCCTTCCTGACGGAAGTAGAGCATGCCGTGGCGCAGCTCAACCAGAGACTTTGCGGTCAGCTCCCGGCAAGCGGCATCGTCCTCAGGAAGCTGCATTCTGGCAGGGTCATAAAAGGCCGCCCCTTCCTCTTCAATGGCAATCCACATCGCCTCAAGGATCTCTTCCGCATGTTCAGAGAGTTTCATTGGTCTTGCTCCTTATCATTCCTTGTTACCATACTTTTCAATCGTTTCAAGAAGGCTGGTTCCTGCACATTCTTGTATCCGCAACGGGGGCAGTGAATGCCATGGCAGCCACCGGCACAGGCACCGCAGCCCGGTTGCGTCCCTTCTGATTCTTCAAACTCATGCCCGCAGAATCCGCAGCGTATCATGGCTTGCTCCTAGCCCAACAGGCGGGTTGTCACCAGCAGCTGATTCAACAGATACCCGCTACCAAAGGCCAACAGGCTGACAAAGACAAAGATCGCCAGCGAGACCTTCCAGCCCCGTTCCTTCAGCATCATCAAAAACTGCGCCACACAGGGGATAAACAGGGTCAGCGTCACCGCTGCAACGGTCAGCTGACGGCCATCCAGCAGCCCCTTGCTCTGCAGATCGTACAGACCTGCTGCACCGTAATCCCGGCGGAAGAAACCAAAGATAAAGGCGATAGCAGCTTCTTTGGGCAGGCCGATCCCCTGCATCAGCGGGGTCATGGCATTAACCAGTTTCTCCATGCCACCGGTGATCTTGCCCAGCCACATCAGCACTGAGGCCAGCACAAACAGCGGCAGGATCTCCAGAAAATACCACTGCATCCGGGTATAGGTCTTGGTCAGCACGTTGGACAGCTGTGGCAACCGCATCGGCGGCAGTTCCATATAAAACATCGGCGCCTCACCGGGCAGCAGCTTACCAGCCAGAACACCTACCAGCACAAACAAGAGGGTCATGCAGGCGATCCAGACCAGCAGACCGCCCGGTGTGCGGGCCAAAAGGGCCAGAATCACCCCCAACTGGGCAGAACAGGGGATAGCCAGAGCCAGCAGCAGCGTGGCAATCACCCGCTCCCGCACCGTCTCCAGGGTACGGGTCACCATGGTGGCCATGGTGCTGCAACCAAACCCAAGCACCATCGGGATCACGGAACGACCTGACAGCCCGAACCACTTAAAACCGCGATCCACCAGCAGGGCAAGACGGGGCAGATAACCGGCATCCTCCAGAATCGAAAAGAAGATAAAGAAAGTGGTCACAATCGGCAGGATAATACCCACCGCATAGCGCAGCCCCAAGGTGATGATACCGTATTCCCCCACCAGCAGTTCCTGCAGCCACCACCAGGGAATCCAGCCGGTTAAAAGGTTGGTGATCCAGGGATTAAACAGCTTTTCAAACAGCTCCCCTTCCAGAAAATCCACCAAGGTGCCTGCGCCAAAATCACCCACAAACTTGTACAGGCCAAAATAAAGGGTCAGCAGCAAAAGCGGGATACCGGTCAGTGGCTGTACTGCCAGCGTGGAAAGCCGACTACCCCAGGTTTCACGCCGCTTATCCGGCAGGGAGATCACCCCCCGCACCAGACGGGTCACAATCTCCTTGCGCTCCATGGACAGATCCAGGTGAAACGATTCCCGCCGTTCAAAGGCGATCTCACGCACCTTTTCCGCCAGGGCCGGATACCGCTCCCCCTCCTGCTGCGCTGCCAGACCGCTAACCTCTTCATCCCCCTGCAACAGCAGCAGTGCCATTGCCCGACGGGACAGCACATAACTGCCCAGCAACAGGCGTGATACCTCGGCAATATCCCGTTCCAGCAAACGACTGTAACTGATCGGCAGCCCGCAACTGGTGCCAAGCCCGGCAATGGCGGTCTTGATCTCTTCAATCCCCCGCTTACGGGCTGTTGCTGCCGCAATCACAGGTATCCCCAGCCGCTGCTGCAACAGGGACAGATCAAAGGAAAGCCCCATCCGCTCGGCCTCATCCATGATATTAACCACCAGCACCACCGGCAGACCAGCCTCAATCAACTGGATCGTCATGGCCAGCATCCGCTCCAGATTGCGGGCATCCAGCACATGCAGCACCACATCAGGTTTTTCATTCAGAAGGATCTCGCGGGCAACCCGCTCCTCCTCTGTAATGGTATGCACGGCATACATACCGGGGGTATCAATCACCTGCCAAGCCTCGTCCGCTATGGTGGCGTTTCCCCGTGACACCTCAACCGAGGTGCCGGGATAGTTGGAAACCGTGACATAACTGCCGGTAAGGGCATTAAACAACACACTCTTGCCCACATTGGGGTTACCCACCAGAGCAACCCGGCGAAGGGATTGAGGAGTATCTGGAGTTACTGCTGAAGCTGACATCGTCTATTCCTTGTAGTGAAAGCCATTTTCATCAAGCCGATAAAACTTTACGCCGTTGCACGTAAACAGGTTGGACAGAGCCCGTACAGCTGCATCTTATGGGCCGTCAGGCTAAACCCGTGGCGCTTGGCAATATCCCGTTGCAACTGCTCAATCTGCTCATCCTCAAACTCAATAATGGCGTTACAGCCGGTACAGATCAGGTGATCATGATGCTCGCCCACCAGCTGATGTTCATAGCGGGTCTGCCCATCCGGCAGCATCATCTCACGGGCCAGCCCGGCCTCCACAAACAGCTTCAGGGTACGATAGACCGTGGCCTGACCGATGCCGGGCTGGGAGGCCTTCACCTTCAGATACAGCTCTTCAACACTTAAATGTTCATGGGTAGCAAGAAAGACATCCAGAATAACATCTCGTTGGCGAGTTGAACGCAGCCCTTGCCGGGCGGCAAAGGCATTAAACGTTTTTTTCTTTTCCAGGATCATGACACGCCCCCATCTGACTTTTGTTATCAATAGCAGAATGGACATGCATGGTCAAGGCCTTTTGAAAACGACTTTCAATAACTTGATGCAGGTCAATAAAGGTGGGGCGAAACCTGCTCAGCCATCGGATTCATCCGCACGGCCAGTGAAAAAAGGTAGGGGTAATCCAGCTTCAGATGCTGCATATACAACACCCATTCACGGGAAAGATAGCCAAAAACACGCTTAATGTCGCCATTCAAATGCTCAACATCTGCCTGAGGAATTTCCACCAGAGATTCGCGGGCATCCAGTTCCTCAACCAGGTGAAATACCGCCCAGAGCAGGTCGGTAAACGCCTCATGCTCCAGCAGGTTCTGGTTCTCCAACAACCCCACCAGAAAACTGCGCTTCCCCACCAGAAACTGTTTCAGCTGTTCAATATCCAGACCAGAACCAGCAGCATCAATCCTGATATCGTGCGAACCAAGAAATGCAAGAGCCGCAGTAAAATCCGTATCCTTCCATTGCGGCGTCACCAGCAATGAAGCCCGTAACTGTTCATGATGCACCACCGCAGTTGCCAGCTCACGAAACAGACGTGTTCCCACCTCACTAAAAAAGACACCGATCACCATGTTCAATTTGCGGCGCAGGGTCTGGCGTTCACGTTCCTTTAACAACTGCTCCATGGTCAACGTCACCACAATAATGTAGATCGGCAGAAAGGCCAGGTTCCCCAGGAAGCTGGTGGTAACCTCCTTCAGGCTGCCATCCACCAGATAATCAACCAGATAGATCAGACTTGAAATACAGACCAGAATGATCAGCATCAAACGGGGACGGTTGATAAGAAGTTGCTTGTTGAACATGGGATTGACCTCAAAAAAACGAATTTCGCCGAACGTACAGGAACAGAGGGGGGACTAATGTTTGCGTTAATCAACCAGCATTTCTTTGAGAACAGCCTTCACCTTCTGAGTCTGCGGGGCGGTTATCTTACCCAGTTCTTTCACCAAGCGCCTGCGGTCTACCGTACGGATTTGATCAAGCACGATCCAGGCTTGTTTACCGGTAAAAGTAAGCGATACGCGGCTTGGGTAATTATGGGATTTAGTGGTCATGGGGGCAATCATAACAGTCTGCAGATGCCGGTTCATTTCATCAGGAGAGATAATCAAGCAAGGCCGTGTCTTCTGAATTTCATGGCCAATGGTTGGATCAAGATTGACCAGATAGACATGGTACTGTTTCAGCTCCATTCCCAGTCCTCCTGATCCAGCATATCGTCAAGTAACAGCACATCATCTCCAGCAGTATGCATGGCGGCAAAAGCCTGATCCCAGCCTTCACGGGGCGAGCCTTGTACCGGACGAATGGTAATCTCATCTTTACCCGGCAGCAGCTCAACCATGTCGCTTAAACCGTATTGGCGTAGCAATGCTGCAGGTATTCGTACACCTTTTGAATTTCCTATGGAAACAAGTTGTGCAAGCATATACCCCCCTTCCACGTAACTACAATGTAGTTACAGACTACCTAATAAAAGATTAAAAAGTCAAGCTACTTGCTGCTCCTCCAATGCAAACGATGCCGGTCATTAACAGTTCCCCCCTTTGGCAAAGGGGGGCCAGGGGGGATTTGCCTTTCGCTGCAAACCCTTTCAATCTCTACAAGCGCTGACAGCGTTTCCAGTAACATCCATCCGAGACATCATGGAACTACCCCGCAGCAAAAAAACAGGACCGTTTTAAGAACAATTAATTACAAATCGGTTAGTTAGGCAATAATTCCGGGCGCCCGGAATTTTCAATCCTCGCCCGCCCACGTGGGACGGGCGCTCCTGGCGATTTCGACACTGGAAACATCCAGAACCAGTCCTTGTTTCTGACTGAAAGGCCGGTGGTTTCAGTATCTACAACAACAATTCTTTCCATAGCTTCACCCTACCATAGCAGTACGACCAAATATGTCATTTTGAAATCAGGTTAAGAAAAAACCCGTCATTTTTGGATGACGGGCTGAATGGTGTTACACGATCAGGTTATTAAAGTCAGGTATCAGGCGGATGGTGAGCGGTGCAGCGCCAAAGGAATCACCATCCAGCTGCACCGGTTTATCGCCGGTAATACTGATTGTGTCTCCCCCGCTGGCAAAAGCATCTGGTGCTGCATAGCTGCCCCGCAGAAAAAGGGCGGCAGTAAAACGAAGCATACCCAGCGGACCGCTAAAAGGCAGAGGCGCAACCATCAGCTGAGGGTTAAACAGACCCGCCTGGGGAACCAGACGATAGGGACCGGCATAGTGGGAGGCATTGGCAACTATCAGGCTGTTGCAGCGGCGTGTTTGTCCGCCGCAGCTAACGGTTATCAGGCGGTTATCCCAATCAAGACAGCGACGCAGGCCTGCCAGGACATAGGCACCCTTGCCCAGCAACCGTTTTTCAGAGGAGCGGACATCTGCCACGGCTGCTGCATCTGCACCAATACCGGCCATCAGCACAAAACGCCTGACTCCGGCAGTTGAGCTGGCTTCACCTACAGAGAAAGGCCGTACCGTGCCACGGGCTATCCGTTGAATGGCATCCTGCTGCGAACGGATGCCCAGTTCTCGGGCCATGACATTGGCGGTGCCCAATGGGATGATACCCAGGGTAGCACTGCCTTGGGGCATGCTGTTGATAACGGTGTTGACCGTTCCATCACCACCGACAGCGATGATGGTAGGTGGTATGGCCTGTTTACAGAGTTCTGCAACCGCCTGCATGGATTCGGCTAATGTTTGGGGAAGCAGGGGCTGCGGATCAAGCCCGACAGCCCTGAGTTGGGTGAGGATCTGTTCTGCCTTACGGGAGGAGTAGCTGCCTGAAGTTGGATTGAAGACAACGTGAACAATCGACATGGTGCAGTTACTAGGAGAGCAGCTCTTGCAATTTTGCACCGATGTCGTCTTCCCGCATCAGGGATTCACCCACCAGGAAGGCACCGGCGCCGCCAGCCTGCAGACGTTCAATATCAGCCCGGTTGTTGATGCCGCTTTCAGCCACCAACAGACGCCCGGCAGGCAGCATTTTTGCCAGACGCTCGGTGGTACCCAGATCAGTGACAAAACTGCGCAGGTTGCGGTTATTGACACCAATCAGACCGATGTCGGTGCTGCAGGCGACCTCCATCTCCGCTTCGTCATGGACTTCCAGCAGAATGTCCAGATGAACGGAACGGGCAATACCGGCCAGATCAACAATCTGTTGCGGCTCCAGGATAGAGGCGATCAGCAGGATAGCATCAGCACCGGCGGCACGGGCTTCATAGACCTGAAACGGATCAATAATGAAGTCTTTTCGCAGCATCGGCAGACCGACCTGTTCACGGATCAGGGCCAAAAAACGCAGATGGCCTAAAAAGAACTTTTCATCGGTCAGGACGGAAAGACAGGTGGCGCCGTTGTTCTGATAAATCTCGGCGATCTCCAGCGGATCAAAATCCTCGCGGATGATTCCTTTGCTGGGGGAGCCTTTTTTAACCTCGGCAATGATGGCGGTCCAGTCCGAAGCAACCGCTTCCCGCAGGTGCCGTTCAAAGCCACGGGGGGTATCTTCAAGGTCAGAGATCCTGATCTTCAGCTCATCCAGTGAGGCTGTCAGACGTGCTGCTGCGACCTCTTCTTGTTTGTGGGCTACAATGGTTTTCAGGATATCAGGGGTAGAGCTCATCGTGTCCCTCTTAATTGGTGAGTGTGGCCAGCTTCTCCAGCTGTATGCCGGCAGCGCCGGAATCAATGGCATGAGCAGCCAGGTGTATGCCTTCAGCTACCGTGGCACAACGACCGGCAGCCACCAGAGCAAAGCCTGCATTTAAGAGGACAATCTCACGCCGTGGCCCTTTTTCTCCTGCAAGAATGGAGCGGACAATGGCGGCGTTGGCAACGGCATCGCCCCCTTTCAGCGCCTGCATGCTGCAGCGGGTAAAGCCGAACTCTTCAGGGCTGATGGTAAACAGCCTGACACCTTCAGAGGTGACTTCCGCAGCGGCGGTTTCACCAGTCAGGGTGATCTCGTCCATACCATCCCTTCCATGCACCACAAAACCGCGCTTGCAGCCAAGGCGGTGCAGCACACCGGCCATTTTTTCAACCAGCTCTTCCCGATATACCCCCATCACCTGACAATCGGCATTGGCTGGGTTGGTCAACGGCCCCAGGATGTTAAAGATGGTGCGGATGCCGATCTCACGGCGGGGGCCGATGGCATGTTTCATGGCACCGTGCAGGGCCGGGGCAAACAGGAAGCCGATACCGATCTCATTGATACAACACTCAACCTGCTCCGGGGTGACATCCAGGTTAATACCAAGTTTTTCAAGGACATCGGCACTACCACAGGCAGAGGAGACGGAACGGTTGCCATGCTTGGCAACCTTGATGCCGCAGGCCGAGACAACAAAGGATACGGTGGTGGAGATGTTAAAGGTGTTGGTGCCGTCACCGCCGGTACCGACCACATCAAGAATGGTTTCCTGATCAAGGTTGATATCGTCGCGGTCAATATCCAGCACGTTGCGGCCAACCCGGATCGGGGTGGCCCGCTCCCGCATGACCCGGGCAGCGCCACTGATCTCTTCTATGGTTTCACCCTTCATCCGCAGGGCCGTGATAAAAGATCCGATCTGGGCAGGGGTACATTCACCGGACATGATCTGGTTCATCACCTCGATCATCTCTCCTTCACCCAGATCATGTAGTTCAACCACTTTAGCGATGGCCTGTCTGATCATCTGCTCTCTCCTCTTCAAACAGAAATGGGGATGTTGCCATCCCCATTTACAACCAGTATATGTTCACGCTTATTTAGCTTCAGTGATCCGCTTAATGGCTTCTTTGATCATCGCCTCTGCCAAATCAGGCACCACTTCCCAGACAATCCGCTCAATAGTTTCTTTTGATGCAGCCATAAGGGCCTCCTTCAACTGTTCATCAGTCAGAGTAACAGCACCGGCAGCAGGAACAATAGCCGGAAGTTCTGGAGCGATCTCGGGAGCAGCAGCAAGGACAGGCGGTTCAGCAACCGGCTCAACAACTGGTTCAACGGCGGTTACCGGTTCAAAGGCAGCAGCAGTGAAAGCGGCAGCAGGTGCTGACACCTCTTCTGCAGGCTCTTCACGGAACTCAAAGGTTTGTTCCTCAACCGGTACCCATGAAGCACCGATATTGTCATCCTGAGGCTGCACTGCAGGTGCTGCAGCAGTTACTTCAGCTACAAAAGGTTGAGTTGGCTCAGAAGGAGCAACAAACGTTTCCTCAACCGCAGTTACAGCAGCAGGCTGCTGGGTAAAGGCACCCCAGGGATCATCCGGTGAACGAACTGGCTCAGGTTCAAACGCAGGGGCGGCAAAGGATGCAGCAGGCGGTTCAAAGGCGACCACAGGCTCAGCCACAGGAGGAATGTCTGCAAAGGGTGAGGCCGGTTGTTCAAAGGCAAACGGTTCTTCCGCGATGGTTGCTTCAACCGGAGAAACAGCAGGCGCAACCTCCGGGGCAGCAACTGCAACGCCACCAGCACGATTAAGACCAAGCTGGTACAGTTCCTGAACCTTGGCCACAATCTGCTGGGATTCAAACGGCTTGACAATATGGTCATCAGCACCACACTGACGGGCCTTATCCTCATCAAACGGCTCAAAGGATCCGGTTAAAAGCAGAACCGGCTTGGAAGCAAGGGCGGCATCCTTACGGATTGCCTCGCAGACTTCGTAGCCGCTCATGCCCGGCATCAGGGCATCTATCAGCAATACATCTGGCTGAAGTTCCTGTGCTTTCTGCACGGCTGCCTTGCCGTTATCAACAACGGTAAGGGTATAGTCGTCAGACCCGAAAATAATTCCGACGACTTTCTGGATAGTAATACTGTCATCGGCCAGAAGTATTGAGATGCTGCCCATCGGTCCCTCCCCGCAAGGATTGCTGATGATGCGCTACAGAAGAATTGGCACAAAACGTGGAAGACACTAACATACGGTCCAGCAGGTGTCAAGGCCCAGTATTTTGGGGCATTTGTGCAGCAGCCGCCTTTTCATGCCGCGCAAACAGGGCTGCTGCAAGGGTCGAGATGTCACTACGCAACCGGTTAAAACCACGCCTGTTACGGTAATCCAGCCTGGTTGTCAGTAGCACAACATACAGATTTGCTTCCGGGTCAATCCAGACCGAAGAGCCGCTGTAGCCGGTGTGTCCGTAGGAAACCTCAGAAAAAAGTGCACCTTTGGGTGCAGAAAAGGGTGACTCTCTATCCCACCCAAGCCCGCGTACAATCTTCCCGTTTCTAAAAAAATAGGGGGCGGTCATCTGGGCAACCGCCCGTGATGAAAGCACCCTGCGACCATCCAGCACACCACCATTTAACAGCATTCTGGCAAAGCGCCCCAGATCTTCTGCCGTACTGAACAGCCCCGCATGTCCGGCCACCCCTCCCAACAAGCGGGCATTCGGATCCTGGACAACGCCTTTCAGGACGCCGTTGCGCCCCCCCAGGGTTGCTGCAGTATTGCCATTTGCTGCCGGGTTAAATCCTGTATGTACCATGCCTAAAGGCTGATAGAAGGCGTCCTGACAGTAACTGTCCAGACCAAAGGCGCTGATCCTGCGCACCAGGTTGCCCAGCAGGATAAAATTGATATCAGCATACTGAAAGCGGGTACCTGGCTTGTCAGATGACTGTGAGGCTGCGCGACTGATGGCACTTTCCAGCGGCGCAGACGGATCCAGCATACCGTCATGCAAGCCCGAGGTATGGGTCAGCAGGTGCAATACCGTTATCTCCTTGCCCGCAAACTCAGGAAACCAACGGGAAAGCGGATCCAGCAACGAAAGCGAGCCCTGATCCATCAGTCTGACAACTGCTGGTGTCGTGGCAAAGACCTTGGTCAGGGAGGCGATATCAAATACCGTCCCAACCGTAAGCGGACGGGAAGCGGATTCAAAACCGGCACGCCCTGCGGCATGGGTATAGAGCGTACCATTCTGATTGCCCACCAGCACCACTGCGCCACTGATCAACCCCTGTCTGACCGCATTTTGCAGCATGGTATCAAGCACTGCAGTACGCCCTAGTTCCTGAAGCAGATCCTGCTCTGCATGGGCTGTTTCAACAGCAACGACAGCCAGACTACAACTGAGCAGCATCAGAATATTCAGGCTAAGGCGCAGAAAAAAGCCGCCCAGCAGGCGGCTTGAAATTACGGTATTGATCATCATTTACTGTATCCTGAACTCCACTGTTTTTATGAGGACACCAGCTGCGTCCCGTACCTCAACCCGCCAGTTGCCAACCGTTGAGGCATCAACAGGCAGAGAACTGTAGGTTCTCCACCGTTTTCCTTTAATCGGCAGGGTAGTTTCCTTAACCACCTGACCACCACGCAGCCAGACATGCTTAATACTAGTTTCACCAGAGTCATCGCTTACCGTACGGGTAAAGCAGTACAGGGTCTTGACCGTGTGGTGGGAAATACGATGAACTGCGTCAATCGGCTTGCCCTTTGACACCTTGGTGGTGACTGCCAACTCCGTGATACTGAGCGATCCGGCCCAGAGCGGGACAGCCATGGCAACCACAAGCAGTGCGAACAGAACCGATAGCAGCTTCTTCATCGTGCTACCTCCCGTAGGGAATCAGGTACGATAATCAGCGTTGATACTGACGTATTCGTGGGACAGGTCTGAGGTGTAAACCGTTGCACTCCCCTGCCCCAGTCCAAGATCAACCTGCACGCTAAACTCTTTTTTACGCAACACTTCAGTACCTCTGGCCTCGGCATCACCGCCGCTGAAGATACCGGATTTTGCCATACAGACATCATCAAACCAGAGTGCCAGCAGATCAGGGTTGACCTTGGCGCCAGAATAGCCCACGGCAGCAAAGATCCGGCCCCAGTTTGCATCCTGCCCAAAGAAGGCGGTCTTGACCAGCGATGAGTTGGCAACCGCCATGGCAGCCCGCTTGGCATCGGCATCAGACTCAGCACCGCTGATGCGGATCTCCACAAACTTGGTGGCACCTTCCCCATCCTTGACAATCAGCTTGGCCAGATCCAACAGCACTTCATCAAGCAATCCTGCAAACTGTTCAGCCTCAGGTGTCCCTGCAGCGATTACCGGCGTTCCGGCAGCGCCGTTGGCCATCAGCAGACAGGTATCATTGGTAGAGGTGTCACCATCAATGGTAATGGCGTTAAAGGAGCGATCAACACTGGAACGGAAGATACGGTCGATCAGGGCAGGATCAATCGCCGCATCAGTCAACACAAAGGAGAGCATGGTGGCCATGTTGGGCATAATCATACCAGCCCCCTTGGCAACCCCGGCCACGGTATAGCTGACACCGCCTGCACTGCCGCTCCGCTGGGCAACCTTGGGAAAGGTGTCAGTGGTCATGATGGCTGCAGCCAGGTCATCAATTCCCGCACTGCCGCAACCAGCCACCAGAGCGGGAATGGCAGCGGTCAGGCGATCCATCGGCAACGGCACACCGATCACGCCGGTGGAAGAGATCTGCACCAGTTCTTCTGCAATGCCTAACCCTGCTGCCAGTATCTGACTGGTCTTTTGGGCATCCAGCATCCCCTGGGCGCCAGTACAGGCATTGGCATTACCGCTGTTAACCACCAGTGCCTGGGCCTTACCACCGGCAATCCGTTCAGCAGAGAGCAGCACCGGGGCCGCCTTGACCGCGTTGGTGGTAAAGACCGCTGCAGCCGTTGCCGGAGCCTCGGAAAAGATCAGGGCCAGATCCTTACGACCCGGCTTTTTTATAGCCGCCTCAACAGCAGAAAACTGAAAACCTTTGAGCATCATCAACCCCTAAAAAATCAAGACCCAATTTTTAACGCAAAGAAAAAAGAGAGACGCAATGGCACAGAGAAAAACAACTCATTTTTATAGATTCTTTCAGTTTCAGGGTTCTCTGCATCTCTGCGTCTTTGCGTTAAATCACCTTTTTATTACTTGCCGCAGCATTTCTTGTACTTTTTGCCACTACCACAGGGACACGCCTCATTACGACCCGCATTTTTCTTGCTCTTGGCGGGCTCGGCAGGATGCTCATCGTCATTAACCGTAATGGCCTGGAACATCTTGCGGCTACGCTCCACCTGTTCTTCTTCCAGCTCATCAATATCTTCTTCTTTCTCAATCTGAACCCAGAAGACCTTCTCAACCGTTTCCTCTCGGATACGGATGATCATCTCCATAAAGAGGTGGAAGGCCTCTTTCTTGTACTCCTGCTTGGGATCCTTCTGGCCATAGCTGCGCAGGCCGATCCCTTCTTTAAGATGGTCAATATTCAGCAGGTGGTCTTTCCAGTGTACGTCAATCGCCTGCAGCATCACCACCCGGATCAGATGATCCATCAGCTCATCGCCAAGGTCTTCAGCCTTGCGGTTGACAATGGCGTGGACCTGCTCCTTCAGCATGGCCTGCAGGCCATCGGCATTCAGGCGGGCGATCATCTCACGAGTCAGCTCCAACTGCAGCGAGAAGCAGCGGAAGACGGTCTCGGACAGCGACTCCCAATCCCACTCAAGCGGTGCATCCTTTTCAAAGGCATAGGCCTTGACGATATCACCGATGGTGTCATCCAGCATCTCAAGGAAGCTCTCGCGGATATCCTCACCAGCCAGGATTTCGCGACGCTGGGTGTAGATCACCTCACGCTGCTTGTTCATGACGTCATCGTAATCGATCAGGTGCTTACGGATCTCAAAGTTGTGGGCTTCCACCTTTTTCTGGGCATTTTCAATCGACTTGTTGATCATGCTGTGGGTGATCGCCTCTCCCTCTTCAATCTTGAGGAAGTCCATGATCTTGGCAACCCGCTCGGAACCGAAGATCCGCAGCAGGTCATCCTGCAGTGAGAGGTAAAACCGTGATGAACCGGGGTCCCCCTGACGACCGGAACGGCCCCGCAACTGGTTGTCAATCCGGCGTGATTCATGGCGCTCGGTACCGATAATATGCAGACCGCCCAGGGCCACCACCTCATCATGCTCAGTGGCACACTGCTGCTTAAACTGCGCCAGCATGGCGGTTGTCTGCTCTTCAGTGACCTCTGGGTTGGTCAGTTTCCACTGTTTCAGCAGGCTGTCTGGGTTACCACCCAGCACGATATCGGTACCACGGCCCGCCATGTTGGTGGCAATGGTGATCGCCTGTTTGCGGCCGGCCTGGGAAACGATCTCTGCCTCTTTCTCATGCTGCTTGGCGTTCAGGACAAAGTGTGGCACCCCTTGCTTACGCAGCAGCTCGGACAGCACCTCTGATTTTTCAATGGAAATGGTACCCACCAGACAGGGCTGCCCTTTTTCGTAATGTTCCTTGATATCCTTGATAACCGCGTCAAACTTTTCACGTTCAGTCTTGTAGATCACATCAGGGTAGTCTGGGCGCAGCAGCGGACGGTTGGTGGGGATCACCGTCACATCCAGCTTGTAGATCTTGTGAAATTCTTCTGCTTCAGTATCAGCCGTACCGGTCATGCCGGACAGCTTGGCATACATCCGGAAATAGTTCTGGAAGGTAATGGTGGCCAGGGTCTGGTTTTCACTCTCGATCCGCACCCCTTCCTTGGCCTCAACCGCCTGGTGCAGACCATCTGACCAGCGACGGCCAGGCATCAGACGGCCGGTAAATTCATCAACGATCAGCACCTCGCCATCCTTGACCACATAATCCACATCCCGCTTATACATGGCGTGGGCACGCAGAGCCTGATTAACATGGTGCAAGGTCTCGATATTGCGCGGGTCGTACAGGTTTTCGATCTTGAGCAGTTTTTCAACATTGGAAACACCCTGTTCCGTCAGGGTGGCACTCTTGGCCTTTTCATCAATGGTGTAATCGCCGGTGTAGGTCTTTTTCTTACCGGAGATGGTATTGGCCTCAACCTCTTTGACCTCGCCCAGAACCAGGCGGGGAATAATCTGGTTGATGACGTAGTATTTGTCCGTGGATTCTTCCGTGGGGCCGGAGATAATCAGCGGGGTACGGGCTTCGTCGATCAGGATCGAGTCAACCTCGTCAACTACGGCAAAGTTAAAGCCACGCTGCACATAATCCTCCAGCGAGAACTTCATGTTATCACGCAGGTAATCGAACCCGAATTCGTTGTTGGTGCCGTAGGTGATATCCGCAGCGTAGTTTTCACGCCGCTCTTCATCGGTCAGGCCATGCAGGATCACACCGGTGGTCAGCCCCAGAAAACCATAGAGCCGCCCCATCCATTCCGAGTCACGCCGTGCCAGGTAGTCGTTGACCGTCACCACATGGACGCCTTTACCGGAAAGGGCATTCAGGTAGGCCGCCAGGGTTGCCACCAGGGTCTTACCTTCACCGGTCTTCATTTCAGCGATCTTGCCATTATGCAGGGTCATACCGCCGATCAGCTGCACATCGAAATGGCGCATCCCCAGTTCACGACGGCCACCTTCACGGCAGACCGCAAACGCCTCGGGCAACATGGAGTCCAGAGACTCGCCCTTGCTGTAACGCTCTTTAAACTCGGCGGTCTTACCCCGCAGAGCCTCATCGGACAGAGCCTGCATCTGTGGTTCAAGGCTGTTTATCTTGGCAACAATCGGCCAAAGCCGTTTCAGTTCACGTTCGTTTTTACTGCCGATAACCTTGCGAATCAGACTGCTGATCATTGTGTATCTCCAGGTTTTTATGACGTGTGGATGGTGAAACCGATGAACTTTACCACAAAAATATTAAAACATAAACCGTCGCATGCTGATACTTTGTAAAATTCCGACACCGACCATGGAAGTAATCATGGAGGTGCCACCATAGGAAAAGAACGGCAGCGGCACCCCCACCACCGGAAAGAGACCGATCACCATGCCGATGTTGATTACCGCATGCCAGAACAGCATTGCCGTGACCCCCACGGCAAGCAGGCCGCCAAGTCGATCATTGCAGCGCCGGGCGATATTCAGCCCCCAAAGGATCAGACAGAGGTAGAGCAAGATCAGGATCAAGGTGCCGAAAAAGCCCCATTCTTCTGCAAAGACAGAAAAGGCAAAATCAGTATGCTGCTCTGGCAGAAAACGCAGCTGGGCCTGGGTGCCTTTGACATAGCCCTTGCCCCAGAAACCGCCGGAACCAACCGCAATCTTGCTTTGAATAATATGATACCCGCTGCCCAACCGGGAACGCTCGGGATTGATAAAATCAAGCACCCGGTTTTTCTGATACGGCTTCATGTAGACAGCCCAGGTAAACCAGAAAAGCGGCACCGTAACCAAGGCAAAAGTGACGATGGTGGCCCAGCGGAACCCGATGAAGAAAGCCATGGAAACAGCAATCATCACCACCAGAGTGGCAGTGCCAAGATCAGGTTGTTTCATGATCAACAGGGTAGGCAGAGCCAGCAACCCCAGCGGGATCAGCATCTCTTTGACCGTCAGCCCCCCTACCGAATGAAAATTGTTAAAGAAGCGCGCAAAGGTGATCACAATGACAATCTTCATCAATTCTGAGGGCTGAATGGTAAAAAAACCGAGGTTAAGCCAGCGGGTTGCCCCCAATGAGCGTTTGCCCACCAAAAGCACCGCAATCAGGAGCAGCACCAGAAAACCGTAGAACCAGTAGGAGAAGTCTTCAAGGATATGATAATCAAGACTTGCCACCACCAGTGACAGCAGCAGTCCAAAGGCCATCCAGTTCAGCTGTTTGATGTAGTAGGGCGCGCCGCCCAGTTTATAGGCTGCCGAGGCACTGTAGATATTCAGCACCCCCATCAGGCAGATGGCGCTGACCAGACCGATCAGGGTCCAGTCAAAGTTGGTTACAAGACGACGGTCAATCACTCTTCAGTCTCTCTCTCAGCCGGCATTTCCTGCCGTTTGACAGGCGTTTCTGCCGGTTCTTGCTCTTCCTTCTCGGCGGGTTTCTGTTTTGGAGGCGGTTTCTGTAGATCAAAGTAGCTACGCAGGATCTTGCCGGCAATCGGAGCTGCTACCGCACCGCCACCACCGCCATGTTCCACCACCACGGCCACGGCAACCTCCGGCTTGTCGTAGGGGGCAAAGGCCACAAACAAACCATGATCCATATGTTCATACTTGCGGGCTTTTTTACGGTCTTCCCCCAGTTTTACGACCTGGGATGTACCGGTCTTGCCAGCCACCTTCTGATCCCATAAACGGGCATTGGCACCGGTTCCACCAGGATCATTGACAACAGCGTAGAGGCCCTGCTTCACTTTTTTGAACGAGGCCGGAGCTATACCGGTGGTACCAATGGTTTCAGGAGTAAATTCCTTAATGGTTTTGCCATCAGGATCAACCACCTTCTTGACCAGATGTGGCCGGTAAATGGTCCCTTCATTGGCAACCGTCGCCACCATGGAGGCCAGCTGAATCGGTGTCATCAGGACATAGCCCTGCCCAATGGCCACCGGCAGGGTCTCACCGGGAAACCATTTTTTACCAAAGCGCTTCAACTTCCAGGCAGTACTGGGAACCAACCCTTTCTTTTCATTTTGCAGCCCTATACCCAGCTCTTTTCCCAACATAAAACGCTCGGCCATCGCCGCAATACGGTCAACCCCCAGCTTTTCGCCCAGATGGTAATAGTAGACGTCACAGGACTCCTTCAACGATTTTCGCAGGTTAACACTACCATGACCGGACTTGCTCCAGCAGCGGAATTTACTGCCTCCCATTTCATAGGCGCCATCGCAATGTACCGTTGTATTTTCATTGATGACTCCTGCTTCAAGGCCTGCCAGAGCAGTCAACATCTTAAAGGTTGAGCCGGGTGGATACTGGCCGGCTAAGGCCTTGTTCTCAAGGGGATGACGTTTATCTTCAAGATATTTCTTCCAGATATCTGCCGGAATACGCCCGGCAAAGAGCGAGGGGTCAAAGGTAGGGCTGCTGACAAAGGCCAGCACTTCCCCATTGTTCACATTCATCACCACCGCAGCACCAGCCTGCCCCCCAAACGCCTGCTCTGCTGTCCGCTGTAACCGGCTGTCCACTGTCAGGACCAGACTGTTGCCAACGGTCGGACTGCTCTCGCTCAGCACCCGCAATACGCGGCCTCTGGAATCAACCTCAAGCTGCCGACCGCCATCACTGCCATGCAACTCTTTTTCCCAGGCTTTTTCAATGCCGTTTTTGCCAACATAGTCACCTGGGTTATAGTCACTGTAGGCAGGAGCATCCAACTCTTTATCAGAGACCTCACCAATATACCCCAGCAGGTGAGCAGCTGAATTCTGAAAGGCATATTCCCGGATCGGCTTGACACTGACCTCTACCCCAGGCAAGCGCAACCGGTTTTCTTCCACTATCTCAACCTGGTCCTGGGTGATATTCACCGCAATCACCACCGGATAGTAACGGGCGCGCCCCTTGGTTTTCTCCCAGCGTTCCTGCAGCTCAGCCCGGTCAAGCTTCAGAAGCGCGGCCAGCCGGTCAAGCATTCCTTCGACATCCTTAACCTCTTGCGGAATGATCGACAGACTGAAGGAGGGACGGTTATTAACCATTACCGTTCCGTTGCGATCCATCAAGGCACCGCGGGAGGCGGCTACCGGCAGAAAACGCAGCCGGTTATTCTCTGACATGGTCCGATAGTCATCAACCTTGATAATCTGCAGGTACCAGAGGCGCAACAACAGCAGAAAGAACAGCACCGTCACCACGATAGCCAATGGAATAGTGCGCTGCCGTGGCTGGGCAAGCTCCCTGACGTAGCGCTGTCCTTTGATCATTTGGCTATCCTGACTCGACCAAATTCAGGAAATACCGCCACCAGAGATGCGATAAAGGCATTCATCAACAGGTGCGGTAACATGGCGGTCAACATTGATGAAAATATGCCGCTGGCCTCTGAGAAAATTGTCAGCAGGACGGTATTGATCAGCATGGTGGCAAGGGTGGAGAGAGAAACCGTCAAGACCAGTAACAGTGCATTCTGAACATAAAGGCGGTCAGAAAGGGCTTTTAACACCAGATACACAATTAAAAACGAAAAGGCATTTAAACCAAGGTAGAGACCGCTTAAGCAATCTTTTAACAGGCCGAGACCGTACGCAGCCGGGAGGCTGGTGCTGACAGGCGCCCGCAGGGCAAGAAAGACCATTAGAATCAGCAGCAGGTCAGGCTTATAGAGTGTGGTCAGATACTGGGGCAACACTGATGTCTGCAGCACCACCAGCGCCAACACCACCAGTGCCCCCTTCAAAAAACCGGTCATGACTGCGTACCCTTAATCACGTGGTACTCGCAGAACCACCAGCACCTCTTCAAGATGGGCTGTACTGACCGTGGGACGGATGGTTACCGTCTGGAAGATGCCATACTCGCCCTTCTTCACCATGGCCACCTCACCAATCGGCAGGCCCTTGGCAAAGATACCGCCTATGCCAGAGCTGACCACCTGATCACCCACCTGCACATCTTCGCCACGCATGGTAAATTCCAGTGAGCAGAGGTTGTCGCCGCGTCCCTTGACCACCCCGCGGGCACGGGAACGCTGTATCATGGCGGCAATGCCGCTGGCATGGTCGGTTAACAACAGTACCCGACTGGAGTTGGCCGTTACCTTGACGGTCTGCCCCACCACCCCGTTGGCTGCAAGGACCGGCATTCCCTCTCTGATCCCGTTCTCGGAACCACGATCAATCGTCAGCGAGCGAAACCAGGGGGTGACATCCTCACCAATTACCATCGCAGCAACGGTCGGTTCCTTAACCGTCTTGCGCAGGTCAAGCAGATGAGTCAGACGCTCATTTTCACGCAGCGCCTCGCCAGCAGCGGCCAAAGCGCTGTTCAGCTGTTTTATATCGCCCTTGAGACGGCTGTTTTCCTGCTTCAGGTCCACCAGATCAATATAATCATGCCAGATTCGACCCAACAGGCCGCCGCTGCGGGTTGCCTGTTTCTGGGCCGGAGCGAGCGCACCATTAACACCCCGTTCAAGCAGGTTTGCCTGACGTGTCCGGGACAGATTCAGTGAATAGGTGATCAGTGCGACGAGTAGCCCCACAACAACCAGAATAGGCAATGAATATTTACGAAAAAAATCAAACATAGGTAAAGGAGCACCCTTCTGCCACTTCCTCTTCCAGGAAGTCAGGAGCATACAAGGTTTCATTTCATAAATTTAAAAAAATAGCATTAGCACAGGGTCTTACCCCCTGTCAAACAGCCACAATCAGGTGGGCTGCAGCCAGTAGGTCTGCACAGCACGTTACCTGAGAAGACACCTCATCGGCCACTTCAGCCCCATAGCCGGTCATTACCAACACCGGTTTGCATCCGGCAGCCTGCCCGGCCTCAATGTCAGCCGTTTTATCCCCCACCATCCAGGAACGGGTAAGATCAATTGCATGGTCAGCTGCAGCCTGCAGTAACATGCCGGGCATTGGCTTGCGGCAGTCGCACTCCTGATTATAGGGGGGCTGGCCCTGCTCATGATGGGGGCAGTAATACCAGGCATCCACCCGGGCCCCGTGAGATGCAAGTACTGCATCAATATGAAGATGCAGCTGCTTCACATCCTCTTCAGCATAGTAGCCCCGCGCCACACCGGACTGGTTGGTGACCACCACCACCAGATAGCCTGCCTGATTCAGCAGCTTGATCGCCTCCACCGCACCGGGGGTAAACTCAAACTCCTCCACCCGGTAGAGGTACTCTTTTTCAACATTGATCGTGCCATCACGATCAAGAAACACCGCCTGTTTAGTACCATGAAACCTGTTTGAATTTGACAAGCTTTACTCCAATCCAGTAGAAAGAGTACTTGTTTATCATTTTCCTTGCTGCGAGGCGTTGCCATGATCAAGACCAACAACCTGAAAGTTTCAGGCATTACCCCTATTATTGCCCCGGCTGATCTGCGCCAGGTCTTCCCCATGTCAGACACCGGTCGGGAGTTTGTCTCCCGTAGCCGTGAAAGAATCAAAGAAATCCTGCAACGCCGTGATCGTCGTCTAATGGTGGTGGTTGGGCCCTGCTCAATCCATGACACCGAAGCAGCGGTTGAGTATGCCAAGCGGCTTTCCGCTCTTTCCCGCAAGGTTGATGACCAGTTACTGCTGGTTATGCGGGTCTATTTTGAAAAACCCCGCACCACGGTAGGCTGGAAAGGGTTGATCAATGACCCTGGCATGGATGGTTCACACAACATTTCAAAGGGATTGGGCATTGCCCGCGGCCTGCTCTGCCGCCTGACCGATCTTGAAGTACCGGTGGCCAACGAGATGCTTGACCCGATTACCCCGGAATATGTGGCAGACCTGATCTCCTGGGGTGCCATCGGTGCCCGCACCACCGAATCCCAGACCCACCGGGAACTTGCCAGCGGCCTCTCCTTCCCGATCGGTTTCAAAAACGGCACCGACGGCAATCTGCAGATCGCCATTGATGCCATGATCTCTTCCCGTGCTCCCCACAGCTTCCTCGGCATCAACCGTGAAGGCCGCGCCTCCATTGTACAGACCACCGGCAACCCTGATGTACATATTGTCCTGCGGGGTGGCTCACGCAAGCCCAACTATCTGCCTGAAGATATCATCCACACTGAAGAAAGCCTGAAAAAGAATAACCTCACCCCCACCATCATGGTTGACTGCAGCCACGGTAACTCAAACAAGGATTTCCGTAAGCAACCAGAGGTGCTGGAGCAGATCATTGATCAGGTGGTGGCCGGCAACCAGTCAATCTCCGGCCTGATGATCGAAAGCAACCTTGAGGAAGGCAACCAGAAGGTACCGGCTGACCATTCACAGCTTAAATATGGTGTATCCATCACTGATGCCTGTATCAATTGGGAAACCACGGAGACTATCTTGCTTGAGGCCCACAAACGGCTGCAGAAACGGAAGTAGGCAAAACAAGAACCATAGCTGAAGGAGCGCGGAATTTTTCGTTCTTGGTGCGGCAAACAAGGGATACTGCGGAGGCGTACGGGGTAGTACGCCGCACAAAGTATCCCGCAGGTTGACACAGCCAGAACGGAAAAGAACCGCTCCTATTCGTAGGTGACTTGGAGGCCTCGTCCGACCGCCGCCTTACTCAGCACACCGTTAAATTTCTCCTCTGCCCCTTCAGCCAGCATCTCAAGGAAATTAACCTTTTTCTTTGGGGGCAGGATAAGTGATGGTTCACCGGAGATACCGGCCAGTCGGCCAGCCTCTTCAACGGCATCGGGTAGATTACCCAGTTTATCCACCAGTTTGAGTGCCTTGGCCTGTTCACCTGAAAGGACCCGGCCATCGGCAATCTTGCGTACTTCGTCAACCGGCAGTTTACGCCCTTCAGCCACTGCCTTGATAAACTGCTCATGGGTACTGTCAATCAAGGCCTGGAACATGGCCCGATCTTCAGGAGAAAGCGGTCGATCCGGCGCACCGGCATCCTTAAAAGCACCTGTTTTAATGGTGGTGGAGCTGACCCCCAGCTTGCCAAACAGTCCTTCCAGATTGGAGAATTTGATCAACACCCCGATGCTGGCGGTAATGGTACCGGGATTGGCATAGATAACCGAGGCAGGCGCTGCAATGTAGTAGCCGCCTGAGGCAGCCAGACTACCCATGGAAACGACAACCTTCTTCTTGGCAGCCAGCTTGCGGACCTCTTCATAAATTTCCTGTGAAGGGCCAACCACCCCGCCAGGGGAGTCAATCCGCAGCACAACTGCCTTGACCGAATCTTTTTTAGCAAAATGGCGGAGCTGCCTGATCGGTTCAGTTGAGTCAACAATCATCCCTTTGACCTCAACCAGTCCGATCCCAGGTCCTGTGACAAAACCCTTGTCCTTGTCACTAAAGAGCAGTTTGGCAAAAAGCATACTGCCTGCAAAAAGCAGTACCAGACCAAGGAAACAACCGCCTACAATCAACAGAACCTTTTTCGTAGACATACAAAAACTCCTGCGGCAGCCGCCGCCTTCCGAGGCAGATTAACACAATGCGAATACTACTTGTTTCAGATACCCATGGCAATCAGACCGCCCTGTTACAGGCCCACGAAGCAGCTGGCCGTTGTGACGCGGTCATCCACCTTGGTGATGGTGAGCAGGATACTCAGGTGCTGGAGGCGGTTGACGATCAGATCCAGCTGTTTCAGGTTGCTGGCAACTGCGACCTTGGCTCAACCACGCCACGTGAGCTGCTCTGTGAATTTGGTACGGCACGCCTGCTGCTCTGCCATGGTGACCGTTATGGTGTTAAATCAGGGCTGTCACGGCTGATTGAGCGGGGACACGCCGCAGCGGTCGATGTGGTCCTGTACGGCCATACCCATCTTGCCCAATCAGTGGAACAGGAAGGTCTGCTGCTGGTTAACCCCGGCACCCTGGCTGCTCCGGTACCTTTCAAGTCCTATGCTATCCTGGAAATAACCGAAACCGGCAGTACCGCTACGATTCATCCCCTGCTTTAACCACCGGATCATGCAATAACTCTTCATGCCCCTTGTGAATCGCCTTTTCAAGCCTCCTGCGCCTGGGCAGGGAAAGCAACAGCCCTATTGGCCCGGAAAGCACATAGCTGAGCATGATCACAAACATCATCACGGCTGGTTCTGCGACGATGATGATCAGCAACACCACGGCCAGCACCAAAAAGCCAAACGGCTGCCTTTTAATCAGTTCGGGATCTTTAAAGGAGTAATACTTGACGCTGGAGACCATCAGGAAGGCCAACAGATAGATCAGGGCCAGAATAGCCAGTTTCTTGTAAGAACTTGGCCAGCCGAAATGGTTAAACAGAAGTACGGTGGAGGCAACCATACTGGCTGCAGCCGGTATCGGCAGGCCGACAAAACGCTTACTCTCAACCGTATTGACCTGCACGTTGAAGCGGGCCAGCCGCAGTGCACCGCAGACCACAAACAGGAATGCCGCCAACCAGCCCAAACGACCGAATGGCTTCAAGGCCCAGGCATACATCATCAGGCCCGGTGTCACACCAAAGGCCACCAGGTCAGCCAGAGAATCAAACTCAACCCCGAACTGGCTGGTACTATTGGTCATCCGGGCAACCTTGCCATCCAGACCATCACAGATGGCCGAGATAAAGATCCAGATCGCAGCTGAACTGTAGTTGCCGTTCAGGGTCGCTACCATGCTGTAAAATCCGGCAAACAGACTACCGGCAGTGATCAGGTTCGGCAGGATATAGATACCCCGCCTGATATTTTCAGACTTTTCCGCAGGCTGCGCCTCTATCTGCTCAGGTGTCTCCATAGCTGTCGGCTCCTTATTGATACTATCCCAACCTGACCAAGGCGGTTTCACCTGCAACCGTTGTCTGCCCCACTGCAACCAGAGGTTCCAGACCTTCCGGCAGATAGACATCAACCCGTGATCCAAAACGGATCATACCGTAGCGTTGCCCCCGCTCAAGCTGTTCGCCTACCTCTGCATAACAGAGAATCCGGCGGGCGATCAATCCGGCAATCTGCACAAACGCCACCCGCACGCCGTTTTCCTGCTCCATTACCAGACCGCACTGCTCATTTTCGCAGGAGGCATCGGCATGGCGGGCATCATAGAACTTACCCTGCTTGTAAAAACGTTCCACCACCTTGCCGGTGATGGGGGCGCGATTGACATGGACGTTAAAGACCGACATGAAGATGCTGATCTTCTGACAGGCCCCCAGATGTTCCTGGGTTGCCGGCCCAACATAGACAATCGTGCCATCAGCAGGGGCCACCAGCAGCGTTGTATCAACCGGCGGCGTCCGCTCGGGATTACGAAAAAAGGAAATAACAAACAAGACCAACAGGAACGCAATTCCAGCAGGAAACGCTAAAACAGCTGAATTTAGCAGTAGCGTGCCTGCAGCAAGAAGCAGAAACAGGCCGACGCTATAGGCGATAAACGGGTATCCTTCAGGGGTTATCAGGGCATTGGATGGGCGCATGAATAGTCCATTATACATAACGTAGAAAACCCCGCTCCCAGTAAGAGCGGGGTCTAAAGTACAATCACAACAGCAGGTTAGTTCTTGGCCTTGTCAACAATCTTGTTCTTGCCGATCCAGGGCATCATGGCGCGCAGATTGCCACCAACCACCTCAATCGGGTGGGCAGCATTCAGGCGACGACGTGCGGTCATCTCAGGATAGTTGGACATCCCTTCCAGAATGAAGCGCTTGGCATACTCGCCGTTCTGGATGTTGTTCAGACACTCCTTCATGGCTGCACGGCTCTCATCGTTAATCACCTTGGGACCGGTGACATACTCACCGTACTCGGCGTTGTTTGAGATGGAGTAGTTCATGTTGGCAATACCGCCCTCAAACATCAGGTCAACGATCAGCTTCAGTTCGTGCAGACACTCGAAGTAGGCCATCTCAGGGGCATAACCAGCCTCAACCAGGGTCTCAAAACCGGCCTTGACCAGCTCAACAGCACCGCCGCACAGCACAGCCTGCTCACCGAACAGGTCGGTCTCGGTCTCATCCTTGAAGGTGGTCTCGATGATACCGGTACGACCGCCACCAATGGCACTGGCGTAAGACAGGGCTACTTCACGGGCCTTGCCTGAGGCATCCTGAAACACGGCGATCAGGTCAGGGATACCGCCACCCTTGACGAATTCAGAACGAACCGTATGACCAGGAGCCTTGGGGGCGATCATGATCACGTCCAGGTCAGCACGAGGCACAACCTGGTTATAGTGAATGGCAAAGCCGTGGGCAAAAGCCAGGGTTGCGCCCTGCTTCAGCTTAGGCTCAATTTCATCACGGTACAGTTGTGATTGAAACTCATCGGGGGTCAGGATCATGATCACGTCAGCGCTGGCCACTGCCTCGGCAACGGTTGCCACCTTAAGACCGGCATTTTGAGCCTTAATGGCAGATGTAGAGCCTGCACGCAGAGCGACGGTCACATCAACGCCGGAATCCTTGAGATTGCAGGCATGGGCATGGCCCTGTGAACCGTAACCAACTATGGTAACCTTCTTCGACTTGATCAATGCGAGATCGCAATCCCGATCGTAATACACGTTCATTACTTCCTCCTCGTTATGTATAAAAATCTAATTTAACAGGTATTCTTGTTAAAGAAATACGGCGTACAATACTACAGCTACCTGCTGCTGTCAATCGACGCCTGCCCACTGCTACCCTTTCCAGCCCTTGGCACCACGACCAATGGCAACCGAACCGGTGCGTACCAACTCCTTCAGCCCCAACGGGCGCAACAGATCAAGGATGGCATTGATCTTGGCCGGGGCGCCGGTAGCCTCAATGGTGTAGGATTTAGGGGTAACATCAATGATTTTTGCCCTAAAGATATCAACAATCCTTAGGACTTCAGCCCGGCTTTCGTCCTCAGCCGCCACCTTGATCAGTGCCAGCTCACGCTCAATGGCGTTATCCTCGCTGAAATCAAGCACCTTGATTACATCCACCAGCTTGTTCAGCTGCTTGGTAATCTGCTCAAGGACCGCATCGTCTCCTCTAGTGACAATCGTTATACGGGAAAGGGATTCATCGCTGGTTGGCGCAACCGAAAGCGAGTCAATATTAAATCCCCTGCCGGAAAACAGGCCCGCAACCCGGGCCAGAACGCCGAATTCATTTTCAACCACAACCGATATGGTATGTTGCATTAGCTCGTTTCCTCCAAGTCCCTAGGCGTTTAACACCATTTCATTCAGCGACGCCCCTGCAGGGACCATCGGCAACACCTTTTCTTCCCGGGCGATCTTGAACTCCATGATCACCGGACCGTCATGGGCAAAGCCATCTTTAATGACCTGCTCAACCTCGGACGGCTTATCTGCCTTCAGTCCTTTGGCGCCATAGGCCTCGGCAATCTTGGCAAAGTCCATCGGCAGTTCAAGGCAGGTCTGGGAGTAGCGCTTATCAAAGAACAGCTCCTGCCATTGACGCACCATCCCCAGGAAATTGTTGTTCAACACAACAATCTTGACCGGCAGACGATGCTGCACCAGGGTGGCCAGCTCCTGCATGTTCATCTGCACGCCACCATCACCGCAGACACAGATCACCTGGCGCTTGGGATAGGCAGCTTGTGCCCCCATGGCAGCCGGCAGACCAAAACCCATGGTACCCAGACCGCCGGAGGTCAACAGGGTGCGGGGCTGGTTAAACTCAAAGAACTGGGCGGTCCACATCTGATGCTGCCCCACGTCAGTAGCCATGATGGCATCATCCTCAGACAGTTCGCGCAGCTTCTGAATCACATACTGGGGCTTGATCACGCTGGTGCTCTGCTTGTAGGAAATCGGATGCTTTGCCTTCCAGCCACTGATATCCTCATGCCAGGCTTCCATGGCGCTGTGCTGGGCAGTTACCTTCTCGGTCTGCCCTTTCAGGCAATCAATCATCTTGACCAGAACGTCCCTGGTATCACCTACGATCGGCAGATCAACCCGCACGTTCTTGCGGATTGAGGTAGGATCTACGTCGATATGGATAATCTTGGCGTGGGGCGCAAAGGTGGCGATTTTGCCGGTTACCCGGTCATCAAAACGGGCACCGACCGCCAGGATCAGATCTGAGTGGGTCATGGCCATGTTGGCGGCATAGGCGCCATGCATTCCCAGCATCTTCAGCGCCAACGGATCGTTCTCAGGAAAAGCTCCCAACCCCATCAGGGTGGTGGTAACCGGGAACTGCAGGGTGCGAGCCAGCTCGGTCAACTCCGCTGCCGCATTGGCAAGAATGACCCCGCCCCCCACATACATAACCGGACGACGGGCAACAAACAGCATATCAACCGCTTTTTCAACCTGCTTCTGGTGACCTTCCAGGTTCGGCTTGTAGCCACGGATCTCGACTGACTCGGGCCATTTAAATTCAGCCTGGCTGATCTGAACATCCTTGGGAAAGTCGATCAGCACCGGACCGGGACGACCGGAACGGGCAATATAGAACGCCTTGCGCACAATGGTCGGGATATCCTTGGCATGCCGGATCAGAAAGCTGTGCTTGGTGATCGGGCGGGTAATACCGATGATATCCACTTCTTGAAAGGCATCATTGCCGATCAGCGGCGTGGGGACCTGGCCGGTGATAATCACCATCGGGATTGAATCCATGTAGGCATTGGCAATACCGGTAATGGTATTGGTGGCGCCGGGACCGGAGGTGGCAATCGCCACACCGACCTTGCCGGTGGCACGGGCATAGCCGTCAGCCGCATGGGTTCCGCCCTGCTCATGGCGAGGCAGGATATGGCGGATCTCCCGCACATTCATCAGTTCATCATACAGATTGATCACCGTGCCGCCGGGGTAGCCGAATACCAGATCCACCCCTTCACGCTTCAGGCTTTCAAGCAGGATACGTGCTCCATTCATTTTCATGCAAAACCTCGTAAAGTCTAAAAATTATTTGGATTTCCGGTTATAATATTAATAACCGTATATTTCACATCACCGTTACCATCAACCAGCTTGCGTTGCTGGCTGACATTGTCAAAAAACACCTTGTAGCAGGCACTGGGGGCAAAATTTGCATTCCAGTTGCTAAAGCAAAGCTGCCCTTCCTGGGTGATGTTCCAGTTGCCTTTATTCTTCTCACCATAGGAACCTTTGCCGATCACGACACCGCCACGGTCAAAATAATAGGTATCACCGTTTGCTGCAGTAACCGTATTACCGACCAGAAGCTCTTTGACCTCTCTGGCACCCAGCAGGGTTGAGCTGGAATCACGCAGGGCCGATTCATCGGTCTTGCAAGCGGTGACAGTTAAAGCCAGAACAGCGGCAGCAGCGAGAGAGAGCAGACGTTTCATGGCAGGTTCCTCCTTCAATCAATGGTTAGTAGGGAAACGGATAACGTTTCCTAGTCAGCAGTGGTCACTGCGCCGGTATAGGCAGAGGTAACCACTTTGGCGTAACGGGCCAGCCAGCCGGTCTTGATCTTTGGCTCCGGCGCTGTCCACTGGACGCGACGGGCCTCAATGGTTGCCCCATCAACCAGCAGATCCAGCTTGCGATTCGGGATATCCAGCAGAATCCGGTCACCATCCTGAATCAGGGCGATCGGACCGCCTTCAGCAGCTTCAGGTGAGACATGGCCGATACAGGGGCCGCGGGTACCACCGGAGAAACGGCCATCAGTGATCAGGGCAACCGAATCACCCAGGCCAAGTCCCATCAGGGCAGCAGTGGGGGCCAGCATTTCCCGCATACCAGGCCCGCCTTTGGGGCCTTCATAGCGGATAACCACCACATCACCGGCCTTAATGGTTCCATCCATCAGGGCTGCCATGGCCAGTTCCTCAGAATCAAAGCAGCGGGCCGTGCCTTCAAACAGCATCATCTTGTCCGACACACCTGACTGCTTGACTACCGCCCCCTTCGGCGCGATGGAACCGAACAGCACCGCAATGCCGCCCTCCTTCTTAACCGGCGCCGATAGGGGACGAATCACCTCTTCATCAACATTTTCAATACTTGCCGCTAGTTGGCGGGTGGTCAGGCCGAACAGGGTCTGGGTATCAATGATCTTGTCACCCAGCTGCTTCAGTACACCACAGACACCACCGGCAATATCCAGATCTTCCATAAAGTGCTTACCTGCCGGGTTCATGGAGGCCAGCTGCGGGGTCTCTTTAGCCAGGACATCAAAGGTCTCCAGCGGCAGCTCCACACCGGCCTCGCGGGCAATGGCCAGCAGATGCAGGACGGTGTTGGAAGAACCGCCCAGGGCCAGATCAACCCGGATGGCGTTTTCAAAGGCAGCCCGGGTCATGATGTCCCGTGGCTTGACATCATTGTGTACCAGCTCAACAATCTTCTCACCTGAGGCAAAGGCGATCCTCCGCTTCATGGCAGAAACCGCCAGGGCTGTACCGCAACGGGGCAGCGACATCCCCAGGGTCTCGGTCAGGATCGCCATGGTGTTGGCAGTAAACAGCCCCTGGCAGGAACCCATGCCGGGACAGGCATTATCCTCACAAACCTGCAGTTCCTTGGCGTCAATCACACCGGCCTTGTAACGGGCCATCGCCTCAAAGGTATCGGTCACAAAGGAATAGGCACGTCCTTCTACCCCCCTGCCGCTCATCATCGGACCGGCAGTCACAATGATACAGGGGATGTTCAGACGGGCAGCTGCCATTAGCATGCCGGGGGTGATCTTGTCGCAGTTGGTCAGCAGCACCAGACCATCCAGACGATGGGCCTCTGCCACTGATTCAACCATATCGGCAATCAGCTCGCGGGTCGGCAGGGAGTAGTGCATCCCCTTGTGGCCCATGGCGATACCGTCACAAACACCGGGGATCCCGAAAAACTGAGCATAACCGCCTCCACTGTGGATACCCTTCTCTATGAAACGCTCCAGATCACGCATCCCCACATGGCCGGGGATCAGGTCGGTAAAGCTGGTGGCAACCCCGATAAAAGGGCGGTCCATCTGGCTCTGGGGAATTCCTGTTGCCTTCAGCAATGCCCGGTGCGGTGTACGCTCCAGACCCTTCTTAATCATATCACTACGCATGCACAGCCTCCTGCAAAAACTTTGTTTGTTATCGTCAAATCAAGCGGTTGGAAGAAGCATGAACACTAATATATTCATGCTTGCGGTGTCAACCGATGATTCACAACCATGTTCATCAGCAATTTGCTATTCAAATGCAGCGCAGATATGGTAATCTCAAATACAACATGCTGTTTTATTTAAGATTTATTAAACAATTCAAACAATCAACAATCTCACACCAACCACGAAAGGAGACGTACACCATGCATTTTTCTCTTGTGAAACGAATTGTTACCGCCATGGCACTCACCCTTGTTGCTGGCACCGCCTTTGCCGAAGATATCCGCATCGGAGCTGGAGCTGCCCCGACAGAAAACATTCTGAAGCCGATCCGGGCCGCCTTTGAAAAGGCCAGTGGCATTACCCTTAACACCATCTCCAACGGCCCCAAGCAGGCCTTTATTGAACTGGACAAAGGGACCGTTGATGCAGCAGCTGCAGGGCTTGCCCTGGATGACTGGTGGACACTGCTTAAAAAAGAGGGCGTAGCAGTGGCAAACCCCGGCGCCTATCAGGGACTGGTAATCGGCAAGGACCGCGTAGTCGTCATTACCCACAAAGACAACAAGATCCCTGCCCTTTCCAAAGAGCAGTTGCAGGGGATCTTCAGCGGCAAGACCCAAAACTGGAAGGATGTGGGCGGCAAGGATATGCCGATTCTGCTGGTCTGGGGCAGCCTGATCCCCGGCACCAACAGCATGTTCAGCAAGGTTGCCCTGGGTGGCACTGCGGTCACCAAAGAAGTGCTTGATGCAACCACTGCTGAAGATGTGAAAGACAAGGTCAAGAGCAACCCTGAAGCGATCGGCATCGGCCCGGCAGCCATTGTTGACGACAGCATCTGGTCGCCTAAATCACCGGAAGTTGCCCGTGACATCACCCTGCTGACCAAAGGGGCTCCCTCAGCCAAGATCCAGAAACTGATAGGATTCATCAAGGGTGACGGCGCTAAACTGATCAAGTAACTGTATTCTATGGCTTTTATGCTAAAAGGGTATCTCACGTTATGACCATAAAAACCAAACTTACCCTTAATATTGTCATTGTGCTGGGCATCGTGGCGACTGTAGTGGTGACCAGTATTTTCGGGATGCGCTTTATCAGCGGCAAACTCTCCTACCTGACCCAGAAAAGCACTCCGTACCAGATGCGTACCCTGGAGTTCCAGCGTGAGATTCAGGGGGCCACCGCCACCCTGTTCAAGATAAACGCCGCAGCCACTCCCCAGGAACTGCAGAGTTTCAAGACAGAGGCGGGAAAGGCGCTGTCTGATGTCAAGGCAGCCCAGGAACAGCTGGAAAGCCTGACAGCAAGTGGCGCCAAGCTGGATACCCACGAATCATTACGCACAGTTGCGTCTGAACTGTTTGAAATATCAGACGGCAAACTGAAGGCACAGGATGATGCTGCCAAGGCCTCTATTGATCTGAACAAACGGATGGCTGAGGCAACCGCAAAACTGCGCCAGTTGGACAGTAAGATCCGGGCACTGCAGGGCAATCGTACAGGGGCATTCAGCAACGCCCTGGATGAGTCAGGCAAGATCTCCAGCCGTCTGCGTGGTGTAGAGGCAGCACGTCTGCAGCTGAAAGACCTGCAACTGGCCTTTTACGAGGTACAGAATGCCCAGAAGCGGCCAACCCTGCTGATTGCCCGGGGCAAGGTCAATGCTGCAATCAACAAGCTGAGTCAGAATGAGCATCTCAAAAACTCAAAGAATTCTGCGACTGAAATCAAACTGTTGGCAGAGCGTCTGGATGAGCTGCAAAAGCTGCAGGGCACCTGGCTGACCCAAAAGGATGACGCCACCAAAGGCAAAGTTGATACAGCCAGCCGAGAGATCAGCGAAAAGCTGAGCGCCCTCTTCCTTTCTATTGAACAGGATGCCATCCTGGCTGGAGAAAAGTACACGGCGGAGGCTGCCCGCCAGGGCACTATGTTTGGCCAATCCAATCAGGCCAACAGCATTCTGATCGCCAACTCGGAACTGATGAGCCAGGGTCTGGCCATTGAGGCCGGCTCAGCCAGACTGTTCACCCTGAAATCCATTCAGGAGATTGATGCGGCAACACCGGCCATCCGGGCAGAGTTTGCCAAATCATCCAAGTCAGTTGCGCAGCTGGAAAAAGACCTGATCAAACTGGGGGTTAAGGGAGAACTGCAGATGCTGCGCAGTGCAGCTGGCGCGCTGACCGGCATCCAGGGGATGCTGTTGAGTGAAAGCGGTATTGTAGCCACCCTGAAGAAACGGTTCGAGATGGAACAGAAGGCGGTCCAGTCAGCATTGAAGCTGCGTGAGATCGTCATCAAGCAGGCAGAAAAAGGCAAGGAGTCGGTTTCAACGGCCCGCGGCGAGCAGGAAAAGGCGATCGCCTCGGTCAACAAGATCGTCAAGACCAGCATTACCCTGCTGGTGATCATCAGTATTGCTGCTGCAGTTGCCGGTATCGTAATTGGTGCCTGGGTCTTTAAATCCGTATCAGCACCGCTGGCCCAGCTGATCACGGTTTCCGACCATGTTGCCGGAGGTGATCTGAAAGAGGTGCAACTGCGCTCCACCAAGGATGAGTTTGGCAAGGTGCTGTCATCCATGGGGACCATGGTTACCAACCTGCGGGAGATGGCAGGCAAGATCTCCCGGTCAACCGCAACGGTTGCCAACAGCGCTGATGAGCTGGCCAACACCGCCGGAGAGCTTGAAAACGACTCCACCAGCCAGACCACGCAGATCGAACAATCGGTCACTGCCATGACCGAAATGGTGCAGACCATTCAGGATGTTTCCCAGAATGCACTGGCCACCTCTGATGCAGCAGGCAGAATGAAAAACCTGGCCACAGAAGGCAAACAATCCCTTGACCTTACCTCCCGTGAGCTGGGTGACTTTGCTGAAATTGTCAAACAGTCGGTTGCCCGGGTTGAAGCACTGGGAGAACGATCTGCCGCCATCAACGAGATCGTCAACATGATCAAGGATATCGCTGATCAGACCAACCTGCTGGCGCTGAATGCAGCCATTGAAGCAGCCAGAGCGGGTGACAGCGGACGTGGTTTTGCCGTGGTTGCCGACAGTGTCCGCCAGTTATCCCAGCGCACCACAGAATCTGCCGATGAAATCGCTGCCACGGTTAAAGGGATGCAGGTTGAAGTAGCCTCATCCATAACCAGCATGCAGCATGAGCGGGAGGCGATTGACAAGATCGTGGCTGCCGTTGACAGCACCCAGATCGCCATGGATCAGATTGTGGGCAACGTGGAGCAGGTCTTTGAAATGGTGCAGACCATTGCCACAGCCACCGAACAACAGTCAGCCACAGCCGAGGATGTCAACCGCTCCATGCTTGCCATCCATCAGATCACCGGCAAGCTCTCAAGCTCGATTGAGCAGATCAAGCAGACCTCTGAGGCCTTTGATCAGCTGGCCCATGAACTGCAGCAGATGGTGGGCTGGTTTAAACTGTAGGCAGGGTTTTAATCCCGAAAACGGCATTACTCACGCGGAGTCGCGAAGCTCGCGGAGAAAATCCAATAATTTCATAGGAACAAGGGACAACCCTACTAATGAAATGAAACGATATGATGCCGTAATAGCCTGTTTTCTTTCTTCGCGTCTCCGCTTCTCCGCGTGAACTGATTTTTATGGATTAATCAAGCAGAGTACAAAACCAGAGGGGGACCAATCAGGTCCCCCTTCTTTTTTCACTGCCCGCCTTGAACAATCAATGGTTGGGCGGTATACTTCTGCATTCATATTCCAAGACAACGAGGGCACCATGGACCAGGTAGCACAACCAACCGTCAAGGATCTGCAAAAGTCATTTATCTACCATCTGCAGCATACCCTGGTTAAAGACAAGTACTCGGCCACCAAGGCTGATATGTACCTGGCCCTGGCCTATGCCGTGCGTGACCTGCTGGCCACCCGCTGGATAGACACCCAGCAATCCTACTACATCAATGATTCCAAGCGGGTCTACTACATTTCAATGGAGTTCCTGATGGGGCGCACCCTGGGCAATGCCCTGATCAACCTGGGGGTGATGGAGGAATGGGATATGGCCCTGAAGGAGTTGGGGCTGAATATCGAAGACCTGCAGGAAGTGGAGTGGGATGCCGGCCTGGGTAACGGTGGTCTTGGGCGCCTTGCCGCCTGTTTCCTTGATTCAATGGCCTCCATGCAACTGCCGGCCTACGGCTACGGCATCCGCTATGAATACGGCATGTTCTACCAGAAAATTGAAGATGGCGGCCAGCATGAGGTGCCGGACAACTGGCTGCGCTACCAGAACCCCTGGGAATTTGACCGTCAGGAGCACCTGCACCCGATCCGCTTTGAAGGCCGGGTGGTGGAATTTACCGACCGGGACGGCTCCAAGCGCTGTTCCTGGGTGGACTACTATGAGGTCATGGCCCTGGCCTATGACTTCCCGGTACCGGGTTATAAAAACAACACCGTCAACACCATGCGACTCTGGAGCGCCAAGGCCAGCCGGGATTTTGACCTGAACTTCTTCAACCAGGGCAACTACATCGGCTCGGTTGAATCCAAGATGAAGACCGAGAACATCTCCAAGGTACTCTACCCTGCCGACCATATGCTGGAGGGCAAGGAACTGCGTCTACGGCAGGAATATTTCCTGGCCTCCGCTACGGTGCAGGACATCCTCTACCGCTTTGCCAAAAAGCATGACAACCTGGCAGAACTGCCGGATCAGGTGGCGATCCAGTTGAATGACACCCATCCGGTGCTGGCCATCCCGGAGCTGATGCGGATCCTGATTGACGAACGCAAACTGACCTGGGAGGCAGCCTGGGAGATCACCACCAAGACCTTTGCCTACACCAACCACACCATCCTGCAAGAGGCGCTGGAAAAATGGCCGTTGCCGATGATTGGTCGCCTGCTGCCGCGCCATCTGCTGATTATCTTTGAGATCAACCGCCGCTTCCTGGAAGAGGTGGAACGCCGTTTCCCCGGCGATACCGCCCGGTTGCAGCGGATGTCGATCATTGATGACAGTGGCGAAAAGCAGGTGCGGATGGCCTATCTTGCCATTGTTGCCAGCCATTCAGTCAATGGCGTTTCTGCCCTGCACAGTGAAATTCTGAAGGATGACCTGTTCCACGACTTCTATGAAGTCTGGCCGGAGCGTTTCAACAACAAGACCAACGGCATCACCCAGCGTCGCTGGTTACGCCACTGCAACCCGCACCTGTCAGACCTGATCAGCGAGGCGATCGGCGACAAATGGACCACTGATCTGGATCAACTGCAGAACCTGAAGCCGTTGGCTGAAGACAGTGAATTCCGCAGACGCTGGATGGATATTAAACGGATGAACAAGCAGAAACTGGCAGAGCATATCTACCAGCGCAACTGCATACAGGTCTCGCCGGATTCGCTGTTTGATTGCCAGACCAAGCGGATCCACGAATACAAGCGCCAACTGCTGAACATCCTGCAGGTAGTTGCCCGTTACAACCGGCTCAAGGAATACCCCGGCCTGGAACTGCCACCCCGCACCGTGATCTTTGGCGGCAAGGCAGCCCCTTCCTACGCCACAGCAAAACTGATCATCAAACTGATCAACTCAGTCGGTAACGTAATCAACAATGACCCGGCGGTGAATCAACAGCTGAAGGTGGTCTTTCTGGCCAACTACAGTGTTTCACTGGCAGAAAAGATCTTCCCGGCTGCAGACCTTTCTGAACAGATCTCCACCGCCGGTACCGAGGCCTCCGGCACCGGCAACATGAAGTATGCCTTAAACGGCGCCCTGACCATCGGCACCCTGGATGGCGCCAATATCGAGATCATGGAAGAGGTGGGCAAAGAAAACATCTTCATCTTTGGTCTGACCACCCCGCAGGCAGTGGGGCTGCGCTCATCCGGCTATCGCCCGCAGGATTACTACTACCAGCTGCCGGAACTGAAGACCGTACTGGACCAGATTTCATCCGGCATGTTCTCCCCCGGCAACCAGGGACTGTTCCGTCCCCTGGTGGACAACCTGCTGAACAGCGACTACTACCTGCTGCTGGCTGATTTTGACAGCTACATGGATGCCCAGGCAGATGTGGATCGGCTCTACATGATACCGGATGAATGGGCCAGAAAATCAATCCTGAACACCGCCAGCATGGGCAAATTCTCCAGTGACCGCACCATTGGCGAGTATGCCCGCGACATCTGGGGCATTAAACCGCAACCGGTAGAACTCAAAGGAATCCGCCACTGGTAATGAACAATCAATCCGCTCTTTTTGATCAGTCACTGACGCCACCGCTGGCAGAACGGATGCGTCCCCGCAGCCTGGCAGAATTCTGCGGTCAGGAACATCTGCTTGGTCCAGGCAAATCCCTGCGCACCATGATTGAGGCAGACCGGTTGCCCTCCATGATCTTCTGGGGGCCGCCGGGCTGCGGCAAGACCACCCTGGCCCATATCATTGCCCATGAAACCAGCTCACGCTTTGTCTTCTTCTCCGCCATCATGGCCGGGGTCAAGGAGATCCGCGAAATCTTTAAGGATGCCGAGACCCACGCCAGCAGCGGCACCCGCACTATCCTGTTTGTGGATGAGATCCACCGCTTCAACAAGGCCCAGCAGGACGCCTTTCTGCCCGCCGTGGAAAAAGGGTTGGTCACCATCATCGGCGCCACCACAGAAAACCCCTCCTTTGAAGTCATCGCCCCCCTGCTCTCCCGCTGCCGGGTCCTGCGCCTGAAGCAACTTGAGGCAGACGAGCTTGCCGCACTGCTCCGCAAGACACTGCAGGACACTGACAAGGGCCTGGGAAGCCTGCAGCTTGCCATTGCAGACGATGCCCTTGCCTTTCTGGCTGAAGCAGCCCAGGGTGATGGCCGCAAGGCCTTGAACACCCTTGAAGTGGCAGCAGGGTTGACGCTGGATAGCGTGATCACCCTTGAGGTCGCCCAGGAGGCGATGCAACAGAAGGCGTTGCTGTATGACAAGGGTGGCGAAGAACATTACAACGTCATCTCCGCCTTTATCAAATCCATGCGGGGCAGCGATCCCGATGCGGCCCTCTACTGGCTGGCCCGGATGCTGGAGGCAGGGGAAGACCCGCTCTTTATCCTGCGCCGGATGATCATCCTGGCCTCTGAAGATATCGGCAACGCCGACCCCCGCGCCCTGCAGATGGCGGTCTCAGCCCTGCAGGCCTTTCAGATGGTGGGGATGCCGGAAGGCCGGATTATCCTGGGTCAGGCGGTCACCTACCTGGCCACCGCCCCCAAATCCAACGCCTCATACATGGGGATCAACGAAGCCTTGTCAGAAGTCAGAAAATCCGGCGCACTGGAGGTGCCGCTGCATATCCGCAACGCCCCCACCAAGCTGATGAAAGAGATGGGCTACCACGGGGGCTACCAGTATGCCCATGACTTTAGCAGCGGCTATGTACAGCAGGAATACCTGCCGGAAAGGCTGCAGGGCCGGAAGTTCTATGCCCCCAAAGGGCACGGCTATGAAAAGAATATTCTGGAGCGGATGGAGTGGATGAAGAAGATGGGAAAGAAAGAATAAACTCAGACGAACACAAGGAGGCCATTATGAGTGTCCGAAATATGCAGAGTAATCCACATATCTGGGAGCAGTTAGGCTGGGAGGACATGAGTGCCACAGAGCAGCAACTGTGGAGCGCACTGGGGTGGGATCAGGATCGTTGGGATGACAACAACGCACCGGCAAGCTCTGACAAGGAATGGAGCGACCTGAACCAGCAGGAGCAGTATGCTGCCCGTGGTCTTGGCTTTAGTGAGGCCCTTTGGAACGGTACTGAGGATCAATAATCCCCATACAGACCTGGCATTACCGATACACCTCTTTGCGGTGGCCGACTTTGACCACCCACACGGTCAACTCGGTATCCTGAACAGAGTATACGATACGGTAGTTCCCCTGACGGATTCGATAACGATCCTGCCCGACCAGCTTTTCAGAACCGGCAGGGTGAGGATTCTCTGAAAGTGCGGAAATGCGTTCCATAATCCGCTTCAGGTCATGGTTTGCAATACCAGACAAGTCTTTCCGAACCGACTCTTTGAAAAAGATACTATAGACGGCCATCAGCCTTGAGTTCTTTCAGAATGGTTTCATAACTGACCAACGGTTCATGCACACGCTCGGCAAAGGCTGCCAGATCATCTGCATCTTCAGCCAATGACTGGCGTACAGCCTCGTTCACCAGATCTGAAAGACTTCGTGATGTTTCAAATGATTTATGACGTAAGGCCTGATGCATTGCAGGATCAAAATACACCGTAGCTCGTTTAACAGCAGTATTCATAATCAATTACCTCCATGTGAATTTTAACGTTACGACACCACAACGTCAACCAATTAAAACCTACGTAAGGAGTCACCCATGTCAAAACGGATGAAAATCTGCATCAATACCGGCGGCGGCGATGCGCCCGGCCTGAACGCGGTGATCGAAGCGGTTACCATGGCCGCCTACAACCGCCAATGGGAAGTGTACGGCATTAAATCCGGCTATACCGGCCTGCTTAATACCGACGAAATCATCCGCCTGACACCTGAAAAAGTGGACGGTATCGCCAGCATTGGCGGTACGATTCTGGGTACCACCAACAAGGGCAACCCTTTTTCCATGCCGGTCTGCAACGCTGTCGGCGAATGCGAGTTGCGCGATGTCTCCGACAGAGTCATGGACAATTTCAAGCGGTTGCGTTTTGATGCCCTGGTGGCGGTGGGTGGTGATGGCAGCCTGGAGATTGCCCACCAATTTGCAGAAAAAGGGATGCCGGTGGTGGGGGTTCCCAAGACCATTGACAATGACATGGGTGGTACTGTCATCACCTTTGGTTTTGATACGGCGGTAAGCATTGCCACCGAGGCGATTGATCGCCTGCACTCAACCGCCAAATCCCACGACCGGGTCATGGTGGTGGAGGTGATGGGCCGCAATGCCGGTTTCATCGCCTTAAATAGCGGCATCTCCGGCAATGCCGATGTGATTTTGATTCCTGAAATCCCCTTTGATATTGAAAAGGTCTGCGACAAGCTGATGGAAAATGAGTTAAACGGCCGCAAGTATGCCATTGTCGTGGTGGCTGAAGGAGCCGTGCCCAAAGATGGCGAAGCGATCAGCAAAGGAGAAGGTGAGGCCGGACGCCAGCATGTGGTGCTGGGCGGCATTGCTGACTATGTGGCAAAAGAGATCAGCAAGCGCACCGGCAAGGATTCCCGCTCCATGGTGCTGGGCCACCTGCAGCGGGGCGGCTCCCCCACCACCTTTGACCGGCTACTTTCACTGCGCTTTGGTGCAGCAGCAGTGCGGGCCATTGAAGCGGGCAAATTTGATCATATGGTTGCGCTCAAATCACCGGATATCGCCCTGGTTCCGCTGGCCGAGGCATTGGGCATAGAAAAACGGGTCAGGACAGATGGTGACACTATCCTTACCGCACGGGATATCGGGATCTGCTTCGGGGATTGATCAACCACCCTCTTTGGAGGGATGAGCGGTTCACGTGCGTGCGCGCGTGAACCGCTCAATAGTAAGTTATCCAAATCGAGAAAAGATGAAATGAACCAAGATACCACCAGCGACAATTCCTAAAATTGCGCCTACGTGATCGCTCGTTGACCAAGAGGAAGAGCTATGCCTGACATTCACCCCGCTATCTATACGTTGCTCGGAACAGCCATTGGAGGTCTTATCGGCTACCTCAACGCCGTAAAGGTTTCCGACCGAAAAGAAATGCAGAAAGCGGCTATCGATTTTCATGAGGCTTTTCTTGACGCTTTGATGAGTCTCGACCAAAGGTACTACTGCCGAGAAAACCCCGACCCCGACGAAAATAGAATCGGAAAAGTATACTACATTCTCAACAGAACATTCCCTCAGCAGATTAAGGCTATGCTGCGCTTTCGCCTGTACCTCCCCGCCGACAAAAGAGAAAAATTTGATGAAGCATGGAAAGAGTATTGCCGCTATGACGTAGATGGTGAGCCGGAATATCCGTTTCTTGAAAAATACTTTGAAAACAGATGGGAAGGACGAGACACCAGAGAATATGCCCTTGAGAATATCAGCAGGCTTCTGAACTTTGTAGAAACTGTGCATAAGTCACCTTTTGAAACCGAAATGAATGGATAACCAGCCGGTTGCACACCGCCACGCCCGGAAAGGCTGGGCGAAGCGGGTGAACCGGGCGCCCCGTCAGACCTTACAACAAACTATCCGTAGACCATTCATAGCAAATATGCTATCATCCTCAACATGAACTGGACAATCACCTACTACAGCGACTCAGTGCAGGCAGAAATACTTGCACTTCCATCAGGCTTTCTTGCTCGCTACCTCCGCTATTCAGACAGAATGGAGGTATACGGAGCAGACTTGGGCATGCCTCATACTCGTGCAATGGGTGACGGCCTATTTGAACTGCGCCTAAAATCATCAGAAGGTATTGCAAGGGTTTTCTATTGTACCGTAGTGGGCAATAAAATCGTTATGTTGCACCAGTTTACAAAGAAAACAGACAAGACTCCTGCCAGAGAGCTTTCTACAGCCAAGCGCAGGATGAAGGAGATAAAAAATGCTAACCCATAAAGAACTTAAAGCAAAAGCCCTCAATCGTGCAGACGTGAAAACTAAATATGACAGCCTTGATGAGGAGTTCGCTATTCTTGACGAATTCCTCAAAGCTAGAGCCGCCGCAGGCATGTCTCAAACAGAGGTTGCTAAACGTATCGGCACTACGCAGTCAGCCATTGCACGCCTTGAATCATTCAACAGCAAACATTCTCCTTCGCTTTCTACGCTGCGCAAATACGCCCATGCCCTAGGCTGCCGTCTTGAATTGAAGTTGGTTCACGAAGCCCACTAACACGGGTCTAACGGCCCAATCAACTTGGACTGGCTGGGGCTGCGCTGAATTTCACCAGTTCCTCAGTCATCAGTTGGCAGGTTGGTCAAGCAGCACCGCTCCGGCATCGCCAGCCGGTTATCTCGTAAACCTTGGAGACGCTGGAAAAAGTAGCTGCCCCGTTTGGCCTGACCATCGGTTTTGTCACAAAACAACGCACCGATGTTCTCAAACCGCATTGATCATTTGCTACGACAATGAAAAATTATCGTGCCCCGCTTGCGTACCATCCATAACCGCGCTATCGTTCATGTCACAAAACAAACAAATAGATGTCATTCATTTGAGGAGGCCCCATGAAACGACTTGCCATTCTGACCAGCGGCGGTGACTGTTCCGGCATGAACGCCACCATCCGTGCGGCTGCCCGCACCGCCATTGCCAATGATGTGGAGATGATCGGCTACCGCAAGGGGTATGCCGGGCTGCTGAAGAACGAGTTTATCGTGCTGGACAGCTTGGCAGTATCAGGCACCCTGCAGCGGGGCGGCACGTTTCTGCAATCAGCCCGTTCTGCCGAGTTCCGCACTGAAGAGGGGCGCAAAAAAGCCCTGGATAACCTGATGAAGGAACGGGTAGAAGGGCTGATTGTGGTGGGTGGAGATGGCTCGCTGTCCGGCGCCCTGGCCTTGGACAAGATGGGCTTTCCAGTAATCGGCATCCCGGCCAGTATTGACAATGACATCGCCTACACCGACATGGCGTTGGGGGTGGATACGGCCCTGAACAACATCATCTATGCGGTGGACTGCATCAAGGACACCGCCTCATCCCATGACCGGGCCTTTATTGTTGAGGTGATGGGTCGCAACTCCGGTTACCTAGCCTCAACCGCTGCCATTGCCACCGGGGCTGAGTTTGCCATTGTGCCAGAGGTGGAGCTGGACCTGACTGAGATGTGCCACCAGCTGCGGCGGCGCTACGAAGAAGGGCGCACCAATGCCCTGATCATCATGGCTGAAGGTGCTGGTCATGCCCAGTCTATTGCTGATGGGATCAAGGATGCAGTGGGGTTTGAAACCCGTGTGACCGTGCTGGGTCACTATCAGCGGGGCGGGGCTCCCTCGGTGTTTGACCGTCTGCTGGGCAGCCGCTTTGGCAGAAAATCAGTTGAGCTGCTGCTGTCCGGCACCAAAGGGGTGATGGTGGGCCTGTCAGCCAACTCTTTGACCACGACCCTATTGGAGATGGTGGTAAAAGGCGGCCAGAAAAAGCTGAATGAAGATCTGCTGCGTATGGCAGATATTCTGGGAATTTAAGACCATGAAACGGCCCAAAAGACTGTTCAGAACCCGTGCCTCCAAGGAAGGTCTACCCCCTGGCAGCCTGATCCACATTGGTGAAGCACCGGCAGATGCGGTCAGCATCTCGGTCTTTTCCTATAACGAACAGGGGCTGCAGGAGACCTGTTCAGAAACCCTTGACCTCAGCCTTATCTCACCCAAACCATCAGGCGTGGTCTGGGTGGATGTGGAAGGGATACATCAGGTTGAAACCATCCGCAGCCTGGGTGAGGCCTACAACCTGCATCCCCTGGTGCTGGAAGATATCGTCAGTACACTCCAGCGCCCCAAGGTTGAGGATTATGATGACTACCTGTTTGTGGTGGTCAAGATGCTATTGCCCCTGCCGGATGGCGATTTTGCGGCTGAACAGTTGAGTCTGATTCTGGGCAAGGGGTATGTGCTGACCTTTCAGGAAGGTATTCGGGGCGATGCCTTTGGGTCGGTCCGGGAGCGGATTCGTTCTGCCAAGGGTAAATTTCGTACCCTGGGGGCTGACTACCTGTTGTACACCCTGCTGGATGCGGTGGTTGACCGCTATTTTACCGTGTTGGAAGGGTTTGGAGAGCGGCTGGTCAACATAGAGGAAGAGGTTGCCATGCACCCCCATCCCCGCACCCTGGTGCAGCTGAATGACCTGAAAAAAGAGGTGATCTACCTGCGCAAGTCAACCTGGCCGCTGCGTGAGGTGTTGTCGTTTCTGGAACGGGACGATACCGACCTGATCTGTGATGCCACCCGTCTGTTCCTGCGGGATGTCCATGACCATGCGGTGCAGACCATTGATACGGTTGAAACCTTCCGGGACCTGCTTTCCGGCATGCTGGATCTCTACCTCTCCAGCCTCAGTAATCGCACCAACGAGATCATGAAGTTCCTGACCATCATCGGCACCATCTTCATCCCGCTGACCTTTGTGGTTGGCCTCTACGGCATGAACTTCAAGTACATGCCGGAGCTTGAGTGGCACTACGGCTACTTTGCCGTACTGGGGTTGATGGCCCTCATGACCGTGGGGATGGTCTTCTACTTCAAGCACAGAAAGTGGCTGTAAACTACCTACCCATGCCTGCAGCAATCCACCAAAAAACACTGGATGCCATTCAACAGTTCAAGCTGTGCCAACCCGGTGATTTCCTGATTGTCGGGGTGTCAGGTGGCGCTGATTCAGTGGCGCTGCTGGATCTGCTGGCAACCCTGCCCGACTTCCCGCTGCACCTGATTGTGGCCCACCTGAACCATTGCCTGCGGGGAGATGAAAGCGATGGCGACCAGCAGTTTGTGCAGCAGTTGGCAGCCCATTATCAGCTGCCCTGCGAGCTGCGCCGCTCTGATGTCAGACAGTTGGCCCAGCAGCAGCGGAGCTCTCTGGAGGAAGCCGGACGTACGGCGCGCTATGCTTTTTTCAATGAGCTGCGGACCAAATACCGTGCCAGTGCCGTAGCGGTCGCCCACCATGTTGATGACCAGGCCGAGACCCTGCTGCTGAGGCTGCTGCGTGGCGCAGGCACCACCGGACTGGCTGCCATGGCGCCAGTCAATCCGGCTGGGATTATCCGGCCACTGCTTGGAATCAGCCGCCAGGAACTACGGAAGCACCTGACAGATCGCCGACTGACCTTCCGGGAGGACAGTAGCAACAGTGATCAGGCCTACCTGCGCAACCGGATCCGCCATGAACTGCTGCCGCTTTTACAGGAGTATAACCCGGCAATTGCCCAGCGGTTATCAGCAACCGCCAGCCTGCTGGGGGAAGACGAGACACTGCTGGCCCACTGCACAGCCACAACCTTTCAACAACTATCCCGCAGCGGCAGCGGCTGGAACGCCCTGTCGCTGTCAGGGCTGAGACAACAGCCTCGCCCACTCAGACAGCGGCTGTACCGCAAGGCCATAGAATCCCTGTTGGGCAACCTGCATCGTTTTGAACTGCGCCACTACCAGCTGCTGGACAACCTGCTGCTGGAAAGCAGCACCGGTGCCAGCCTGAACCTGCCCTGCAGACTGATCGCCATGCTGACCGCTGACCAGCTGCTGTTTGCCCCCCAGGCACTGCTGCAGCCAGCCCCCCCCTGCAGCGGCACCATTGACGGCCCCGGCAGGTATGAGCTTGGCAACGGACTGACCTTGACGATTGAGCAGACCCAACCACCGCTATCATGGCAAGGGCTGAACGGAACAACCAGCTACGTTGACCCGGTTCAGGCACCCTTCCCCTGGCAGGTCCGCCCGATTGCCCCCGGCGACCGCCTGGAACTGCTGGGAAGCAAAGGCAGCCGTTCTCTTCAGGATCTACTGACCGACCTGAAGATCCCCCGTTACCTGCGCCCCTGCCTGCCGCTGATCTGCCAGGACAATCGGCCGCTCTGGCTGGCCGGTATCCGCCGCAGCCGCCATGCCCTGGTCAATCCTGACCAGCAACAGACAATCCGCATCACCCTCTCCGGCCAGGATCAGCTCCCCCTGTTCCCCTGATTCCCCTGGCCTCCAATTCTTAAAAGCCTTGTCGTTGAAGCATAAAGTATGTTAATTTTCCTCAATTTCGCCAGACACTCGAATATACTGCAGTCCCGCTATTGGAGGATTAACTCTTGAACCAGTTCTACAAGAATCTCGCCCTGTGGCTGGTCATCAGCCTGATGATGATCATGCTGTTCAACATGTTCCAGAAACCACGCGTTGTTGAAGACAAACTCAGCTTCAGCGAACTGATGACCCAGATTGATGACAACCGGATCAAATCAGTTGTCCTGCAGGGCAATGACCTGACCGGTAAATATCTGGACAAGGACAACAAGGAAAAGGCGTTCCGCAGCTACAAGCCCACCTTTGATGCTGACCTGACTGAAAAACTGCTGGAAAAGAAGATCACCATCCAGGCCAAGCCGGAAGAGGAACGGGTCTCCTGGTTCTCAATCTTCATCTCCTGGTTCCCGCTGTTGCTGCTGGTTGGCATCTGGATCTTCTTTATGCGCCAGATGCAGATGGGAGGCGGCAAGGCCATGTCCTTTGGTAAGAGCCGCGCCAAGCTACTGACAGAATCCCAAGGTAAAATCACCTTTGAGGATGTGGCTGGCATTGAAGAGGCCAAGGAAGAGCTGGAAGAGATCATCGCCTTTCTGAAAGAGCCCAAGAAGTTTACCGCCCTGGGTGGCAAGATCCCCAAAGGGGTGCTGCTGGTGGGTCCTCCTGGTACCGGCAAGACCCTGCTGGCCCGTGCGGTAGCCGGTGAAGCCGGGGTGCCGTTCTTCTCCATCTCCGGTTCCGACTTTGTGGAGATGTTTGTAGGTGTTGGTGCCAGCCGGGTGCGTGACCTGTTCCTGCAGGGCAAGAAAAACGCACCCTGCATCATCTTTATTGATGAAATTGATGCCGTCGGTCGTCATCGTGGCGCCGGTCTGGGTGGTGGCCATGATGAGCGTGAGCAGACCCTGAACCAGCTGCTGGTAGAGATGGACGGCTTTGAGTCCAACGAAGGGGTGATCCTGATCGCCGCCACCAACCGTCCTGACGTACTTGACCCGGCCCTGCTGCGTCCCGGCCGGTTTGACCGTCAGGTAGTGGTGCCACGCCCGGATGTCAAGGGACGGGAACAAATCCTGACCGTGCATGCCAAGAAGGTGCCGCTGACCCCCGAGGTTGACCTCGGGGTGATTGCCCGTGGCACCCCCGGTTTCTCCGGCGCTGACCTGGCCAACCTGGTCAACGAGGCGGCCCTGCTGGCGGCCCGTAATGACAAGACATCAGTGGATATGCAGGACTTTGATGCTGCCAAGGACAAGGTATTGATGGGTGCCGAGCGCCGCAGCATGGTCATCTCTGACGAAGAGAAGAAAAGCACCGCCTACCATGAGGCCGGTCATACCCTGGTGGCCAAGATGGTGCCGGGCAGCGATCCAGTTCACAAGGTCTCCATCATCCCCCGTGGTCGTGCTCTGGGGGTTACCATGCAGCTGCCGATTGAAGACAAACACAGCTACAACCGTGAATCCCTGCTGGGCCGGATTGCCGTGCTGATGGGCGGCCGTGCTGCAGAAGAACTGATCTTCAAGACCTTTACCACCGGTGCCGGTAACGACATTGAACGTGCCACCGAAATGGCCCGCAAAATGGTCTGTGAATGGGGTATGAGCGATCTGATGGGGCCGGTTTCACTGGGCAAGAAGGATGAGTCAATCTTCCTGGGCCGCGACATGGCCATGCACAAGAACTTCAGCGAAGAGACCGCCATCAAGATTGATGAAGAGATCAAGCGGATTGTGGATGAGAGCTACACCCGTGCCATCACAATCCTGCGGGAGCATGAAGACCACCTGCATCAGCTCTCCATGTGCCTGATTGAGAAGGAAAACCTTAGCGGCGCCGAGGTTGACGATATCATCGCCGGCAACGGCCCGGTCTGCAGCGGTAAAAAGGCCGATACACCGGCAGAGACCGCTACCGAGACCACCGAAGAAGCCCCAAAACCGGTGGATATTCAGGCGTGACCAAAGAGCAGGACCAGGGTGCAATGATACCAGGGCGCGAATATCAGATTCGCGCCCTCTGTCTCATCTCCCCTGCAGCTGCACAGAAAGAGTTGGAACGGATCGGGGTTGATCCGGCTGGAATCAACCACATGCTGCCCAAGCTGGAACAGCATGCCCTGCTGGTACCGCAGGTACGGGCAGCAGCAGCCAACATCCTGAAACAGGAGATGCTCTCCCTGGGGGGGGATGCTGCGGTGGCGCGGGGCACCGTGGCCTGTTCAGTCAGCAGCACTGATGTACTGTTGATCGGCACCCGGAAACAGCTACTGACCCTCTGCAACAAACTGACAGGACAACCTTTTGGCCTTAAAACCCTGGCCTCACAGCTTGCCCTGTTTTTGAAAACTGTTCAGCAGCCACCAACCATCTGGCAGACCTCCAGACGTCAGCTCTCTCTGGAGCGCCCGCTGATCATGGGCATCCTGAATGTCACCCCGGACTCCTTTTCCGATGGCGGTTGCTATTCTACGGTTGAACAGGCTGTTGAGCGGGCCCTGCAACTGGAGGCTGAAGGGGCAGACCTGCTTGATATCGGCGGTGAAAGCACCCGTCCAGGAGCCCCGCTGATTTCAGCAGAAGAAGAGCAAGAACGGGTACTGCCGGTGATTGAGGCACTTGCCAACCGGCTCTCCATCCCGATCTCAATTGACACCTGGAAAAGCAGCGTGGCTGATGCCTGCCTGACAGCAGGGGCAGAGATCATCAACGACATCAGCGGCCTGAACTTTGATCCGGCCCTGGCAGAGGTGATTGCCCGACACCAGGCCGGTCTGGTTGTGATGCATACCAGGGGCACGCCCCAGCAGATGCAACAGGATACCGCTTACACAGACCTGATGGGCGAGGTCACGGCCAGCCTGTTACAGTCAGCTGCATCCGCCCGGTCCGCTGGTATTGCACATGAACAGATTGCCCTGGACCCTGGCATCGGATTTGCCAAGGATCTGCACGGAAACCTGGAACTACTGCGCCGCCTGTCGGAACTGTGCAGCCTGGGGTATCCGCTGCTGGTGGGGACATCACGTAAATCCTTTATCGGTAAAACCCTGCAACGGGAAGCAGCAGCAGACCGCCTGTTCGGTACCGCAGCAACCGTAGCCCATGCCGTAACATCAGGCGCCAGAATTGTACGGGTGCATGATGTGCAGGCCATGAAAGATGTTGCCCTGATGGCCCACGCCATCAACAGCCAGTAAATCCTTCAGTCTCCGAGACGACTCATGAGCTGCCCCATCGACCTGACCGGTATCAGCGACAGCATTATCCTGGCTGCCCTGATCTATCTCTTCTCCCTGCTGATCCGGCGTGACGTTGCCCTGCGCCTGCTGGGGGTGATGGGGATACTGGTGGCTTTTTCCCTGATTGCCCGCCTGAGTCGCTTTGCTCCCCTTATCCGTGTCATTGACGTGATTATCCTCTCCACGCCGGTTGTGCTGGCGATCATCTTCCAGAATGATCTGCGCCGCGCCCTGCTGATGCTGGGCAAACGTCAGCATCAAACCACTGAGCAACCGGCCGATGATGGGGCGGTGGACGAAGTTTTAAGGGCTTTGTCCGATATGGCCAGCCGCCAGATCGGCGCCCTGATTGTGGTGGTCAGACTGCAGCCGATTGAACACCTGATTCAGGTGGGAACCGACATTGATGCCAAGGTAACCAGTGAGCTGCTCAACTCAATCTTTCTGCCCTACTCGCCGATCCACGATGGCGCGGTAATCCTGCACCAGAGCAAGATCACCAGGGCCGGCTGCCTGCTGCCCCTCTCCCACAACCCTGATATTTCCAAGAGCTTTGGCACCCGCCACCGGGCAGCCCTGGGGCTCTCGGAATTATCTGACGCCCTGATACTGGTTGTTTCCGAAGAGACCGGCAAGATCTCGGCGGTCCATGACAGCAAGATTACCTATGATATCGACATGACAGACCTGAAAAAACTATTAAAAAAGGCCATGGCACACCATGGCTGAGGCACCCTAAAGGAGCATATCCCCATGAAAAAACTGTTCGGCACCGACGGCGTTCGCGGCGTTGCCAATATCCACCCCATGACCACCGAAACCGCCATGCAACTGGGGCGGGCCGCTGCCTATATCTTTAAGAGCAACAGCAGACGACGCCACCGGATCGTGATCGGCAAGGACACCCGTCTTTCCGGCTACATGCTGGAAAGTGCCCTGGTGGCAGGGATCTGCTCCATGGGGGTGGATGTGCTGCTGGTGGGACCACTGCCGACCCCAGGGATTGCCAACATCACCAAGTCCATGCGGGCTGATGCCGGTGTGGTGATCTCTGCCTCCCATAACCCGTTTCAGGACAACGGGATCAAGTTCTTCTCTGCAGATGGCTACAAACTGCCGGACGAAATTGAGCTGAAGATGGAAAAGCTACTTGATTCCAAGAAGATCGAGGCGCTACGCCCCACTGCCACAGAAGTAGGCAAGGCGTTCAGGATTGATGATGCTGCCGGGCGTTACATCGTGTTTCTTAAAAACAGTTTCCCTCCTGAGCTGGATCTGACAGGCCTGAAGATTGTGCTGGACTGCGGTAATGGTGCTGCCTACAAGGTTGCACCGGCAGTATTTGAAGAACTGGGGGCCGAGGTTATCCCGCTGGGGGTCAAGCCAAACGGCACCAACATCAACGCCGGTTGCGGGTCACTACACCCGGAGGTGATCAGCGAGGCGGTTAAACAGCACCGGGCTGATATCGGCATTGCCCTGGACGGTGATGCTGACCGGGTAATCGTCTGTGATGAGTTTGGCAATGAGGTCAATGGTGATCAGATCATGGCGATCTGCGCCACCGACATGATCGCCCGCAAACAGCTGAAAAAGAAGACCCTGGTGGCCACGGTCATGAGCAACATGGGCCTGGACATCGCCCTGCGCAAGGTTGGTGGCAAGATCATCAAGACCGCCGTAGGTGATCGCTATGTGGTGGAGGAAATGCGTAAAGGGGGGTATAATCTTGGGGGCGAGCAGTCCGGCCACCTGATCTTTCTGGACAACAACACAACCGGTGACGGGGTACTGGCTGCCCTGCAACTGCTGGCGGTCATGCGCCGTCAGGAAAAACCGCTCTCTGAACTGGCAGAGGTGATGATCCCCCTGCCCCAGGTGCTGGTCAACGTACGGGTCAGGGAACGCCAGGATATTATGACCATCCCCACCGTTGCTGCTGCCATTAAAGGGGTTGAGGAAAAGCTGGGCAACGAAGGCCGGGTTTTGATCCGTTATTCCGGTACTGAGCCACTGCTGCGGATCATGCTGGAAGGTCAGGACAAATACGAAATTACCGGATGGGCCAACGAGATTGCTGATCTGGTCAAGCAACAGATAGGAGAGAAGTAGCATGGCAAAGTTGGGCCTGAATGTTGATCATATCGCCACGGTACGGCAGGCACGGGGCGGCACGGAACCGGACCCGGTCACCGCTGCAGCCATGGGTGAGCTGGCCGGTGCTGAAGGAATCACGATCCACCTGCGGGAAGACCGCCGCCATATCCAGGATCGTGACCTTGAGATCCTGCGCAGGACCGTCAAAACCAAGCTGAACCTTGAAATGGCCGCCACCGATGAGATGGTGGGGATCGCCTGCCGGATCAAGCCGGAACAGTGTACCCTGGTACCGGAAAAACGTCAGGAACTGACCACCGAAGGCGGACTGGATGTGCTTGGCAACCTGGCCGCCATCACCAAGGCAACCACTAGGCTGCACGAGGCAGGGATTGTAGTCAGCCTGTTTGTTGATCCAACCGCAGAACAGATCAGGGCCTCAAAGGAAAGCGGCGCTGATGCGATCGAGATCCACACCGGCCGGTATGCCGAGGCCCGTGATGAACAGTCCCGGCACCATGAGCTGGCTGCGATCCGTGAGGCGATCAGACTGGGTAATGAACTGGGATTAACGGTCCATGCCGGACATGGGCTGAATTACGTCAACATCATCCCCCTGACCAGACTAGCCGGTATTGAAGAGTTTAATATCGGCCACAGCATTATCTCCCGCGCCATGTTGGTGGGCCTTGACCGGGCTGTGCGTGAGATGGTGGCACTGATCCGTCAGCCATGATCCTGGGCATCGGTATAGACACGGTGGAAATCGCACGTTTTCAGCGTTTTCTGAATGAAGGCAACCAGGCCTTGCTGAACCGGCTCTTTGCCCCTGCTGAACAGGAGTACTGCCGCCCCAGGAAACAGGCAGCCTCCTGTCTGGCTGCCCGTTTTGCCGCAAAAGAGGCGTTTGTCAAGGCGATGGGGACCGGCCTGCGTGATGGCATCTGCTGGACCGAGATTGAAGTAATCAATGATCTGTTGGGCAAGCCATCCCTAAAACTGTCTGGTCGCGCCCTTCAGCTGTTTTTGGAACGTGGTACTGCAACAGCACACCTGTCACTGTCCCATGATGGTGGTCATGCGGTTGCTCAGGTTATACTGGAGACGCCATGAAGATCGTTACCGCCCATACCATGCAGGAGCTTGATCGCCGCGCCATTAAAGAATTCGGGATCCCCAGTCGCGACCTGATGGAACAGGCCGGTCGTGGCTGTGCCGATCATATCCTGGCGGCCTATGGCACCCGGAAGAGTAAACGGGTCGTGATTCTCTCCGGCAAAGGTAACAATGGCGGCGACGGTTATGTGATTGCCCGCTACCTGCTGGAAAAAGAGTGGCAGGTGCTGGTCATTGTGCTGGCTGACCGGGACAGCATCAGTGGTGATGCCGAGACCAACCTGGTACGGCTGCCGGAAGAGATCGTAAGTTTTTGTCCCGGCGAAGGGGAGCTGACGGAGAAACATGCCGACGACCTCCAGCAGGCCGACGTGTTGGTGGATGCCCTGCTGGGAACCGGTCTGCGCAGCGACCTGACCGGGGTCTATCTGGAAGCGGTTGAATTGATTAACAGTGCGCCGGGCAAAGTAGTGGCCGTAGATATTCCCACCGGCATTCATGGCACCACCGGCCGGATTCTGGGCCAAACCGTGCATGCCAACATGACCGTTACCTTTGGAGTGGCCAAACTGGGTCATGTACTCTACCCCGCTGCCGAGCATGTGGGCAGACTGGTTATTGTGGATATCGGTATCCCGCCACTACTGATGGACGAAGCGGTTGGCTACGACTTTCTGAATGAAAAACTGATGGCCCCGCTGGTCAAGCGACGTGACCGTCAGGCCCACAAAGGGACCTATGGCCACTGCCTGATTATTGCCGGATCAACCGGCAAGACCGGAGCAGCAGCCCTGGCTGCAAACAGCGCGGTTCGGACCGGCTCCGGACTGGTTACCCTGGCAGTACCGGAAAGCCTCAATCAGATCCTTGAAATGAAGACCACCGAGGCGATGACTTTGCCGCTACCTGATGCCGGTAGTGGACACCTGACCATTCACTCCCTTGTGGCCCTTGAAAAGCATTTATCCGGCAAGGATGCCCTTGCCATCGGCCCTGGCATTGATCGCCGCCCTGCCAGCGTTACTGTGGTGCAGACCCTGATTGAAACCGTATCCATTCCAATGGTCATTGATGCCGACGGCCTGAACGCCCTGGCCGAAGACACCTCGATCCTGCATCGTCGCCGTTCACAAAACATCGTCCTGACCCCCCACCCTGGCGAGATGTCCCGTCTGCTGGGTTCAGCAATCCCTGACGTGGCCGCCATCAGGATCTCGGTTGCCCAGGAATTTGCCCGCACCTACGGGGTCTATGTGGTTCTGAAAGGGGCCCGTACCATTATTGCCGCTCCAAACGGCATGGCTGCCATTAACGGCAGTGGCAACCCCGGCATGGCAAGCGGCGGCATGGGGGATGTACTGACCGGCATCATTGTCTCGTTACTGGGGCAAGGCTACTCAACCTGGAACGCCTGCCGCCTGGGGGTCTTCATCCATGGCCTGGCCGGTGATCTGGTGGCTATGGAACAGGGTGAAATAGGCATGACCGCCACTGACCTCATAAAGCGTATTCCGCTGGCATTAAACCGGCTCCTGAACCTTCCTGCAAACTATCATCAACCCGCTTAATCCAAGGAGCGACCCATGAAAACTGTTGCCGAGATCATGACCAAAGAACTGTTCACCGTAGGTACTGAAACCACCATCCGTGACCTTGCCGAACTGTTTGTCACTCACCGGATCAGTTCATTACCGGTGGTTGATGCCTCCGGGGCACTGCTCGGTATTGTGACTGAATCCGATCTAGTGGAGCAGAGCAAAAGCGTACACCTGCCAACAGTAATCAGCCTGTTTGACTGGGTAATCTACCTTGAGTCAGAAAAGACCCTGGAAAAAGAGCTGAAGAAGATGGGGGGCAGAACCGTTGCCGATATCTATCAGCCGGAAGCGGTCTCCATAGCACCAACCGCATCGCTTAGTGAGGCGGCTGACCTGATGAGCGCCCACCACACCAATGCCTTACCGGTACTGGACAACGGCAAGCTGGTGGGGATTGTAGCCCGTATCGACATCATCCGTACCCTGCTGGTGTAGGAAAAATCATGACCCATCCTGTCACCTCACTGGTCATTGAAACCGACTCTCCCGAACAGACCGAGGCGGTGGGAAACAGGCTGGGCACGCTGCTTGAGCCAGGTGACGTGGTGACCTTGTCCGGCGAACTGGGGGGCGGCAAGACCTGTTTCGTGCGGGGCGTAGTTGCCACACTGGCCCCAGCCAGTAAAGATCTGGTGGCCTCCCCCACCTTTGCCATCCTCAACGAGTATCCGGGGCAACCAGCGGTGCTGCACTATGACTGTTATCGTCTACGTGGCAGTGACGATGCCGTGGAATTGGGGTTTGAAGAACAACTTTCCGGAAATGCCGTCTGCCTGATTGAATGGCCGGAACGGATAGCAGCCATTCTGCCGGATGACCGTCTTGAGGTGTTGTTTGAATATTCTGATGAGACCCGGCGTTGCATCACCTTTTCCCCCCACGGCTGTCGGGGTATAAAAATGGTTGAACAGCTGGCCACTACTGGTGATTTTTGTAAAAAGTCCTTGTCTGAGGAACACTGTTCTGATATTTAATAGCCCTTTCATCTTTGATCTGTTCTGTGAAGGAGTAACAGTATGGCACTGGTAGTCCAGAAATATGGAGGGACCTCGGTCGGCACCACAGACCGAATCAAGAACGTCGCCAAGCGGATCATCAAGACCTACGAGGCGGGTAACGAGGTAGTGGTAGTTGTTTCTGCCATGTCAGGGGAGACCAACAAGCTGGTGGCCCTGGCCAATGAGATGATGGATATCCCTGACAACCGTGAGTATGACGTGGTGGTTGCAACCGGCGAGCAGGTCACCATCGGCCTGTTGTCAATGTACCTGAAATCCCTGGGGTACAAAGCCAAGTCATACATGGGCTGGCAGGTACCGATCATCACCGACAGCACCTTTTCCAAGGCCCGGATTGAAAGCATTGACGACACCAAGGTGCGTGCCGATCTGAAGGCTGGCAACATTGTGGTGGTGGCTGGCTTCCAGGGTATGGACAAAGACGGCAACCTGACCACCCTTGGTCGCGGCGGCTCAGACACCTCTGCCGTTGCCCTTGCTGCTGCCCTCAAGGCTGATGTCTGCGAGATCTACACCGACGTAGACGGCGTCTACACCACTGACCCCAACGTCTGTAAAGAGGCCCGCAAGGTGGAAAAGGTCTCCTACGACGAGATGCTGGAACTGGCCAGCCTTGGTGCAAAGGTGCTGCAGATCCGCTCGGTTGAGTTTGCCAAGAAATTTAATGTGGACATTCATGTCCGCTCTAGCCTGAATGAAAACACCGGTACCATGGTTACCAGGGAGGATAAGGATATGGAAGGGATTCTCGTTTCCGGAGTTGCGTACGACAAGAATGAAGCCAAGATTGCCGTACTGGGAGTGCCTGACAAGCCCGGCATTGCAGCAAAATTGCTCACCCCGCTTTCCGATGCGGCTATTTCAGTCGACATGATCGTTCAAAACGTCAGCCATGACGGCCTGACCGACTTCACCTTCACCGTCACCAAGGCCGACCTGAAACAGGCCCTGCTGATCACCAACGAAGCAGCCAAAGAGATTCAGGCTAAAGAGGTTCAGGCTGATGAAAACATCAGCAAGATCTCCATCGTCGGCCTGGGTATGCGCAGCCATGCCGGTGTTGCCACCCGTATGTTTGCTGTGCTGGCCAAGAACAACATCAACATCGGCATGATCTCCACCTCTGAAATCAAGGTTTCTGTGGTGATTGACGAGAAATACACCGAACTGGCTGTACGGGTTCTCCACGAAGAGTTCGGCCTGCAGGGATAAACAGCCGTATATGACGTAACAGAAAAGGGGATACCATACCGGTGTCCCTTTTCTGTTTTCAGGCAATTCCGTTCAGACCGCTTGCCTATGGTGTAGAGCATGGTATGCTTAAAACCGTAGTCACTACTTGTACCACATTGGATATTGTTATGGCGCCTGCCCGCAGAAACAGCAAAAAACCCGCACGCCTGGCCACCAGTTCGTCAGAACAGGCCCGTGTAGCACGGAACGAGTTTTTAACCAACATGAGCCACGAGATCCGTACCCCGATGAACGGGGTAATCGGTATGGCTCAACTTCTGCGCACCACACCGCTGGACAACACTCAAAAAGAGTATCTTGATTGCCTTGAGACCTCTGCCAAAAGCCTGATGTATCTGATTAACGATATTATTGACTTCTCCAAGATTGAAGATGGTCAGGTTGAACTGGAAGAGGTTGACTTTAGTCTGCGCGGCACCATCAACAACATCATCAAGACCCAACATTCAGACCTTCACCTCAAAGGCCTGGATCTGCTGATCGACATCCCCCACACGGTTCCAGACTCCCTCAGGGGGGATCAGCTACACACCAAACAGGTCATCCTCAACCTGCTGGGCAATGCCATTAAGTACACAGCCAAAGGAACCGTTCGAATTACCGTTGGCATAATGGAGCAACATGACGACCAGGTCCTGCTACAACTCAGTATCAGCGATACCGGTACCGGTATTGACGCTGAAGAACTGGCCAAACTCTTTAAGCCGTTCCAGCAGAAGAAAAAAACTATAGACAGGCCACTGGGTGCAAAAGGGTTGGGAGTTTCTATCAGCAGACGCTTGGTCGAACTGATGGGCGGAAGAATCTGGGCCGAAAGCACCGTTGGGACCGGTAGCACTTTTTATCTGGCCCTGCCGTTTATTGTTGCACGGAGAACCGCTGCATTCGATGCAGAGGAAGAACGTGACACCCTCTCTTCACAATGGGAAGGCCCGGCATTACAGATCCTTCTGGCAGAAGACAACGCTATCAACCAGAAGTTTGCGGTCACCATCCTGGAGCGGATGGGACATCAGGTCACCAGTACCAACAATGGCAAAGAAGCGCTGCAGCTTTGGCGGGAAAAGAGTTTTGATCTGATCCTGATGGATATCCAGATGCCACTGTTGAATGGCATTGCCGCAACTGAAACCATCAGGAAAGAAGAAGGCAACGCAGAGAAGCACATACCGATTATCGCCCTGACAGCCCACGCCCTGCAGGAGGAAAAGAAACAGCTACTTAATTCAGGATTTGACGGCTATGTTCCCAAGCCGATGGAGGTTGATGTGCTGATTAAGGAGATGAAAAAGGTACTCAGCTTAACCTGAGCATAATGACTTACCCTTCTCCGTGCAGCACAAACACACCCCAGTAAAACGGGTTGGGATACTTCTTGCGCATCTGCTCACGTGCCAGCTTCAGTGCCTGAGCGTGGGGCTTGCCCTGCTTGAGATAGCTGTAAAAGAGCGCCACATACTCCACCGCCGGTTCCGAGGCCACTTCCCACAGGCTGACCACCACACTGCCCGCACCGGCCGACTGGAAGGCCCGGGCAAAATTGGCCACACCTTCTCCTTCCACCTCTTTACCTACTCCAGTCACACAGGCAGATAGCATCACCATTTCAGCATTCAGCTTCAGATCAAGCACCTCACTCAGGGTAAGGAAGCCATCGCTTCCGCTCCGCTTGTCCCGTTGGCTCAGCAGGATGAACGGCTCATTCACCTCCTGAATCATGCCCGGTAGCGAGGCATGGGTGGCAAAGTGCAGGTAACGGTACTCCCCCAGCGGCGATTGTTTCAGCATCGCCTCTGTGGCCTGCTGTCCCAGCAGGATGTCAGGCGGTTGAACCGCCGTACCCAGCAAGGCTGCAATCCTGCGCACCTCGGTCTCGGTCTCAGGCAGAGAAGGAAACAAGATTTGCTGTCCGTACTGCTTCGGCACTATTGATAGGCCACGGAAGCCTTGCTGGCTTCCCGATGTTGTCCCAAAGTCAGGATTTCCAAGGGCAAACAGGGTTCGGGTCGGCTGCCCAGCCGGCAGGGTCCGTTTCAGCGCCAACAGACTGGCAGACTGATAGTAGGAGACCGCATAGCGATCCCCCAGATAGCTGGCCTCTTTGATGGAGGCAGTGCCAGGCATAGCCAGGATCTCAAACGGCAGGGTACCAAGGATACCATCCGGCACAATGATCAGCCGATCTGTGGGGCGTGCATCGGACAGAGCTTCAGACAACAGCAGCCGGTACAATTCAGCAGCCTGCTGTTGGGAAAAATCCTGCTGATGGCGGTTGGTAAGCGGTTCCAGAAAGCGCTTAACCTTCTCTTCCAGCACAGTCCGCTTCAATGGTATCCGCACCAGCCGTTGCACACCGCCTTTCCTGACCACAAACAGGTAGCTGGCATCCTCCCCCAGGGCATAGGCCAGCAGCAGTTCATTGGCTGCCAATGGCAACTGTTCCGCCGCAATCGGACGAGGGTAGTTGATGGCTGCATACAGGGGATACTCCCGCTGAAGGCGGGTTGCCAACCGATCAAGCTGCTGACGCAGGGGCTGACGTTGCTGCTGATACCGGCTATAAGCTGCTGCCCCGCCACGCACGGCCTGATCACGACCGGCATCCAGGGCAGCCAGTTGCTGGCGGAGCTGCAGTTCCTCTTCACGCAGCGCAGTCGGCAGACCGCTCGCTGCCACAGAACTGCGCCCACTCTCGGCCACACGCTCAATCAGTGTCCTGGCCTTGCTTGCCTCGGCAAAATAAAAGCCTGCAGCTGCATTATTGCCGCCATAGTTCCGCAGCTCCGGCACAATCGACTCACCACGCAAGGCCTGCTCTACAACGCTGGCAGTCAGGGCACGATAGGTGCGAAACCGTCCACCACCACCTCCTGCGGTCAGGAATGAGCCACGCTCGCCGACTGCGGAACGCAACTCCTCCAACAACTGGTAGGATTTCAGCAGATGTCGGCTTGCCCCGGCATACTCGCCACGCCCCATCAAGGCCCGACCGGTCTGCATCTCATGCTCAGCCACCACTTGCTCTCCTGCCAGAGTTGCTGGCGGTTGCTGTTGCAAGAGCGACAGAGCCTGATCATAGCGACCGGTCTGCAGGTAGACCTCCACCAGACCGGGATGTCGCAGGTGGACCCCGCTCGTACTGATCTGCAGACGCCTGCGCTCATCCAGCAGCTGTTCCGCTGTGCCAAGATCCCCCTTAAACAGATAGGCTGCAGCAAGGTTACTCAAGCCCAAGGCGATGTCTAGTTTGTTGCCAATACTACGTTTCAGCTCAAGGGCCTGCTGATGCCAGCGGATTGCATCGTCATAGCGTTTGGTTTGATAATACACCATGGCTATATTATTCAGATTGGTCGCCATATCCTGCCGGGCGCCGATCTCCCGATTAATCCGTAATGACTCCTGATAAAAAGACAGCGCCCTGTCCTGCTGGCCCAGGGCGGCATAGACATCCCCAATATTATTATTTGCCACCGCCTGCATCCCTTTACGCCCCAACTGCCGGGCCAGGATCAAGGTCTGCTGATAGTAGTTTCGAGCCTGTTCATACTGTCCAGCACTTTTTTGAACCACGCCGATGCTATTAAGGATATTCGCCTCCTGCCGTTTATCCCCCAGGCGTCTGGCAAGCCTCAATGCCTCATCAAACGTTGTCAAGGCGTTGGGAATCCTGCGCAGGTCAAACTCATTCAATCCTTTACGGTTTAGGCTTGAACAAAGGTCTTCATCCAGCTTGCCACGACGCTGGATAGCGACCGCCTCATCATAAAATCCGACAGCCTGGCTATACTGGCCGGACATATTATGGGCCTGGCCCAGGGTTGCCAGAGCATTTGAAATCCCTGCATCGTTTTTCAGACGACGGTTGATGGCAAGCGACTCCTGCAGCTCGCGGATCGCCTCAGGGTAACGCCCCAATGTTGTCTTGACGGTGCCGATATGAAACAGCAGCAACGCCATATCTTCCTGCTTACCTGACCTGCGTGCCAGGGTCAGTGATTCTTCCAGCAACGGCAAGGCCCGCTGATGCTGCTCCAACCCCTTGTACAACAGCGCGCCCAGATTCAGCAGATCACTGGTCAGATCATCCGGATTATTACGCTGACGGCTCAGCTGCAGGGTCTGTTCGTAATAGCTGCGCGCACGTTCATTCTGATCAAGGGCATCATAGACCACCCCCAGGCCGTTCAGGTTGGCCCAGCGACAGTCAACATCATTACCACATAGAGCAAGTGAACGTTCAAACAGCCTGATCGCATCCGGGTAGCGCTTGGTTTCAGTAGCTTTACTCCCCGCCTCCCAGAGGTTTTCAGCCTCATTCTTACCGGCAAAGCCGGGCGAACAGAAGATGACCAGCAACAGTAGGGAAAGAACGGGTATAACAACGCGACTGGTCATGCAGTTACCTCCTGATGGGAAACCTCTCCCTAAGTGTCTGCACAAAGGCCTGATCAGCCCGGCAGGAAACCATCTCCAACGGCGAATAGCCACGTTTCCAGGCCCAATAGAACGTCAAAGCCAGCAACACGCCGGTGATCACGAAGTTGGGCCAGGCATTCAATTCCCACTGGCCGTCCCAGATCCACTGCCAACGGTCTGAAAACGGCGTCAGATATGGTATCGGCCAGTGATCGTTTTCAGGCCCCCGCGCCCCCAGTAGATCACCCAGCAGATGGATATGGAAACTGGCAAACGCCAGCAGGGCCACCCGCCAACGCCGACCAGTGACCAGAAAGGCGACAATGGCAACCAGCACAGCAAAGCTGATGTTATGCAGGGCGGTATGGTGATAGTTTGACCACCAAAGCAGTTCATGTTTGCTGCCACGGGTCAGCACCTCAGCCACCAGCCCAAGACCATCAAGGTCAGGCGCTACACCGGCCAGCGTAATGACGGTACGCTCTCTCCGGTTCAGACTGGTATCGACATTGGCAACAGTCCAGCCCAGCAGCAGATGGGTAACCGGGTTCATACTGACTCCTCAGCCCATAGCTCACTTAACTGGAGCAACCAAACGCAATCCCAAAAAATTCAATCGGCTTTCGGGCGCCTCATACTGACGAAACGATGTGTGCAGATACGGTAGATTCGAGTACCAGCTACCACCTCGAATCACTCGCTGCGTCCCTGATGATGGGCCTTGCGGGTTTTTAGAACTGGACGGATAGCTATCCCCATACCAGTCGTGTACCCATTCCCAGACGTTGCCAGACATATCGTACACCCCCCAAGCATTCGCTTGTTTCTGACCAACAGGGTTAGTAGTTTCTCTGCTGGTACCTTTCTTACTGCCTCCGTAAGCTCCATACCATGCCACTGCATTAACGTTGTTGCTGCCACAGTATGCATGGTTGCCGCCAGCTTTACAGGCATACACCCACTCTATCTCTGTGGGTAGTCGATAGTTCATACCGGTATGGGCACTCAACTTTTGAATAAACTGTTGAACATCATGCCAGCTCACCTCTTCTACCGGACAACTGTCACCGCATTCGGTAAAATGTGAGGGGTTGTTACCCATCACCTTCTTCCACTGGCTCTGTGTAACTTCAAACTTGCCGATGCTAAAGGCATCAACACAAACCGGTCCGCCGTTTACCGTGAAACAGCCTGCAGGTACAGAAACAAACTCCATACCGGTGAAGGTGTCGGTGAGGGGGTTTGAGAAGGTCGTCGGTTGCTGCGCCACCTGAGGAGGCGGTAACGTTGATTGCAGGGATGACGACCTCGGATCACTGACGACTGCAGGAGGCACGAAGTAGAACTCCCCCTCCAGGTTCGAGGCCATCCAGGGGGTCTGTTTGTTACCCGATTTCTCGCGCACCGCTTTGAGAGTTCGTTTGAACACCTGCTCCAGCGTGAGACTTGGGGTCTGCAGAACTTTTATGAGTTCAGCAGTATACAGACCGTTACTGCCGCCACCATCGGCAGCGGTCTTGCCCGGCGCGGTGGCATAGGCGATGAAGGTGCCACTGGGGGCATCCATACTGGCCAGGCCGCGGCTAGTTGAACGGAAGGAACGCGAGAACGGGTTATCTCGACAGGCATCCAGGATGACAATATTGACATCGCTTCTCGCCTGTTCCATCTTGGCCAGCACCAGACCGGCATCAACCGCCTTGAAACGAACTTCATTCTCATCGTCTATCTGTGCATCTACCGGAATCAGGTAGTTGTTGCCCTGCACCTGCATACCGTGGCCGGCGTAGTAGAACAGCCCAATGCCGCCGCTTTTCAGCTTCTTCCCAAAGGCCTCAATACTCTTGTTTAGCTCCAGATAGTTCAAGTTGATGCGCTCGTCCACCACAAACCCCAGCCGCCGTAAACTGACAGCCATGGCACGGGCATCATTGGCAGGATTTTTAAGCGGGGATGAGGTGTAACTGCTGTTACCGACCACTAGCGCCACGCGCTGACGATTGTCTGTCACCGGCTTTGGCTGCACCTGCAGGCCTCGCATGTTTCCTTGCGATCTTTGAACAGGTGCTGCCAGGACATGTGTCCCCCCAATACAGAGTAACGCCAGAATGACCAACAGAGATCGACATCGCATACTCGTTACCTCTTCCAGTTCTTTCAGGTGTACTCTCGCCCGTACTCCAATACAATCCCTTCTGAAAGCACCTCGCCAGTCAGCAAGAAGATAATGCCTGTAGCGCCACGGGCGTCACCGTATGACACGCCAGAATATGCTGCCCAGCACCATAACAACCGTCACCAACAGAGTAGTCATCACAAACCAGTGCGGGACAAAGGTCGTCTGTTCTCTTTTCATCTCTACAGGGCCAGCCTCAGCAGTAATTTTCTCTCGTCGCATTCCTTGTAGAAGTGCACCGGTCAGGCAACCAAACAAGAGTCCAAAGGAGAGAAAGAGAATTGCGCTACCAGACTGCCCTGCATTGATTACCAAGTAGGCTGTCACCAGGCTGAACAGAGTGCAGCAGAGAAAGACAACCAGCATTGCAATGCGCATAAACAGTTCTCCCTCACAGCTGGCACTACTTACATTCTTGATTTCTATTTTACCACACAACTGATCGGTGTCATGCTCGTGTTGCAGATTCATCTGATGCTGTTATAGTTCAGGTACCAACACGAAATGAGGTCAGCCATGTCCCTTGTTCGCCTTATTCTTAGCAGCTTATTGATTCTCTTGACCCTACTCAGTCTTACAGCGTTAGCCTTTGGCAACGATCTACCGAAAAAATGTCGTCAAAAACCGGTTAATGGCCGTTGCAAGGCGATGATTGAAAAATTCAGATTTGATCAGGCCAGCGGGAAATGCGTTGCCTATTTTTACGACGGTTGTGGCCCGGTGGTGCCTTTTGACAGCCTGCACGCGTGCCAACAGCTGTGTGAAGCGACACAACCGGTACTGAAAAAGCGCGCCTCTGGCCTGTACTATGACCCGGTTGAGGATGACCCGCGTTATACTGAGGTATTTGGAAAGATTGATGCTGAGGTCAAAGAGACGCTTGCCAACCATCCACAGCGTGGCAGCATGGGGTTCGTACATCTGATCTGGGAGACAAAGAAGCGGATATTACTGCAGAAGTACAGCATTGACTGGAAGACACCGGCAGAACTGAATCCGCAGGTCATGTTTGACTAATGTCTGCAGATCAATCTGTTCAACCCTGAGGAAACCTCTGCCACCACCTGGCTCCAGTCACCAGCTTCCTGCTGTCTGAAAAGACGGATGGTCGGATACCAGGGACAATCACTCCGTTCCAACCCCCAACGCCAATCCGGTGCAAACGGCAGCAACAGCCAGGTCTGCTTGCCAAGCGCTCCGGCCAGATGTGCCACAGCCGTATCAATGGTTATCACCAGATCAAGCTGCTCAAGCAGGGCTGCTGTGTCAGCGAAATCCTGCACCAGCATGGTCAGATCCAGCAGAGGAAACGGTTGCCGAAACTCTTTTTCTGCTATCTGCAGAGAAACCCAGGTTACATTCGGAAGGTCGGATAACGGTGCCAGAAAGCCAGGCGGACAGCGCCGACCTGGATCAGGGTATGATTTACCTGCCCAGCACAGTCCTACCTTGTGGCCTGTACAGATCGGCATAACGCTCTGCCAAAAAGGTAAAACCTGTTCCGGGGCAGCAAGATAAGGCGTCTGACAAGGAATAGTCTCAAGGCTGCTGCCAAGCATGTAGGGCAGCGAAAGCAGAGGCAGATGGAAGTCAAAGTCCGGCAGGGGGTGGCCAAACGGCAGCACGGAGATGCCGATGCCAAGACTCTGCATAAGAGCAACCAGCGGTTGATGGCATTCAAACAGCACCTTTACCCCGCGGGCTACCAATAACGGCAGATAACGGCAGAACTGCAGGGTATCGCCAAATCCTTGTTCCGCGTAGACCAGGATTGTCTTGCCGGAAATGTCACCGCCATGCCAGCGTGGCTGGGAGAACTCCCGTAGTGGCGAGGTAAAGCGGCGCTTTTTCCAGCGCCACTCGTACTCTCTGAAACCGGCAGTATAGTTCCCCTGTAACAGCAGCAACAGGGCATAGTTCCAATGGGCCTCAGCATGTTCAGGTGCAACCTTTAGCACCTTTGCGCACTCAACCAGGGCCTGCTGTACCTCTCCCTGCATCTGCAGACAGGTAGCCAACGCCACACGGCTATCATGCAGAGAAGGGGCAAGTTGTAAGGCCTGCTGATAACTTTTGCTTGCCTGATCCAGAAACCCAAGTTCAAGCAGGGTATTACCCCGGTTGTTCCAAAGCAGCGCCAGGGTGGGCCAGCGTCCTACAGCGTCATCGTACAGGGCCAGGGCATCATCAAACCGCCCGGCTTCGTGCAATGCGGCGCCTTCACGCAGTATTCTTTCCAGCTCACCCATCACTATTCCTCTGGCTATTTCAGCTTTTTAATCTTCTCCAGACTTTCTTCCAGTACCGCCTTCTTTGCGGTAACATCAGCCAGCTTTGCCTTTTCCTTGGCAACAATATCAGCCGGAGCACGGTCAACAAAGCTGGGGTTTTCAAGCTTTTTCGAGAACTGCTCGATCTCTTTATCCAGCTTACCGATCTCTTTCAGTAGCCGTTTCTCCTCTTCAGCCACATCCACCAACCCTTTTAACGGCACAAAGACCTGGAACTCACCTGCCGGCTGCACAGAAGCATCTTCCGGCCTTGGCAAATCACGCCCGATGGTCAGCTGCCCCACGCGGGCCATGCTTTTGATCTTTGACTCAAACAGACAGGCCAGATCCTGTGCATGCTGAGAGCCGGTTGAAAGGATGACCGTTATTTCTCGGGATGGGGGTACTTCCATCTCGCCACGGATAGTACGGATGGCAGAAATCACCTCCATCACCTGCTCCATCCGGTTGGCCGCATCTTCAAACTGCCAGTCTTCACGGGCCTGCGGATAAGGGGCCAACATGATGGAAGGCTGCCAATCACCACCGGAACCACGCAGGCTGCAGCGATCCCCCTTGGGCAGGGTCTGCCAGATCTCTTCCGTGATAAACGGCATGATCGGGTGCAGCAACCGCAGCAGGTGTTCCAGCACGGTCCAGAGCACGTACTGGGTGGTGCGACGACGTATCGGGTCATCACCGTACAGCTCCTGCTTTGACAGCTCCAGATACCAGTCACAGAACTCGCTCCAGGTAAACTGGTACAGCGTCATGGCTGCTTCGTTAAAGCGGTACTCTTCCAATGCCTGATTGGTTGCGCGGGCTGTTTCATTCAGGCGATGCAGAATCCACTCATCTGACTCGCTCAGGCGCAAATCCTCAAAAACCAGCGCATCCGGTTCAAACCCTTCCAGATTCATCATGGTGAAACGGGCTGCATTCCAGACCTTGTTACAGAAGTTACGGTAACCGGAGATCCGCTCTTCAGCCAGCTTGATATCCCTGCCCTGGGCAGCAAAGGCAGCCAGGGTAAAACGGAACGCATCGGTGCCATACTGATCGATCACGGTCAGCGGATCAATCACGTTGCCCTTTGATTTGGACATCTTCTGACCATGGGCATCCCGCACCAGGGCATGGATATAGACATCCTTGAACGGCACCTCATCCATAAAGTGCAGCCCCATCATCATCATCCGGGCCACCCAGAAGAAGAGGATATCAAAACCGGTTACCAGGGTAGCGGTGGGATAGAACTGTTTCAGCTCAGGAGTCTTGTCTGGCCAGCCCATGGTGGAAAACGGCCAGAGCGCTGATGAGAACCAGGTATCCAGCACATCGGTTTCCTGACGTATCTCGTCACTTCCACACTGGCTACAGGCAGTTGGATCGTCCATGGACACGGTAATATGACCGCAGTGATCACAGAACCAGGCCGGAATCCGGTGGCCCCACCAGATCTGGCGCGAAATACACCAGTCTCGGATGTTCTCCATCCAGTCGTAATAGGTATTTTCCCACTGCTTGGGCAGAATCCGAGTGCGACCATCCTTGACCGCCTGCAGGGCACGCTCAGCCAGCGGGCCAACCTTGACATACCACTGCAGAGACAGATACGGCTCCACCACAGTTTTGCAGCGATAGCAGCCTCCCACAGACAGACCGTGATCGTCGATCTTTTCCAGCAGCCCGGCGGCCTCCAGATCCTCTACAATCTTTGTACGGACAGCAAAACGATCCAGCCCTTCATACTGATGTCCGGCAGCATTGATGATACCCGACTCGTCAAAGACATTGATCTTGTCCAGACCGTGACGTGCCCCCACCTCAAAGTCGTTGAAGTCATGGGCCGGGGTAATCTTGACCACACCGGTGCCGAACTCGCGGTCCACATACTCATCCGCAACCACCGGAATCTCACGGTTCACCAGCGGCAACAGCACCTTGGCGCCGTGCAGGTCAGCATAGCGTTCATCTTCAGGATGGACCGCCACCGCAGTATCACCCAGCATGGTCTCAGGACGGGTGGTGGCAACGGTTACAAAACGGCCCGGCTGGCCAACCACCGGGTAACGGATATGCCAGAGATGCCCCTTCTTCTCTTCGTGCTCAACCTCGATATCAGAAAGAGCGGTATGGCAGCGGGGACACCAGTTGATCAACCGGTTATCACGGTAGATCAGCCCGTCTTCGTACAGCTTGACAAACACGGTGCGGACCGCCTTGGACAGACCGGCATCCATGGTAAAACGCTCACGCTCCCAGTCACAGGAGGCACCCAGCCGCTTCAGCTGACCGATGATCTGTCCGCCCGACTCAGCCTTCCATTGCCAGACCCGCTCAATAAACGCCTCGCGCCCCAGATCGTGACGATCCTTGCCTTCTGCTGCTAATTGACGCTCCACCACGTTCTGGGTGGCAATACCGGCATGGTCGGTGCCGGGCATCCAGAGCACGCTGTGACCGGTCATCCGCTTCCAGCGGCAGAGGATATCCTGCAGGGTATTGTTGAGGGCATGCCCCATATGCAGAGCGCCGGTTACGTTTGGGGGGGGGATGACGATACTGTACGGTGTACGCGGGGAAGCTTCATCAGCATGAAAGTAGCCCTTGCCAAGCCACTCGTCGTACCATTTCTTTTCTACTTCATAGGGTTCATACCCCTTAGCCAGCTCTTTGTTTGACATTACGTAGCAACCCTGCCTTTACCTGTTTTTGCGTGAATATAGTTATATACCCTGTGATGGCATCATGGTCAAGGTTCTGCTCAGACACGGCTCGCCAAGCAATCTTCATTAAAGTCATGACCACCGGCAGAGCCGGTGGCTTGAGGAAAGCCCCTAAAAGGGGCTAAGGGTTTTGGGTGAAGTCCAACTCCTCTTGTTTGTCCAGATGTTCTTGATCTCTTACATACGCCCGGATCATTTCTTCATCCAGGCCGATAGTGCTGGCACAGTAACCACGTGACCAAAAGTGCCGACCGATAAAACCTTTCTTGACCCCTTCGGCCTTACGGTGAATATGAATTGCCGACTTGCCTTTCAAATACCCTATCACCATCGAAACACTGTACTTCGGTGGAATACTCAACAC
>NZ_FUWR01000015.1 GCF_900167465.1 Trichlorobacter thiogenes | reverse complement strand
CAGAAGGAAGTTGAACTTATCGAGGGTCATGCCATGCCTGACCACATCCATCTGGTGTTGAGTATTCCACCGAAGTACAGTGTTTCGATGGTGATAGGGTATTTGAAAGGCAAGTCGGCAATTCATATTCACCGTAAGGCCGAAGGGGTCAAGAAAGGTTTTATCGGTCGGCACTTTTGGTCACGTGGTTACTGTGCCAGCACTATCGGCCTGGATGAAGAAATGATCCGGGCGTATGTAAGAGATCAAGAACATCTGGACAAACAAGAGGAGTTGGACTTCACCCAAAACCCTTAGCCCCTTTTAGGGGCTTTCCTCAAGCCACCGGCTCTGCCGGTGGTCATGACTTACAAACGAATTGATTCGTGAGCTGTTAATCACTTTCTTTTTGTTTTCCTGTATTTACCCGTAGAGAAAATCTCGTCAGCATTCTTTTTCTGATCATCTGACAAGCTGTTGTAAAATGCCTCAAAAACCGGAATGAACTTCTTGAGTTGATTGAGTTGAGACTCGCTAACCTGACTATGAAACTTCATCCGTTCTACGGCATTCAAGCCGGTGCGATTCTCCGCTCTCTGTTTTCTCAGTGCATCAGTGTCTTTGGCATTTTCACGCATGAGTACCGCTAGATCCTTCCACAACGGCTCCTGCTCTGCAGTGATGTTTAAAGAACTTTGCAGTTGCTTGATCTGGAGTTCAGCATAGTCAACAGCAGACGTTCTCGTCATTGGTGCTGCCTTTGCTTTACCGGTTGCTGCAATCAAAGGGCTTGGATTGACGAACATGAGCGTGGAGAAAAACGCCACCAGTATAATAAGTGTGGTTGGAAAAACGCGCTGATAAGACTTTTGATTCATGATCTGTCTCCTCTGTTTGAAATATGCCTGTGATAACCATGCATGACAGGCTTGTCGCTACTATGGCTCTATCACTTAACAATCAGATTGGTTTGAACTGATTCGACGCCCTTGATGCTTTTGGCAATCTCCCGTGCCTTTGTCACGCTACTGGCTGAATTCACAAAGCCACTGAGCTGGACAACTCCCTTAAAGGTCTCAACATTTATCTGTAAAACCTTGAGATCAGGGTCAGAAAAAATGGCACTTTTTACTTTTGTTGTGATCACGGTGTCATCGACATACTCGCCTGTGCCTTCGTGGGTACGTGTTGATGCGCATCCCAGAAATGATAGTGCTACGATCAGGCATGCAGATAGTTTTATGATGTTATGTAACTTAATCATGAGAGTCTCCCTTGCGTCTGATAACGTTACGTTTTTGTGGTATGTTGTGGCGGCAGATCAATATAATGAGTATTTCAGGCCCTTGCCTAAAGCTCCTACTCCAGAACAATCTCAAAAAGAACGCGCATATTGGATTTTGCTGCTGGTGAGTAAAGATTTTTAGGTGCTGATTCATAGGTAGCCGGAGTTGACTCGCCATAACCGATTTTAGTAAGTCTTTCGCGTGTTATGACGCCTTCTTCTATGAGGTATTCTTTGACTGCGGTTGCCCGTCTTTCACTAAGCTTCTGATTGTACTCTTCCGTTCCAGAGGCAGAGGTATACCCTGCAACACGGACCTTGGCTTTTGGATTATCTTTCAGAAGCTGGATATTTCTTTTCAGAATCGTCTTTGTTTCCGGCGTAAGCGTGGATTGGCCAAAATCAAAATGGATGTCTTCAAGGGCCAGAACAACAACCTTCTCAGCCTGCTTCTCTGACGCTACAACAACCACTTTTTCTTCAGCCTGCGGCTCAGCTACCACAATGACAACCGGCTCAGGTTGCGAGGCCGCTACCGGAGTTGGCGGACACAGAGCGTTTGCCTTTGCAATGGCCTGGTTGGCAAGATCAATCCCTTCCTGGGTGTGGCAGGCAGCATAAACTGAATACGCTTTGTTCTTCAGGGCTTCGGCTTCTCTGAACTCGACAGGGCATTGCTTCTCTTTACCGGCAGCGCGTGCAGCATCTACAGCCAGATCAGCGTCCACCAGTTCCTTGTGGAAATACCTGTCCTGTTTGACGTTGTACTCCATGCCGGCACACCCGAAAACCATGCTCAAAGTAAACAGGGCAAAGATATATTTTATGGTTTTGTTTAGATATTTCATCTCTCTATCTCCTTTTAGCTACTCAATGGTCATCAGGTTTTTCACACTTTTAACGCCGATGACATCACTGGCAAGTTTTGTGGCCAGCTTGATCTCATCCGCATTACTGGCCTTACCGCTCAAGGACACCATCCCATGTTTGGTGGTTACTGATGTCTTAACCGCACTGGTGGATCGGTGATATAGCAGTGTCATCTTGACCTGGGCAGTGATTGAAGCGTCGTCAATTTTTTCACCAACAGTCCGCTTCTTTGGTGGCGTTGTTGTTACCGTCATTTCGTTCTTAACTTCCTTAACACCGTTAATATCCATGGCATATTCAGTTGCCAGCTGTTTCTGAGCAAAACTGCTGGTGTCACCACGCAGGGTTACGATGCCGTCTTTTACATCAACTTCAGTCTTGCTTGCACTTACGCTGCTATGAAACAAGAGGGTGATTTTTACTTTGTCGCGGAGCCATGCATCTGAATTAGCCGAAGGTGGAGCACCTTTGATTTCCAATCTGTTATCCACACTTTTAACACCGGGAAGGCTTGCCACCGTGTCCTGGGCCAGTGATTTGTGGGATTCATCGGCAACAACGCCGGTCAGGGTAACAGCACCATCTTTTGACTGAACCTTGATATCATCAGCCTGAAGGTAGGTTTTGAAGACATAGGTCTGCCTGGCTGTTGCTTCAATGCGACTATCGGTTTTTGACGCATCTGCTGGCATGGCGGTGAAGTTAAGCATCGCCAGTGCTGCAACTACAAAAAACAGTGAATGTAGTATTCTCATCGAGTGTTCTCCTTACGGTAGCTGCTATTTTCCCAAAACTTTCTCGATCTGAGCTGCTTTTACCTGCACTTTGCCGGCAATTTTTTCACTCGTTCCTTCAATTTCAAGTTTTGGATTGTCGCTGAGCTTGCCGGCTACTTCTTTGATTTTGCCCTTTACCTGATGAAACGTGCCTTCTGCCTGGTTTCGTGTGCTTTTTTTCATGATAGTCTCCTTTTGATATGTTGATTGTTACTGCTATGCAGAGCAACTAACACGCCAACGTTTAGTAGAAATGTGTTGGTGCGTAAGTGGCTGATTGTTAACAGAAAAAAAGTATCATTAGGTGAAGTTTGGGGAGGATTTCAGGGGGTAATCCGTCATTATTGGTGGAACTGTCATATGCGGTTGATGTCTGCGAGGGATCAAGTCATGGGGCATTGGCCAAGAGACCTGCCAAAGCTGTGGCAGGTCTCCTGGCTTTTAAAAAATCATACGGTTATTGCTTTTTCTGGCAATAGCTTCGTTTGTGCCTGTTATGGCTGATCTGCTGAATAGAGACGTCTTGCATAAAAAAGGCCGACGGTTGTCCGTCGGCCACCACAGGAAGGAGGGATATAGTGTGAGTATACCCCATGTTCCTATAGAGGTTGCATGCAGCATGCCAAAAACTGCCATTCTGATTTGGGGCGATACGTGTCAGATGGTGATAACCCTTTTGTAGCCCTTGTGCATCAGGCATGCAGAGTCTGTTTTAAATTACTGAATTTACCTGCTTCAGAAAACGTGTTGGAAGGGTTCCTGAAAATGTAGATATTTTCCAAGAGGCTTAAATGTTTCTGCTCTTCTTCCAGCAGGTGTGTAAAAATATCCTGAGTTCGCTTGTCTTCTGTTTTGGTAATCAGATCTTCATAATAGCTGATACTCTTTATTTCCTCATGAATGACATAGTGATAGGCATCCATGTCATAGGCCAATTCAGCTGAGATGTTATGGAGATCGGGAAAAGGCCTGAATATACAGATAGCCTCTTTCAGTGCCTTGAAATGTATTGATGCTAAATCAGGTATGTTTTTGATGTTACTCATGACATTGCCATGTTCTTCTTCTGCTGCGGCTAGCAGTGTAAACATCTGTTTCAGTTCCTGCTGAGACACTCTCTGTGCCAGCCTGCAATAGTGATTCTTGGTCTCGAGTTCCATTTGGATTGCGCATTCCAATATGTTCATAGTGGATTCCTTGCAGATACCATCTTTTTCAGTGAGAAACCGTATCATCCAGTGATCTACTCATATTCAGTCATGTGGTGCAGGAGACAGGACAAGCATCTATTGCCTTGCTTTGAATTTTATCTTCCGGGTGGTGGCATGCCTGGCGGGGCAGGCCGTGCATCCTCTGGTGGAGCGTAATTGTAGCGCTGATACGGTTGTGGAGCCACAGCACCTGGCACCTGATTGCCCTTTGCGTACATGCATTGCAGGTAATAGGAGTCATAACGATGTTGTGCTTCATAGCCATAGACACGGCCTTTATCTGCACCTACTGCTGAACCGATCAGCAGACCACCTCCAGCACCAATTGCCGCGCCAACTCCTGCGTTTCCCGATGCTGAACCTATCAGAGCCCCTCCCACGGCTCCAAAGAGGGCGCCGACTCCTGCCCCGGAGATAGTGGATTGGTTTCGTATTTCATCCGGTGTCAGGCCGATGCCCTGGCCAGCCCACACCCTGCAGGCAGCATCATCAATCTGGAACTGTTCAAAACTTTTATCTGAGCCTGGAAGTACGTGTACACTTGGGCCGGTCGGTAAGGTTGTACATCCGGTTGTTACGAATAAGCTGAACAGGACGATGATGAATAAGACCTGTTTCATGGTAGCCCCCTATTGATTTGGTTGTAGATCAGGTTGTTGTTGGTTTTCTTCATTATCCGGTTCAGTTGGTACAACCCGCATCCAGCCCTTGGGACATTCCTTTATGGCGGGGTAGTATCCCTGTGGAGAGGGGCAATAGTACCAGTAGGTCTGTTTCGGGATAGTGGAAGGTGCTTTCTGGATGTAGATTTCCGGTTGTTGCTGGATAACAACCGGTGGTGGCACGTTATAATAATAGGGGTACGGGTAGCTATATGGGTATGGATAGGGGGCTCCCCATACCGGTGCACCGATCCATATGCCGCCATGCCGATACCGTGCATCACCAGGCAGACTGGTTGCAGCAAGCAGTAGCATAATGAACAAAACAATCTGTACAGGCTGTGCATTCATGTTGGCTCCCTTTTTTGGTGAGGTCACCTGGAAAGTGCTGTTTTGAGTCCTCTGGTGCCTGGTGCGCCCCATTTCAGACGGGACGCACCAGACCCTCTAAGAGCCTACTTGAACATCCCTTTTGCCTTCATTACTTCACAAGGGTTGCGTTTTATCATCGGTGTGGTGATTCCTTTTGCCTTGGCCCGCTCTTGCATTTGCGTATGGTGTTCGTCAACATACGCCTTGCAGGAAGCAAAGTCGGTAAAGCTACGCATCTTTGCCTGATGCTCGGTCTGTTCCGTTGCCGTCATCAGCTGCCATCCATAGGTGTTTTTTTGGGTGCCGCTCCATTGCCAGGGGCCTGCCTCAGCAATGGCAACGCCCATGGCAAGGGCTAGAGTCAGTGCGACGGTGATCATGATAGCTTTCATCTGATGTTTCCTTTCTCTTTAGAACTTCATGCCGATATTGGCGGTCGTAACAAATCCGTCCAGCTTAATATGCTGACCACCAAACGAAGGCTCTGCCCAGAGGTATTTCCCCTCCAGGCCTGCAAACATATTTTTCATGAAGTTAATGTTGAAACCGGCTCCGGCATGAAATCCATAGGTAACTTCTGTTGAACCGTGGAAATTACTGTTATTGCCTTCCAGATCCAGATCTGAAATATAGGCACCAATACCAGCCAGGCCGTACGGTTCAAACATGCCAATCGGTAAAAAAACCTTTGCTGTGGCGATCAGCGGAACCACTCGCAGCTTTGTTTCCCCTGGCTGCGCAGCCGGAGAACCGTCGCTTTCAAAGTAACCGGCTCCCAATTCTAGGGCAATCATCGGGCTGAAATAATGACCGACTGCCAGCTCACCGGCAAAGCCGGTTTTGCTATCAAAATGAGACGTGCTACCACCATTGAAATTATCCAGATCAAAGGTCATGCTGGGTGAATACATGCCACCTTTAAGCATGACGTAGTTTGTCAGTTTCTGTTCAGCAGATGCCAGGGAGCTCATGCTGAGTACTGCGATTGTGCATATCAAAAATTGAACGATTCTGGTTTTCATAGATTCTCCTTGTAAGCTGATTATTCTGATTAGGTCCAAACACCGTAAACAATTGGACATCTTCTTGGTGATGGTTCAGAGCGAACCTCCTTTGGTGAGCAGCAGCTCAGATTTGTTATGTCGGGGCATCTGACATGACATTGAAAACAGTTCTTTTTAGATTAAAACGCTTTACTCCAGGTCAGTATCAGGCCACTTCCCGGCTTGCCGTTGCGAACGAAACCGGTATCCCAGGAATAGCCAAGATACAGGGCAGAGTTCCAGAAAAAGCCGGTATCCAGGCCAATGGTTGTTGCTGCGCCGGTTGAACTTTTGAACATAAACTGATTGGTATCGGTAACCGCAGCGCGGTCTGCCCAGATAAAGGTCTCCCGCAGGTGGAGATAGATAAACGGTGCCAGTTCGCGCCGGTATCCAAGGGCCAGCAGGGCGTAATTAGAGACAAGCACCTGGTTGAACATGGTGCCGGGATATCCTGGACGGCTTAAATCGCCGGTTTCACCGGGAAGTGGTCCACCACCAATGGTAATGGCATTGTACCGGTCTGCACTTCCCTGGCGGGTAACGCCGCCATGCAGGCTGAAGAGCACCCGGTTTTTTTCAGACAGGCCCGGAATCCCTCCAACCCCCATCAGGTAGCCGCTAAACTGAAGGTAATCACGGGTATCAGCCTTGGAAAAGACCGCATCCGGGATCGTGCCAAAATCTGCCCATTTGTCCCGGTACAGGTAATCCAGATCAAATCCGGCTGCCATGCCGGTATGGGGCAGTTCCATCAGATTCCTGCGCATCCCGTCATAACGGCCCCGCAGCTTTGCGCCGTACAGCATGGTGTCCGGCGGTAATACCAGGTTCGGACCGGTGTCACTGGTCCGCATGGCGTAGAAATAGCCGACCCTGCCCAGCAACTGAAGCCTCACGTCGTTGTCAAACTGGAAAGGGGCCACCTTATAGCGCAATCCCGGACCAACAGAGGCTAGAACCGTGCCCCAGATGGTGTCCGATGACGTGATCTCTTTATTGTTCACCACTTCCCGTTGACCAAACGGGATGGTGTTATTTTCCAGGCGGGTGACCAGCTCAATATTTCCGAAGCTGCGGTCATATTCCAGTTCGTTCACAAAGATACTGATCACGTTGCGTGTCCTGGAATGTTCCCAGGTACGATTAATAAACAGAGCGCCCACCGGTGTCAGGGAGGTTTCACCCTGCTTGGGGGTATACAATACGCCGCCTAACGTGAGCGCTGTTACGTTACTGCGATCCATGGCCGGGATATCGATTGTTTTGCCCATGAACACCGTATGCAAGGCTTCTCCAGCCAATGGCGTGTGATATTCTTCTGCTTGGCCATGCGTTGCAAAAGTGGTGACAGTGATGAGTGTCAAGAGAACCCTGCCGATCCGTCTGTCCATAAACTGTTCTCCCTTCTTCTCTACCAATGGTTTGCTTAGCGACAATTCTGAAATTCCAGACAACTGAAAATATGTTGCATCTTGTCGGGCAAATTGATCAGAACCGGTTCAATGCCTCGCAACCTGAAACACTGAAGCCATGTGTAAAGGAATTGCAGTCCGGTCAGATCAAATTTGGTTATCTGCTTACAATCAATATTTTGATTCTTATGAGACCTTGAACCAAGCTGTTCCAGTGAGTCTGATAACGAATGAATGTTTTTTGCCGTAATTCCGGTAAGTGTCCAGTCGCCCTTTAGGTGAGCTACTGTGCCGGATATCGAAAGTTCCATACAGGCCTCCGGATCTGAATGCAGTTGATCTAAAATCAAATTTCTTTTCGTCTCGTTTCTGAAAAATCAGTCAGGCCCCTTTTTCTTTTATGATTAGGCATCGTTTCTTCAAAATATGTAGCTGGGCTACTTGGTCGATATTGTGGTGTTAACGATGATCACGGGGACCATCGTGGTGATCGCCTTGATGCCCTCCTCGTTGGCCGCCATGCTGATAACCATCATCCACCGGCACCAGAATGCATCCTGATAAGGTCAGGATCGTCAGCAGCAGCACGATCTGTCTGAATAAAAGAGTTTTTTTCATCATGTCCATCCTGTCCCGGCGCATATGTTCAAACGCCGCTTCCATGCAGCATGCTGTCGTAATTGATCTTTTCTGCAACTTTCCTGAAGTGAAACCCGTAGACCGCATAGGTGATTGCCAGCGGGAAGAGTCTTGGTCGTTTTATCAGAGACCAGAAGAAGAGCTTCCAGAAGTGGAACCGTTCTCTGCCGATAACTCCCAGAAACAGGATCGCTTTCAATAACGCCCCTATGTATCCCGGCTGGAGGTGGTACTTACCCAGATGAAGTGGTCGGTACTCGGTAAGCAGCCTGATTACCCGCTGATAGTAGTTTTTAGGCAGGTAAATGGTGTCCAGAATCGAGCGAAATCCTCCAATGAGTATGTCAGGCTCCATGATTGGTACAAAATTGAGGTCAGCGCACATATTGCTGCCGGAGCTTTCACTGATCAGCCGCCCTTCCTGCTCCATCCGTTGATACAGGCGGGTGCCGCGCATGGCAGAGAGTAGACCGACCATGGCGGTAACAATGCCGCTTTCCTGAATGAAACTGATCTGCTTGTCAAAGATAGCCGGCGGGTCGCTGTCAAAACCGACGATGAAGCCACCATGTACCTGCAGTCCGGCCCGCTGGATCCGTTGTACCGAAGTCAACAGGTCCCGGTTTTTGTTCTGTACCTTGCCGCTCTCGGTATGGCTTGCCTCATGGGGGGTCTCGATGCCGATAAACACCTCTTCAAACCCGGCCCTGACCATCTGCTCCATCAGCTCAGGATCATCTGCCAGATCAATGGATGCCTCGGTATAAAAATAGAAAGGGTACTGTTTTGCTGTCATCCAGCTGAGCAGGGCAGGCAGCAGTTCCTTTTTCAGCTTGCCCCTGTCACCAATGAAGTTGTCATCCACCAGAAAAACCGCCCCGCGCCATCCGCTGATGTAGAGGCTTTCCAGCTCGGCAAGCAGTTGTTTCACTTCTTTGGTTCTGGGCTTACGGCCAAAGAGCGCTGTAATGTCACAAAATTCGCAGTCAAAGGGACAGCCACGGGAATATTGGACATTCATGGCAGCATAGTCACGAACGTTGATCAAATCCCAGATGGGAACAGGGCTATCCTTCAGGTCGGTACGCTGCTCATTGATGTAGAGATGTTTGGGGTGGCCATTTTTTAGATCAGCCAGAAAAGCGGGGAGTGTCAGTTCACCTTCGCCAAGCACCAGGTGGTCAACGGCGGCATAATCCTGATGATAGGTGGTAAACAGGGGGCCACCGGCTACGATTTTCACTCCCAACTGCTGGCAGCGCACGATAACCTCATCTGCTGACTCACGCTGGATGGTCATGGCACTGATGAATACGTAGTCTGCCCAGAGCAGGTCTGTGTCAGCAAGGGGTTGTACATTCATATCCACAAGCTTTTTTCCCCATGTAGCCGGAAGCATGGCAGCCACAGTCAAAAGTCCCAGAGGCGGAAAGCTCGCCTTCCGGTCAATGAATTTCATGGCATACCGAAAGCTCCAGAAGGTATCCGGGTTATAGGGGTAAATAAGCAGGATCTTCATCGCTGGCCTTCATCCTTTGCATACTGTCGAATTAAAATAACTTTCTACATTCGGGTTAAGCCGTTTTACTATCCACTGGGAGATAACAGAGCAACTACTGCGCCATAACTGGGCTTCATTAACTATGGGTATAGACCGCTGATTGTACTGAGAAAAACCGATGGGACAAAATACAGTGGCGAGGGGGATGGCGGGAGGTGCCCGTCATATTTAACATAAGCGCTAAATCTGGTAGTTGGCAGCGGTTGCCAGAACCGGTGCTGGATCTGGTTTTCCTGTGCCAGGGGCGGAGTCAGTTGCTTCGCAGGGTGCCAGGCAGTACTTGGCTCGATAGTTGTAACGGTCACCGTTGGTGATTTCTATGCTCATATGTAGATGGGAGTTCACCAGACAGGAGGATATGATGAAAAAACTGCGCTATCTGTTAATCATGCTATGGGTGTTACTCTTTTCAGTAACCTATGCCAAGGCTCAGGTGCATATCGGTATCGGGTTACCCAACGTCAGCATCGGTATTAACCTGCCGGTATACCCGGAACTTGTCAGGGTGCCCAATTATCCCGTCTACTATGCGCCGCGGATGGATGCCAACTATTTCTTTTATGATGGCATGTACTGGGTCTATAACAATGACACCTGGTATGCCAGTTCCTGGTACAACGGCCCGTGGGGGGCTGTAGATCCCTATTATGTACCGCTGTACATCCTGCGGGTTCCTGTGCGGTATTACCGTCAGCCTCCGGTATACTTCCGTGGATGGGTTTCCAACAGGCCGCCCCGCTGGGAGCAACATTGGGGCCATGACTGGGAGCAGCGCCGAACTGGATGGAACCGCTGGAATCGCAATGCTGCTCCGGCACCGGCACCGTTACCTGTGTATCAGCGCCAGTATGCAGGCGATCGCTATCCACGGGTAGAACAGCAGCATACCTTGCGTGGCCAGAACTACAAGTATCAGCCGAAAGATAAAGTAGTTCGTCAACATCTGCAGCAGTCAGCACCGGTTGCTGCACCTAAACCCCCTGCAGCAGCTCCGCCGGTTCGCAGGACAGAACCTCACCAAATGACACCCAGGCAGCCGGAACGTTCGCCCGTAGTTGCGCCACCACACACTCGTCCTGCGGCTCCGCACCAGCAACAGCAACAGCATGTCGTACCCCATCAACAACAGCCTGCGCCGCATGTTGCGCCACCGCCCCAGGCTCGCCCTGCTCAACAGCAGCCACAGCGAGCTGTTGAACAACCTAAACAACCGGCTCCGGTGCATGCTCCTCCTCAACCAGCAGTGCATCAGCAAAAACAGCAACCGGCACCTGTCCAACAAAGACAGCAGGAACAAAAACCGCAAGGCAGGGGGGCGGACCATCAGCCAGAGCAGCGGCAGGGGCAGGATAACGATAATGACCGGGGCGGCAGAGGTCATAAGTAGCCTGTTCATGATTCGCAAGGAGTAACTGTGCAGACATTGATTGATCTTTTTGCAACGTTTGAGACATTGGGGGCCAAGGCTGCCTTTGTAAACCGTACCGGTGTGCGGCGGCTTGAACTCTCCTATGCCGCATTTCATGACCTTGCCCTTAAAATGGCAAACCTGCTGGCGCAAAACGGCGTGATGCCCGGCGACAGGGTGTTGATCTGGGGGCCAAACTCTTCCTGGTGGGCAATCGCCTGGTGGGGAATCATCCTGCGTGGCGCAATTGCAGTGCCGGTTGATTTCATGTCTGATCTGGCCCGTGCAGAATCCATCCGGGGTCTCACACAGGCTAAGCTGGTGCTGCAGAGTCGGTTCAAGGCTGACCGGATGGTTGCTGCGCCTTCACTACTGCTGGAAAATCTTCAGTACCTGCTGGAAGAGCAACAACCGATCAGTGAGATTGCCACAGCTGTGCCGGAAGATACGGCACAGCTGATTTATACCTCTGGCACCACCGGCAACCCGAAAGGGGTTATCCTGACCCATAAAAACCTGGTTGCCAACCTGCTCCAGATCAATCAGCAGGTACCGATCATCAACGCAGAGTTCAGTTTCCTGTCTCTACTGCCGCTATCCCATATGTTTGAGCAGATGGGCGGCTTTTTAACGCCACTTTATCGCGGCGCAACCATCATCTATCTGCGTACTCTCAAACCATCTGCCATCATGTCAGCGCTTGGTGAAGAGGATATTTATATAATCATGTCTGTTCCCCGTCTGATGCAACTGCTTAAGACCGGCATTGAACAGGAACTTGCAGAAAAACATCTGCTGACGTTCTTCCAGGGTCTGACTCAGCTGACAACAGCACTGTCGCAGGGGCTGAAACGGATGCTCTATTTTCCGATACAAAGGAAGTTTGGTCGCAACTTCACTGCCTTTGTTTCTGGTGGAGCCCCCCTTGCCCCTGATCTGTTCCGGTTTTGGAGCAGTTTGGGCTTCATTGTTCTGGAAGGCTACGGCTTGACCGAGACCTCACCGGTGCTCTGTGTTAACACCATGGAACATCAGCAGGCAGGCTCGGTTGGTCCGCCTTTGCCAGGGGTGAAGCTGAAGCTTGAGGAAAAGGAAGTTCTGGTGCAGGGGGATAACGTCTTTCCCGGTTATTACGAGAATGAGCAGGCCACCCGCGATGCCTTTACCGCAGATGGCTGGTTTAAGACCGGTGACCTGGGGGAGCTTGACTCGGCTGGCTGGCTGAGTATCAAAGGCAGAGAAAAAGAACTGATCGTGACCGGTGCGGGTGTCAATGTCTATCCTGATGACCTGGAAGCGGTGCTGAACAGGATCGCGGGGGTAAAAGAATCATGTGTGATCGGCCTCAACAGGGGAGGGGGGGAGGAGGTCCACGCCGTGTTGCTGCTGGATGGAAGTGGTGTGAAGCCGGAGGAGATCATCAGCCTGGCAAACAAGAGTCTGGATACGTTACACCAGATTACCGGCTACAGCCTCTGGCATGAACCGGAATTCCCCAAGACCACCACACTCAAGATCAGAAAGTTTGCGGTTAAAGAGGAACTTGCAAAGGGACCGCACAAGGAAACTGCAACAGCCAGTAACGACAGTCTGTTTAACCTGCTTGCCAGGATAACCAAAACGGATGCCACGCAGATCCATGAGGAATCACTGCTGGTGAATGACCTTGGGCTTACCTCCATTGACCGTCTGGAGCTGGTCAGTTTTCTGGAACAGGAATACCGGCTTGATATAGAGGATTCACAGATCGGGCCCCAGACCAGGGTTGCTGATCTGCGTCAGATCATTGCAAAACGTGAGAAACATGCCCGGCATGATCATTTCAGATTCTGGACTAATGCCGGTTTTTTCAGAGGTTTAAGGAAGGTCTGGGATACCCTGCTGCATGATCCACTGTTTCACCATTTTGTTGACCTTGAGGTGCAGGGGATCGAACAGCTTGAAAATTTGAACGGCCCGGTGTTTTTTGTGGCTAATCATCTCTCCTATCTGGACCAGCCAGCTGTCATGGCTGCCTTGCCTTCCAGACTGCGTTACAGCTGCGCCACTGCTGCCTGGGAAGAGTTTTTCTTTGGTGACTACCATGGTGTTGAACAGCTGCTGAGGCGCTTGTCCTACGAGTATGGCACGGTTTTGTTTAATCTCTTTCCGCTGCCACAATCACAAGGTTTCAGCGGCTCTCTCGCCTATATGGGACGGCTGGCTGATGCCGGCAGCAACATCCTGATCTTTCCTGAAGGCGGGCATTCCCTGGATGGCGCCATGCAACCGTTCCAGTTGGGACTGGGGATTATGGTCAAGGAGCTGGGTCTGCCGGTGGTGCCGATCAAGATCAGCGGGACTGATCGGGTGCTGCCCCATGAATTGAGTTTTCCTAAACAGGGCAAGGTAACGGTTACCTTTGGAGAACCGTTGCATTTTCGCTACGAAGAACCAACAGAGATTGTGGAACAGACGCGTAATGCGGTGGAAAAGCTTTCAATGTCTCTGCATTGATTTCCACACAATATGTTCGCTGGTCCTGAAGGGAAATGCCGGTTGGCAAAGGTTGCCATAAAATGGGTAAGCCAAAAGGTAACGTTGATACATGGAAGCTCATCTCACTGGTTGTAAAAGGCACCTTGAAGGATGATTGTGATGGTCACGCGGCCGAGATAGCCTTTTACCTCTTTTTTGCATTGTTCCCCTGTCTTCTTGGTCTGGCAACCCTGCTTGCCTACCTGCCGGCGCCGGACCTGTTCAAGGTGGTGCTGCGGGCTATGGATCCGTTCCTGCCTGCCACAGTCCTTTCCATGGTGAAGGAAAATCTCCGTACTCTGGCAATCCTGCAGAAAGGCGGGCTTTTGTCCTTCGGTCTGCTGTTGTCGCTTTGGACCGCATCAAATGCGATGGTTGCAGTTCAGAAAGCCCTGAATGATGCCTATACTGCGGATGAACAACGTCCCTATTGGAAGGTCAGGCTTGTTTCCATACTGCTGGTCATCTGCCTGGCCTGTTTCATTGTCGTCTCGCTGCTCCTGCTTTTTTGGGGCCCTCGGATCGGTGTCTGGATAGCGTCTCTGGCAGATCTCGGCACAGCTTTCACCATGGTATGGAACCTTCTGCGCTGGCCTGTGATTTTCTGGCTTATGATGATGGCATTGTCAGCGCTTTATCGTTACGCGCCAGCGGTGCGGTTGTCATGGCGAGAGACAGTTCCTGGTGTTGTTGCAGCCACGGGGGCATGGATCGCGGTAACGCTGGTCTATTCATTTTATGTAAATAATTACAGCACCTATGTTGATACCTACGGAAGTACCGGAGCGATTGTTGCGCTTCTTGTCTGGATGTACGCCAGTGCCTTGGTGGTTCTTGTTGGCGGTGAGATAAATGCCCGGATGCGAGAGCTGTTGTAAAACGGTTGTGTGAGAAAATAAAGAAAGTCACTATGAATCTGCCTTGGAAGAAAACGTTTGTTATGGGATTAGCTGTTGTGCTGATGTCAGTCGCCACCTGCTATTCAGCTGCTTTTGCCCCACTGCCAAAGCAGTTTACCAGCACACAGGCGGATACCCAGGAAAGCAAGACAGCAACAAAAGCGATAACTCCTGAACAGCAGATTGAAATCGCCAGACGTGCGCTGACCAAGGCTCAGTCGGAACGGGATCAGGCGCTCGCGGCCTCAGAAGATAGTTCCCGCCAGGAGGTACAAGAGCGTAACCGTCTTTTGGATGGGTTGGTTACCCGTTTTGGTTCTCAACTGAGCCTGATTGATGAACGGGAGGAACTGCGGAGGGCACGTGTTGTTGCTGATCAAAAGACAAAGAGCTGGTCAGGTTTCCACGATCCACCACCCTATTCGATTCTGGTCGTTGATGAGTTGATGGGATCAGTGCTGGCTGCCCGCTCCAGGTCACAAGGTCTTAGTACCAATCAGGATCTGCTGGCCAGCCAGATTGCACATTATCGGGAAGCGGCAAAGCAGGTGCAGGAAAGGGAACGCCAGGCTGCTGACGAGCTTGAGCATGCGCAAACTCCTGAACAACGATTGACTGCTGCATGGCAAAAGGAGTTGGCGGCACTTCGTACCCGTAACGCAGATGCCCTGTCTGGGTTGTTAGCACTGCGTTATGAGGTGATTGGAGAACGCCTTGGAATAGCAGGAGTTGAACGGGAACTGCTGGAGCGGCAACTGGCAGAAGCCAGGAAAAAGGTTGTTTTCAGTCAGGCAGACCTGGACAAAACAATTGCTCGCTTGAAGTCGGAACGGGTTAACCTTGAACAGGAGTTGGATGCGTCATTGGTTCGTGATGCACGGAGCAGAACTGTATTGGCTGGCATAAAACGAAATCTGGAAAAAGGTGCTCTGCTTCAGGGGACCATTGATGGCACCTCCGTACTGAAAAAAATGCAGCGTGACAGGCTTGAAGCAGAACAACGCGCTGCAGTGGCATGGGTCGAAAGTTCGCGTTTTGAAACCGAGGTCATCTCTGCGTTAATCGCAACAAACAAGTCTACCTCCAGTTTTTGGGAAAAACGCTATGCTGCCCTTACCGGGAAAAACCTGGGAAAACTGCGCGCTATCCTTGTTGAATTTCGCACGAGTGTTGAACAGCTTAAGCCCTGGTTGCTGTTTGCCCAGCAACAACTGGAACTGTATCAGGCTGCTGAACGTGCCCAGAAATTACGGTTATTCAAGATTGACAAGAAAAATGTTCTTAACCTGGCAGAACTGGATCTGCTTGCGGCGATACGTCTTCAGCGGGAACTGGCCGAACGTCAGAAGGTTGCTGTTGAGCATGCATACAGTGAACGACAGGCATGGCTGGAAGAGATGGAGCGGGTTCAGCATGCTCAAACCATCACCGACAGGACGTGGGACTGGTTCGGGACGTTTCCGAATATACTCGGACATATATGGCGCTTTGAACTGTTTGCCATTGAGGACAGTGTGGAGGTTGCCGGACAAAAAGTGATTACGTCACGTGGAGTGACCGTTGGCAAGAGTGTTGGCGCGATCCTTCTGTTTCTTGTCGGCTACATGATAGCTCTATTTTCAGGTCACAAAGTTCAACGTATTATGGTCACCCGCTTCCGTGTCGGTGAACATCAGGCCAATGTTATTCGTCGCTGGCTTCTGGCTTTGACCGTATTTATCCTGATGATCATTACCCTTAACCTTGCCCGTATTCCCCTTACCGTCTTTGCCTTTCTTGGTGGAGCACTGGCCATTGGTGTCGGTTTCGGCACCCAGACCCTGATCAAAAACTTCATCAGCGGTATCTTAATTTTGCTGGAGCGCAATGTGAAGGTGGGGGATACCATTGAGGTTGATGGCGTGGTCGGGAGGATCGTAACGGTTGATATCAGGGCCTCAACGGTCCTCGGGTTTGATGGTGTCGAGACAGTGATTCCAAACGCCATGTTCCTTGAAAACAAGGTGACCAACTGGACACACACCAATGCCAGTCTGCGGCGTACCGTGAAGGTCGGGGTCGCCTATGGTTCATCGCTGACACGGGTGCGGGACATCCTGGTGGAGTCTGCTCGCGAACATGGCCTGATCCTAAAGAACCCACCACCGGAAGCCCTCTTGGATGATTTTGGTGACAGCTCGCTGGTCTTTATACTGTACTTCTGGATTGACTACAGTGCCGCGGTAAACCCGTTGATTGTAGCCAGCGATCTCCGTTTCATGATTGATAAACGCTTTGGCGAGGAACAGATCATTTTTGCGTTCCCCCAGTGCGACATACATCTTGATCGTTCAGAGCCGCTTCGCGTTCAGGTTGTGCCCACTCCAGCGGTTCCTTAAACTTAAATAGTACGGTACACAAATCACTCCGTTATTCACGCATCAGAAACAGCCACATTTGACGGCTTTGTTGTATGCGACAGTATCCCTTGATGGTTCCCCCTTTTTTCTTTCTGCATTTTTAAAACTTATCCCGTAAATACATGTGGTTAAAAGAGCTGAAGCAAAATTTCCCTTTCGGCATACAAGTTGTATTTCAGACGGATACGACACTTGTGATGCACTCACCAGTTGAGAAAGGAAACGTATGTCAAACAGTATGAAGGCATACCTCGTTGGCGGAGGTATCGGTTCCCTGGCCGCAGCTGCATTCATGATCCGTGACGGAGATGTTCCGGGAAGTTTCATCACTATCCTCGAAGCCATGCCCGTTCCCGGTGGCAGTCTTGACGGCGGTGGAAATTCGGAGACCGGCTACACCATGCGTGGTGGCCGGATGCTGACCACAGACAATTTTGAATGCACCTGGGATCTGTTCAAATCCATTCCATCCCTGATCCATCCGGGGCGGACCGTATATGACGAAACTATTACCTTTAATGAGCAGAATATCCCCCATTCATCAGCACGTCTGGTTGATGAAAATCGCTTCAGGGTAGATGTAACATCCATGGGATTCAGCATGGAAGACCGGCTGGAGCTGATCAAGCTGGTTGAGGCCGATGATGACAAACTGGGTGCGAGCTGCATTACCGATTGGTTTTCACCGGGCTTTTTCAAGACAACATTCTGGTACATGTGGGCCAGTACCTTTGCCTTCCAGCCCTGGCACAGTGCGATTGAATTTAAGCGCTATCTGCATCGCTTCATGCTTGAATTTTCCCGGATTGAAACCCTGGCCGGCATTAAACGCACCGTTTTCAACCAGTATGATTCGCTGGTGCATCCCTTGTTAAGCTGGCTGCAGACGCAAGGGGTACAGATAGAGATGAACTGTACGGTGACTGATTTTAACCTGCTGACTGAAGGTGGCAAAATCACGGTTACCGGCCTGCAATGTAATCGCAATGGTACCCATGAGACCATTAACGTTGCCGAGGGTGATCTGGTGTTTTTCCAGAACGGATCAATGACGGATGCTTCCAGCTACGGTTCAATGACGCACCCGCCTGAACACCGCACCAAGCAGGATAGTGGCGGTTGGGCATTATGGGAAAAACTTGCCATTGCTCACCCTGATTTCGGTAACCCGGCTGCCTTCAATAGCAGTATTCCTGAAACCTACTGGCATTCATTTACCGTTACACTGAAAGATACGGGTTTCTTCGATGCCATGGAAAAATTTACCGGTAACATCGCTGGTACCGGCGGCTTGGTAACCTTTAAGGATTCCAACTGGTTTATGTCGGTGGTGCTTGCCCATCAGCCACATTTTGCCAATCAGCCTGCAGGGGTACAGGTGTTCTGGGGCTATGCACTGCACCCGGACCGCATCGGTAATTTTGTAGCCAAGTCAATGGCAGATTGCAGCGGTGCAGAAATCCTGCTGGAACTTTGCGGACATCTGAATTTTGATCTGGAAATAATGGCAACCGCTATCTGTATTCCTTGTCGTATGCCGTACATCACCAGCATGTTCATGCCACGTGCCCAGGGTGATCGACCACTTCCCGTACCTCAAAATTCCAAAAACCTGGCCTTTATCAGCCAGTTTGTCGAAATCCCTGATGATGTGGTTTTTACGGTTGAGTATTCAGTCCGGGCAGCCCAGACGGCAGTCTATGCACTCCTGAAGATTAATCGCGAAGTTCCTCCGGTTCATAGACATGACAAGTCGCTGAAGGTGAAGCTGGATGCGGTGATCAAGGCCTTTAAATAAGGGGCAGAAACCGACAGGAGTAGCAGCGCCATGACCAAGTGCGTGTTAATTATCACAGGCAGTGCCACCGATGCCAAAGCGTTGGAAAATGTGCTTGGTACTGCACGGGATGGCCCATTCCGTATTGAATGGGTGACACTTCTGTCTGAAGCGCTGGAACGGTTGCACAGAGGCGATATCGATGTGATCCTGGTCGATTTCTTTCTGGATGATAGTCAGGGGATTGAAACCTTTGACCGGCTATTTGTCGCAGCGCCCCATACACCTATCATGATACTCAGTGACCTGGATGACGAGCTTCTTGCCTGGGAGGCAGTACAACGCGGTGCACAAGGCAGTCTTTCAAAAGGTTACTTTGGAAGCTATCTGGTGCCGCAATCCCTGCGTCAAATTATCCAGCGCAAGGCGGTTGAGGAAGCACTCTTTCTTGAAAAAAACCGGGCCGAGATCACGCTTAATTCAATCAGTGATGCGGTCATCGGCACCGATATGTCAGGTAATATTGATTATCTGAATATTGCAGCAGAACAGATGACCGGCTGGTCACGGGATGAGGCACGGGGGCTGCCAATCAACCAGGTCATGCATATTGTTAATGGTGATACACGGGAAACAGAGCGTAACCCGGTAGAATTGGTGCTGCAGCAAAACAAACCGATGGGACTGACTGCAGGTACCATCCTGATCAGACGTGATGGTAATGAGGCATCTATCGAAGATTCATCCGCCCCGATTCATGATCTAAGGGGACAGATCAGTGGAGCCGTTATTGTCTTTCACGATATTACGGTTGCTCAGGAAATGGCCTTGAAAATGGCGTATCTTGCGCAGCATGACTTCCTGACCAACTTACCCAACCGTGTACTACTGAACGACCGGATCGTGCAGTCAATATCCCTGGCTAAACGAAGTGGTACCAGCCTGGCCATTCTGTTTCTTGATCTGGATAATTTCAAATACATCAATGATTCACTGGGACACGCAACAGGCGACAAACTACTGCAATCAGTTGCGCAGATACTTACAACATGCGTGCGCAGCTCTGACACCGTAAGCCGACAGGGGGGGGATGAGTTTGTTATCCTGATAGCTTTGGGTAATAATTCGGAATCCGCCTCCCTGACCGCCGAGAAAATACTCACCGCTCTGGCAGCATCCCATTCCATTGCAAAGCATAAACTGCATGTAACACCCAGCATCGGCATCAGTGTCTATCCCGCAGATGGACAGGATGCTGAAACGCTGATTAAAAACGCTGATACGGCGATGTATCATGCCAAGGAAAAAGGCCGTAATAACTATCAATTTTTCAGTACTAGTATGAATGTCCGGGCGGTAGAAAGACAGGTTATTGAAACCAATTTGCGGCGTGCGCTGGAGTATCAGGAATTTGTCTTGCATTACCAGCCCAAGGTAAACCTGAAGACCGGTAAGATTACTGGTGCTGAAGCACTGCTGCGCTGGATGCATCCCAAGTGGGGCATGGTGCTGCCAGGTCGTTTTGTGGCCATTGCTGAAGCTTGCGGCCTGATTGTCCCCATTGGTAACTGGGTGTTGCGCGAGGCGTGTGAACAGGCCAGGCGTTGGAAAGAGGCTGGGTTGGAACTTGATACCATTACGGTCAATATTTCTGCGCTGGAGTTTCGTCGCAATGATTTTGTTGAGGGGGTTCGCACTATTTTACACAGAACCGGTTTGGCAGCAGGCTGCCTGCAGCTGGAAATAACCGAAAGTGTGCTTATGCGTGATGCTGAATCCAGTACGATCATACTGAAACAGTTAAAGGATATGGGAGTGCAGTTGGCGGTGGATGATTTTGGTACCGGCTATTCCAGCTTGAGCTACCTAAGACTGTTTCCGATAGATGTTCTCAAAATAGACCGTTCTTTTGTGCATGACATAGGTTCTTCAGAAGATAATGGAATTATTGTCAGCGCCGTTATCGCAATGGGCAACAGTCTTAAGCAGCGGGTAGTTGCGGAAGGTGTGGAAGTACAGGCCCAATTGGATTTTCTCAAAGCACTGCAGTGTGAAGAGGGGCAGGGCTATTTATTCAGTCGGCCACTGGTTGCAGAACAATTCGCCACATTGCTTGTAACAGGAATACCGGGGACAGAACACCCGGTAGATGGGCAAAAAGGAGTATTCCATGCATAAAATCATCAAGAAAAACTTTTACGATCGTGCTGTTGGTTGTTTGAATGGCTGGAGTATGAAGTCAGTCATAGTACTGCTGGGTATCCTCTGCATAGCCGATGTTGGCACCTGTCTGAGGCTTGATAGCTCTATCTGCAGCCCAGGATCAGAAATAGCCTATTATGCCAAAGGACAGTTGAAATCCTGCACACTTGAAAATGATCAGGAGTTCAATGGTGTCAGATGTAAACAGGCAGCCCTTACAGAGTTCCATGAAAACGGAAAACTGAAAAGCTGCACCACCCGTAAATATTTCCAGTCTGGCGCTATTACCTGCAACCAGTTCAGTCAGGTCAGCTTCTATGCAACAGGCAGATTATACAGCTGCGATCTTGCCAACCAGATCACTATTGCTGGCAAGATCTGTGCGCAATTAAAGCCGATCTTCCTCTTTGAAAACGGGAAACTGAAGTCCTGCAGCATGCCTGATTAATTGATACAGCCAAGGGGGAATCTGTATGTCAAATCAGACCGTAATATCAGGTAACCCCTCTCTTCCTGACCCTGCATCACCCTTCACATATGGCGGTTGTGTTAAACCTGACGGATACCGTTGGCGGTTTTGCTGATACAAGAATCCCTCCTTATGGATTATCCCAATCCGATCAGTCTGTTGTGGTTGTCTGAAGCTTTATTTTTCTCTGGCACGGTAGTTGCGCTGTCTCTGTAGCATTTAGATGTAGAAACAGATCACAAAACGCCAACGTTGTTCAGATCAGACAACGTCATATCTGCGTATACAAGGAGGATCAGATGAAACAGGTATCCAGGATTGGAATTGTGCAGTTTGCCGTAGCAGTTGCGGCCATTACACTGGTTGCAGGGTGTGCAAATACCCCGCTGCGTACAGAGGCCTCAACCTCAGGTATCCGCGCTGCCGAAGAGGCCGGGGCGGCCCAGGTGCCGCAGGCTTCGCTGCATTTGCAGCTTGCCAAAGAAGAGCTGGCAGCTGCCAAGGCTTTGTCCGAGAAAGGCGAAAAGGAGCAGGCAACCTCAATGCTGCTGCGGGCTGAATCAGATGCAGAACTGGCTGTGGTGCTTTCCCACAAGGATGATGAAAAGACTGAGGCCAGGGCAGCCGTAGAGCGCGTACGCCAACTTAGGAAAGACAACCAATAAACCAATCGGTTTCGCAAGGAGTACAACATGAAAACAGTCTCGTATCTTAGTATGGTCCTGTTGATCACATTCGTCGTTGGCTGTGCAACAGTGCCGCCAAATGAGTTGGTCAATGCCCGTTCAGCCTATCAGCGTGCAAGCATGGGGCCGGCACAGCAACTGGTACCAGCTGAATTGCACAAGGCACAACAGGCGCTTGATCAAGCTGAAAAGTCCTTCAAGGACGACTCTGATTCCTTCAAAACAAAAGATCTTGCTTACGTTGCCCAGCGCAAGGTTGAACAGGCAGAAGCACTAGCTGTCATTGCTGCTGACAAGGCGCGCAAGGACAAGGCAGAAGCTGATTACGTAAAAGAACAAGCCGCACAGGTTGCGCAAGGCAAACAGGATTTGAGCGATTCAGAAAAGCGGACTGCTGCTGTACATGCTGAACTTGGCAGACAGGCCGCTATTGCACAGGGCAAGCAGAATCTCAGCGATTCAGAAAAAAAGTCCGCTGCTGCGCAGGCTGAAATAGACAAGCAGGCAGCACTTAAACTGGCCAAGCAGATGTCGGATGCTGATTTACAACGTCAGCAGGGCGATATACTGAAAAACAAGCAGGCATTGCAAGAGTCAGAAAAGCGTACGGCTGATGCGCTTGCCGCACTTTCCTCCCTTGCCATGCTGAAGGAAGAGGAGCGCGGACTGGTGCTTACCCTGTCCGGTAGTGTGCTTTTCCGGTCAGCCCAATCGACACTGCTGCCCCAGGCGCAGGAAAAACTTGATCAGGTAGCCAAGGCGCTGCTGGCGATTCCTGCCCGTAATCTTATTGTTGAAGGTCATACTGATTCCCAGGGTTCTGATGCCTATAACCAGCGACTGTCGCAACGCAGGGCAGATGCGGTCCGCGAATATCTGGTGCAGAAGGGGTATCCGGCTGATCGTATCCAGGCCCGTGGTAAGGGCGAAGGCAGCCCGATAGCCAAAAACAGTTCCGCTGAAGGACGTGCCAACAATCGACGTGTCGAAATCGTTATCCAGCGTGACATGCAGGCATCAAAATAATCAGGATGTCACAGCTACAAGGATGAACCGGGCCGCGAGGAGGGTATGTTCAGATCCTCCTCGCGTTCTCTGTAAGGTTGGCGTTGGAGGCCATACCACATGCAAGCCGTGCCGATCTCACTTTCCTACCGCCGTTACGCACTGGGACTCCTTCTGGCAATAAACCTGCTTAACTATATCGACCGTCAGGCACTTTTTGCCGTATTTCCTCTGATCAAGTTTGATTTACAGCTTACGGACACCGCGCTGGGGTTTCTAGGCAGCGCCTTCATGCTCAGTTACCTGCTGATCGCTCCACTCTTTGGCTGGCTTGGTGACCGTTACAGCCGGACCATGCTTGCTTCAGGCGGCTTGGTTGTCTGGAGTCTGGCCACCGCCCTGTCCGGTTTTGCCCCTGGCTACCGGACCCTGCTGGCAGCCCGCGCTACGGTCGGGGTAGGGGAGGCCAGTTTCGGCACCGTGTCGCCAGGATTGATTGCTGACTTCTTTCCCAAGGAACGTCTGGGACAGATCCTGGCCTGGTTTTATGTTGCCATTCCGGTTGGCAGCGCGCTGGGCTATCTGCTTGGCGGATTGCTGGGGCAACGCTATGGCTGGCATACCGCCTTTCTAATGGTGGGGTTGCCGGGACTGCTTTTGGCGGTTCCTTTGGCGCTGTTGCGAACACCGCCCCGTGGCGGTGAATCACCAACAGTACAGCACGAGCCGTCAGGCTACGGGAGTCTGTTCAGAAACCGTTCCTTTGTTTTGAATACCGTTGCCATGGCAGCCATGACCTTTGCCATCGGTGGGCTTGCCCAATGGATTCCCTCATTTCTGCACCGCAGCCACGGTCTTGATGTAGGGCGAGGCAACATGCTGTTCGGTGCCACCACGGTTGTGGCTGGCATACTGGGTACCCTGGCAGGGGGCTGGCTTGGGGATCGTTGGCAAAAAAAGAGTGGTAAGGGCTATCTGCTGATTTCCGGCTGGGGGTTTCTGCTGGGTACTCCATTTGCTGCCTGGTCGATCCTTGCTCCTGGCCTTGCGGGCTGTATCTCAGCCATGTTCTGCGCTGAATTTTTTCTCTTCCTCAACACAGGTCCGCTTAACACTGTGATTATCAACGTTACCAACCCTTCTGTCAGAGCCATGGCCTTTGCACTCAACATTTTTTGTATCCATGCCCTGGGTGACGCAGTTTCCCCCACCATTTTAGGTTGGCTGTCTGACCAGTGGGGGCTGCGTAGCGCACTTCTTATTACTCCGTTTGCCATGCTGCTGGCCGGCCTGTTCTGCTTTGTCTGTAGCAGGTTTGTGGTGAAGGATATGGCGTTAGTAGAGGGGACATGATCAGAAATAACGAGGGAATCCAAATGTTCTATTCAAGACTGTTTTGTATCGTCTGTATGCTGCTGCTGCCAATACCGGTTCTTGCGCTGGATGACCGTTACGGTTATCCGATTCAGGGGTCCCATGAAGCCAGTATTATCGGAACTCCGGCAGAGCTTATGCCTGAATTGCCTGCACGCGTGCCCACTCGTCAACTGGTGCTTGATCTGTTTCCTGATCGGAAAAAACCTCCGATATTCTTTTATGATGAAGGTCTGCGTTGCACCTTTGCCTATCAGGATAAAAAAGCTCCGCTGGTTTTTATTGTCGGTGGTGCCGGTGCCGGTGACCGGACAGACAAGCTGATTGTCATGACAAAGGCGCTGTATCAGGCAGGTTTTCATGTCATTACCCTGCCATCACCCAGCAGTGCCAATTTTATTGTCTCTGCCTCCCGTAGCAGTGTTCCAGGCGACCTGACCGAGGATGCCGCTGATCTGTACCGTGCCATGGATGCCGCCTGGAAGCAGGTACAGGGTGATATTGAAGTCTCGTCGTTTCATCTCTGCGGTTATAGCCTGGGCGCCAGCGAAGTCGCTTTTGTGGCCAAGCTGGATGAAGAACGCAAGCTGTTTAATTTTGGCAAGGTACTGATGATCAATCCGCCGGTAAGCGTGTACAATTCTGCAACGCGGATTGAGGAGTTGATGAAGCAGATTCCAGGCGGGGCAAAAAAACAGGGTTTTTTTGTCAACAGGATGTTGTCAAAGTTCAGCCAGTTTTATCGCTATGGGAATTTTGTCACCATAAATGAAGATTTTCTTTATGCAATCTATACGGAAAAGCTGTTCACCCATGAGGAAACAGCCGGTTTGATCGGAATTACCTACCGTATTGGAATGGCCGGTATGCTCTTTACCTCTGATGTCATGACCAATAGCGGGTATGTGGTGCCCAAAAACCGTGTCTTGCGTCCCACTGATTCGCTGTATGAGTATTTTATGGTCTCTACCCACCTGAGTTTTTTTGATTATTTCAACGAACAGTTTTATCCCCATTTTCAGAAACAGCGACCAGGACTGACCAAACAGCAGCTGATCGATGCCCAGAGTTTGAAGAGTATTGAGGGGTATCTGAAGTCATCTGCCAAGTTCGGTCTGATTACCAACGAGAATGACTTTATTCTCACCAGGGCAGAGCTTGACTACCTGCGTCAGCTTTTTGGTAAGCGGGCCAAAATTTACCCACGTGGCGGACATCTGGGCAACATTGAGTACAAAGATAATCTGGCCTATATGATCGCATTTTTACAAGATAAGGAGACACTCCAATGAGGGCTTTTCAACGGCTGTCCGGCCTGATTTTCCTTGCCTTGCTGCTGTCACTTTCCGGCTGTGCTACAACCGGTGTCACTACCCAGGCAGAGATTCCGGCAAGACATTCCATCAGCGAGTTTAATGACCAGCGTTTTGCCGAGGTGTCAGACCCCTGGGAAGCTACCAATCGGAGCATGTACCGCTTCAACTTTTACTTTGATAAATATCTCTTTCTGCCGGTGGTGGGTGGCTATGAGTATATCACCCCCACCTTTCTGCAGGAACGGATCTCCGGTTTCTACAGCAACCTTGGAGAGCTGCAGAACTTCAGCAACAGCCTGTTCCAGCTGAAAGGGCTTGAAGCACTTTCAACGCTTGGCCGTTTTGTGACCAACAGCACGGTTGGCATTGGTGGCCTGTTTGACCCGGCCACCAGCTTTGGCCTTGAGCGTCGGAATCAGGACTTTGGCAAGACCCTGGGGTATTGGGGGGCTGATTCAGGCCCCTATCTGGTGCTGCCGGTCTTTGGGCCTTCCTCTATGCGCGATGCAAGCGGGCTTGTAGTGGACAGTGCCATCACATACGGAGTCTACAGTGCCATAGACCCTTTTGGCAGTAGCGACTACAGTTTTGAAATCGGTGCAGGCATAACAACCCTGGGGTTTGTTGACACACGGCATCACCAGAGTTTCCGTTATTTTGAGAGCGGTAATCCCTTTGAATATTATCTGGTTCGTTTTTTTTATCATGAGAAGCGTGAGATAGAGTCCGGCAAGCGTTCTACCAAGGAATGATGATCATGAGCTATCACACGATACTGTCAGTCATTAACGATCATACCGCATCCATGGTCGCAGGCCGCTATGCCATCTCTTTAGCGCAAGAGTGCAGGGCGCGGCTGGTCCTGTATGCCGTTCATCCTGAGGAAACCAGCGAGAGCATCCTCATCCATACTGATCGCCACCTGGAACATCTGGCTGCGGTTGCCGAAGAGCTTGAGATCCCTGTCAAGCGATTGCGCGGTGTTGGGCAGATTAGCCGACTGTTGCCTGAGCAGGTGCAGGCTGAACAGGCAGATCTGGTGATTTATCCCCTGACACCGGATGAACACTATGGTGATCATCTGCAGCGGCATACGGTGCATCAGATGCTGCGCACAATTATCCCGGATCTGGCAGTCATGCGGATCATCAGTATGGCCAAACCCCATCCCCGGCATATCCTGGTGCCACTGGGTAAGGTTGTCAGCGTCATGGAGCGCCGTCTGATTTTCATCAGTCAACTGGCCAGGAGCTTCCATGCACAGGTTACCCTGTTTCACCTGTCTGCAGCCTGTGCAAAAGAGGGGATGCCTGACAGCATTGTCCGCTTTCGGGAAGAGTTGGAGCAGCAGCAGATCTTGGTGCTGGAGCGAACTGGCAGTGGTCAGGTAGCCAAATCAATTACCGTTGAAGCGATAACCCACCACAATGATCTGGTTGTGCTGGGTGCCAGTGAACGAGGGGCATTGGAAAAGCTGTTCTTTGGCAACCCTGCCGGTGATGTCATGCATCAGCCCCCCTGTAACACAATCCTGTTTCGGGCTGCGCGGTGAGTGATCAGTTATGAAGGTACCAATATACTTCTGTCTCTGCACCTTCAGGTGCGAGGTCTTGCAGCATTGTTGATATCCTGCACGGCAGTTTGAGCTGTGAGGGGAGCCAGCCACGGCAGCCAGACTCTATGAAGTCTTGAAGAAGGAGTACGAGGCCAAGGGTGGATCATCGCGGAAAATCGGGTTTGTGGCATAAGGATGATCATCTGATTATTGATCTTGATTCTCAGGTTCTGCTTGATCCACTTGAAAAACAGCTCAATCTGCCAGCGTTCCTTGTAAAGATCAGCCACCAATGCAGCCGGGATGTGACTTGCATTGGTGACGAAGCGGTATGCATGCTACTGGGTCTGCATTTCCAAAAATCCGCACAAAAAGAATGCGCCCCCTCATACCGCACCAATAGGTGCAGTTGAGAGGGCGCATTTGTGTGCCATTCATGGTTTCGACCATGTCAGTCACATCCAGACCATCCAGCACAACGGTAGGTAGCCTCCTTCGTCCCGGCGCCTTTTCAGCACCGCGTCTGTCCTTCGCTTACCCCTCTCCCCAGCCACGGGTGTCAGGTGCTCTCTGCTATTTACAGAGATTCGGATCAGACGTTGCCCCTTAACCCTTTATTACTGGGTGTGTATAAATTATGTGTTATGTAACATAACATTATGTGAAATAATTCAACATTAAACACCATAACACGATGAAATTTAACACATAATATGTGTATGACACATGTAATGAAATTATGTGCCCCCTTGTTGGGGCAGTGTCAACAGGAGTTGACCAAAAATTAAACTTTGTTGGCCGAATTGATAGACCTGATTTTGTCTTGCTTGCGTGTCATTTTAAGTAGATAGACACCTTGCTTTGGACGGCCAGACAATATATCAAGCCTTTTAGCAGCCTCTAAACTTATAAACATTTCCGCCTCACTCTTGTCGCCGTTTCGCCGCGGTGTTCGTTGCACTAAAAACTTCACTGTTGTTTCGTATTTGTCGTCAAGTGAGTTTGTAAGGTAAATTTGATCTCCTTCGTTCAAATTGTAGGTGTTATCAGCAAAGACTATTACCCCGTTCCCAGAAATTTCCTTATTGTTTATGCCAACTTTTACTGCCAAGCCATCTTTGATTTCGTTAATCAGGCACTTTCTTAGAGTGTCTGTCGTCTCTTTGATCCCTCTAATGTTTTCTGTGGCTGTCGCAATTTGCCCTTTAACGTTGTTGATACCAGCACCAAGTAATAAAAAGATTAAGCCGGGAACAATGGAAACAAACCAAGGATGATGGATGAACGGGTTTCGAGAATTTGTTTTTTTCTTAGATGTTGTGGTGTTTGAGTTCATACGTGACTCCGGTTTTGTGTGCAAAGGAAGACTTTATTGGGTGTTCCTGTGGAGATGATACGCCGTTTGTTCCCATGAATGTTCCCATGATAAACAAAAAGGGTTTATGCTGTGTGCATAAACCCTTGAATTGACTGGAGCGGGAAACGGGATTCGAACCCGCGGCCTTCAGCTTGGGAAGCTGACACTCTACCACTGAGTTATTCCCGCTCAATGGAGGCCCTTTATAGCTAAAGGGCCTCTTCTTTGTCAACCTTTAGCTTATGCGCACTCAGAGTAGCCGCAGACATGGCAGACCATGCAGCCGCCTTCGTGTTCAACAATGCCGCCGCACTCAGGGCAGGCACCACGCTCATGCTGGGCTGCTTCTGCGTTCAGGTCGTAGCCGTTTTCAAGCATGTGGGCCTGAATTGCCTTGGCCACGGCGTCGGCGCAGGAGAGGACACGGTTTTCGCCATAGCCGGAAGGGCAGTGGCAGGAGATGCCCAGTAGCTGCTTGATGACCTGGCGGGCCTGGATGCCGCTGCGCCATGCCAGTGAGACCATCCGTCCGATCGCCTCTGCCTGGGATGCCGCGCAACCACCGGCTTTGCCCATGGTGGTGAACAGCTCAAACAGGCCGTTCTTGTCTTCGTTGACGGTGATGTAGAGCGGTCCGCAGCCGGTCTGCATCTGGTAGGTCCAGCCTTTAAGGGCCTTGGGACGCTCACGCTTGATGGCATGTTTGTCGTCTTCCATTGCCAGTGACGAAACAACGGCTTTTTCTTCTTTCTTGGTGGTGGAGAGAACCTGCTCATCGCGGGAACCGTCGCGGTAAATGGTGACCCCTTTGCAGCCGGTTTTGTAGGCCAGCATGTAGACGTTTTCAACATCTTCAATGGTGGCGGTATTGGGGAAGTTAACGGTCTTGGATACGGCGTTGTCCGTGTGGTACTGGAAGGCGGCCTGCATCTGGATATGGTCTTCCGGGGTGATGTCGTGGGCAGTAACAAAGACCCGTCGGACGTCGGCAGGAACCTCATCCAGATCATGTACGGTGCCATGTTCTGCAATCTTCTCCATCAGCTCTGCGGAATAGAAACCGCGCTCTTTGGCCAGCTGTTCAAAGGTGGGGTTTACCTCCACCAGCTTGGTGCCGTCCATGACATTCTTGACATAGGAGATGGCAAAGAGCGGCTCTACGCCGGAAGAGGCGTTGGCGATCATGGAGATGGTGCCGGTGGGGGCGATGGTGGTGACCGTGGCGTTCCGTTGCGGCAGGGCACCTTTTTTATCAAAGGTTGAACCGATGAAGTTGGGGAATGAACCACGCTTCTGGCCCAGATCACGGGAGGCAGCGTGGCCTTCATCGTTGATAAACTGCATAACCTTCTTGCCCAGTTTTACCGCTTCGTCTGAATTGTACGGTACACCCAGCAGGATCAGCATATCTGCCCAGCCCATGACCCCCAGGCCGATCTTGCGGTTTGAGTGGGTCATGTCGTGGATCTGCTGCAGCGGGTATTTGTTGGCCTCGATCACGTTATCCAGGAAATGAACCGAGTCATGGATAACCCCTTTCAGGCGGCTCCAGTCAATGGCTCCTTCGCTGACAAAACGCCCCAGGTTGATGGAACCCAGGTTGCAGGATTCATAGGGCAGCAGCGGCTGCTCGCCACAGGGGTTGGTTGATTCGATCTCGCCGACATGGGGGGTCGGGTTGTCACGGTTCAGACGATCCAGGAAGATGATGCCCGGCTCGCCGTTTTCCCAGGCCTGATTGACGATCCGCTGGAACACCTTGCGGGCATTCAGGGAGCCCATTTTTGTCTTATCGCGGGGGTTGAGCAGGTCGTATTCTTCATCCTGTTCAACCGCCTCCATGAACTTCTCGGTTAGACCGACCGATATGTTGAAGTTGTTGAACAGCTTCTGATCAGCCTTGCACATGATAAAATCCATGATGTTGGGGTGATCAACCCGCAGGATACCCATGTTGGCGCCACGACGGGTGCCGCCCTGTTTGATGGTCTCAGTTGCGGTATCAAAGACCCGCATAAAGGAGATCGGGCCGCTGGAGACGCCGGTGGTGGTCTTGACCAGATCGTTGGCCGGACGCAGACGGGAGAAGGAGAAGCCGGTGCCGCCGCCTGATTTGTGGATCATGGCAGTGAACTTGACCGCATCAAAGATCTCTTCAATGGAGTCGCCCACCGGAAGCACAAAACAGGCGGAAAGCTGCCCCAGTTCACGGCCTGCGTTCATCAGGGTGGGGGAGTTGGGCAGGAAATCAAAGCTGACAATCATCTCATAGAAACGGTCAGCAAGCTTTTTGACATCAGCCTTTTTGTCAAACTTCTTATCAGGCTCGGCAATGGTCTCTGCGACCCTGCGGAACATATCAGAAGGGGTCTCAAGCGGTTTTCCGCTGGTATCCCGTTTGAGGTAACGTTTTTCGAGGACCGTAAGGGCGTTGGGGGTGAGCGCAGGTTGACCGGCAGTGGACGCTTGTGCGGACATGGTTGTGTTCTCCTTGTCAGATGGTTCCTATATGCTTTATAACGTGGTACAGGGAAGTGCTGATGAAAGATGATGCTGGTTGCTACGGGTGGATCACAACATTTTGTGCTTGCCGGTGGATAGAACCACAACATGTATGTGCTGTCAACAGCAAATGTTAAGATATGTTGGGCGTGATAGGCGAAGTTTTTGATTACAGGAAGCTTTTTAAAAATTTACTCCCGTTGGATACTGTGCTATGAACTTTATCTGTATATTCAGTAATTTGAATGTTTGTTTGATCAGGATACCCTTCGTGAAAAATATTCGATTTTCCCCCGCTTTTACGGCCCGCTGCCTGCTTCTTGGCTGCCTGATTCTGACTCAGGCCGGCTGTCAACAGCTGTTTCATGCCCAGGACGCTCCGTTAAAGGGACAGACCGTAACGGTTTCCATGACGGTTCCTCAGCCGCCACCGCCAGCAGCAAAGCCGCTGCAGCAGGGATCTGAGCAGCCGGTGCCGCAGAAAAACCCCCAGAGCCCCCTTGACAGCCGTCTGCTGCCAACTGAGACATCACTGCATACCGATCCTCTGGCAATCAGAAATCAGGTGGATGTTCCAGCAACGAGTCAATCAAAACCGGCCCGGGCTGTGATTGATAAGGCCGGTACTGTGCTGGTCAATAAGACGGTTGCTGAAGATATGGTGCTGCGTGGCACCGTCTTGATCAAAGGGGCGCTGGTGGTTGCTCCTCAGGCAACCTTGCGGATTGATCCCGGTACCCGGATTCTGTTCGCTTCTGCTCCCGGCTCTGCAGAGCTTTCTCGCCTGGTGGTACAGGGGCGGATTGTTGCCAACGGTACGCTGCAGCAACCGATTCTGTTTGCACCTGCCTTGAACCAGCCCCTTGCCGGTGACTGGGGTGGTGTGGTGCTGTTAAACAGTGAGAAGAAGAACAGCTTTGACCATTGTCGTATTGAAGGAGCCCAGACCGGTATTGAGGCCCATTTTTCACGTTTTAGCGGGCGCGGTGTGATGGTGACGAAATCCCGGACCGGTATTGCCCTGTATGATTCAGAAGCCGGCTTGCAGGGCTGCAGCATCAGCCGTTGTGACAGGGGGGGTAGGCTCGCTGACAGCGAACTTGATCTGCGTGACAGTACGCTGCAAGAGAACCGCCAGGGAATAGATGCGCAGCGCTCCTCGTTTACGTTATCCAGTGTCAAGGTACTGAATAATTCTCAGGAAGGGGTTGCGGCAGACCAGTGCCGTTTCCGCCTGACCAGCAGCCAGTTCGTGGAGAACCGGAGCGGACTCAGGTTAACCGGTGGCGATGGCCAGCTGTTTCTCTGCCGTTTCTCCCAAAACCGTGAAAGCGGTGCTGAACTGGTGGGGGTGCGGGTCAGAATTAGCAATTCATCATTCATTCAGAACAGCGGTGTTGGTATTCTGCTGGAAAACGCACGGGGCAGTGTTGTCGGCTCTGTTTTCAGTGATAACAGGGCAGGCAATCTGCAGAATCGTGGCAGTGAACCTTTTGCTGCGCTGCTTAACTGGTGGGGCAGTGCTGATGAAAAGCAGATACTGGCCGGTATTCATGATCCAGAACGGAAGAATGATACTGCGTTAATTCTGTTTGCTCCTTTTTTGAAAGAACGTCCGGTCACGGCGCCCTAGTCCGTTTTTATATTTATGTCCATCTATCTTGATAACGCAGCCACCAGTTTTCCCAAACCAGACCAGGTTTATCAGGCAGCCCTGCAGGCGATGCAGCAGATTGGCGGGTCACCCGGCAGAGGCGGCTATGGCCGGGCACTGGATGCCTCCCGTGTGATGTTGGATACCCGTGAGGCTGCTGCACAGCTTGTTAATTGTGCTGATTCATCCCGGATCGTCTTTACCAGCAATGCCACCATGGCCCTGAATCTGGCCACCATGGGAACCCTGCAGCCGGGGGATCATGTAATTACCAGTTCCATGGAGCATAATTCCCTTTTGCGGCCGCTGTTCATGCTTGAAAAAACAGGTGTTGAGCTGACAGTGGTGCCTGCTGATTCACAGGGGCTGGTTGATCCTGATCAGATCAGGCAGGCGTTGCGTAAAAACACCAGGATGATTGCCGTGGCCCATGTTTCCAATGTCACCGGCGGGATTCAGGATATCCGGCAGATAGCAGGTATTGCCCAAGCGGCTGGTGTCCTGATGCTGCTTGATGCAGCACAGTCTGCCGGGACTCTCCCCCTTGATATGCAGGCACTGGGGATTGATCTGCTGGCAGCCCCCGGCCACAAGGGGCTGATGGGACCACAGGGTACCGGTTTTCTGGCGGTTGCTCCCGGAGTGCCATTAAAACCGATCATAGCCGGAGGAACCGGCAGCAGCTCAGATCAGGACCATCAGCCTGATACCTTTCCTGAAGGGTTTGAGGCTGGCACCCATAACCTGTCCGGTATTGCCGGTTTGGGGGCCGGGCTGTCCTTTCTGCTTGAAACCGGTATTGCCAGGATCGGACAGCATGAACAGCAATTGGCTGAACATGCCCGGCAACGGCTGGAAGGGATGGCTGGTTGCAGGCTGTTTGGACCGGTAACCCCCGAACAGCGATCCGGCGTGGTTTCCCTGGCCATCGAAGGGTGGGACCCCTCAATTTTGGCCTTTTACCTTGACCGTGAGTATGGTATTGCGGTTCGGGCAGGTCTGCACTGCGCCCCCCGTGCCCACCGTACCATTGGAAGTTACCCAACCGGAACCCTGCGTATAAGCCCGGGCTGGTTTAATACCCTTGCTGATGTTGAAACGTGCTGTGATGCTCTGATCTCCATTACCCAGAAAGGTCATCCATGAAATTTTTTGTGCTGGACACCAACGTACTGCTCCACGACCCACAGGCCCTGTTTAAGTTTGAAGATAACACCATCATCATACCGATTACGGTGATTGAAGAGATTGATCGCTTCAAAAAAGATATGAATGAAACTGGTCGTAATGCCCGCTCTATTTCGCGGGTTCTGGATATGCTACGTGAAAAGGGGTCGCTTTCCAGCGGCGTCAGTCTGCCCGGTGGCGGCATTCTGCGGGTGGAACTGTGTGAAGAACAGGCCCTGAACCGGATGCCCAAGGATCTGCGGGATGACAAGGGCGATAACCGGATTCTGGCAGTGGCCCAGGTGACCCATGAGCGTTTTCCCGATGAGACTGTTATCTTTGTTACCAAGGATACCAACCTGCGGATCAAGGCCGATGCCATCGGCCTGGTGGCAGAGGATTACGAGTCTGACAAGGTTGATATTCAGGAACTGTATGCCGGGGCCCGCACTATTGATATGGGGCCTGATTCAATAGATCGTTTCTATGGTCAGGGCTGGCTTGAGGCTCCTGAAGGGCTGCTGCCCAATGAGTATGCCACCCTGATCGACACCAGTAATCCATCCCATACTGCACTTAGTCGTTTTGATGCAGCCACCGGTAAGGTAGTGCCGGTACGCAAGGTGCCCAAGGAAGGGGTCTGGAGCATCCATGCCCGTAACCGTGAACAGCAGTTTGCCCTGGATGCCCTGGTGGATGACAACGTTAAACTAGTCAGTCTGGTGGGTAAGGCCGGTACCGGTAAGACCCTGATGGCCATTGCAGCAGGCCTGCAAAAGGTGGCAGAGGAGAATGTCTACAACCGCCTGCTGGTCTCCCGTCCGGTCTTTCCGATGGGCAAGGATCTGGGTTTTCTGCCCGGTGATATTGAGGAAAAACTGACCCCCTGGATGCAGCCGATCTTTGACAACGTTGAACTGCTGATTTCAGGACATGAGACCGATAAACGTCACAGCAACAAAGGCTACAAGGAATTGATGGCCATGGGGCTGCTGGATATTGAACCGTTGACCTACATCCGTGGCCGTTCCATCCCCAACCAGTACCTGATTGTGGATGAGGCCCAGAACCTGACCCCCCATGAGATCAAGACCATTGTGACCCGGGCAGGGGAGGGGACCAAGATCGTCCTGACCGGTGACCCGTACCAGATTGACAATCCCTATGTGGACTCCTCCAGTAACGGTCTGTCCTATCTGGTGGAGCGGTTCAAGAACGAGCGGATCTCAGCCCACGTAACGCTTACCCGCGGTGAGCGGTCTGAGCTGGCAGAGCTGGCGGCCAACCTCCTCTAATGCTGATTCTTACCATTGAAACATCCTGTGATGAAACGGCCGCCGCAGTAGTTCGCGACGGCCGTTTGGTCCTGTCCAGCGTGATCTCCTCCCAGGTGGCAACCCATGCCGAGTATGGCGGTGTGGTGCCTGAGATCGCCTCCCGTAAGCATCTGGAGATGATTACACCGGTTGTCCGGCAGGCCCTGGATGAGGCTGGCGTTATGCTGGCAGAGATTGAAGGGATTGCGGTAACCCGTGGCCCTGGCCTGTTGGGGGCCTTGCTGGTGGGTGTCTCAATGGCTAAATCTCTGGCCCTGGCCTGCAGGATTCCGCTGGTGGGAGTACATCATATTGAAGGTCACCTGCTGGCCGGTTTTCTGGAACAGCCGGTACTGTTTCCCTTTTTGGCCCTGGTGGTTTCCGGTGGCCATACTCATCTCTATCGGGTGGACGGTATTGGCCGCTATCGTATTCTGGGACGCACCATTGATGATGCGGTTGGTGAGGCCTATGACAAGACCGCAACCCTGCTGGGGCTTGGTTATCCAGGGGGCGCCTTGATTGACAAGCTGGCACAACAAGGCAGCCCGACAGCAGTAAAGTTTCCCCGTCCGCTGCTGCATGATAAAACCCTTAATTTCAGCTTTAGCGGACTTAAAACAGCTGTGCTGACTCACTTGAAGAAACAATCTCATACTCCTGAAGGTGCAGAGCTGCATGATCTCTGCGCCTCGTTTCAGGCTGCAGTCTGTGAGGTGCTGGTAAAAAAGACCGAGGCAGCCTTGAAGCAGGAAGGGCTGCAGCGCCTGGTGGTGGGCGGTGGTGTGGCCTGTAACAGTGGTCTGCGCCATGCCATGCAGCAGCTGGCAACCCGCCTCAAGATTGAGCTGCAGATCCCCCCGCCTGTGTTGTGCGGTGACAATGCTGCCATGCTGGCTGTGGCCGGTGATGCCTACCTCACAGCCGGGTGTCTGGATGACCTTGCCATGGATGCAATTGCCACCTGGCCCCTTGATCAGGTGGCACGTTGGGAGCAACTGCCATGAACCAGTCTTTTCCACGTCCCCGCAAGTCCCTGGGCCAAAACTTTCTTAGTGACCATAACATTATCAGAAAGATCCTGACTGCAGCGCATCTGCAGCCAACTGACCATGTGCTTGAGGTTGGGCCGGGCAGGGGGGCATTAACAGAACTGCTGGCTGCACAAGCCGGGCATCTGGTGGCAGTGGAGTTTGATCGTGATCTGGCTGCGTTGCTGCGTGAGCGCTTTGCAGGACAACAGCAGGTGATGATCCATGAGCAGGATATTCTGAAGGTTGATTTTGAACAACTGCTGGGCAGTCACACCTGCAAGGTGGTGGCTAACCTGCCGTACAATATCTCAACCCCGGTGCTGTTCAGGTTTCTTGAAGAACGTCAGCGTTTTTCCCGACTGGTGGTCATGCTGCAGAAAGAGGTGGGTGAGCGTCTGGCAGCGCAGCCGGACTGCAGCGATTATGGCATTCTGACGGTGCTGTTCCGCCAGTGGTTTGAGGTAAAGCGGGAGTTTCTGGTGCCGCCCGGCTGTTTCTTTCCGCCACCCAAGGTGGATTCTGTGGTGATCAGTCTGACACCACTGGCTGCTTCACGGGTTGAGGTGGGGAATCAGGCTCTGTTTGATCGGCTGGTAAAGGCAGCCTTTGGCATGCGGCGCAAGACACTCTGGAACTGTCTTAAAAGTGGTGGTCTTGCAGAGCCGGAGCAGCTTGAACGGGTGCTGTTGTCCTGCTCCATTGATGGCAAGCGCCGCGGTGAGACCCTTGCTATTGAAGAGTTTGCCCTGTTGTCACGAACCCTTTCGATGCTGCTTGGGCTATAAAAAAAGCCGCCTGCTTTTCAGCGGCGGCTTTGGGTCAATGGAGCAGATTGGGTTATTTCTTCTTAGCGCGGGGAGCTGCAGCCTTTGGAGCTTTTGCAGCAGGAGCTTTAGGAGCTTTTGCCGGAGCCGCCTTTGGAACTTTTGGCGTCACTGGCTTTTGAGCCTTTACCGGAGCCGCCTTTGGTGCCTTTTCCGGTACCGCTTTCTTTGCTTCCAGATTAGCCATGCGGGTTGCCCGACCTTTTGCCAGCTTTTCACCAAGGTTGTTGTCGATAGCCGACTGACGTCTGGCTTCCGAGTAGTTTTTAGCAGCCAGAGGGGTGCCGCTGGCAATGCCAAACTGTTTACGATATTCGCTGGCCTTCAGTCCATGGGCCTGCTTCAGGTGGCGGGAAAGGGTCTTAAAACCGCCTTTACCACAGATCAGACAGATGATCTGATCTTTTTGAATTGATTTTTTGGGAGAGATGGCCGGAGCAGCTTCTTTAACAACAGCTTCTTCACCGGCAGCTATATCAGAATCAAGATTTTTTAACGCTGCATAGACTTTTTGAATCTCTTGTAATAGTTCATCAGAACTCATTTCAACTGTTGCAGCGTGTGAAGATACAATGTTAGCGGTTAATTCAACCAGTATTGATGACATACTTCCTCCATATATGAGATGTTGTATTTAAAAGCTGCTTCCCTCTAACAGTATACAATTGGTAAATCAAGCTGTTTCTTATGAAACTGCCGCAATATGCCTAAAAAAAGTTTGACCATGCCAATATCCTTCTGGTACTTAAAATCTTTATCTGCTGACTTTGCCTGAGGTGATTGAGTATGCCGTATATTGTGATTGAAGAAGACCGCTGCAAAGGCTGCGGCTTGTGTACCATTGCCTGCCCCAAAAAACTGGTGAGTTTAAGCAGCCAGCCCAATGCACTTGGCTACACTCTGGCAGTATTCAACAATCCAGAAAACTGTACCGGTTGTAGTCTCTGTGCCGAGATGTGCCCGGATGTTGCCATTACTGTGTTCAAGGAAGATAACTAGATGACTGCGCTGAAACGAAAGTTTGTCAAAGGTAATGAAGCGGTTGCCATGGCTGCCATTGAGGCAGGGGTGCAGTGTTATTTCGGCTACCCGATCACTCCCCAGAGCGATATCCCGGAATATCTTTCCCGCGAGCTTCCTAAAACAGGTGGCACCTTTATTCAGGTGGAGAGTGAGATCGGCGCCATCAATATGGTGCTGGGAGCCTCGGCCTGTGGCGTGCGGGCCATGACCTCCTCATCCGGCCCTGGTATCTCGCTCAAGCAGGAAGGGATCTCCTACATGGCCGGTTCTGAACTGCCCGGCGTGATTGTTGATATCATGCGCTCCGGCCCGGGGCTGGGCGGCATTGACGCCTCCCAGGCAGACTACCATCAGGCCACCAAAGGGGGCGGACATGGTGGTTACCGAATTATTGTGCTGGCTCCCAACTCCGGACAGGAGATGTACGACCTGACCATGTTGGCCTTTGATCTGTCAGACCAATACCGGATGCCGGCCATGGTGCTGGCTGATTCGGTGCTGGGTCAGATGAAGGAATCGATTGTTCCTAATCCACGGCCTAAGGTCGATCTGCCTGCCAAGGACTGGGCAGTGCGCGGTACTGGCGGCGGCCAGCAGAACGTGGTCAAGTCGCTCTACCTTGGTGATGGCGAGATGGAGAAGTTTCACTGGAAGATGCATGCCCGCTATCAGGAACTGGCAGACAAAGAGTCCCGTTGGGAAACGTTTGCAACGGATGATGCAGAGCTGATTGTGACCGCCTTTGGCTGTACTTCCCGTATTGCCCGCACTGCCATTGAAATGGCCCGTGCAGAAGGGATCAAGGTTGGCCTGATGCGGCCGATTACCCTGTTCCCGTTCCCGAAAAAGGCCTATGCTGATCTGTCGAGCCGTTGCAAGAAATGGCTGACCATAGAGCTTTCAACCGGTCAGATGGTGGATGATGTCCGTCTGGCTGTGGCACGGGATGCAGAGGTGGAGTTCTATGGCCGCCCGCCAGGGGCCGGATCTCTTCCAACTCCCGAAGAGCTGTTTACCCAGATCAAGAAATTCTGTTAAGGACGCATCTATATGAAGCAGGTATTTTCCAAACCGGTTAGTTTGAAAGATGTGCAGACCCATTTTTGCCCTGGCTGTCACCATGGTTCAATCCATCGTCTGGTGGCTGAGGCCATGGACAGCTTCGGTATTGCCGATAAGACCATCGGCTGCGCCTCAGTGGGCTGCTCAGTGTTTCTATATGGCTATTTCAACATCGATGTGGTGGAATCTCCCCATGGTCGCGCTCCGGCGGTGGCCACCGGTGTCAAGCGGGCCCGGCCGGACCGGATCGTCTTCACCTATCAGGGGGACGGCGACCTAGCTGCCATCGGTACTTCCGAGATTATCCATGCTGCCAACCGTGGCGAGAAGATCACCGTGATCTTTGTCAACAACACCACCTATGGTATGACCGGCGGACAGATGGCCCCCACCACCATGCCGGGCCAGAAAACCTCCACCTCACCCAATGGCCGGGATGTAGCCAACGACGGCAAGCCGTTCAAGATGGCAGAGCTGCTGTCCAATCTGGATGGAGTGGCCTATTCGGCCAGGGTGGCTCTGAACAGTCCCAGGAATGTGCTGCAGGCCAAGAAGATCATCAAAAATGCCTTCCAATATCAGGTGGAAGGGAAGGGCTTTGCCTTTATTGAGGCGCTGGCAGCCTGTCCCACCAACTGGGGTATGAATCCGCTGGCAGCCAATGAGCGGGTGGGCAGTGAAATGATCCCCTACTTCCCTCTGGGTGTCTTTAAAAACAACGAAAACCTGTAACTGGAGTATATATCTATGCGTTATGATCTCTTTTTTGCAGGATACGGCGGCCAGGGTGTGCTGCTTGCCGGTAACCTGCTTTCCTATGCAGCCATTCGTGAAGGCAAAAACGTCTCTTTTTTTCCGGCCTACGGCGTGGAAAAACGGGGTGGGGCAGCCATGTGTACCGTGGTGTTTGCCGATGGTGAGACCGGTTCACCGGTGGTTGGCGAACCCTCTGTCTCGGTGATCCTGAACCAGCTCTCCTTTGATAAATATGCTGCAAAGGTTAAGCAGGGGGGCATCTGTCTGGTTAACAGCTCGCTGGTTGAACGTGCCGGAGTTGCCCTTGAAGGGCGTGAACTGCTTGCTGTTCCGATGAACCAGATTGCCATTGAGCTGGGTGATGTGCGGATGGTGAACATGGTGGCCTGCGGCGCCTATGCTGCTGCAACCGGCGCGCTTGCCCTGGAATCGCTGCAGAAAGCGCTTAAGGATGCCCTGCCGGAACGTAACCATAGGTTGATTCCTGCCAACATCAAGGCGATTGAGGCAGGGGCTGCTGCAGTTTTTTCTGCACGAAAAGCTTGACTCGTAGTCGATAATTTGGTATTTAACTTTTCTCTTTTTTAGGGGTGTCGCCAAGCGGTAAGGCACCGGATTTTGATTCCGGCATTCCTAGGTTCGAATCCTGGCACCCCTGCCATAGAAATTAAGCACTTACGGTTATACCGTAGGTGCTTTTTTCGTTTGCCTCACACCACTAATAACGGTATTCTGCCGACCGATGATGACTCTTAGACCAATGATTGAGGCTGATCTTGCTGCGGTGCTACGCATTGAACAGGCCTGTTTTCCCCGTGCATGGACCAGAGAACACTTTTTGGCAGAGATCGGCTCGGAACGTGGCACACCGGTAGTGGCCGAGTTTAATGGCCAGGTGGCTGGGTATCTTTGTTTAAGCGTGCTGCTGGATGAGGCAGAGATTCTGGATGTAGCGGTTGATCCAGCCTTACAGGGCAGGGGGATCGGCGTACAGCTGATGCAGTGGGCCTGTGCCGAGGCGCTCCGGCAAGGGGCTGCGTTGCTGCGGTTGGAGGTGCGGGCCACCAGTATTCCGGCTATCACCCTGTACGAACGGTTTGGTTTTGTCAGAAGCGGTTTGAGGAAGGCATATTACGAACAGGGTATTGATGCCCTGTTGATGGATAAAAACCTCATTGAGGAGGATGTTGATGCAGTTTAAGGCCATGATTCTTGACAATGCCGAGGTGTCACCCGGCTACTGGCGGATGCGGATGACCGCACCGGCTGAGATGCTTGCAGCCAAGCCGGGCCAGTTTGTGATGGTGCGGGTCAATCCATCAATCGACCCGTTGATCCGTCGCCCCTTTGGTGTCTTTGATGTGGGGATGCACCAGCCAGCCTACACCGGCGCGGTTGCCCAGCCGTACCTGGAGATCCTGTACCGGGTGGTGGGTAAGGGGACCGGTATGCTTTCTGATCTGCATGAAAATGATATTCTGGATGTTCTCGGGCCGTTGGGCAGCGGGTTTGACAACGGTCCGGCTGGTGAGGAGAAGTTGATCGTTGGCGGTGGTGTTGGCCTGGCTCCGCTCTATCTGCTGGCAAAGGAACTGGTCAAGGATTCTCCGGTGCGCCTGTTTGCCGGTGGTCGCAGCAAGGATGACGTGCTCTGTATCACCGAGTTTGAGCGTCTGGGTGTGGAGTGCTACACCGCAACCGAGGATGGCTCGCTGGGTGAGTGCGGTCTGGTTACCAAGGTGCTGGAGGGTCGCCTGGATGCTACCGGAAACAAGGGGCAGATCTGTGCCTGCGGCCCCCACGGCATGCTGAAGGCGGTGGCAGCCATTGGAGCCAAGCGGAGCGTGAAAACCCAGGTCTCGCTGGAAGGGTATATGGCTTGCGGCATGGGGGCCTGTCTGGGCTGCGTCTGCCAAGGTGCTGAACACAGTGCTGAAAACCCTGACTATCGTTGTGTCTGTACTGAAGGTCCGGTCTTTGAGGCTGCTGTACTAAAGTGGGAGGGGAACTGATATGAAACCTGATATGTCAGTTGAGATCGGCAGCCTCAAGCTGCGTAACCCGGTCATGACCGCCTCCGGTACCTTTGGCTATGGTGAGGAGTTCAGCCAGTATGTTGATCTGGAAAAGATTGGCGCCTTTGTCACCAAGGGGTTGTCCTTAAAGCCCCGTGCCGGTAACCCCACCCCTCGGATTGTGGAGACGCCGGGCGGTATGCTGAACGCCATCGGCCTGCAGAACGTGGGGATTGACGCCTTTATCCAGAAGAAGGTGCCGTTCCTGCGTTCGGTCAACACCCCGGCCATTGCCAACTTTTTTGGGTATACCCCGGATGAGTATGCCGAGTTGGCTAGCCGTCTGGATGACATCCCTGAGGTTGCAGCCCTTGAGGTGAATATCTCCTGTCCCAACGTCAAGCAGGGCGGGATTGTGTTCGGCACTGATCCAAACTGTGCTGCCAGCGTCGTTGCTGCCTGTCGTGCTGCCACAAAAAAGACTCTGATCGTTAAGCTCTCGCCCAATGTGACCGATATTGTAGAAATGGCCCAGGCCTGCGAAGGGGCAGGGGCAGATGCACTGTCCGTGATCAACACCCTGACCGGTATGGCCATTGATCTGGAACGCCGCAGACCGGTGCTGGCCAATATTACCGGTGGACTGTCGGGCCCTGCCATCAAACCGGTTGCCCTGCGGATGGTCTGGCAGGTGGCCAGGGCGGTTAAGGTACCGGTGATCGGTATTGGCGGTATCATGTCGGCAACCGATGCCCTTGAGTTCATCCTGGCTGGTGCAACCGCAGTGCAGGTGGGTACGGCCAGCTTTGTCAACCCTGGCGCAGCCCAGGAGATTGCTGAAGGGATGGAACAGTGGCTGGCGGCGCGGGGCATTGCTGATATTAAAAGTCTGATCGGCGCTTTGGAGGGGTAGAATGGCAAATTCAGCAGCACAGCAGCTTAATCAGGGGATGCTCTCACTGGTGGACCTGAATTTTATTCTGGTCAACAAGCTGGTTGTGCTGTTGGTGGTGATTGTGTTCTTTGTCACGGTTACCGTGGTTCGCCGGGTGCAGGGCAAGTCGCTTTCTTCTCAGGCTCCGACGGCGCTCAAGCTCTCTTTGCTGGGTTTGGTGCTACTCTATTTTGAGGCCACGCTGACCGGGTATCCAAACTATAGTCTTATCCTTGCACGGCTGCAAAGTGTGATCGTCCTGATCTGTCTGGCTAAGCTGGTGATCTACGTGCTGGTGGATATGATGCTTAGTCTGCGGCGGCATGGAGATGTGCCGATGCTGCTGCGTGATGCGATCCGTCTGGCAGTCTATCTGGCTGCAGGTATCGTATCTTTGCGGTTGGTCTTTCAGGTGGATCTGTCTGCCGTTATTACTACCACCACGGTACTTACTGCTGCCATTGCCTTTGCCATGCAGACCACACTTTCCAACGCCTTTTACGGCTTTACGGTCCAGATTGATCCATTGATGACCCGGGGCAGCTGGATAACAATCCCTGAAAAAAATCTGTTTGGTGAGATCGTCAATGTCGGTTTTCGCTATATCACCCTGCGTACCCTGGACAACAACCAGGTGCTGGTTCCCAATACGGTTGTGGTTCAGAGCGTGGTCACCACCCATGGTTCCATCAGAGAAACAGCCCAGGAACGGGCAGCGCTGACCCTGACCATTGGCCTACCCTATGAACTACCTCCTGAACAGGCAAAAGCACTTCTGTTGCAGGTTTTGCTGGAAGAAACACTGGTGCTGAACGAACCACAACCGGCAGTCCGTCTCCAGACCATGAATGACAGCAGCATTGTCTATCTGCTTAAATTCTGGCTGGCAGATCCGGCACAACGTAATCTGGCTCTCTCTGAACTTCAGACCAAGGCCTGGTATGCGGTGCATCGGGCCGGTTGGAGCTTTCCCTTTCCCCATCGTCAACTGGTTACGGTCCCCCTTAAAGAATCATTTCCCAACCAGCGGGATGAAATACTGGCAGGGGTGCGTCAATCCCATCTGTTTGATGTTTTGACTGCTGATGAAGTAGCCCACTTTGCGGACAGTGCGAAGCTGCGTAGCTTTGCGCCGGGCGAAGCTGCAGTCAGGCAGGGGGATGCAGGCAGCTCGCTCTTTTTTGTGCTGCGTGGCGAGATGGCGGTTGAGGTTGACGGGAATGGAGTTGCCCGCCTGGGGCAGGGCAGGATGTTTGGTGAGATGTCACTCTTAACTGGTGAGCCTCGTAAGGCAACGGTACGGGCATGCACTGAGGCAATTCTGGCAGAGCTTTCCAAATCAGCCATAGCTGAGTTGCTGGATAGCAATGATAAACTGATGGAGCGGCTTGGTGAGGCGCTATCACGGCACACAGCCAGCAACCAGCAACAGCAGGAACAACAGGTGGAATCGAGCGCAGGTGAACGCAGCCCGGTGGATTACCTGAAGCGACTGAGGGATTTCTTTGGAAAGGGGTAGCCCATGTTAGCGGTTGAAGAGCTATTGAAACGCTATTGCAGTCCCGAAACAGCGGAGATCCTGATGATCCATGGCAAGATGGTGGCTGGTAAGGCGCTTTCTGCCTGTGCAGCAGTCAATGCAGATTCAGAAACCCGCCGCCTGGTTATAGAGGCTGCCTATCTGCATGATATCGGTGTCTGCAAGGTGGATGCGCCGGATATTGCCTGCCATGGCCAAGAACCGTATATCCGGCACGGCGTGTTGGGTAGAGAGCTGCTTGATGCAGAGGGATTGCCGCTACATGCCCTGATCTGTGAACGTCATACCGGGGTAGGGCTTACGATAAACGACATAAGCAGCCAGAATCTGCCGCTGCCGCAGCGGGATATGACCCCGGAAACCCTTGCAGAGCGGATCATCTGCTATGCTGATCTCTTCTTCTCAAAGAATCCGGATCGGCTTGAAAAGGAAAAGTCGGTAGAGAAAATCAGAAAAAGTCTGGCTAAGTTTGATGACGACAAGGTTGCCATTTTTGAGGCCTGGCAGCGGGAATTTGGGGAATAATAAAAAAGCCTCCCCGGGAGAAGGCGGGGAGGCAAAGTGTTGGAAGTACCCTAACAGTACATCCACCACATGAAGGATTTTGCTGTACTGCTGGCGGCCCGTTGCGGGCCGCCTTTTTGTGGAAGGGGTTAGAATTTGTAGGTCAGCTTGGTATAGACCACGCTGGCATCGTAGTTGGGATTGGCGTAGGCACCAGTCAAAAAGTTGGTTCCAACAATGTTGGTGTAGTTAGCATAGGCATCATCAGAATACTTTAGATTTTCGTACAGATAACCAAGGTCTATGCTCACAGCTTTAGATGCTTGGTAGGTCAATTTTGCATTCAACGAATGCTTGGTATAGTCATCCAAAGAGTTTACATTCGAGTATGGTGTGGTCATGATTGATGCGTTCGATACGGTGAAATCATTAGAACCATTTGCTTTTTCGTAACGATAACCAGCATAGGCAGACAGAAGGTCTTTAATGATACTTACATCAACTGTGCTGCCGAACGCATAGTTCAAGTCTTTGCGCTTGGTTGTCCAAAAGAAGTTGTTGGTAGCTGTTGCAGCTGATCCATAAGTGCCCGCATAAAATTTCCCATTGGTCTCAACTGTTTCTAGTTCTCCATACACATTTACTTTTGCAATTCCTGCTACATAGGTTGCGTCTGCATAGAATTCATGGCGGGTATCGTCTTGCATACCAAGCGGTGAGTTGGTGTACTTATTCAGCTTAAGTGCGTACTGTAGTCCGATACTCAAGCCGTGCAGTGGTTCAAACTCAAGTTCGGTTTTGATGGCATCCATGTCTTTATCAGCTGCTTCAAATGCCCGGAAATAACCCATACGGTTAGTTGCAGCATAGAGGCCAAGTGTAGGATATTCGCTTGATCTGAACTGGTGTTCATAGCGCAGTTTGCCACTCACCCAGTCAAGCAGGTTGTTTTTGACCTGCATATACACCGTATGATCAGTTGTCTTAGTAGCGTGCGGTGCTCCAGCAACTGTTAATACTGGATCAGCCGCCCATGTTGCACGATGGACATCGCTATACTCATATCCTGCTAATACCTTTGTCTCAGCAGGAAGTTTGTAGCTTAGGTCAATGCCACCCACTTTTTTATTGTAATCATATTTAGCTGCAACTTGGTTGTATGACGTTGCTGTTGCGCTTGTTGAGTAATTTATGTTGTCACTTTTATTTTTAGTGATCAGATAGTTAAAGTGAATACGTGTATCAAGCTTTGGTAATGGTGATGATGTAATCACAACGCTACCGTTGTCTGTTGTGATTAAGCCGTTCCAGGTTAAACCAGCTGCAGGGGCCTCAAACAATAATGGGTTGCTTTCCTGCATTGCATGGCTGCCACGCGCCATGAGTGTGGTAGACCAAAGTGGTAACTTGTACATAATGGAACCGGCAACCTTGTAAAGCCTGTTGTCCGGAGGAAGATAACCATAGCCAGCTGCAGTGGCAGCGGTATTGCCAAGTTGTCCAATATAAATTGTATTATTGGCATTCTGGAAGTTACTGATTGTTCCTTCAATAGTTGCAATCAATGATTTACTGCGATAGCCGGTTTGTAGGAATAGAGTATCAGTTGTGTAGTCGACAGGAGCAGGTAGCTCTCGAAGTTGTGTTGTCCAATTGTAAGGTTGCAGACCGCTGGTTTCCTGCCTGTCAACACGGGCGCTAAAGAAAAATGGAGTTTTGAGTGAAACTTCTGCATCTGCACCAAAGTTACGACGGAATAAAGAGTAATCAAAACTTTTCCAGAGGCCCGCAGTGTTGGCCACAGTTGGTACTGTTGTTGCCGGTGTCAAGGGGGATGTCAGTACATTTGTGCCCACGCCGTTCATGAAGGTTGACGCGCCAAAAGTTAGATTGTGTGGGATCTCGTTGTAAAATAGTGACAGCTTGAAAAGATCAGTCATTCCCCCCTTGATTTTGAAATTATTGTCGGTTGCAAGGTCTTGAGTCGGCTGCTTGCCTTCGGTAACGGAAACATTGGCATCAACGTCCAGGAATGAGCTTGGTGTCCGGTAATTAAGGTCAAAACCTCCGGCTGCCCCATCACCCAAAGCACGGTATTCGTTTGCTTTGGCTTTTTGGCCATGAATGCTTGAAAGACTGCCACCAACGCTTACAGATCCATCAAGGTCTGCTGCGGTAGCTGAGGCTGCACAAGCAGATACGATCGCTAAGGTAGTAAGAATCGTTTTTTTCATCTGTAGTATCCTCCCTATCGCTCAAAACGCTGACCGTGACGGCCGCTAGTGCCGGTTGGTGCATTTGATCCGTGAATGTTGCTGTGGCAGTTTATGCATGACTGGGCAAAGAAACGGCCACTCTTGGTGCCAGGACCACTGAAAGAGTTTGATCCAGTCCAGAAACCGGTTCCGTGTGTGCCAGCGTGACAGCTGTTACACAAATTTGGCATCTTTTCACGAGTCAGTTTGTAAGCCTTTGTTCCATGGGGGGCGTGACAGATCATGCAATCTTCTTCAACTGGTGGGTGCTGGTTGATGTAAGGACCACGTTTATCAGCATGGCAGGTGTAGCAAAGCTGATTGACGTTTTCGGCCTTAATCATGTTTTTGGATAATGTGCCGTGAGGATTGTGGCAGTCTGAGCAGCTGATCTTGCCTTCAACAATTGGATGATGCGAGAACTTGTTGGCTTCAGCCTTCACGTTCTTATGGCATTCAAAGCATTTTTCAGGCTGTTTTGCATAAGGCTTAGATGCCTTGTGGACGGTATGGCAGGCAACACAGGCAATGTCTTCCTGCTTATGCTTTGAGTTGTCCCAGAACATCAGCTTCTGATTCTTGGCGTGGCACTGCTGGCACTGGGCATTCTGGTCCTTAACTGCTGCACCTTTGCTGAATCTGACAATGTTGTTCTTAGATGGATTGGCAATGTGGGCATCTCCACCACCGTGGCATGAGAGGCAATCTTTACCTGCTTTGCCGTGCAGCGTAGTCTTGTGCTTGGCTGCGATGTCTGCATGGCAGGTAGCGCACTTTTCGTTGGCAAGGGCTGAGCCTGCGAACAGCAGGAGCGCACTTGCAGCTAGCATTGAGAGTCTTACGAACATTCGTGGCATACGTTTTCCTCCTGTGGTGATCGTTCTACAAAAAAATGGGTGAACTTCTTTGCTTCAGGTGCTTCCGTTCAAACAGTAATTATCCTCCTTCAGATGTTTAGTGGTATTGGTTGCCGTTAATTTTACGGCTATTGAATAATTAGAATTCTAATGGTGTTTAGCAATGGATGTGCCATTGTGCTGTGTGCGATCTAAGGCTCTTATTTTATTGTGTAATTTTATTTGTGGTGACTGGTTAGGCAGGTTTGTTAAGAAGTTGTGTGGGGGTGTGCAGGGGGCTGTGTTCAAAATACAACAGTAGGTTTTGATGATATGGCCCTATTTCATTAAATTGAACGTAAAAGGGCTGGTTTTGGCAAAAATGGCTGTTCAAGATCCGGCGGTTAGTGACGTTGATCTGTTTGTTTTATGTGTAAATAAAGTGAAAACAGCATATTGTACATGTAGTGGGGAGTGTTCAAAATCCGGCAGCAGGGTTGGGGCTAAGGAACAGGGGCGGGTAGGGTCAGGCGAGATAGCTGACAAGACGGTCTATGGAAAATGCATACAGTCAGTCTGGTTTATGCAGATGGTATTTTTCAATCTTGCTATAGAGGGTGCCACGGGCAATATCCAGTGCCTCTGCAGCCATTTTTAGGTTCCAGTTTGATGCTTCAAGGGCCTTTTTAATCAGTGCATGTTCGGCCTCAGCAAGCGTTGGTGTTGTAATGTTGTTCACCGGAACAACAGATGGTTCTGTCGTTTTAAACTGGGCTGGCAGGAGTTCTCTGGTAAGGCTTTTTTCACGGCAGAAGACAACGGCATGTTCAATGATATTGGCCAATTCACGGCAGTTACCGGGCCAGTCATAGGCGCAGAGCAGATCCATTGCATCACGGGAAATGCCTTCAATCTGTTTGCTATTAATGGTGCTGAAACGCTCCAGAAAGTAGTTGGCCAGCAGTGGGATATCTGACTTGCGGTCTCGCAGTGGTGGGGCTTGCAAGGAAACAACATTCAGGCGGTAATAGAGGTCTTCACGAAACAGTTTTTCCCTGGTTGCTGCCGCCAGATCCCGGTTTGTGGCGCAGATTAAGCGTACATCTGCCTTGATGGTTTCTGATCCACCGACCCGCTGAAAGGTTCCCAGTTCCAGGATACGCAGGAGAGAAACCTGTGTTGTGGGGGAGATATCGCCAATTTCATCCAGAAAGAGGGTGCCACCGGTGGCCTGTTCAAAAAAACCTTTTTTACGGGTGATGGCACCGGTAAAGGCGCCTTTTTCATGGCCAAACAGCTCGCTGCTGATCAGGCCTTCGGCCAATGCTGCGCAGTTGATCTGGATAAATGGTTTGTTCTTACGGGGGCTTTTGGCATGTATGGCGGCTGCTATCAATTCTTTGCCGGTACCGCTTTCGCCGGTAATCAGAACAGTGGCCATACTCTGAGCAACCTGGTTAATCTGCTCATAGATCTCAAACATTTTTCGGTCCTGGCCGATGATGTTTTCAAAGCAGAAGTTTTCTCCCTGGCTGCATCTTTCTGATCTGCCTGACTGTACGGCTGCCTTGTGATCCAGGATGGTCTGGATAGAACGTTTAACCATCTCAAGATCCATCGGTTTCAGCAGGTAGTCGTAGGCACCTGCCTTCATCGCCTTGACGACTTGAGAGGTTGCATCATCACCGGTCAGCATAATCACAAAAATCTGGGGATATCGGTTTTTAATCTCAGTTAGCAGCTCTATCCCATCCATGAGCGGCATATTCATGTCGGCGAAGACGATATCGGCAGGAAACGTTTGCAGGCGTGTAAGCGCCTCGTCGCCACTATTGGCAGTTTCAATCTGGAACTGTGGGTCTGCACCAATACGTGTACGGAAAATGCGGCAGTAGGCTGGCTCATCATCAACAAAAAGAATGCGGGTGGTTGCGCTCATGACGGCGTTCCCTTTGTACGGATGTTGGTCTGATACTGGGCTGCAGCAGCCTGGATCATACTTTTTAATTCACTGCGTTGCCAAGGCTTGGGTAAAAAACCAAAAACTTTGCCCTCTTGCAATGCCTGAGTCACAGCTGTTGTTTCGATGAATCCTGAAAGTATGATCCTGATAATTTCAGGCCACCTGCAGCTGACTTCATTCAGAAATACCAGGCCGTCTGTTTCCGGCATCTGATAGTCTGAAATAATGATGTTAACCTGCTTGTTTTCCAATAGCTTCAGCGCCTCAGCAGCTGATGAGGCAGCCAGCATCGGAATGTCTTCATTGTGGCAGAACCGCTCAAGGGTTTTCAGGATATGTTCTTCGTCATCAACGCAGAGTATGTGTAGTGTCTCAGACATCATCCACCCCGGCCTTGATCGGCAGCGTGATTATAAAGGTTGTTCCCTGCCCCTGGTGGCTTTGTACGCTGATTGTGCCATGGTGCTGTTGGATAATATCAGCGACGATGCTCAGCCCCAGCCCGGTTCCTTTGTTGGTTTCCTTGGTGGTAAAGAATGGTTCGAAAATCCGTTGCTGTAATTCCTCTGGAATACCGCAGCCGGTGTCGGCAATGCTGATAGAGATGTTTTTTGTATCTGACCAGGTGCTTACCGTAATCTCTCCCCGTTTATCCAGAGCATGGGCTGCGTTAACCAGAAGGTTCATAAAGACCTGATTTAACTGTTGAGCCTGACAGTGTAGCGTGGGGATAACGCCAAATTTCCGGTGTACCACTGCCTTGTGGCGTAGTTCGTGGTGCGTAATCCTGATTGCGCTTTCCAGGCACTCATTGATATCAGCCTGCTTGTATTCCTGATCATCAACCCGGGAAAAGCTGCGCAGGTTTTTGACGATATCGCCAACCCTGCCGGCACCCTCTAATGATTCCGCAATCAACGTGCCAAAATCTTCAAAAATGTAATCAATTCCCAGCTCATCCCATTTTTTATGGAGTGTCTGCAGCGACTCCGGTGAAGCTGTTGCCTGAAGTTCTTTCTGTTGGACTTCGATAAAGGTTTGTAAGCGGGATAGGTAGATCTGGAGCTCTTCCAGGTTGTTGGTTACAAAGCCAATCGGGTTATTGATGTCATGGGCAACTCCGGCAGCCAGCAGGCCGATGCTGGCCATTTTATCCTGATGCAGGATCATTGCCTGACGGGATTGCAATTCTAAATGCGCCCGATCAAGTTCGCTTCGTCTCTGTTCAAGCTCTACGGTTGCGGTTTCAAGGTGCCGTGTCCGATCGCGAATACGATCTTCAAGGCTCGTATTCAGGTAAACAAGGGCCTCTTCAGCCTTCTGGCGCTCACCAATCTCAGCCTCAAGCAGGTTGTTTGCCTCAGAAGTCTTTCTGATCTCTTCTGACAGCTTTTGCTGTGTTGTCTCTATGGTTTGATTGATCTGGCCAAGTATCCGCCAGGTAAAGGCAAACAGGATCAGGCAGAGAACGCTGCTGCCAAGCACTGCCAGTACAATAAAGTGCTGAAACTGCCTGGCCTGAAGCGTCATGTCATACAATAGAATAAAATTGCCAATTTCACGCCCACTGCTCTCTTTAAAGGGAAATGCCTTGAATGCAAAATGCTTGCTACCAAGATGGGCGGTATTCCAGCTTCTATCCTGCAGCTGGTTTGGGTCTCTGCTGGTTAACCGGTGCTGCAACACAGGAGGGATTTGATCCAGGGATTTTGAAACAATGAGCTTGTCCGGAAATTGATCCCAATTGAGATGCCTGTTTACCCATGAATATCCAATGGGAGCGGTGTTCTTGCCTAATAAGGCCTTATCGATTACCAGAAGATAATCAATATTGTTTATAACTGAGAGATCAGTCAGGATGTCGTTGACGTCAGTTCCCAGTTCGATGTACCCCAGTAACTCGGCCTGGGATTTCCAGGGGATCACCAGGCGCAGGGTGAGTGTGCCAAATGGTCCCAGTTCCAGACCATGACTCGGGGTACCGGTTTCCAGTGCCTGATTCAGGCTGCTTCTGTTTATATGGTCACTATGCTGATCCGGTTGATGAACCCTTAAAAAATTTTTGCCGGTTGGGTCATGGAAATAGAGATGAGTAATTTTGCTTTTAGATAGCTTTCGTAAATAAGGATGGGCTTCTGAATAGAGTGCGGTGCGATCTTTGCGACGCATTGCCTGTTTCAGTTTTGGATCGTTGATAATAGTATTGGCTTCGGCACTCATTAACTCGGTCTTTGATACAAGCAAGGCCTTGAAGACCGCTATAGATTCTCCGTGTTCTCTGTTCAGTGTGTTGGAAATGCCATCATTACGAATGGCAAACAGGGCCAGCAGAAAGCAGCATAGCAGTACCAGAAAGGTAAGCGTCAAAGGGATAAGTATCTGATGGCGTATGTTTGAATGGCTGCTCATAGGTATGTGAGTCCTGATAATGTTAGAAAATATTATGGTTATTCAGGGCGTTACTTCGCTTGCTGACAAACTTTGAACACTGATCCACTGTGTTGTCAATAGGTCAGTTATTGTTTTCTCGGTCTGGACAGCAGCAGGTCAGCTGCAGTATATGAATAGAGATGAATATGAGGAGGCAGGCATGATTAAGAGTATGACCGGATATGGCAAGGGCGAGGCAGCAGATATTCAGGGGCGCTGTGTCGTTGAGGTAAAGACGGTAAATAACCGCTATGGTGAGGTGTCGGTCAAGATGCCACGCAGTTTTCTGGCCTATGAGCATGAGGTGCGTAAGGCGGTTGGAGGGCGTGTTAAACGAGGTAAGGCAGATCTGTTTGTGCAGTGGGAGGCAGCAACAGGTGAGGTGGTGGTGCCGCCATTGAATCATGCTGTGGCCAGGGGATACCATCAGGCCTTTTTGGATCTGGCCCATGAACTGCATGTCTCGGCAGAGATTCCGCTGTCATTGATACTGGCACAACGAAATGTGCTGCAGGAATCTGCCAGTGAAGAACAGGGAGATCTGTTGCCGCTGGTGCTGCAGGCAGTGGGACAGGCCCTTGATGGTTTGGACGGGATGCGGCTGCGTGAAGGTGAAGCACTGCAGGCTGATCTGAAGGGGCGACGTACTGATCTGGCTGCCCTGGTTGCTCAGGTCCGGGAGCGCGCTCCTCAGGTGGTTGACGAGTATCAGCAGAAACTGCAACAGCGGTTGGAAAAGCTACTGGGCGGAACCGAGCTTGATCCCCAGCGTCTGGCTCAGGAAGTTGCCCTGCTGGCTGACCGTTGTGATATTACAGAAGAGCTGGTGCGTCTGGAGAGCCACTTTATCCAGTTTGATGAAACCCTGCTGCTGAAGGAGCCGGTAGGTCGCAAGCTTGATTTCCTGATGCAGGAGATCAACCGTGAGGTAAATACCATCGGTTCCAAGGCAAATGATGCAACCATCACCTCGTTGGTGGTGCAGATGAAGGCGGAGTTGGAGAAAATGCGGGAGCAGGTCCAGAACATTGAGTAGAAACGATCTTTTTCCGTTCTGAGCACGTCAGTTTTCAAAATAGCTTGTCAACGTACTGATGGTACGCCTTCGCGCCATTTTTTAACTGCCGCACCCAGAACGAAAAAATCATCGTTCCTGATACTGATGGAGGGTGTATGCAACAAGAAGGTCTCTTAATCGTTATTTCAGCGCCGTCCGGAGCTGGCAAGACAACACTGTGCAATGCTCTGGTCAGTCGCTTTCCGGCCTTGAAAGAATCAATCAGCTATACGACCCGGCAGCCCAGGCAGGGGGAGCAGGACGGGGTTGACTACCATTTTGTCTCTGTGGACCGCTTTAAGCAGATGGTTGCTGAAGACGGTTTTGCCGAGTGGGCAGAGGTGCATGGTAATTTCTATGGAACCGCCATTGCAACCCTGGAGCAGGCCAGGATTGACGGCATTGATATCCTGCTGGATATTGACTGCCAGGGGGCGCGCATCCTGAAAGATCGCGGTATTAACGGACTGTTTGTCTTTGTGCTGCCTCCCAGCATGACGGAGCTGCGTCGTCGGCTGGAATCCCGCTCGTCCGATGCAAAAGAGGTGATTGAACGCCGGATTGCGCGGGCAACCGAGGAGATCCGCGAAGCACGCTGGTATGATTATATTGTGGTGAATGATCGACTTGATGAGGCCCATGAGGCGTTGTCCTCGATTGTGACGGCGGCTCGTCAGACAACCGGGCGCATGTTGGGTCAGGTGTCGAAAATGTTTGATATTTGAGCTGGTATAGGTATAATCAGCCTCCCATTGCTTGAGCGTATGGAAAAAGGAGATAGAGACGATGGCACGTGTGACTGTTGAAGATTGCCTTGAAAAAGTAGATAACCGCTTCATGCTGGTTATGCTGGCCTCCAAGCGGGTCAAGCAGCTATACAAGGGGGCTAAGCCCCTGATTGACCCCAAAAATAACCGTTTTGTGGTTACCTCTCTGCGTGAAATCGCTGCCGGTAAACTGTCAGCCGAGTTGACCAGCAAACGTTCTGCATGATCGGATCATCTCTGGAGGCCTGCCAATTGGTAGCGCCTCCATTTTTGTGTCTGCCCCCGATGTCTGTTTTTACTGACCACTTAATATCACCTGCTCCTGTATGATACGCCTTAACGATATCCTTGATACGGTTGTTATCTACAACCCCTCTGCTGATCTTAATCTGATCAGGAAGGCCTATGTCTACTGTGCCAAGGTGCATCAGGGCCAGACCCGCCTTTCCGGTGAGCCGTATATTATCCATCCCCTTGAAGTTGCGGGTCTTCTGGCTGGTCTGAAACTGGATGTGGCCAGCATTGTGACCGGCTTCCTGCATGATACCATTGAAGATACCCTGACCACCTCGGAAGAACTGGCTGAAATGTTTGGTAAAGAGGTTGCGGAACTGGTTGACGGGGTAACCAAGATCAGCAAGATTCACTTCAAGACCAAAGAAGAGAATCAGGCTGAGAACTTCCGCAAGATGCTGATCGCCATGGCCAATGACATCAGGGTGATTCTGGTGAAGCTGGCTGACCGGCTGCATAATATGCGGACGCTGCAGTTTCAGCCTGACACCAAGCAGCGTTCCATCTCCCGCGAAACCATGGATATCTACGCCCCAATCGCCCACCGGTTGGGGATATCCTGGATCAAGACCGAACTTGAAGATCTATCGTTCCGCTATCTGCAGCCGGATGTCTATTTTGATCTGGCAACCAAGATCCAGCGCAAGAAGCAGGAACGGGAATCCTTTATCTATGATATCCAGGACGCGATCCGCCAGAAGCTGGTTGAACACCAGATTGTGGGCGAGGTCTCCGGCCGCAGCAAGCACCTCTATTCAATTTACCGCAAGATGGAAAAGCGCAAGGTTGATTTTGAGGAGATCTATGACCTGACCGCCCTGCGGATTCTGGTGGATGATATCAAGTCCTGTTACGAGGTGCTGGGGCTGATTCACTCCTCCTGGCGGCCTATTCCAGGACGCTTTAAAGATTATATCGCCATGCCCAAGGGGAATATGTACCAGTCACTGCATACCACGGTGATCGGTCCCCACGGTGACCGGATGGAGGTGCAGATCCGCACCCATGAGATGCACCGGGTTGCCGAGGCCGGTATTGCGGCCCATTGGAAGTATAAAGAAGGCAAGGGCTATGACGAGAAAGAGGTCAAACGCTTTGCCTGGCTGCGTCAGTTGCTGGAATGGCAGCAGGAGTTGCAGGACTCTCGTGAGTTTATGGATTCGGTCAAGGTTGAACTGTTTCCTGAAGAGGTCTACGTCTTCACCCCTAAAGGGGATGTGAAGGGATTCCCTAAGGGATCGACCCCGATTGATTTTGCCTATGCCGTACATACCGATGTGGGGCATCGTTGTGTGGGTGGTAAGGTCAACGGTAAACTTGTGCCCCTTAAGCATGAGCTGCAAAATGGCGACATTGTAGAAGTCATAACCTCCCCTCACCATACTCCCAGCAAGGATTGGCTTAAGATCGTCCGTTCCTCTCGCGCTCGCAACAAGATCAGGGCCTGGATCAAGATTGAAGAGCGTAAGCGCAGTATTGTGCTGGGACGGGAATTCTGCGAAAAGGAGTTTCGCAAGTATTCGCTTAATCTGCAAAAGCTTATCAAGGGTGGAGAGCTGCGGAAGATTGCCAACGAGTATGGTTTTAACACAGAGGATGATCTGCTGGCAGCCATGGGCTACGGCAAGATTTCAGCTGCTCAGATAATAGCCAAACTGATCCCTGAAGAGCGGATACAGGCTCGCCAGGAACAGAAGGAATCACGCATCACCAGTGTGATCAATAAGTTGAAGGGGCGGTCATCCAGCGCCGTTGAAGTCGGCGGCATGGAAGATATCATGATCCGCTATGCCAAATGCTGCAACCCGTTGCCCGGAGACGAGATTGTCGGTTTCATTACCAGGGGGCAGGGAGTGACTATCCATACCGCTGACTGTCCTTTTGCTGCTGAAAGCGATCCTGAACGGCGGATAGAGGTGACCTGGGCCAAGGGCAAGAGCGCTGCACTGCCGGTCAGGTTGCGGGTGTTCTGTATGGATGAAAAAGGTATCCTGGCTCACATGACGCTGGCTATTACCAATGCTGAAGCAAATATCGTCAGTGCCCAGATCAAGAGTACCGTTGACAAGCGGGGTGAGAATATCTTTGAGTTGAACGTAACTGACCTGGCCCACCTGAATAAGGTGGTAAACTCCTTGATGAAGGTGAAGGGGGTTATGAAGGTGGAGCGGGTAAAAAGCTAGGAGTGGTCCTTTTCCGTACATATCACGTCAAGCTGCTAAATGTCTTGTGCGACGTACTGCATCAGTACGCCTCCGTGCCATTCCTTACGTGCCGCAATCTGTACGAAAAATTCCTCACTCCTTGATAGGGAGGTACTCTATGAAAAGTATTGCAACTGATAAGGCACCGGCAGCTATCGGGCCGTATTCCCAGGCTGTTGTGGCAGGTGGCCTGTTATTCTGTTCTGGTCAGATTCCGCTGGACCCTGTTTCTGGTGAGCTGGTTGTTGGTACGGTTGAGCAGGAGACAGAGCGGGTAATGGAGAATCTGCGTGGTGTGTTGGAAGCGGCTGGTACTGATTTTGACCATCTGGTGAAGACAACTATTTATTTGACCGATATGGCTGATTTTGCAGCGGTGAATCAGGTCTACGGTCAGTATTTTTCAACAATCAAACCTGCACGTGCAACAGTAGCAGTTGCTGCACTGCCCCGTGGGGCGCGGGTTGAAATTGAGGCAGTTGCGGAGTTGAAAAACTAAACAAGCCGTGTGCAAACGAGTGCACACGGCTGTTTAAAGGGGTGTTACCGGAAGGCTAGAGAGCCTTGGTAACTGAGCCGGAACGGATGCAGCGGGTACAAACCTTGATGGTTGATACGCTGCCGTTCGCTGCCTTGGCTTTAACCTTCTGCAGGTTAGGGTACCAAGTGGTACGGGTCTTGTTGTTGGCATGGCTCACGTTGTTGCCGGTGCTGGGGCCTTTACCGCAAATTTCACATTTTCTGGACATGGATCTTACCTCCCGTGCTAACTGAACAAATTCTTTTATCAGAATCAGTTCTCAGGTGCAAGGAAAAATACCGCTATGAAAATCTTTAAAGCGCTTCTGTCGCTACTTATGCTTGCCGTACTGATTGTTACCGCACTTTTTATTGATTTTACCTACAAAACCTTTTCTGCGCGCCCTCGTCAGGTGCAGGTTGATGCGATTGTGGTGCTTGCTGGCGGTAAAGGGCGGGTCGAAGAGGGGGTTCGTCTTTTTAAGGAGCGCCGTGCAAACTGGCTTTTTCTGGTTGGCGTGGATCCCACCGTCAGAAAATCAGATCTGTATCGCCCCAAGCAGGGGGATCCATCATCAGACAACGTTGTCCTTGAAAAGCTATCGCGGAATACGTTGGAAAATGCCATTTACGGTCGTGATATCCTGGCTGAGCATAAAGTCCGCTCAGTATTACTGATTACTTCTCGCTATCACCTGAAGCGTTCAGCCATTCTTTTTCGGAATGCCCTTCCACCTGAAGTTGCCGTGTACCCCTATCCGGTCGATAGCAGTAATGTCAAGGAAGAGTGGTGGCACCACGTGGGGACCTTCAGGTTGCTGTTTTCAGAGTTCTACAAATATTGCATTTTCAGAGTTTTCTTCCTCTTTTCACCGGGAGAATTGCGTCCGGTCAGCCTCTAGCTTTTTTTATCCAAACCTGCTACAAAAAAGCGTTGTTCTCTACACCTGAAAGGAATTCCCATGCGTTATATAAGTACTCGTGGCGGCATTGCGCCGGTACGCTTTAAAGATGCGGTGATGATGGGGCTGGCCGACGATGGTGGCCTTTTGTTACCTGAGTCAATTCCTGCCTTTTCCGCTGAGGAACTTGAATCATGGCGCACACTGACCTATCCCCAGCTTGCCTTTAACGTTATATCCCGTTTTGTTGATGATATTCCTGCAGCTGATCTACAGGCGCTGATTGAGCGTTCCTATGCCACCTTCAATCACCCTGAGGTTACTCCGGTGGTGCAGAAGGACGGGGTCTATATTCTGGAGCTGTTCCATGGAGTAACCCTGGCCTTTAAGGATGTGGCCCTGCAGTTCCTTGGCAACCTGTTTGAGTATATTCTGCATGAGCGGAATGAACGGTTGACCATTGTAGGGGCTACCTCCGGCGATACCGGCAGTGCCGCCATTCATGGTGTGCGTGGTAAGGCTGGTATCAGTATCTTTATCCTGCATCCCCATGGCAAGACCTCACCGGTGCAGGCGCAGCAGATGACCTCCGTGCTGGATGAAAACGTCCACAACATTGCTGCTGATGGTACCTTTGATGACTGTCAGGATATTGTTAAAGAGTTGATGGGAGATCTCGCGTTTAAGCAGAAGTACTCCCTTGGGGCTGTTAACTCCATCAACTGGGCCCGGGTGTTGGCACAGGTGGTCTACTATATCTATGCCTGGCTGCGGGTGGCGGAAAAGGGGCAGAAGGTGCTGTTCTCGGTACCCACCGGTAACTTTGGCGATATCTTTGCTGGCTACATGGCGCAAAAGATGGGGCTGCCGATTGAAAAGCTGCTGCTGGCGACCAATGAAAATAATATCCTGACCCGTTTTATCAACCAGGGTGATTACTCGGTTGGCAGCGTGGTACAAACCCTCTCGCCTTCAATGGATATTCAGGTTGCTTCCAATTTTGAACGGTATCTTTACTATCTCTTTAATCAGGATGGAGGGCGGGTTTCAGCAGCCTTTACCCAGCTTAAGACAGAGGGCAAAATCAGCTTCAGCAACGAAGAGTTGCAACAGGTCCGTCAGGATTTTTGCTCTGCATCAGTAGGTCGTGAAGAAACCCTGGCAACTATTGGGCGCTTTAAGCGAGAGACCGGTTACCTGTTAGACCCTCATACAGCGGTCGGGGTCCGGGCAGCTCAACAGTTGGAAACAGGTACTACACCGGTGGTATGCCTTGCCACTGCCCATCCGGCAAAGTTTGGGGATGCCGTGGTGGAAGCAACCGGCGAACCTGTGCCGGTACCTCCGGCCATTGCGCAACTGGAAGGCTTGCCAACCCGCTGTGTGCGGATGGCCGCTGATAGCGAGCAGGTTCGTAATTTCATCATAGCAACAGTGGGGTAATGAATCGTGCGAATTGAATGCCCTAAGTGCAAGGCAAGCGGAAATGTCAATGATCTGGAGATCCCTGATGACGGCATGATGCTTGCCTGTCCACGTTGTCAGGAGAGTTTTCGCGTGGTAAAGCCACGCAAAAAAGCCACTTCTGCCTTTGCAACCAACACCTGTCCTTCCTGTGGGTATAGTACCTTCTGTGAAGAGGTTTTTGACGAATGTCCCCACTGTGGCGCAGATGTAAAAACTGCAGCAGAGCGTAAGCGCGAGGAAACTGCCCGGAAAAGGGAACTTGAGGTTCTGAATCGGAACTATCGGGCAGAGGCGGCAGCAGCTCAACCGTTACCGTTACCGACAGGCTCAAAATATCCAGCTTCAGCACCAGCACCTGAACCTGAAAAAATCAAGATTAATCTGGCCTCTTTTGCTGATGGGTTTGATCCTGTGGCTGCTGTAGGTTGGGGGGCAGCTGCATGTGCAGTGTTGTTTATTGCTGTTGGCGGGTGGGGGGTGCTGGACTATCAGGGAACTGATATTCAGGCTCAGTTGTCGGCTCAGTCCGTTGAACCGGTTTCTGCTTGGCAGGTTTTTTGGGGATACGGTTTTTTGCCTTGGGTAGAGTTTCTTTTTGGTGTGGTTGTTCTATGTGCTGCATTCGGATTTCTGCAGCGTGCTGAGTGGGGGATGCCGAGGCTGCAACAGGTTGTTACAGCCTCTCTGGTGTTAGCGCCGGTCTATGAGCTGGGACAGTACGGCGTCTGGATCGTAAAGTCGATCTCTCCACCCTGGTGGGCCTACCTTGTTGAGCTGTTGAGTGCGCTCCTGGTCTCAGCCCTTGTGGTGGTGCCGTTGTATTTTTTGCTGCAGTACCTCAAAGGGAACAGTATTAAGAAGGGGTATTACCAGAAAACCTAGTCTGTTTTAGGTGTGCTGGCTGTTTTTGAGGCGCTGTCCGGCTTTCTACGCCGTGGACGGCGCTTCTTTTTTTCCGGGTCTGATGCCACAGGCTGCTGAGCCGCTGCCTTGCTATCTTTGGGTTTGTGGCGCTGACCATGGGGTTGTTTGGTTGAAGCGAGCGGGGTGGGTGGGCGGTGCTTGGGCCGCTTGTAATCATGTATGAAAAGCTCGTCTTCAGCCCACTCAACAGGAACCTTGTGTTTGATATACTCTTCGATCGCTTCAAGGTAAAAGGCACCATCCTCATCAGCCAGAGAGATCGCCTTGCCTTCAGCACCAGCCCGGGCGGTCCGGCCGATACGGTGAACATAGTCTTCAGCATCCTGGGGTAGGTCGTAATTGATGACGTGGGAAACGCCATCAATATGCAGACCCCGTGAGGCAACATCCGTAGCAATCAGAATTGCCAGTTCTCCCCGCTTAAACTGTTCAAGAATATTCATCCGTTTACGTTGATCAACATCCCCTGAAATCACCCGGCAGGGGAATTCATTTGCATTCAGACGGTCCTGCAACCGTTCTGCTTCCCGTTTGGTATTGACAAAGAGCATGGTACGGGCCATTCCTTCGCGTCGTAAAAGGCCCAGCAGCAAGGGAAATTTTTCTTTGTTGGACACATGGTAGAGTAACTGCTCAACCCGCTCAGCAGTCATCTTTTCCGGTGTCACCGAGACCTTCTGAGGCACGTTCATAAACTCATAGGAGAGTTCCATGACCCGTTGGTTGAGGGTGGCTGAAAACATCAGGTTCTGACGCTTATCAAAGGGGGGTAGACGACGCAGGATGTAGCGCAGGTCAGGGATAAAGCCCATGTCAAACATCCGGTCAGCCTCATCAATCACCAGCATCTCGATATGTTTCAGGGAGTAGACTTTCTGCTTCAGATAGTCGATCAGGCGTCCCGGCGTACCGATAACGACGTCAGCCCCGTCTTTCAGGGCGTTTTTCTGTTTCATATAATCAACGCCACCGTAGATGGCCTGAATGTTGAAACCGCAGTGGCTGCCAAGCAGTTGGGCATCTTTTTCAATCTGCACCACCAGCTCTCTGGTCGGTGCCAGGATCAGTGCCCGTGGGCGTGGCAGGACGCTGTCAGCTGCTTCCTCTTGTGAAGCTAGCAACTTGGTAAAGAGTGTAATCAGGAAGGCTGCAGTCTTGCCGGTGCCGGTCTGTGCCTGGCCCGCAACATCTTTGCCGCCTAAGGAGATAGGCAGAGTTTGAGCTTGAATAGGGGTGCACTCACTGAAGCCTGCCTGGTTGATTCCCTGCAATACTTGATTGGGGAGCGAAAGTTCGCTGAATTTCATCGATTTGTTTCCATCTTGAAGCGTAAGGTATGAGACCTTTAATGCTATACACCGGATTGTGCATACAGGCAACTTTATACGCGTTTGTGCCTGCAGATATGGCCAGAAATGCTTTGACAAAATAAGCACCGCTTCAGTAGTATGTGAAAACTTTATGTAACAGATTGGACCGGCATGCAGGCTGCATTAGAACTGATTGGTGAAGATCTTAAACAGGTAGAGGAACAGTTCAGAAAAGACCTTGAATCTGATGTTCCGCTTATCCGTAAGGTGGGCGAGTATGTGCTTGCCAGTGGCGGCAAACGGATCCGTCCCGCCATGCTGCTTTTGGCTGCCCGACTGTGTGATTATCAAGGTACACAGGCCATCCCCTTGGCTAGCGTGGTTGAGTTTATCCATACTGCCACCCTGCTGCATGATGATGTTGTTGACAGTGCCACCCTGCGCCGCGGGCTTGCCTCTGCCAATACCCTTTGGGGCAATGAAGCCTCTGTTCTGATCGGTGACTTCCTTTTTTCAAAATCCTTCTCCCTGATGGTTAATGCCGGCAGTCTTGATGTGTTGCGGGTTATGTCCCGTGCCACCACAGTGATTGCTGAAGGGGAAGTGCTGCAACTACTCTATACCGGTGAAGTTGAGCTGACAGAAGAGCAGTATATTGAAGTGGTGCGTGCCAAGACAGCAGTACTGCTGTCTGCTGCCTGCCAGTGCGGTGCCATTCTGGGTGGCGTTTCAGCGGAGCAGGAACAGGCTCTTGCCGATTTTGGTATGGAACTGGGGATCGCCTTCCAGCTGATGGATGATATCCTTGATTATACGGCCTCTGAAGAAGAGTTTGGTAAAAGTATCGGTCATGATCTTGAAGAAGGTAAACTTACCCTGCCTCTGATCCATGCCCTGCGTGGCTGTAATGATCAAGAGCGTGAAGCGGTAGCAGCTATTATTGAAAAAGATGAGCTGACCCCTGAAGACTTCCGCCTTGTTTCTGACCTGGTGCAAACCTATGGTGGTATTGAGTACACCGTTGAAAAAGCACGTGGCTGTGTTGAAAACTGTGGTCGGCATCTCTCCTGTTTTTCTGACAATACCTGTAAACAGGCCCTGCTGGATCTGGCCAGGTACGTGGTAACACGAAACCGTTAGTATCACTCTCTGCTTACATCCCTTTTTATTTTTTGGAGGATTATTAGATGAAAAAGTTATTGGTACTGCTCTGCTGTGCTGTTGCCCTTGCCACTGGTTGCAGCAAGGGCACGTCTAATGCGCCGGGTAAAACCCCGGCTGAAAAAAGCCAGGCACCCGAGATCAGTGTTGTTTCCCTTGATAATCAACAGCTGACCCTTGCATCCCTGAAAGGTAAGGTTGTGTTGCTTAACTTCTGGGCCACCTGGTGTCCTCCCTGCCGTGAAGAGATCCCTTCCATGATGAAACTGAACACGTTTATGAAGGGCAAGCCATTTCAAATGGTCTGTGTCTCGGTTGATGAAGGTGGTAAAAAGGCGATTGAAGAGTTCTTCAAAAATTCTGGTTTTTCGTTGCCTGCCTATACTGACCCCAGCGGTCAGGTTTCCAAGACCTACGGTATTACCGGGGTGCCAGAGACCTTTGTAATTGATAAAAACGGCATGATTGTGAAGAAGGTCATCGGCGGCTTGGATTGGAACAGCCCAGAAGTGATCGCGTTTCTTGAAGGATTGATGAAGTAGTCAGGAATTTTATGGAAACTCCGCATATAAGCTATATCGGGGCCTTTGTGGCAGGTCTGCTTTCCTTCCTGTCTCCCTGTGTTCTGCCGCTCATCCCGTCGTACATCACCTATATTACCGGACTTTCGTTCAGTGATCTGGATGCTGAGCATCCAACCCATGTGGTGCGCAGAAAGACCATGCTGCACTCGCTGGCCTTTGTCATTGGTTTTACGGTGGTTTTTGTATTGCTTGGCGCCTCTGCAACCTATATCGGCTCTTTTCTGCAGCAACATATGGAGCTGGTTCGCAAGCTTGGCGGAATTCTGATTTTTGTCTTTGGTATTCATGTCACCGGTTTGGTGCCGCTGAGATGGTTACTGGGAGAAAAACGGGTCTCGCTGAAGCATAAACCGGCCGGTTTTCTGGGCAGCTTCTTGGTTGGATTGGCCTTTGCGGCTGGTTGGACCCCCTGTATCGGCCCGATCCTGGCCTCGATTCTGATGATTGCAGCAACCGAGGAAAAGGTTGCCCAAGGGATTGTGCTGTTGCTGCTCTACTCCATCGGGTTGGGGATACCGTTTCTGCTTTCATCGCTTGCCCTGCATCGCTTTATTACGATCTTTAATCGTTTTAAAAAGCATATCCGGCTCTTTGAAATCATTACCGGATTCTTCCTGATGATTGTCGGTATCCTGATCTTTACCAACTGGCTGTCCGTATTATCCGGTTATGTTAATCTGCTGTTCATGAAAAACTAAGATGGTCAAGGCGCATCGTTCACAGCATTCAATTCAGCTGGCTGTCTCCCAACTGGTGGTCACAGAAGCCTTTTATGCCGGTATTCTGGAGCTGCCGATCCGCCGCTCTTTTTCTGCACCTGGCGCACCGGAGCACCTGATTGTTGATATGGAAGGGATCTCGCTGATCTTTGTCGAGGAGGGGGATGTGATCAGGACTCACCCGATTCTTGAACATCGCTTCGGTATGTTTCCCAAAGGGGTTGGCCTGACACTGCATTTTGAAGTTCAGGATATTGAAGGGATCAGGGATGCCATTCTTGAAGAGGATATGGAGATTCTCTATCACCTGGAAGAAAAACCCTATGGCGTCAAGGAGATGTGGTGTTTTGATCCTGATGGCTACCTGATTGCCCTTGAGGAGCCAACGGTACGACGTAGCAAGGCCGGTCGCTGAGAGCAACCGGCCTTGTGTTTGTCTGTGCTGAATTCTATTACTACTTCTTGTTATCGGTGGTTTTTTTCTCCTCCCGAACCGGGGGAGTACAGCTGTCTGACATTCAGGTAGGGACTCCCATTTTTGGGAGCAGGTATTTGTTCACCACAAACCAGACAACCAGAATAATCAGCAACAAAATAATATCTTTCATGATACCCTCCAGCTGGTTATATACCATAGCAGTCAGAATTTTTGGACGTTTTTTATTACACTTTCATAGATACAGCCTAGGAGTAACTTGATATGCACTTTCCCGCAATTGATCCTGTTTTCCTGCGTTTGGGTCCGTTGCAGTTCCGCTGGTATGGACTGATGTATGTGATCGGTTTTTTAGCCAGCTACTTCCTGATCCGCAATGAAGCCCGACGCAGAAAACTGAGCATGGATAACGAAGCGGTGGCTGACTTTATTTTTTGCCTTGCCTTGGGTGTAGTGCTGGGCGGTCGTCTGGGCTACGTGTTGTTCTACGATCTTGGCTCCTACCTGAGCAATCCATTACGGATCTTTGCCATCTGGCAGGGGGGGATGTCTTTCCATGGTGGTCTGCTGGGGGTTGCGGTAGCAGGCCTCTGGTATGCCCGACGCTTTCAGTTGCCCTACCTACAGCTGGCTGATCTGGTTGCCCTGGCAACGCCGGTTGGTCTTGGTTTAGGGAGGATCGGCAATTTTATCAATGGTGAGTTATACGGTCGTCCCACCACCGTAGCCTGGGGGATGATCTTTCCTGATGGAGGGCCATTACCTCGACATCCCTCACAGCTGTATGAAGCGTTGTTGGAAGGGGTTGTGCTGTTCTTTCTGGTCCGTTTTCTTGCTCGTCGTTTTCAGGCCCCTGGCACTGCCATCGCTGCCTTCCTGGGTGGGTATGGGCTGTTCCGGTTTATTGTTGAACTGTTCCGTCAGCCGGATAGCCAGTTGGGCCTGTACTGGGGATTCTTCTCAATGGGGCAACTGCTCAGCCTGCCACTTTTCCTGGCTGGTGGTATATTGCTGGTCTGGTTAAATTGGAAGAAGAAGCCGCAGGATGTCACGGTCTGATTGTAGCAAGCCATTGTTGTAACTGTTTTAACCCTTCATCAACCGTTATCTCTGGTTGATAGCCGAAATCTTTTTTTGCTGCCGAGATATCAAACCAGTGGGCCGTGGCCAGTTCTTTGGCCACAAAGCGGGTCATGGGCGGTTCACCAGCCAACTTAAACCATCCCCAAAGTTTTTCACAGATTGTTCCAATGGCATAGGCTGCCTTTGGTGAGATCCTCCTTTTTACCGGCGCTACACCACCTGCGGCCAGAATCCGGTTAACCATCTCCCAGAGCGGTAGCGGCTCACCATTACTGATAAAATAGGCCTTGCCTGCAACCGGGCTGCCTGGTGCAAGTTGTTCTGCTGCCTGCAGGTGCGCCTTGGCGGCATTGTCCACGTAGACAGTGTCCACCAGACAGGGACGGTTGCCGATCCGCCGCAATCTGCCACTCTTTCCCTTGGCAATGATCCGTGGTACCAGATGGTTATCACTCGGCCCCCAGATCAGGTGGGGACGTAGTGACACGGTTGCAAGCTGTGGGCTGTTTGCCTGCAGCACCAGCTGTTCAGCCAGTGCCTTGGTCTGGGGATAAAAGGCCTCAAAGTGGTCAGGGTAGGGCAGGGACTCATTGCCACCCTCGACATCAGTGCCATCAAACACCACGCTGGGGGAGCTGGTGTAGACCAGCTTGGTAATGCCATGCCGCCTGCAGGCTTCCAGTACGTTTTCAGTGCCGGTTACATTGGCCTGATAGAAGTCGTTGTAGCTGCCCCAGATACCGGCCTTGGCTGCCACGTGAAAGATGATGTCGCATCCTTCGGCTGCCTTGATCACTGCGGCTTTGTCAGCAAGATCTGTCTGCACCTGTGCAACCCCCAGGCTAGTCAGTGCAGGGTAACTGGAGCGTGAGATGCTGACCACCTGATCGCCTCGCTCACGTAGCATTTTAACGATCACACCGCCTAAAAATCCGCCGCCGCCGGTAACTAATGCCTTCATGTCAGTTGCTCCGCAGCCCAGACCGCCAGTTTCTCACGGAAGATCTTGGCATTGTGGCGGATATCCACCGGAAAGGCAGGATGGAACAGGATTGTGTTGATATCCTTGGTATGTGGATGGCTGGCGGCAATGCTCAACAGTTCAGACCGTACCTGTTCCTGACTGGCGCTGAACCCTTGTTCCAGTTCAATGCAGATTACCGGTTGCTGGCTGACTTTGGGGCCGATACCAACCAGGGCGCTGCGGAACACAGCAGGATGGGTATTAAAGACTGCTTCCACCGGGATGGTGAACAATGGACCAAGGGCCGATTCAACCCGGTGGGATTTGCGGCCACAAAACCAGAGTCTGCCGGTCTCATCCTGTCTGCCCAGATCGCCCATGCGGTGGAAAAAACCACCTTCAGGATCGCTGATCTTGGAAACCTGATCTGCCTCAGGCCGTTGGAAATAGCCACGGGTCACCTGTGGACCCTGCACCACAATCTCGCCAACCTGACCCGGTGCAACACGCAGATCATCACTCCAGGCTGCAATCGGTTCATCGCTGATCCTGATCAACTCAACCCGGATACTGTCAACCGGCTTACCGATGCAGACCCCGCCGCCGTTCTCAGTAATAGCGCGCGTCTCACCAAGGATCTCACGGCTGCCAATGGAGCAGACCGGCAAAGACTCGGTGGCACCATAGGGGGTAAAGATCTCCACGCCATCGGCAAGCATCCGTGAAAACCGTTCCAGAACCGCAGCCGGAACCGGCGCACCGGCAGAGATTACCCGTTTCAGAGTGGGCAGTTTGATCCCCTGCTCAGCACCATAGCGACTGACCCGGTTGATCAGGGCCGGTGAACCGAACATGGTGGTGACGTTATAAGTGGTGATGGCAGAGATGATCTTTTGCGGATCAACTGAACCGGGCCGGGTAAAGTCCATCTCCGGAATCACTGCAGTCATCCCCAGGGCTGGTGCAAATAGGGCAAACAGCGGAAAGGTGGGCAGATCAATCTCGCCGGGCTGAATGAGGTAGACCTGTTTTAATGCCGCAATCTGGGCACTGAAGTTGCCATGACTGTAGATTGCACCTTTGGGAGGGCCGGTGCTGCCGCTGGTAAACAGGATGGCTGCCTGATCATCGGCAGCCGTAACTGCTATTTCAAAAGGTTGCTCAGGGCTCTGCTTGATCAGATTGTCAAGAGTTGTACCGCACCAGAATAGCCGCGGCCCAACCGTGATGATAGTTTTAAGGCTGTCCTTTGCCCAGCCGAACAGCAGGCGGGCAACCTGGGCCTTGGGGATGCCAATAAAGGCGGTTGGTTGCGCCTCAGCCAGGCAGGACTTCAGATTTTTGATCCCCAGACCAGGATCAATCAGCACCGGTATCGCCCCCACCTTGAACAGGGCAAAGGTCAGGGCAAAAAACTCCGGAGAAGGGGTAACCATCAGCACGGTACGGGTACCGCGGGTAATGCCGGAGCAGATTAAGCCATGACAGATCCGGTCAGACAGTTGGTCTAGCTCCTGAAAGGTCAGACGCTGATTACCTTTGGGAAATATAATTGCCGTGGTATCCGGCTGTTGCTGCGCCATCCTGGGTAGATGGGCGGCGATGTTGACAAAGGTGGGTATGGTCATGTTGTTCAGGTTGCTGGACCGGTTCGGTCTAAAAACTCACTGATGATCGGCACCACCACATCCTGCCGATCTTCCAGGATATAGTGCCCAGCTTTGGGATAGCTATGCAGTTCAGCAGCAGGGAAACGGCGCTTCCATTCTGCCAGGAAGTGACAATCAAACACAAAATCAAGCTCACCCCAGCAGATCAGCATCGGCAGGGCAGCAAACTGGTTGATGCCGTCAGCCACTTCGCAGATCAGGTCATAGTTACGGTCACCAGGCTGCAGCGGGATATCCTGCACAAAGCGCAGGGTGGCGATCCGGTTCTGCCAGGAGTCATAGGGCAGCTCATAAAGCGCCCGCAGCTCCGCTGACATCGGATGCTCTTTACAGCCCACCCAGGCAGCGCCACGACTGAAGGCATTGAAGCCTCGCACCAGCAGGGTGCCTAGCCAGGTGTCACGGCAGATTCTCAGGCCCAGTGGAAATGGCTTGGCCTTGGGCAACGGAAAGGCACCGGTATTCAGGATCACTAGGCGGCTGATCCGCTCCGGGTGGCGCACCGCATAGGCCATGCCGATCATGCCGCCCCAGTCATGCACAACCAAGGTGATCTTCTCGTTCAGCTGCAGGTTATCCAGCAACTGCTCCAGATCATCCACCCGTTGGGGCAGGGTATAGTCATAGCGGTCGTCCCCCGGTTTGTCAGAAAGGCCGCAGCCGATATGATCCGGCACAATGCAACGGAAGCGATTGGAAAGCTCTCTGACCAGATTACGATAGTAGAACGACCAGGATGGGTTGCCATGCAGCATTACCACGGTCGGCCCCTGGCCTTCATCCAGATAGTGGTACTTGAGGCCGTTCAGGTCAAGGTAGTTGCTGCTAAAGGGGTAGTGTTTTATCAGATCAGGATTCATCAGTTGAATCAGAGCCTTTCAAAATACAAGTCAAAAACATTTACCACAGAGGGCTCAGAGGGCTCAGAGAAACTTCAAAATCTTATTGAATAGCCTTTGGGCTTTTCCTCTGTGTTCCTCTGTGATCTCTGTGGTGAAAAAGAATTAAATTACCACTCGATTCCCAACATCATGCAGTTCAGACCGCTTCCGATACCCAGAAACGCAACCCTGTCCCCCGCTAGCAGGATATCCCGTTCAACCGCCAGTGCGGCGGTCAGCGGCAGGGAGACCGTGCCCATGTTGCCCAGGAATTCATAGGTGGTAAAGTCCTTGTCAGCAGGCACCCCCAGGGTTTTCAGGATCATGCTCTGGTGGGCTGAACCAACCTGGTGGCAGATCACCCGGTCAACCTGTTCTGCCTTCCAGCCCACATGGGGCAGAAACGCCTCCCAGGTGCGACGGCCCAGTTCCACGCCATGGTTCATGACATTAACCCCGTCGGTTGCCATGGACTGCTGATAACCACCCTTGCCGTCCGGCCCAACACCCCACAGGCAGAGGTTGTGGTGCTGCGGAGCTGCCTTGGTAATGCCGCCCAGCAGGCGGTGAGGGGCGCTGCTGCCGAATGAACCATCGGTCAGCAGAACTGCCACAGCGCCGGAACCACCGGTCAGGGTGGCCAGGGAATGGGCAAAATGCTGCATGTTACGCTCTTCCAGCATCTTGGCAATCATGACCTCATTGATCTCGCGGGCTGATTCACAGGAAACCACCAGACCGGCCTTGATCTGGCCCAGTTCTATTCTGTTTGCCATATCCAGAATGCCGTTCAGGACCCCCAGACAGGCGTTGGAGAGGTCAAAGATCGCCACATCGCCGCTGATCCCCAGGCCGTCGGCCACCCGGCAGGCGGTGGCAGGTTCAAACTGTTCGCGGCAGACACCGGTGTAGACCAGGGCGCCGATCTCGCTGGCAGCAATGCCGGAGCTAAGCAGCGCCTTGCGGGCTGCCATGATGGCGCCATGGGACAGCGGGTAGCCCGGCTCCCACCAGCGCCGCTCACGGATACCGGTCAGGGCCTGCAGCTGTCCCGGCGCGATCCGCAGTTCGCGGTAGAGCGGCTCAAGTCGTGCCTCAAGATCGCTGCTGGAAACCACCACCGGCGCCAGTTCGTATTCCAACGCCTCAATCACAACCTTCTGATACTTCATCGTATGGGTTCCATTCTCACGGTAAAATCAATCATCTGGTAAATCAGTTTGCCATCCACGGCCAGGAAGCCGCTGGCAGTCAGCAACTGTTGCTGATCATCCACTGCAGTGATCCAGGCAGTGACTGTTACCTGCTGGTTTGTGGGCACCACTTGGCCACGGTAGAGCCAGCGGTGCTTCTGTTGCAGGGCCACGCTGGAGATGATCGTGCCATCCTGCCAGCCCCAGCGTTCAACAGCTGCAAACTTGAGCAACTGCTGGAATGACTCAAGCCCAAGGGAACCGGGGGTAACCGGGTCTTCATAGAAGTGGGCCTTAAAGAACCACTCATCAGGATCAACCTGTTTGATCCCCTGCAGATACCCCAGCCCAGCCGGACCACCATCGGGCACGTACAGTTCGATCTGGTCGATCATCCGCAACTGTTTGTCCGGAAACGGTGCCGCAGTTGGATAGGCAAGGCTGCGACCACGGGCAGCTTCCGCCTCTGATGGCTGATAGGGCTGTGCATCGCGGATACCGACCTGGTTGGCCAAGGCTTCTTTGGAGAAGAAGCCGAACATGGTCTGGCCTTCGTAGATCAGCCCCACGCTATCAGCTACGCTGAAATCAAACTCCTGGATGATCATGCCGCCACTGGTGGCCACCTTGGTCATGGTGGCGCTGCAGGTCAGGGTGCCGCTGTCCGGCATTACGGGGCGGTGCTGGATGGCACTGCCGCCCAGATTGCGGAACGAGATGTCATTGGGGGTGGTCAGGGCAGAACCCACATAGGCTGCCAGCCAGCCGCAGGGCTGCAGGGCTGCCTCCAGAAGCACGCAGAACGGCATGAGGGGCTGACGTTCTACCCCAAAGAACCAGGCATCGGTCGGCAGGTCATACTGGGCCTCGGCTGCGGCTCCGGCCTTCATCTGCCACGGCTCACCAGTGACTGAGGTTACCCGGTCCATAAACTGGAACGGCGGGCCAGGCAGGCGAGCGATCTTGCGCTGCTGATCAAAGACCTGGTAACGGTCGCCGAATCCTTCCGAGGGATTGCCGTTGCTGTAGGCCAGAATCTGTTTCTTCGTATAGATAGCTGGCTTGATATAACTGACAGGGCTGCTGTTGCGCCCCTGCCAGAGCTGTTCAAGCTGCTGTCTGGTGGTTCCGGTCAGGCGGGCCGACATGCTGGTAATCTCCACAATCGGCTTGCCATCGGCATACATCAGGGCATCCACAATTACATACGGTTCCGGTCGATAGCCGATCTCGCGGATGGTAACCTCATAGGTAACCACCTTGGTTGTCTCCAGTACCTGGCCGCGGCAGCAGAGCTTGCTGGCCACACCGGGTACCGGTTCCCAGACCGCACTGTTTGCCTCAGCCACCCAGCCGATCCGTAGCAGCAGAATCCGCAGGGTATGCATGCAGCACTCGTACATCAGGGTGCCGGGCATGACCCGGTCATCAACAAAGTGGCAGGTGATGAACCAGTCATCCGGGTGAATGTCTGCCTCAGCCCGGATCATCCCCTGGCCGTAGCGCCCACCACTGGGGATGATCTCATTGACCCGGTGTACCAGGCGCATTCTGCCACCAGGAATGGTCAGGGGCTGCTTGATGCCGAGGCCGCTGAACAAGGGGCCAAAGCAGCCAGCCAGATCACCATGGCGCAGTTTATCAAGCTGCTCAGCCGTGAACCCTTCCCGTTTCAGGGGCACCAGATCCTGCCAGTCAGCCTGCCTCACGCCGGTTGTCGGACGCGGATCAACCAGTGGTCTGACAATCCCTTTGCCAGCCTCAAGTGCTGCTGATGAGAAGAACCCGGCGCAGCCGTCCCGCATGGAGAGCAGCGGCTCACCAGCCACGGTTGCCTCAAAGAAGAAGCGGAACAGCCAGGTGTCTCCCTGGCGGAAGAACCGTTCAATCCGGATATCATAGTTGATGGTCTCACCAGGGCCGGGCAGGCCACGGTGGAAGGTCACCACCGCATCCAGCAGGCGATAGACCGCCAACCCCTTGGTGATGAAGTCGATTCCCAGGTAGCCGGACAGGAACAGGTCTGCCTGACCAGCCTCCACTGCGATGCAGGTGGGAATGCGACCACCATCCAGGTACCAAGCATGGGGGAAGATGTCATGCTCGGTAATTACCCGGCCATGGGTCATGGAGCGCGGCTCACCCTCAACCCGGATAATCCGGTCCACCAGCATCAACGGCTCATCCGGCAGACGTACCCGGGTGGGGAAGCTATCCACCTCGGCAAATTGCGGTCCCAGCATCTTGGCCACCGAGCCGATGGCAAACTCCATGCACATCTCACGGTTAAAGGCAACCCCCCATCCCCCCTTGTCAGGGGGGCTTAAAGGCTTTTCTCCTCCCCTGACAAGGGGAGGTCGGGAGGGGTTTGTGGGCTGGAGTGGATTTGGCTCTGTATCATCACCCAATGCCTGTTGCAGGTTGGCCTGCAGCGCCAGCGCCTGTGCCATGGATTGGGTCAGGCTATTGCTGAGGGTAAGAAACGCCTCATGGGCTGCAATCTGGGCTGCCTGGGCCTGACTGAACTCCTGCAGCAGGTCATGGCTAGAAGAAGCAACCCCCCATCCCCCCTTGTCAGGGGGGCTAGAAACAGGTTTTGCTCCCTCCCTGACAAGGGAGGGCCGGGGAGGGTTAGAGGGGTTTGATTCTGCACGGATTATTGCAGGCGGCAGTGTCGGCACTCTAAACGGCTTGCCGCCAATCACCAGCTGAACCTGCGGGCTGTTGCTTGTGACCTGAGTTGCAAGGGGCTCAGCCATACAGAGTGGTGACAGATCCAGCGGAACCCGCTCGGCAATCAGGCTGGCCAGCAGACGCAGCAGGGTCAATACCTGATCCTGACCACTGTAACAGGCAGAACGGGCCAGGTGCGGGCGTCCCTCCAAAATCCGGCTGATCATCCTACTACAGGAGTTGCCGGGCCCCATTTCAAGGAACAGACGCACGCCATCGCGGTAGGCCGCTTCAATGGTGGCTGGATAGTCAATCCCGTGCAGGGCCTGGTCCAGGATTGCTGCAGCACAGCTTTCACGGGTAGGCTCAAAACGGTCCCCTTTGGCGCCACTGTAGAAGGTTACCCCCTGGGGTGGGTTGGTCGTAAACAGGTGCAGGTCATGGTACGGGGTTGCTACTGGCTGGGCCACCTCGCAATGCACGGTGGTTACACCGTAGAGCGGGAAGAAATGGCAGCCCAGACGGCTGACCAGCTCGGTTACGGCAGCGCTGTCACCACCAACTACACATTCATCCGGGGTATTGATGATCAGCAGATAGACCCGCGATATTGCGCTGATCTGTGCGCGTACCTGATCGGCCGGGGCCATCACCACCCCCAGGCTCCAGTTGACCAGCTGGTCATCAGGAAGCCCCCAGGCAATGCGGGCGGCGCGGCATTCGCCAGCCAGGTCATGGGTAAACAGGGTTGATTCCTGCATCCGGCTGTACATCAGATCACGATCCACCCAGGTCCGGGTGGAGAACAGGGCGGCTGACTCACCCAGGCTGTAGCCGATCACGCTGGCGGGGCTTATGCCGAAACTGCGTACCAGGTCACTGACCCCGCAACCGGTTGCCACCTGACCAAAAATCACGGCACGGTGGTTGTCATTGATCAGGGCACTCTCGTTACCAGACCAGAACAACTCTGGCTGGAACTGTTCTTTCAGCCAGCGGTTTTCCTTGTCCTGTTGCCGTAATATATCGGGCCAGCAGCAGAACAGATCTCGAGCCATATCAGGGTAATGATTGCCGGAGCCGGGGAAGACAAAGGCGATCCGGCCTTGGCTGGCCAGCGGTACTTTGCTGTAGAACAGCCGGTCACGCAGGGCAGGTGGAAGGTCTGCAAGGTCAGTTCCCTGTTGCAGGATCTGTCTGCCCTGCTCAATCAGCTGCTCAAGCTGTTCTGCATCAGCTGCCACCAGTGCCATGCCCTGCGGTTGTGCAGTCTGCAGGGTGATTCTGCTGCAATATTCAGATGCCAGTCCAGCCAGTTCTTGCCTGCTGCCAGCAGTGGCGCGGCAGCGCTGCTGCAACAGGTCCAGCTCTGCTGCCAGTTCTGCAGAGCTGTTGGCAACCAGCGGGAACAGCAGTTCATGGCATGGCCCCAGTGGTGCCTGCCGTCTGGCAGCATCTGCAGCAGGCTGCTGATCCCAGCCCTCCAGCACCACGTGGCTGCAGGAACCATCAATGCCGCAGACCGACACACCGACCCGGCGTGGCCCCTCTTCCCGATTGCGCAGCCAGTAACGGGGGGTGGTTACCAGCTGCAGTGGTCCATTGGTCAGCTCCGGGCAGGCTGTTTCAGTGCTACTGCTGGCCGGGATGATCTCTTGATACAGGGCAAGACAACCCCGCAGCAGCGATGCCAGGCCGGATACAGCACCGGTATGGCCGATGGCCCCTTTAACACTGCCGACCACGGTTGCATCAGCTGCAGTGTCAGCAAAGAAACGGGTCAGCTCCTCTGCCTCAAGCCGGTCCTGTTCTGGACTGGCATCAGCAGCGGCCTCAAGCAGGCTCACGGTTGATGGAGCAATACCACTATCCTGGTAGGCACGCTGCAGAGCAGATGCGTACCCCCCCCCTAAATTAGTGGGGGAGAATAAAGAGGTAGCCCCCCCCTGATTCAGGGGGGGGATGGGGGGGGGACCGTTACTGGAACCGATACCGCGGATCACGGCATAGATCCGGTTACCATCAGCCTCTGCATCGGAAAGCCGTTTCAGTACAAAGGCGCAGGCTCCTTCACCAATCACCGTGCCATCTGCCTGTTGATCAAAGGGGCGACATTGCCCGGTGGCTGAAAAAGGGTGTACGGCATGTTGTCCCAGCACTGCCCGTAGATCACCGGCCAGATCAACCGCACCTACCACGGCCTGATCAAGCTCGTGCTGCTGCAGCATCCTGACAGCGGTTTCCAGGGCACGGATGCCGGAACTCTCTTCACTGGAAAGGGTAAAACTAGGGCCGCCGATCTTGAATTCACGCGCAATCCTGCTGGCCACAATGTTGCCCAGGCTGCCCATGGTGCGGTTGGCGTTCAGGGCAGGGGAGATGTTGTCCCGCAACCTGGCTGTCCAGTCTGTCAACTCTACTTCAGTCAGGTTCCGTTCCAGCTTGACTGCCCAGCTTTTGGCCTGTCGTTGCAGGGGCCAGCGCAGGGAAAATCCGGTGCTGTTCAGGTCAAAGGCGATCCCGATCATCACCCCGGTCCTGGGGTTGTCCTGCTTGTCCAGACCTGCATCCTGCAGGGCATTGGCAGCGGTTTGCAGCATCAGTAACTGTTGGGGCTGCATCTCTTCCATCTCTTTGGGGGGGATGCGGAAACGGTTGCTGCTGACCTTGATCTGATCCATGAACCAGCCGGTGAATGGTATCTGGTCAAGCCCCTGTTGTTTGAACCAGGTCCGTTGTTCAACACCCCACCAGCGCTTGTTGGTACGGGTCGGGGCCACGGCGTTGCTGCTGCCTCCCAGCAACCGTTGCTGCACTGCCTGCAGCCCCCGCCAGGGACCAAAGGAGGCATCCAGGCCAACTATTGCGATTGATTCTGAAGTTGGTGGTTGTAGGGGCGTATGGTCATACGCCCCTACAGAAGGTATATATTCCTCCACCAGCAGGTGGGCATTGATGCCTCCAAAGCCAAAGGCGCTGACTGCAGCACGGCGGGGAATGTTGTTGCCACGGCGTTGCCACGGCTCTGCCTGGGTCAGCACCTTGAACGGGCTTTGCTCCAGTTGCATACCGGGTTGCGGGGATCTGAAATTAGCAGTGGGGGGCAGGGTTGTATGCTGCATGGCCAGCAGCACCTTGGTCAGGGCAGCTGCCCCGGCAGCGGTCAACAAATGGCCGATGTTGGACTTGACCGAGCCGATCACACAGCTCTGCCGGGTCTCACTACCCTGCCAGAGCTCCTTCAGGCTGGCCACCTCAACTGCATCACCAACCGGGGTGCCGGTGGCATGGCATTCAATCAGGTCAACATCCTGTGGTTGCCAGCCAGCCCGTTGATAGGCTGCCTGCATGGCTCGCAACTGCCCTTCTGACATCGGTGCCAGCAGGCTGCCACCCACGTCATTGGAAAGTCCCACAGCCCGGATGATGCCGTAGATCCGGTCGCCACTAGCCACGGCATCACTGGTCCGTTTTAAGACAAAGATACCGGCACCTTCGCCGGTTAAGAGGCCATCGCCAGCAGCATCAAAGGGGGAACAGATCCCGCGCTTTGATAGGGCACGCAGCTGGCTGAAACCCATCTGGGTGTAGAGCGGGTCAGGCCGGGAAAGACCGCCGGTCAGCATGGCATCAGCCCGTCCTGAAAGCAGCTCATCCATGGCCAGCTTGATGGCATACAGCGAAGAGGCACAGGCTGCATCAAGGGTGTTGGTGATGCCGCCCAGACCCAGTTGCTGGGCCAGAATACCGGCCGGAAGACCGGCCAGATAGCGGTTGAGCGGAGAGGTGGGGATTGGATCAGAAGCCTGACCGACCACCTGTTCTTCAAAGCTGCGGCCAAGCCAGTTGCGGGCCAGCAGAGAAGAAGTCTCGGATGGCAGGGCCAGGTTGCCGATGATCACCCCGACCCTGGAACGGTCAAGGCCAGCGGTCTGGCTGTCGCTCAAGGCCTTCCTGCCTGCGCTAACCAGAACATGAAACAGGGGATCAAGGCCATCCAGCTCTAGCAGCTGCGGGGTCTGGTCCAGAAAACAGCCGCGGGTGGTGTAGAGGTGATCCTGCTTGCCCACCTCCGGATCAAAGACCTCTTCCGGAGCCACCTGCCAGCGTCCTGGCGGTACCTCACGGACAGCACTGCGGCCGCTGCGGATCAGCTCCCAGTACTGTTCAAGATCCGGGGCATCAGGAAAGAGCGCGCCGATCCCGACTATGGCAACTGTGCTGCTGTAATCCTGCATCAGGCTGCTACCAGGGCAGCCGTCTGTCCGGCCTGTGGCAACTGATTACGCTGGAAGGCCTGCTGCAGCGAGGCATCAATCACGCATTCGTACCCTTCCAGGCGGGCAATCAGCTTGCCGTTTGCCCGCTCAAGGAACTCGACATCAGCGGTTGCACTGTGGCTCTGCTGTGAGGTGACCCTGATCACCACCTGGGCGCCATCCTTTGGGAAGGTCTCATGGAACTGACGATAACGACCGGCAAAGGAGGGCAGAGAACCAGCCCCGAACCGCTCAAAGCTCCAAAGAATCATCATCTGGAAGGCACTGTCAACCACCAGCGGATCGGTCAGCCAGTTACTGCGCAGCGGTTGCTTGATCCAGTTGCCAGGCTGGGGCGCTGCCTTGACCAGTGCTGCTATCCCTTTGTCAGAACAGCCGATCACCTGCTCAATGCCGTGCAGGTCAGGACCGTGGAACAGGTAGGGCTGGTCATAGACCGCGCTGCTCTGGTTGTAGGGACTGCTGGGCAGTTCCTTGATGGTGCGGATACCTTCCGGCAGTTTGTTGGCCAGTACGATCTCTGCTCGGGCATGCAGCTGGCTGCGGCCTTCACCCAGGCTGCTGATCAGTTCCACCGGTACGGTGTAGAAGGCATCCTGGCGCTTGGCCTTGCCTGCCATCAACTGCAGGCTGCAGGGGGTGGAGCGGTCAATGATGACCCCTTTGCAGATCCGCAGATCATTGAAGCCGTGGAAGCGGAAACCGGGATTGCCATGCAGGGCAGCGTGGGCCAGCCACTCAACAATCATGGCCATTGGCAGTACTGCCTTGTTGTCAATCACGTGGGAGCTGATGAACGGGAAATCATCCACGTTCAGGGTCAGACGCAGCGCCTCTTTGAGCGGTGCAGCAGGTTTGGGGGCATCAATGGACAGGGCTGTACCTTTGACACCGGCCAGCACCGTGACCTCAACCGGTCCTGTTGATGCTGCTATCTCCTGCACCAGCAGATCCGCACCAGCCTCCAGCGGAATCAGACCGATCCCTTCAGCAGCAAAGACCTTTTTCAGGGCCGGGGTGACCATACCGCCATCCCAGGGACCCCAGTTGAGGCAGATGGAGCGGCAGTTTACCCGACAACGCGCTTCGGCCTGGGCCAGTTTGTTCAAGACTTCGTTGGCCACGGCATAATCCACCTGACCGGAGCGTCCCAGACGGCCGGTGGTGGAACCGAACAGGGCGATAAAGCGCAGGTCATCACTGCGGGTGGCATCCAGCAGGGAACGCAGGCCAGCCACCTTGGTGCTGTAGACCTGGTTGAACTGTTCTCTGGTCTTATCAACGATCAGACGGTCAGCCAGCACACCGGCGCCATGCACCAGACCGTGGATCTCGCCATGTTCCTTGCGCAGATCGGCCAGCAGGTCAGTAACGGCCTGGCTGTCACGGATATCCACAGAACAGTAGAGCGATCTGCCTCCCACAGCCTGGATCTGTGCCATGGTTTCCCGCAGTTCACGACCGGCAACTGTGGCCTGATAACGCTCCTCTATTTCACGGGGATGCAGTTTTTCTTTTGAATGGGTCAGAATTGCCCGCTTGATAGCGGCTTCATCGGTCATGCCCTGCAGCCAGTCCGGTTCCTGTTCCGGCAGGGGGCTGCGTCCCAGCAGTACCAGCAGCGGTTGCCAGGCCTTTGCCATGGCCACAGCAGCGCCGGCAGTCACACCCCGACCGCCACCGGTGATGACCACCAGTTCACCCGGCTGGACCGGTGTTGTTGCAGCTGTTGCCAGTTCAGGCAGATCCTGCAGTGTCAGGCTGATCCGTTGCTCTGCTGATAGCCCCACTTCAATCGGGCCGTTCAGGAACAGCTCGCTGGCAACTGCCTGTGCAGCACCAGCCTGGTCAGGGAATCCCCCCAGATCAATCGCCTTGCAGGCCACTTCCGGCCATTCATGGCGGGCGGTCTTGCTCATGCCTGCCAGACCGCCTGAGAGCGGGTCAATCAGTTGTGATCCCTCTGCGCAGCCAAAGGTGCCATCCAGACGTGAAACCGTGGCAAACAGGGCGCCACCTTCGCGGCTGGCCCGTTTCAGGCCGGGAGCCATCTGCTTCAGTAACTGGAATCCGTTTTTCAGAAAGGCATCGTCGGTGCCGTCTGCCGGTGCGATCAGCACCAGACCAGCCACCTGATCCATGGGCAGCAGTTCCAGGATGTCCAATACCTTGGTCAGGATCACGCCGTGGCCCTGGCTGGTCAGACAACTGCACAGCTCAGCAGAGAAGCTGGAACCATCATCGGTCACCACGATCACCCCGTTTTGCGCCAGGGAGATGGTGTCAGAACCGCCAGCAACCGGCGTTGCCACAATCCGGCTGCGGTTCAGCACAGTTTGAGAGGGTGCTGCTGCAGCTGCTGGCTGGACTGGCGTTGCTGATGGAGCCGGTGCTGCCGGTGCTGCCGGTGCGGTACCGGCGCTCAGGTAGTTGGCAATCTGCCCCAGGGTGTTCAGCACACCAAGCTGGTCAGGGCCGATGACCGGCGCTGTTGGCAGCCGCTCCTGCAGGCAGGAAAGGATCTCGACCCGCTTGATGGAGTCTATGCCCAGATCCGCATCCATGCTCATGGTCAGTTCCAGCATCTCTATGGGATAGCCGGTCTTGTCGCTGACCACCGCCAGCATGGTCTCGGTAATGTTTGAGGCTGCTGGTTGTACTGTGCTGACAGCTGTAGGTGCTGCTCCTGCTCCCAGATAGTCTGCAATCTGCCCCAGGGTGTTCAGCACACCCAGCTGATCAGGGCCAATCACCGGTGCTGTTGGCAGCCGCTCCTGCAGGCAGGAGAGGATCTCAACCCGCTTGATGGAGTCAATCCCCAGATCAGCATCCATGCTCATGGTCAGTTCCAGCATCTCTATGGGATAGCCGGTCTTTTCACTGACCACGGCCAGCATGGTTTCGGTAATTGCGCTGCTTGCTGGTTGACTGCCACTGACGGCAACAGGCGCAACAACCGCCGTACCAGCCCCCAGATAGTCAGCAATCTGTCCCAGGGTGTTCAGTACACCAAGTTGGTCAGGGCCGATCACCGGTGCTGAAGGCAGACGTTCCTGCAGTGCGGAGAGGATCTCAACCCGCTTGATGGAGTCAATTCCCAGATCCGCATCCATGCTCATGGAAAGTTCCAGCATCTCTATGGGATAGCCGGTTTTTTCACTGACCACTGCCAGCATGGTTTCGGTAACTGCACTGGATACCTGCTGCACAGGCGCTGCAGCTGGTGTTGCAACAGCAGCTCCGGCTCCCAGATACTCAGCAATCTGTCCCAGGGTGTTCAATACGCCAAGTTGGTCAGGGCCGATGGCTGGTGAAGAGGGAAGTCGCTCCTGCAGAGCGGAAAGGATCTCGACCCGCTTGATGGAGTCAATCCCTAGATCAGCATCCATGCTCATGGACAGTTCCAGCATCTCCATCGGGTAGCCGGTCTTTTCACTGATCACTGTCAGCAGGGTCTCGGTGACTGCATTGGAGACCGGCTGTGCAGCAACAGGGGCTGGTTGGACGGTAACCTGTTGCTGAACCGGCTGAGGCTGCACAACTGCTGCCGACATGACCGGCGCAGCGATGGTGACAGGTGCAAGCGGCATAGTGGGCATGGTTGCCATACCACCCTGCAGAACCTGTTGCTGCTGGGAAAGCAGGGTCTGGATGGTGCGGGAGGCGGTCTCCTGTCCCTCCAGAAAACGGCGGTGCAGTTGGGCGGTCTCTTCCTGCATCCGTTGCAGCACTGCCATCCCTTCGCGGGTCACCCGCAACGATTCTGCCAGGGCATCGCGGGATGCAGTTGGTGCCGTTGCCTGAACAGTTATTGGGGCCGGTGCAACCGGTATGCTACTGGCGGCTGGCTGTGCAGTACTGACCGGCTTCGGTGCAACTGCAGGCCGCTTGGGCTTGGATTTGACATAGTTGGCGCCGCAGAGCGGAACCACCAGCAGTGGCTTTTTGGCAGGCGCTGCAGGGGCGTGATAGCCTTCATCCCAGAGCTGCAGGTTGATCTCAAGGCCAAGCACACTCAGTTGCGCAAGGCAGCGTCCCAGGTCAACCAGTCCGTTACGCTTGCCATTGGAGCTGTCTAGGGCCACGCAGCTATGTTCCTTGTCCCCTAGGATCGCCTTGACCAGACCGGACAGGCGGGCACCAGGACCAACCTCAACAAAGCAACGGATGCCGGCAGCGTACATCGCCTCAATCTGGGCTACAAACTCAACCGGACGGGCCAGCTGGCCAGCCAGCAGCTCCTTGGCAGCAGCCATGTCAGCCGGGTAGGGGGCGGCACTGCTGTTGGCATAGACCGGCATGCTGCCACTGCCCCACCGGATATCTGCCAGACCGGCCAGAAACGGTGCTGCAGCATCTGCCACCAGCGGGCTGTGGAAGGCAGCAGCAACCGGCAACTGTTTACAGGTTAGTTTGCGGCTCTTGCAGGCAGCTTCGGCAAGCTTGATCTGGTCGGTTGCGCCGGACAGGACCGCCTGGGTCGGGGCATTGCGGTTGGCAATCACCAGATTGATCTTCTCTTCAGCCAGCATCTGCTCAACCGCTGCCAGAGGTGCTGAAACTGCCAGCATGCTACCTTTGTCGCCAGTCCCCTCAGCCATCAAGGAACCGCGTAAACGGGAGAGGCTGTGGAAGGAGGTTTCATCCAGCAGACCAGCAGCACACAAGGCGGTCAGCTCACCATAACTGTGGCCTGCAGCAGCAGCAGCCTTCAGGCCGAACGCCTCCAGCAGGCGCAGGGCACCCAGGCTGACGGCACCAATGGCTGGCTGGGCGATCTGGGTGGCACGCAGTTCAGTCTCCTGCTGCTCAGCAGCCCCTTGATCAAAACGATCAGCAGGGTAGATCAGGTCGGTCAGGCCCGGTGTTGCGGCTTCTGCCTGCTCGAGGCTGTCCAGCAGTTGGGGAAAGCCACAGGCCAGATCCCGCAGCATACCCACATACTGGGCTCCCTGACCAGGGAACAACAGGCCCGGTTGAGCAACAGCACTGCCGGTGGCATAGCAGATACCATCCGGCGTGGTCCAGTTGGCAGCAGGTTGCTTGGCCAGCATGGTTTTTGCAGTATTCAGCAGGGTGCCAAGGTTGGCACTGCGTTCAACAGTCAGGGCCAGACGGCAGGCTGCCTTTGGATCAAAACCGGCCCGCAGGCCGGCTGCCTTGCCACGCAGGTCGTTCCAGGCACTATCAGCAGAAATGCTGGCAAGTTGTGTGGTCAGACTGGCGGCATCAGCTCCGCTGAAGGTCAGCAACTGTACTGAACCATCCCATTCTGCAGCCTCCTGCAGGGGGCGGTACTCTTCAAGAATGGTGTGGAAGTTGGAACCACCAAACCCGAAGGCGCTGACACCGGCACGGCGGGGGCTGTTGTTGCGGGTAATCCAGGGCCGTTTGCGGGTGGTGATGTAGAAAGGGGTGCGGCCAGCAGTGACCTCATCCTGTGGTTTGGTGACCTTGATGGTGGGGGGGATGACCCGGTGGTGCAGGGCCAGGGCAGCCTTGATCAGGCCGGCTGATCCGGCCGCTGCCTTGGCATGGCCGATCTGGGACTTGACTGAACTGATGGCGCACCAGGGGTGGTCTGCTTCACCAAAGATCTCCCGTGCTGCTGAGACCTCAACCGCATCACCCACCTTGGTGCCGGTGCCGTGGGCCTCCAGCAGGCCGATGCTGTCCAGGGTGACCCCTGCATTGGCGCAGGCGTTCAGGATCGCTTTTTTCTGGCCGGAGGCGCTGGGGGTATAGATCGCTTCACCCTTGCCATCACTGGAAGAGCCGATGCCACGGACAACTGCGTAGATCTTGTCGCCATCCCGTTCTGCATCAGCCAGTCGCTTTAATACCACCAGCCCCAGACCTTCGCCCAGGATGGTGCCGTCAGCCGAGGCATCAAACGGCTTGGCATTGCCGGAGGCAGAGAGGGCCGGGGTCTTGCTGAAACAGGTGTACATGAAGATGTCGTTAAAGGTATCCACCCCGCCGGTTACCACCATATCAGCAGCACCGGTGGTCAACTCCATGCCTGCCAGATGCAGGGCACTGAAGGAGCTAGCGCAGGCAGCATCAACCACGCAGTTGGTGCCGCCCAGGTCGTACTGTTTGCTGATCCGTCCGGCAACCACGTTGCCCAACAGGCCGGGGAAGGAGTTTTCCTGCCAGCCCACGTAGGAATCGGAGATCCGTTGTACTACATCCTCGGCAACATCCTGCGTTACACCGGCATCATGCAAGGCCTCACGCCAGCGGGGGTGGCCCAGGCGGGCACCCAGCGGAATCACCATCTCCAGGGCACCGGTGACTCCCAGAATCACGCTGACCTTGCTCCGGTCAAACTGCTTGTCTGATCCGTAGCCTGCATCCTGCAACGCCTGACCGGCAGCAACCAGACCCAGCAGCTGCGAGGTGTCAATCGCCTCAAGGGAGTTAGGGGGGATGTTGTATTCCATCGGGTTAAACGGCACTTCAGACAGGAAACCGCCGCGCTTGCCATAGGTCTTGTCCGGGGTCTTGGGGTTGGGATCATAGAGATCATCTACGCGCCAGTGGGATGCAGGGATCTCGGTGATGGCATCCACGCCTTCACGGATGGTGGCCCAGTAGGCGGCCTTGTCCTCTGATTTGGGAAAGAGGCAACCGATGCCGATAATGGCCAGTGGTGCTCCGGCAGTGGTAAGGGTGCGATCCTGTTCTGATTGTTTCACGCGAGAAACTCCTTGATCTCCGGTTTCATCATCTGGGAGCTGCTGCTGCTCCCGGTAAAGCGATGCAGGTTGGCGCGGCTGATGGTTGCGGCGCCCTCCAGGATATTGCGGGCCACACAGGCTGCCCGGCGGTTGGCAGGCGCTTCCAGCGGACTGCCTTTGACCCATTCGTTAAAGGCCCCCATGGCAGGGCCGCACCAGACCTGATAATCAATAGTCCGCTTGGGGTCGCCATCCTTGGCCCAGTGGGCTGCTTGACCAAGGTACCAGCGGAACACCAGCGCCATGCGATGTTTCGGTTCACGCTCAGCCCGTTCCACCTGACGCGGGTCACGCTGCTGAAAGAAGCTGCGGGTCTGCTGCCAGATCTGCTCCAGCGGTGAAAGAAAGACGGTCTTTTCCAGCTTTTCCCGTTCTGTAGCCGGGATCGCCTCAAGGCTGTCAAGGCTACGGTAAATTTCGTACAGCTTGGCTGCCCGCATGGCAAACATGGTGCCGCGCTTCAACACCTGTACCGTAACCCCCATCTCAAACATATCAGCAGCCGGTGCCATGGTCACATCAGCCTGACGGGTCTCAGCCAGCATGCTGCGCACGGCATCGGAGGTGCCGGATTCAACGCAGGCTTGATGCACAGAACCTACCATAATCCAGGCAGCCCCCATGCTGAAGGCTGCTGCTGCTGACTGGGGGGTGCCGATGCCGCCACCCAGGCCAACCCGCAACGCCAGCGGGTAGTTGTGCTGCTGCTGCATCCGGGCTGCCACTGACTGGATGGTGGGCAGCAGGGTCAGGGCTGGCCGGTTATCGGTATGGCCGCCGGAATCAGCCTCCGCCGTAATATCCTGCGCCATCGGAATCTGACGGGCCAGTTCCGCCTGTTCAGCAGTGATCTGACCCTGTTGCAGCAGGCTGTTGATCAGTTTTTCAGGGGCAGGGGAGAAGAATTTTTCAGCCAGCTCCTCGCGGGAGACCTTGGCAATGATCCGGTTGGGGGTGACGATGCTGCCATCAGCACCGCGATGGATGCCATGCAGACGGTAGCGCACCAGCGGCAGGGTCAGGGCCAGAAAGGCCGAAGCCTCCACCAGATGCACCCCTTTGCGGATGTACAGTTCTGCCAGAGCTGCCTCAAGATCAGGCTCTTGGGGGGAATGGATCAGATTGCAGCCAAACGGGATGTTGGCAGCCAGCAGTTGGTCAACAGCTGCCTCAACCGCTGCCAGCGGCAGTCCGGCAGCGCCAAAGAATCCCAGCATGCCTGTCTTGCCAAGTGCAATTGCCAGGGGCACTGAGCTGATCCCCTTGGCCATGGATCCACCCAGGTACGGGTAGCGGATGCCAAGCTCTTGACAGAAGCTGGTGTCACCCAGTTGTTCTGGCACAATCCGGCTAAGCTGTTCCTCAAGCGGTGCGGTTAATGGGTTCAAGGGCTGTTCCCTACCTGTAGATAGGCTAATAAAATCAAATGCGTAAAAATATATGAAAATGAATATTTTTTCAAGAAAATTGGCAGGTAATGGCAGCTTCTCATTTCAAATAAAGGCTGATTCAAGGCTATAAGTAGCCGAAGGCAAGCCAACGAAGAGAGTACCTTGAGCTGGAATCAGTAATACTCTTCTTCGTAGGTCGGCACCAGATCCATAAAGCCCGGCAGCTGCTCAGCCCGTATCATTGCTTGGTCAAGATCTGCAATCAGCCGCTCCCGGTCTTTGGGGTAACTGCCAGCCAGGTTCAGAAAGTTGGAGACGTGATTGGAGCGCAGGATGGTGCGCTGGGGAGCCAGATGACAGAGCAGTTCCCGTGCCTCCAGCAACAGTTCACGGTGGTTGCACTGTTCAAGTGAACGGACAAACGGTTCGTTGTGGCGGTGAAAGAGAGTTAACAACGAGAAATACTCCGGGTTGACCCGGTTGACCCAGGCAGCCGTGGCTCTGGCATGTTCCAGGCTGCGGCTTCGCCCGGCCAGACCGAGGATCGCGGTGACTGACAGCTTCATGCCGGCCTGGCGTGCCATCAACGCCAGTTCAGCCATCCGGTTGCTGTCAAAGCCCTTGTTGATCTGTTGCAGGGTCTCGTCATCACCGGATTCCAGACCAAAGTACAGAATCCGTAGCTTCTTCTCCCGTAGTAGCTGTAACTGCTCCACTGTTTTGGTGGTCAGGCTGTTGGGTGAGGCATAGGAGCCGATCCGTGTCAGGTCGGGAAAGGCGGTGGCCAAGGCATCCAGAATAGTGACCAGTCCGTCAAATGGGTAGACCAGGGCATCGCCATCAGCCAGAAAAACCCGCTCAACCCGCGACCGGTAAGAGGCCGGTATTCCGGCAATCTCAGCCAGCATCTCATCCACAGGGCGAACGCGAAACTGCTTGCCCTTGTACATGCCGCAGAATTTGCACTGGTTCTGGGAACAACCCACCGTGATCTGGAAGATCAGGCTGCGGGCTTCACTGGGTGGACGGAACACCGGTTCTATGTAACGGGGCATGCTAGACTCCTGGCCGGGATTTTTTCAGTGCAATGGGATGATCAGATCTGATAGTAATCAACAAGATCTGTTTGGCAAACTATTTTACCTGTCTGGAGGCAGTATGAAGGTTTTGGTTGATCTCTGCGTGGTTCCGATGGGGGTGGGTGTTTCCGTCTCCAGCTATATTGCTGCCTGTGAAAAGGTGCTGACCGAGGCAGGCCTGAAGACGGCGCTGCATTCCTACGGCACCAACATTGAAGGGGAATGGGATGCGGTCTTTGCGGCCATCAAGCGTTGCCATGAGGTGGTGCATGGGATGGGGGCACCGCGTATCACCACCACCATCAAAATGGGTACCCGCACTGATCGTGATCAGACTATGGAAGACAAGATCAACAGTGTGAAAGCAAAGTTAGGATAGCCAGCCATGTTTGAATGTCAGTACAACGATGAGATGGAAGCAGAGGTGAAGCGTCTGGAAGCCCTGGCCCGGGCCGTTGCAGCCGGACACCCGGAATGGCTGAATGCCTGCGCTGTGTGTGGAGCAGAGCTGCAGACGCTTGATATCAGCCGCTGCGAGATCTGCAGCAAAAATTAACGTGTCGGACCTGCTTCTGGATTAGACAGTGGATTCTGTTGAATCCCCGGATATACCCATGGCCCGCTTGACCCTTGATACCAGGGTGACCGCCTTGATCGGTTTACTCATGAAATCGAAGAATCCAAGTTCAAAGAGCCTGGCCTCATCATCGTCAGTTGTTTTATCACTGATCAGTATGATCGGGATTGATCTGAGATCATGAATGGCCTTGACCAGCTTGATCAATTGGAATCCATCAAAATTGGGCATTACTTTATCTGTAAGCACAACTTGAGGGCGGCTGGCAACGATCTCCTTGTATGCCTCCATACCATCGGCGGCCAGCAGTACCCGAAAACCGTTGCTTGTCAAAATCTCCTTTAACATCTCCCGCGTCAGCTTGTCATCATCTGCAATGAGGACGGTTTTTTCCTTTGGTTGCTGAACCTCTCGACCAAGATAATGTTTACAAAATGCGGCAAAAAATTCCTTTCGGGACACCACCGCCGGGACAATGGTCATCCCCTGATTTTTGGCAATATTGTTTGCCATCTTCATGTCGGTGGGGTCAGTGACTGCCATTAAAAGGTTGTTGCCTTCCTGACGTAGCGGAAACAGGTTGAATTCAAGTGCTGTCTCAGGCGTAATCAAGGCAAGAAGCTGTTTGGAATAGCTGTATTGTGCGATATTTGGCAGGTGTTTAATGTTGAACTGTTCAGCCAGTGCTTCCGAAAGCTCATTTCCCGTAATGAGTCCTCTGTCCTCAAGGAACCAGCCAAAACGTTTCTTTTCAGAACTGGCCAGTTTGCTCATGCGCTCAACCGTCACCGGTGAAAGGATGCCTTTATTAACCAGTATTTCTCCCAGCAGTTTTTTAGGCGACATATAGGTGTACCCGTAACATACTGATTAATTTTGGTTAAATAAGATAGCAGAAGCTATCTGTTGGTACTGATTTCTGTAGTCGAAAAAAGCAGGCGTAAAAAAATATTTGATAATATATATGTTTGTATATTTAAAGTCCAGTGGGTTTCCATGCAAGCAAGCCCCTCAAGGTACTTCACATATACAGATACAGCGAACTGACAATAGAATGGTTGAATCAGTAAAAAGAAAAGCCCTTGAGTTGTCAAGGGCTTTAGGGGTGCATCGGATGATGCTGGATTGTTAGCTGGTACAGAGGCCGGAACAACACAATGCTGAAATCATTTACTTATTTTAAAGCCTTTCAGAAAAAAGCCCCCTAAAAAGCCCCCAAAAACTTTTGCTTGCCGCAAAACTTGCCATGTTTGCAAAGATAAAAAATCTACTGACTTTTCCGCAACAACACACGACCAATACTTACACCCAAGGCACAACTTGGCACAGTACCGTTGTATTCCGATATTCTGGAACTTAAAAAAACCAAATTGCGCGAAAAGGTCGAGGGCTGAATTACCCGCATGGAGTGGAATGCCGGGAAGGACCCGAACAATATAATAACATTAACTATTAGCTTTTATAGTTCGTGGGGGATCTGGACGCAGTGTTGGTCCCAGCCGTCCGCGCTTCGCTGAGTTGACCACCTCGAAAACCTGGACGCAGAACCGGGACCGGCCATGGGCTGGACGCTGTGTTGAGCTGGTCCCGATCCTGGACGCAGAAGCAAGCCCGGCTGATTTTCGGACGGAGAAAGGGGCTACCCTTCAGACCGGACGGAGAATCAGCCAGGTGCGAACAGGCGACGCAGAACAGGCACCCCCGGAATACTGGACGCTGTGTTGGTGCTGCCGGAATTGTCACCGCAGAAGTGACCCCCTCGAAATGTTGGACGCAGAACCGG
>NZ_FUWR01000014.1 GCF_900167465.1 Trichlorobacter thiogenes | reverse complement strand
GAAGTACAGTGTTTCGATGGTGATAGGGTATTTGAAAGGCAAGTCGGCAATTCATATTCACCGTAAGGCCGAAGGGGTCAAGAAAGGTTTTATCGGTCGGCACTTTTGGTCACGTGGTTACTGTGCCAGCACTATCGGCCTGGATGAAGAAATGATCCGGGCGTATGTAAGAGATCAAGAACATCTGGACAAACAAGAGGAGTTGGACTTCACCCAAAACCCTTAGCCCCTTTTAGGGGCTTTCCTCAAGCCACCGGCTCTGCCGGTGGTCATGACTTTATAACGCCGCGTTACCGGTTTTTTATCCGGTTGTGCGGCGTTTTTGCGTACTGATCAGATCAACCACCAGCAGGAGGTTTCCCATTATGTTAAAACATACCCCTACAATTCTGCTTTTAGCCCTTGCAATTCTCCATTCCCCATTCTTCATTCCCCATTCTGCCTGCGCAGCTGGCAAGCTTCCCGATACCGGCCAAACCAAATGTTATCAGGCCGTATCGCCTTATGCCGAGATACCCTGTGCAGGAACCGGGCAGGATGGCGCCTACAGCATCAACCCGATGTCGTTTACCGATAACGGTAACGGCACAATAACCGATAACAACACCGGCCTGGTCTGGCAAAAGTGCAGCATGGGGCAGAACAGCACTGATTGCAGCGGCACCGCCGCAACCTATAACTGGTACCAGGCAACAGGTACCTACGATGCCAGTTACAATGCCAGTAGCGTAAATGTTTGTGGCTCTCTCTCTCTGGCCGGCACTGGCTGGCGGCTGCCCAGCAAGAAAGAGCTGGTGGGCATTGTGGATTACAGCATCCCCTACCCAGGGCCAACCATACCACAGGCAATATTTCCAGGCACGGTTTCGTCTTCCTATTGGTCGTCTACCACCAACGCATACAATACGAGCTACGCGTGGCACGTGTATTTCCTCGCTGGCGACGTTGTCTTTACAATTGCGGACGAAGACTTCGACATTCTAAAGAGCAATACCTACTATGTCCGGTGCGTTCGTGGCGGACAGTGAGAAAGGCAATTGAGAATTGAGAATGAGGAATTGAGAATTAAAAAACAAATTCTGCATTCTTCATTTTTAATTCTGTATTGATTCTATGAATATTCAGGAGAGATCATTCCAGTTTGCGTGCAGTGTTGTGGCGCTACACCGTGAGCTGGTGAAGCGGGATGCAACGGTGCGTCTGCTGGCCGGGCAGTTGCTGCGGTCCGGCAGTTCTATTGGGGCTAATCTTGAGGAGGCCACTGCCGGGCAGAGCAGGGCGGATTTTATCTCTAAATGCTCCATTGCCCTGAAAGAGGCCAGAGAGACCCATTACTGGCTGAAACTGCTGCGTGCAACAGATCTGCTTTCATCTGAAGAAGCCAACCCGTTGCTTAGGGAGGCCAATGAGCTGGTGGCTATACTGACCACTATTGTAAAAAACAGCAAAAATAACAGATAAATTTTTTTAAATTCACTATTCAAAATTCTTAATTCTCAATTTTATAGAGGTATATGCCATGCAGACCAAACACCGCCTTTTCCTGCTCCTGCTTTTCCAATTCTTCATTCTCAATTCTCAATTCTCAATTCTCAACTGCTCCGCGCAAGCGGCGCAGTTGAGCGACAACGGCAACGGTACCGTAACCGACAGTAAAACCGGCCTTGTCTGGCAACAGGGGGAACCGGGAGCTAAAACCTGGGATAATGCCCTTGCCTACTGCGAAGGCTTAAGCCTGGCAGGAGCTGATGACTGGCGGCTGCCCAATGTAAAGGAACTGGAGTCGCTGACCGATGATACGCGCTATAATCCGGCGCTTGACAGGACCTATTTTCCAAATGCAAATTCGTCTATCTATTGGTCGTCTACCACCATCGCTTACAATACGGGCTACGCGTGGAGCGTGAATTTCTTCTATGGTTACGTCAGCTACTACTATAAGTACGGTACCGGCTATGTCCGGTGCGTTCGTGGCGGACAGTCTGGGTCATTGGGTTCTTTGGGGATTTCTCCATCTTCTGTTACTTTTGCTCCACTCTATATCGGCCAAAGTGCCTCCCGTACCTTGACGCTGTCCAATACCCTGTCCAACAGTGTTACCATTGGAAAAGCGAGTCTTTCCGGGGAAAACGCACCGGCCTTCAGCCTGGGAGATACCTGTTCAGACAAGACGATTGCTTCTCAGGGAAGCTGCAGCATTGTGGTGGATATCTCAGTAAAATTCTGTGGCCCCAAGACAGCATTGTTGACCATACCCACCAGCCAGGGAAATCTTACGGTGGATCTTTCCGGCCAGGCCTGTGGCGTTGGCAATGCGCTGCTTGGCGGTAAGGTGACAGATGCCTTAAGCAAACAGGCGCTTGGCTCTGTTGCTGTTATGGTGGGTAGTTATGGGCCTTACACAACCAATGCAAGCGGTATGTATCAGACAGAATATTTGCCTTCTGGCAGTTATGAGGTAGTTGCGACTAAAAGCGGTTACGATGTCTGGCGTGGGTCAATGACACTTGTTCCGAACCAGACAAGTCTTAAGAATATCAGTCTAAGTTCCGCAAGCGGCATGCGTGTGATGTCTCTGACATCAAAATATTCTTCGGGTAAACCCTATTACTTTCTACCCGGTGTCAGTTTTGAGGTTACCTATACGGCAGAGGTTGACTGGAATGGCAAAACACCTGGCAAGGTTCGTTTTATTACTTCTCATGGCAGTTATGATGTGGCAACAAGCAGTTCCATTGCAACAAAGACTATTAACGTAGGTACAGAAATTGACGCCTGCAATACCTTGCAGGCAATTGCCATTGCAGGGGATGGTAGCCAGACAGCGGCCAAGAGTGCTGATTTTATGGTGACCAAACCTTTGCCGGTTGATCCGGGTATGCCGGCTATTACAACCGGCATGAAGGTTACGGATGAAGGTGGCGCCTACCGCTATACCAACAGTCTGGATAGAGAGTTTTTGAACAAGATTACCGATGTTGCTGCGGACATCCCCTTGTTTGAAAAGGCACCGGTTCTGATGCAATATATTCCGGAGATAGATTTCAGTTTCTCCGGGCAAGAAGGCAAGGCAAGCTATGACCTTAAATTCTCAGACCTTGAGCAGTTGAAAGCAGATGGTCGATTTACCTGGAGAAAAAATCCGAATGGTTTAAAAAACTACATAAAGCTGATTCAGGAACGTCTGAAAAAAGGCAAGTATGATTGGCGACACTTCCCCAAGGTACGAATTGGAGGGTTTGATGCTTCAATGGTGCCTGAGTTTAATCAGCAATATAGCTTTGAACCTGCAAGCTGCGGCAGTCAGAACTCAGGTTGGAAAGGCTCTTTGGATTTTTTACTGGCAACGGATTTAACGATTTACGGCAATTATCATTTTGCTATTCCGGTAACGCCACCTATTCCGATGTATGCAAAGGCATCCATTAACCTTGCTGGTGATTTTTCCCTGAATGTAACCGACACCTTTGCGAACAATAGTCATGGCACCATGCACCTTAACCCGACGGTTACGTTTAGCGGTGGCCCTGGCCTTGATGATGTAGCAGCTATAGAGGCAACTGCCAAAGGCGGCATGAAGACTGAAACAGATTGGTATTATGACCAGAAACTGTATTCAAACTTAAAGTATGCAGAGGTGTTTCTAGAAATAAGTGCCAGGGCATATTTATGGAAGTTTGAAAGGGAGGTCGGACCATACACCTGGACACGCTGTGTGAGTGGCGTGTGTCCTTCTGACAGTTCTGTTGCATTGGAAAAACAGTCCGCTGCCAGCAGTAAACCAACGCTTATCCCCCGTACCTATCTGCAGGTTGCAGCCCCAGCAAATTTTAAGGCGGCTCCCGCCTATTCGGTCAAGCAGGTGGCTACCGAGACCCAGAGCTACAGTGTTGCCTCTGCGCCAATAGTAACCTCTACCTTCCCGGCTTCTTCTGCCTCTTTGTCCTCCAGCGGCAGCAATGTTAACCTGCTTTGGTTAACTGATAATGCTGAACGTACTTCCATTAATGGTACCATGCTGCAGCATGCCAGTTTTGACGGCGCTGCCTGGAGCACACCGGTAGCTGTTGCTGATAACGGCACCGCCGACTTCAGCCCAACGTCGCTTACCTTCAGTGATGGCAGTATGGTGGCTGCTTGGGAGGATATGAAAACTACCCTGCCGGATACGGCCCAACTTGAAGATATGGCACCGCTGATGGAGGTTGCTGCAGCGGTCTACAATCCCACCACCAAGACCTGGGGTGCTGCTGTTCGTCTGACTGATAACGGTAGTCTGGACCGTAGCCCTAAGCTGGCTGGTAAGGATGCAAGCAATCTGCTGCTGACCTGGACTTCCAACAGCCAGAATGACCTGAACGGCAGCGCAACCAAGCCCAACAACCTGTATGCCGCCACCTATAACGGTATTGCCTGGAGTGCGCCACAGCTGCTGGCCAGCATCCCCAACGCAATCAAGCGTTATAGTGCTGCATATGACGGTACGGTTGCCAATATTGTACTGTCCCTTGATACCGATGGTGACGGCAGTACCCTGGAAGACCTTGAGCTGTACCGTTTGACCAATAGCGGCGGAACATGGAGTAGCCTGACCCGCCTTACTACCGACACTATTATTGATGACAACCCGCAACTTGCCCTGGACAGCAGCAACAACGTGGTTATGACCTGGGTACGGGGGAATGAGCTTTCAAGCGTCGTGAATTTTGATTTTGACAAACGCACCGTTATCCGCACTGAAGAGAGCTACAGCAATACCCTGGCAGATTACAAACAGGCACAGGCCACAGATGGCAAGGTAGCGGTGATCTACGCTGACACCAGTGAGGGAAGCACTTCAGACCTGTTTGGCCTGTTCTATGACCCGGTCTTTAAGGTCTGGGGTGAGCCAAAACAGTTGACCTTTGATGCTGAAACCGAGCAGTGGCCTTCCCTTGCCTTCCTGGGGGCTGATACCATTATTTCCGTCTACAACCGCAAGCTGCTGATCAACCCGGATGGTACCCCAACAACCGGCGCCTTGACTGACCTGTATATGCTGAAGCACACCATGGGTGATGATCTGACCCTTGAGGCAGGCAGCCTTATTTCTGACCCACGCAACCCGGCCCCTGATACTGCCGTGACCCTGAGCGCCGTTGCCCAGAATCTGGGTGACAAGGTGCCCCAGAACGTACCGGTCAGCTTTTACAATGGAGATCCGGCCAGCGGCGGTACCCTCATCAGTACGGCCACCATTGCCGGTCCATTCAAGCCGGGTGAGGTGCTGACCGTATCTATTCCATGGATGATACCGGCCAGTACAACACCCTACCTGGTTTATGCTGTCATAGATCCAAGCTCAAGCATTGACACCCTGAACCGGGCCAACAACGTTATCAGCAGCCCTTTGGCCCAGCCGGATCTGGCTATACAAAAAATTACCTGGGAAAAACTGGCTGCTACAACCTACAGCATGATTGTTACGGTAGCCAATATCGGCGGTACTGCCAGCGCTGCCTCTACCGTTACCCTGCATAACGGCAGCAGCACCGGCCCGGTTATTACCAACCTGACCGTTCCGGCCCTTGAGCGTTTTGCCAGTGTGGATCTGGCGTATGAATGGGATGCCTCTGCCACGGTTCAGCCATACTATACGGTTGTGGGGATTGTGGATGAGGCCAACACCATTGCTGAGAGCGATGAGTTGAATAATAGTGTTACGGTTGTGTTGGACGGTAACCAGCAGGATATCAGTGTAACCCCTAATCCTCTGAGCGGCACTGCCAATGTGGGCCAGTTATCCACTGCCCTGCTTACCATCCGTAATGCCGGTACCGCTGCCCTGGCAGTTAGCACTATAGGGCTGTCTGGTACTGACGCGGCGGTTTTTAGCGTTGCACCTGCTGGTGACAACGCCTGTGCAAGTCTTGCTCCCACCATTGAGGCCGGTCTTTCCTGTACTGTCGGGGTAAGCCTTACCCCTGCCGGGTTGGGAACCAGTACTGCAACTGTGACTATCGTATCCAATGATCCTGATACACCGTCGGTTGCCGTTCCGGTGAGCGTCACCGGTGCTGATAGTGGAGCTCCTGTTATCAGCGCCTTTGAGATACCGGCAACAACCAAGACCAAAACCATACCGTTTACCACTCTTACCGCAACGGATAACGTTGCTATTACCGGTTGGATGGTAACAGAAACCGCTACAGCACCAGCAGCAGGAGATGCCGGTTGGGTGGCAACCAAGCCTGCCGGGTATGCAGTTACGGCAAACGGCAGTAAAACCATCTGTATCTGGGCCAAGGATGCAGCTGGCAACGTATCTACATCGGTGCAGGCAACTACCAACGTGCAGATGCCAAACCTTGCGGTAAGTATCAGTGGGCCAGGTTCAGTCAGCAGTTCTCCCGCAGGTATCAGCTGCTCAAGCGGAACCTGTTCCAGCCTGTTTGATGACGCAACAGGCGTTACCTTAACCGCTTCACCGGGTACTCTGGCAACCTTTACCGGGTGGAGTGGCGATTGTACGGACAGTTCTGGTAGCTGTTCCGTAACTATGACAGCAGATCGTTCGGTAACAGCCGCCTTTACCCTGGCAGCAAAGATAAAAATTGGCAGTACCGGTTACAGCAGTTTTGCTGATGCCTATGCAGCAGCATCAGCAACAGATACGACGTTGGTCTACCTGCTGGAAGATACGTTGCCGTTAAGTACACTTATTAATAAAAAACTGAATCTGCAGGGAGGGTATTATGCGGACTTTACCCGAACCCCCAGCGGTTATACAGTCTTGCAGGGGACGTTGACCATCGGCAGCGGCAGCATAATCGCAGACCGGATTGTGGTGAAATAGCCTGTAGCGTTTTCTGCGTTGCTATAGTTGATGGATACCCACCGGGGAGGCTGTTATGGTCTTCCCGGTTTTTTTGTGGCCCTGGCATGAAGGGGTGTGATATATCTTTGGTATATATCATGGGCGGAAGGAGTAAAAGCTATGCCGCAAACAGCCAAGATATTTAAAAACGGTCGCAGTCAGGCGGTGCGCCTGCCTGCTGAATATCGCTTTACTACCAATGAGGTGTATATTGAGCGTCAAGGTGATGCGGTGATCCTGCGTCCCAAACCGCAGGATTGGGACGAATTTTTCGCTCGTAAATCAAAAGTCCCGTCTGATTTTCTGGCAGATCGCAATGACCTGCCGCCTGAAGAACGGGAGTTGTTCTGATGCGCTATCTGCTTGATACCAATATCTGCAGCTATATCCTAAAAAACCGCCCTGTTTCGGTGAAACAGAAATTTGATGAGGTGGGGGCAGAACATCTCTGTATCTCTTCTGTGGTGCTGGCAGAGCTGTACTATGGCGCTGCTCGCCATCCTAAAAGCGTGATTATCCGCAAGGAAATTGATGATTTTGTGTCCCGTCTGCTGGTTGTTGCATGGGATGAGCAGGCTGCAAATCAGTATGGAGCAATCAGGGCTGCCTTGGAAAAGGCCGGCAGACCGGTTGGTGCTATGGATATGCTGATTGCTGCCCATGCCCGCAGCATGGGGGCAACGTTGATTACCAATAATCAACGTGAGTTTGAACGGATTAGCGGGCTTATGGTGCAGAACTGGGTGGAGTAGGGCTGAGTCAGTTCAGTACAACCAGCTCATCCCCAGCAGGAACTTGCTGGAATTAAGCGGTTCATTGGGGCTGGCAGTACCGGCGTTGGAGATATGGTGATAGCGGTACTCCAGATTCAGCATAGTGGCCTGAGCTATCGGAATCTGAACCCCGGTGCCGCCCTGGTAGCTGAAGTTAAGCTTTGCCCCCATGGTGGGTAGGCCCAGACCAACATAGACCGGTCCGCCACCGGCAAAGATATACGGTTTTACATGGCTTAGGCTGGTAAACTTCCAGCTTCCCAACAAATATCCCCCCACAATTGATCTGCCCCCATGATCCACGGCCAGATGGTACGGCAGTTCCACCAGCAGTTGATGCCTGCCCTGATACCAGCTTCCTTTGCCAATATCATCAGACAGATACCAGCCCAGGCGGGCAATGGCATCCCAGGTCTGTACCTGTGTGCGGGTCTCACCAAAACCACGGTGGGTGATGCCATAGCCGGTCAGCAGGGTCAGTTCGTAGCTGGCATCGGCTGTGGTTTTAATCTGATTATCTGCCAGTGCGGAACTGGTGATAAGAACGGTGAGTAGGAGCGTCAGTATGGTTTTTACCATTTTTGCTTCCTTTCAAACTTCAGGATGGCTGGCAGGTTTTTCAGGAAATCCAGCACGCTGTGGGGTGATTGCCAGATCATCTTAGTGTAGCCCCAGTGGATCCGACTGCGGCGGTAAAAACGACGGATAAATTCGTCATAGAGATTTTCAAGTTGTGGTTTGGTCATGCCGTTGGGGATAAAGACGAAGTTCATGCAGTTCATCAGTTCCCATGCCTCATTAAACTGGCCAAACTGCTCCAGAGTCTTGAAAACCGGAGCACCGGGAAACGGGGTGAACTTGGTGACGTTGATCTCATCCAGCGGCAGGGACAGGGCATAGTCAATGGTGCGGCGGATGGCAGCCTCATCCTCGCCCGGCAGGCCCACCATGAAAAGGCCTTTAACCCGCATCCCGGCATCCTTGACCATCTTCAGTTTGCGTCCTACCTCATCCAGGCCGTAAAATTTGCGGTGTTGCTTCAGGATCTCCGGGTCACCGGACTCTATGCCGAAATTGACCTGCCAGCAGCCAGAGCCTTTCAGCAGGTCCAACAGTTCCTGATCAACATGTTCCAGGCGGGCAATGCAGTTGTAGGTGACCTTTAGCCCCATCTTTTCCTTTAGTTCACAGAAGTGGGCCACCCGCTTGCGGTCAAAGGTGAACAGGTCATCATAGAAAAAGACATGTTTGATGCCGTAGTCACGGTTCAGCATGGCCACATGCTCAAGAATATATTCCGGTGAGTTAAAGCGGAAACCGCGTGAGAAGACGGAGCGGTCACAGTAGGAGCACTGGTAGGGGCAACCCCGGCTGGAGATGATGCTGGAGTTGGGCGAAGTTGGTGAGCTGAACAGAGGCAGCTTGTACTTTTGTGGAAAACCGGGCAGCAGGTGGTAGGCAGGGAAGGGTAGATCATCCAGATTGGCGATCAGCTCCCGTGGGGCAGACTGGGTTGCCTGTCCGTTGGTGTCCCGGTAGGCCACGCCGGGGATCTCAGCCAGGTTCTGGAACCCAGCCTGGACCAGTTCCAGCATGGTCTGCTCACCTTCGCCCAGTACCAGGCAATCAATGGCTGGAAAACGGTCCAGCAGCGGCGCCCCCATGGTGCAGGCGTGGGCTCCACCAAAGACTGTGATGATGCCACTATCTGCAGCCTTGATCGCCTCGGCTATCCGGTTACCTTCCAGAAACGAGGAGGTGGTGCAGGAAAAGGCCACAACATCTGGTTTGCGGCGCAGTACCTCAGCCACCAGATCTGCCTGAGTCATTGGCGTGCCATAGCAGTCAATGATCTCAACCGGGACTTGATGTTTTTCCAGCCAGGCAGCAATGGAAAGGATACCCAGCGGCGGCATAACATTGAAGATGGTGGTAATATCCTGCATTCCCGGCATCCAGTTGCTGCCATAGGGATGGATAAAAAGTACGTTCACGGGTACCTCGGGTGATTATTAAGCTTAGAATTGTGTGATTATTGCAGAGTTTGTCGACTATGGGAAGATTGTTCTAGTGGCTTGAGGTTGACGATTCCTTCGTAATCAAAGTATAATGCCGTTTCACATTTATGGGGGCAGGTATGGCAGCTGAAAAGTTCGAGACATCGCTGAAAAAACTGGAAGAAGTGGTCCGCAAGCTGGAAGGGGGGTCGCTTTCATTGGATGACTCCATCAAGGCCTTTGAAGAAGGGGTCAAACATGCTGCCTTTTGTGCCAAAAAGCTGGATGAGGCCGAGCGTAAGGTTGAGGTGTTGATCAAGCAGCGTGATGGATCGTTCCGCAAAGAGCCGTTTACTACTGATGATGATGAATGAAGGGATAGGATTGTGGACCTGAAAGTATATCTGAAAGAAAAAATCGCGCTGGTTGATGCAGCGCTTGAGCAGTATTTGCCCAAGGAAGAGGAACGTCCCCAAAGCATTCACAAGGCGATGCGTTATTCCATCTTTGCCGGTGGCAAGCGGGTACGCCCGGTGCTGATGCTGGCTGCCTGCGAGGCGGTTGGCGGGAAAATTGACAAGGCCATGCCTGCTGCCTGCGCCATGGAGATGATCCATACCTATTCCCTGATCCATGATGATCTGCCTGCCATGGATGATGATGATTTCCGGCGTGGTCGTCCCACTAACCACAAGGTCTTTGGCGAGGCGATTGCCATTCTGGCCGGAGACGGCCTTTTAACCGAGGCGTTCAAGCTGATGAGTGATCCCCGTTTTGCTGGCGGGATTGATCCTGCAGTCCGTCTGGCTGTGATCCATGAGATCGCGGTCTGTGCCGGTACCTACGGCATGGTGGGTGGTCAGGTGGTGGATATGGAGAGCGAGGGTAAGCCGGATATGGATCTGCCCACGGTGCAGTATATCCATACCCACAAGACCGGCGCTCTGATCAAGGCCTCGGTGGTGGCTGGTGCGCTGCTGGGCGGCGCTGATGACAAACAGCTGGCCTCGATTCGGCGTTATGGTGAGGCAGCTGGTCTGGCATTCCAGATTGCGGACGATATCCTGGATATTGAAGGTACCACCGAAGAGATCGGCAAGGATGCCGGCAGCGATGAAGCCCGTGGAAAGGCCACCTATCCGGCGGTGATGGGGCTGGCGGCGGCCAAACAGGAGGCCCAGGCCATGATGGATGAGGCGATGCTGGCCCTGGAACAGTTGGGTGCCGCTGCAGAGCCGTTGCGTGGAATTGCCCGCTACATTGTTGAGAGAAAGAACTGACCTCCTATGTCATTATTGAATCAGATCAATGCACCTGAAGACCTGAAGCGTCTGCCTCAAGCGGATCTGCCAAAGCTGGCAGCAGAGATACGTCAGCTGATTATTGAAACCTGCGCAAAGAACGGCGGCCATATTGCTCCCTCGCTGGGGGTGGTTGAGCTGACCATCGCCCTGCACAAGGTCTTTAATTCACCGGAAGATAAACTGATTTGGGATGTGGGGCACCAGGCCTATGCCCACAAGATCATCTGCGGTCGTCGAGACAGTTTTCACACCCTGCGCACTCTTGATGGTATCAGCGGTTTTCCCAAACGCTGTGAATCTGAGCATGATGTCTGGGAAGTGGGGCACTCGTCAACATCACTTTCTGCTGCCACCGGCTATGCTGTGGCGCGTGATCTGGCTGGCAAGCAGAATAAGGTAGTCGCGGTGATTGGTGATGGTTCCATGACCGGTGGTATTGCCTTTGAAGGCTTAAACCATGCCGGGCACCTGAACCGCGATCTGGTGGTGGTGCTAAATGATAACGAAATGTCGATTGCTGAGAATGTCGGTGCGGTGTCAGGATTCCTCTCCCGCACCTCCAGCAGTGAGTTTATCCATAAGTTCAAGCGGGAAACTGAGCAGTTCATGAAGCATGCAAAAAGCGACATGGGCAATGGGGTTATTCGGTTTGCCCGCAAAATTGAAAATTCGTTCAAGGGGCTCTTTACTCCGGCCATGCTGTTTCAGGCCTTTGGTTTTGAGTATATCGGTCCTATTGATGGTCATGACCTGCCGCTGCTGCAGGAGACCATGGAACGGGTCAAAAAGCTCGATACTGCAGTGCTGATCCATGTCATCACCACCAAGGGCAAGGGGTACAAGCCGGCTGAACAGAACCCGTCTCTGTTCCACGGGGTTGGGCCGTTTGAGATTGAAACCGGCAAGGTATTGAAAGGGAAGGGCGGGGCTGCCTCCTACACCGCTATTTTTGGCAACACCCTGGCCCGGCTGGCAGAGGAGGATGAGCGGGTGGTGGCCATCACTGCTGCCATGCCGGATGGTACCGGCCTGACCAACTTTGCCAAGCAGTATCCTGGGCGGTTCTTTGATGTGGGCATTGCTGAACAGCATGGCGCCACCTTTGCCGCAGGTTTGGCCTGTGAAGGCAAGAAACCGGTCTTTGCGGTTTATTCCACCTTCCTGCAGCGGGCCTATGATCAGGTGCTGCACGATGTCTGTATCCAGAATCTACCGGTGGTGTTTGCCCTTGACCGGGGCGGGGTAGTGGGTAACGACGGTCCCACCCATCACGGCGTCTTTGACCTTTCCTATCTGCGTCATATCCCCAATATGACCCTGATGGCACCCAAGGATGAAAACGAACTGCAGCATATGCTTAAAACCGCCATTATGCACAGCGGACCGATAGCGCTGCGCTATCCACGCGGCAACGGCTATGGGGTGCCTCTGGATCAGGATCTGAAACCGATGGAAATCGGTAAGGCGGAGCTGCTGCGTGAAGGTGCTGATGGCGTCCTGATTGCCTTGGGTTCCATGGTCTATCCTGCCCTGGATGCGGCTATAGCGCTGGCAGCAGAAGGGCTTAACCTAGCTGTGGTAAACGCTCGTTTTGTTAAGCCGCTTGATGCTGAACTGCTGCTCCAGCTGGCCAAGCGTTTTGGTAAGTTGGTTACCCTTGAAGAAAATGCGCTGCAAGGCGGCTTTGGTACGGCTGTGCTGGAGCTGTTGGAAGAGCAGGGGGTACAGGCGCAGGTGCTGCGGATAGGCTTCCCGGATCAATATATTGAACAGGGTGAGCAGCATGAACTGCGTGCTATGCATGGCCTGGATAAAGATGGCATTGCCAAATCCGTGCGGATGTTTTTCAAACCAGCCTGACCTGTAATGACCTTTGCAGAGCTCAAAGAGGCGTTGTACCTGTTCGGCTTTCATGAAAATGATCTGCTGAGTATCAAGCGGATCAAGCAGCGCCATCGCACCTTGATCAGGAAAGCTCATCCTGATTTACACGCCGATGTTGACCCGGAACGTATCCGCAAATTGAATGAAGCAGCCGGAATTATTATGGATTATATCCAGTCCTACCGCTTTTCATTTTCTTCAGAAGAGTTTTACCGCCAGATTCCAGAAGAACATCTGCGTCATCAGTTTTCCGGTGATCCGGTCTGGGCGGGGCGAATTGAAGAAAAATAATACTTTTTTCTTGCTATTGATTTAGTCTCTGTGCTATATAATTTTTCTTTTCGGAGCGTAGCGCAGCCTGGTAGCGCACCTGCCTTGGGAGCAGGGGGTCGAACGTTCGAATCGTTTCGCTCCGACCAATAAAAACAACGGCTTACAGAATTTATCTGTAGGCCGTTTTTCTTTGTGTGGTCTTTGATATGCTTGAAATGCTAGCCGTTTTTTGTCAAGGTTTCTGTCTGTGACTGGTTATAACCAATTTTGCTTACAGCATCTTGTCCTTAGCACCCGTCAACCAAGCATCTTTTGGAGGTTAAAGGTCTGATTGAAAACAGTTGCTAACTGACTGAATCCTGACATTTCTGTAAGAATTAAACCTATCCCACCAGCTGCCGCGCAGCTGTCTGGACCGGGTCCCAGACCGGTGAAAAGGGTGGGGCATAGGACAGGTCAAGGTCAACGATCTGTTGCACTGTCATGCCTGCAGTTAATGCGGTTGCCAGCACATCAATCCGTTTGGCAGCCCCTTCCAGCCCCACAATCTGGCCACCCAACAGCCGCCCGGTTCCCTGTTCTGCCAACAGCTTGACCATGATCCAGCCAGCGCCGGGGTAGTAGCCGGCCCTGGTCTTGGTCTTGGTGGTTGCGGTGGTGTACTGCAGGCCCAGTGCTGTAAGTTCCCGTTCAGTCAGGCCGGTACGGGCCACCTCATACTTGCAGATCTTGCTGACCGCTGTGCCTACTACACCTGGGAAGGTGGCATAGCCGCCAGACAGGTTGATCCCTGCCACGTTGCCTTGTTTGTTGGCTACGGTGCCTAACGCAACATGAAACGGCTTACGGCTGATCAGGTGGAAGCTCTCGGCACAATCTCCGGCAGCCCAGATATTTGGAACAGAACTCTGCTGGCGTGGATTGACCCGGATCGACCCTTTTTCGCCAAGCAGCAGACCGGCCTCTTTGGCCAGACCGGTGTTGGGGCGGGTACCCAGCCCAACAATCACCAGATCAGCCGGAAGGGTGCGCTGGTCGGTTACAACCCCGGTCACCTTGTTGTTGCTCGTCTCATAGTCGGTCAGGGATTCATTCAGATAGAGCGTCACGCCAATCTCCCGCAGCGCCTCGGAAACCAGCATCCCCATATCCGGGTCCAGGGTACCCATCACCTGCTCACCTTTCTCAATCAGGCTTACCTGTAGTCCCTGCCGCACCAGCGCCTCAGCCATTTCCAGACCGATATACCCGCCACCCACCACCACCGCGCTACGCGGCAGTTCTTTGTCCATAAATTCGTATACTTTAATGCCACTTGCTAAAGTGGATAGTGAGAAAATACCATCAGCTTCATTGCCGGGTAAGGGTGGGAAAATCGCTTGGGCGCCGGTGGCGATCAGCAGTTGGTCGTAAGCCTCCAGGGTCTCGCTGCCATTGATTAGGTTTCGTACCAGCAGACGCTGAGTAGATGGATCAATAGTAAGCACCTCATGCTGTACCCAGGCATCAATGTTGAATTTATCACGGAATTTTTCAGGCGAACGTGCCACCAGCTTATCGGCGCTGTCGATCAGCCCGGCAATAAAGTAGGGCATACCGCAGGCAGAGTAAGAGGTGTGGGGCGAGCGTTCAAACACCACTATCTCACGTTGTGGCTGCTCTCGACGGACCTTTGAAGCGGCACTCATCCCGGCTGCATCACCACCGATTACGATCAGGCGTCCTGTTGTCATGGCTCAACTCCATTCAAAAGCTGGTCTGTTCAGGTGAATACATAATCTACGCTATTGCATGCATTGCACGGCTTTCCCGCTAGCAGACTGTTTTTTAAGGGTATCCTCACTATCTAAAAAAATAAAGCACTGTTTTATATAATGAAACTGCAATCAGCTGCCTTGCTAATCATTATTCTTGTTCTATAGTTGTGACCAGGCACATCCGTTTGTTTACAAGCAAAGGAGTCTGTAATGGCTATAAAGAAAGAGCTACTAGAAGAGCTTCAGCAGCGGCGCATTGTGGCACTGGCAGGTGGTGGCAAGGAAAAGATGAAAAAACGCCATACCGAAGGCCGCTTGGGTGCCCGTGAGCGGGTAGAGCTGCTGTTTGATCGGGAATCGTTTAGTGAGTACGGCATGCATGTTAACCACGCCTGCCACATGCCCGGCTTTGCAGATAAATTTATGCCTGGGGATGGTGTGGTGACCGGCACCGGCAATGTGGATGGTCGTCCTGTTGCAATTTACAGCCAGGATTTTACGGTGGGTGGCGGGGCTCTGGGGCAGATGCATGCCAAGAAGATCAAAGATATCATGACCCTTGCCTGTGAGACCGGCATACCGGTGGTGGCAATCAACGATTCAGGTGGCGCGAGGATTCAGGAGGCGATCCATAGCCTGTCCGGGTATGGTCAGGTCTTTTACCAGAATGTGGCTGCCTCCGGGGTGGTGCCGCAGATCGCCATTATTGCTGGTCCCTGTGCTGGCGGTGCTGCCTACAGTCCGGCCCTGATGGACTTTCTGATCCAGACCCGTACCCATTCCAGCATGTTTATCTGCGGGCCAGAGGTGATCAAGGCTGCCACCGGTCAGGTTGCGCCGATTGAGCAGTACGGCTCTGCCGAGGCCCATGCCAGTGTCAGTGGCAATATCCATTTTATTGCTGAAGATGACCGTCATGCCATCCAGATCGCCCAGCAGTTGATCAGCTTCCTGCCACTGAACAACCTGCAGGACCCGCCCCATGCTATTCCAACAGAAGTGGTTCTTGAGCGGGATGAAGGGATGAATGAGCTGGTGCCTGATGATCCCCGGGCCGGTTTTGATGTCTATACCGTGATTGATCGCCTGATGGACCCTGGCCAGTGGCTGGAGGTACACCGCGAGTTTGCCCGTAATATTGTGGTGGGATTTGGCCGGATCAACGGCATGGTGGTGGGGATTGTGGCCAACCAGCCAGCGTATAAGGCTGGCTGCCTGGATATTGACAGCTCTGACAAGGCTGCCCGCTTTATCCGTTTCTGCAATGCCTTTAACGTACCGTTGGTTAATCTGGTGGATGTACCCGGCTTCATGCCCGGCCTGGCTCAGGAACGGGGCGGTATCATCCGCCACGGCGCCAAGATGCTGTTTGCCTATGCCGCTGCCACAGTGCCCAAGATTACGGTAATCATGCGCAAGGCCTATGGCGGTGCCTATCTGGCCATGTGTTCAAAGGATATGGGGGCAGATTTTATCTTTGCCTGGCCCTGTGCTGAAATAGCGGTCATGGGGGCTGAAAGCGCTACCAAGATTATCTACAAAAAAGAGATTGAAGAGGCGGATGATCAGAAATCCAAAGAAGCTGAACTTGTGCAGTCCTATCGGGAACATTTTGCAACCCCGTATCAGGCTGCTTCACGGGATATGGTGACCGATGTGATTGAACCGTCTGAAACACGGGCGCGGGTGTCACTGGCGCTACGGATATCATTGACCAAGCGGGTGAGCAGGCCAGCCAAGAAGCACGGTCTGATACCGCTGTAACGCAGTTTTTAGCAAGACGCTAATGATCCTTAAAACGTTTTTACCGCAGAGGTCGCAGAGGAAAACAGAGGAAAATCAAAAAAATTAACAATAAAATGAGTTAACCCTTTTGGTTAAACGGGGTAGCTCTATAAATGCTTGTTTTTACCCTGCGAACCTCTGCGTCCTCTGTGGTGAATTGCTTTTTGCAGGTTAATTTGTCAGGAGTAACTATGTCATCACCAACACAACAGCCCGCTACCACCGCCCCGCAAAATCCGGCAATCTTTAAAGTCCTGCCCGATGGTACGGTGCTTTACAAGACCTGGCAGGATGCTGAGGCTGCCCGTCAGCAGCAGAAGGCAAGCTCGCCATCGGGAGCAACTGTTAAGAAACTTTCCCAGGTAAAGTATGGTGAAAGTTACCTGTCCAAAGATGGTCAGGCTGTTCCCTACACCCTGGGAGGACTGGTTGAATTTCAGTTTACCGGCCTGATTGTGGTGATTGTGGTGCTGGCGGGTTTAAGCCTGATCTGTTCTGCAATCGGTCGCCTGATCAAGAAGCTGGAACCTGCCGGTGCAGCTGCGGTTGTTCCGGTTGCGGCTCCTCTGGTTACTCCAGCTGTCCCTCAATCCGGTATCCATCCTGGCCTGACTGATCAGCAACTGGTGGTTTTGCTGACAGCCGCAGCCAGTGAAATGCTGGGTGGTCCGGTCCGGGTGGACAAATTTAAACCTTTGACTGCCAAGGACCTAAACTGGGCGGCACAAGGGCGCAGTGTTCTGCAGTCTCATCGTCTGAAATAGAGTTTCTGAAAGGAAGCATACCACCATGAAAAAACTTAAGATTACCCTGGAAGGCAAGACCTACGAAGTAACGGTGGAACTGTTGGAAGATACCGGCTCTGCACCAGTAGCCCGTAGCTCCTCTGTTCAAGCTCCGTTGGTGCAGCCAGCTTTAGCTCCGATGGCTGTTACGCCGCAACCTGCAGCAGTGCCGGTGGCTGAAGGTTGCGCCACGGTCATCTGTCCCATGGCCGGGCTGGTCTTCAAATGCCTGGTAAAGCCGGGCGATCAGGTGTCCGTCAATCAGGTGGTGATTGTGCTGGATGCCATGAAGATGGAGACCCCGGTTGTTTCACCAGTAAGCGGTACGGTGCGGACCGTGCTGGTCAAAGAAGGGGATGCCGTGGATGAAGGGCATAGTCTGCTGCAAATTGAGGGGTAACCTGCAATGACAAACGTCCTGAATGAAGTGATGCAGATGTTTATCCATGACACCGGATTCCAGTATATTACCGGACCGATGCTGATTATGTGGGCCATCTGCGGGCTGTTGTTTTATCTGGCTATTAAAAAACAGTATGAACCGCTGTTGCTGCTGCCGATCGCCTTTGGCGCCCTGATGGCAAACCTGCCCACCCGCGCCCTGTATGACGGTGGCTGGACCATTGACGGTATGTTTCACCCCACCGCTGGCTTGTACTTCTTTATCAGTCAGGGGATTCATCTGGAACTGTTTCCGCCGATCATCTTTCTGGGGGTAGGGGCCTTGACCGACTTTGGTCCTTTGATCGCCAATCCCCGAACCCTGCTGCTGGGCGGGGCTGCCCAGCTGGGGGTATTTGCCACCATGTTCTGCGCAGTGGCCTTTGGCATCTTCACATTGGGGGAATCAGCCTCCATCGGTATTATTGGGGGGGCTGACGGCCCCACCTCGATTTTTCTGGCAAACAAGCTGGCGCCGCACCTGATCGGGCCGATTGCCGTGGCCGCCTACACCTACATGAGTCTGGTGCCTTTGATTCAACCGCCGATCATGCGGGCCTTGACCACCGATGCAGAACGCAAGATCAGAATGAAGAGCCTGCGCAAGGTCAGTAAGCTGGAGCGGATTGTGTTTCCGCTGGTGGTTATGGTGCTCTGCATCATGGTGGTGCCGGATGCCTCAGCGTTGATTGCCATGCTGATGCTGGGCAATGTGCTGCGGGAATCAGGGGTGGTTGATCGTCTGGTCAAGGCTTGCCAGAACGAGATCATCAATGTCACCACTATTTTTCTGGGTACGGCGGTGGGGATGACCATGCAGGCCGAGATCTTCTTGCGTCCTACCACGCTGGCGATCATTGCCATGGGGGTAGTGGCCTTTGGTCTCTCCACGGTTGGTGGTGTGGTTATGGCCAAGATTATGAACAAGCTCTCCCCCAACAACCCGGTTAACCCCTTGATCGGCTCTGCCGGTGTATCTGCCGTGCCGATGGCAGCCAGGGTCAGTCAGAATGTGGGGGCTGAGTATGATCCCCAGAACTATCTGTTGATGCATGCCATGGGCCCCAATGTGGCCGGTGTGATTGGCACTGCTGTTGCAGCAGGCTATATGATCAGCCGCCTGTCCGGGCATTAATAACTATCAGGAGTTTTCTGTGATGCTTTCCATGCTTGTCATTGTTTTTGTTGTTGCCTATGCCGCCATTGCCCTTGAACACCCCTTAAAGGTCAATAAATCAGCCTCAGCCCTGTTGGGGGCTGGCCTGCTCTGGACTATCTATGCGGTGATGACCGGTGATCATACGCTGGTGGGGAATCAGTTGAATGAATCCCTGGCTGCCACTGCCCAGATTGTGTTCTTCCTGATGGGTGCCATGACCATTGTTGAGGTGGTAGATGCCCATAGCGGCTTTGAGGTAATCACCTCCCGTATTCGTACTACCAAGTTGTCTTCCCTGATGTGGCTGGTAGGGTTTGTTACCTTTTTCTTAAGTTCGGTATTGGATAACCTGACCACTACAATTGTCATGATTTCTCTGATGAAGAAGCTGCTGGATGACCATGATGACCGGCTGTTCTTTGCCGGTATGATCGTGATTGCTGCCAATGCCGGTGGTGCCTGGACGCCGATTGGCGATGTTACCACCACCATGCTCTGGATCGGCGGTCAGATTACCACCCTGGCGATCATGAAAGGGCTGTTTATCGCCTCCATGATCAACCTTTTGGTACCGTTAATCGTGACCAGTTATCTGTTGAAAGGACGCGAGGTTGTTTCACCAGTAAAAGCCGAAGACAACGGGCTGTTACAGACCACCTCCTTTGAGCGTAATCTGATGTTTTGTATGGGGATCGGTATCCTGATTTCAGTGCCGGTTTTCAAGACTGTGACCCACCTGCCGCCTTTTATGGGGATCCTGTTTGGTCTGGGCATTCTCTGGTTGGTGGGGGAGTTGATTCATCGCAGCAAGGGAGATGATGAAAAGCAGCATCTGACCCTGGTAAGTGCCCTGATGCGGATTGACTTGAGTTCGATTGTGTTCTTTATCGGTATTCTGTTGGCCGTGGCGACTCTGGAGCACACCCACATTCTGGGTGCCTTGGCCAAGTGGCTTGATCAAACGGTAGGACGGCAGGACGTGATAGTCACCATCATTGGTCTGGTAAGCTCTATTGTTGATAACGTGCCGCTGGTGGCTGCTTCCATGGGGATGTATAGCCTGGCACAGTATCCAACTGACAGTTTTTTGTGGGAGTTTATGGCCTACTGTGCCGGTACCGGTGGTTCAATCCTGATCATCGGTTCTGCAGCCGGTGTGGCTGCCATGGGGTTGGAGAAAATCAACTTTTTCTGGTATGTCAAGCGGATAAGCGGTCTGGCGTTGATCGGATATTTTGGCGGAATAGCTGCCTATATTGTTCAGTATAAGTTACTGCACTGATCGTTGTCGTGGTAACGATGCACAAGAAAAAGGCCTGTCATTTGACAGGCCTTTTTCTTGCTCGTGCAATTGCTGCTTCGTTAGTACCCCAGCATTCGGGGCAGCCAGAGCGATATAATCGGCACATACGTAATCAACAGCATAAAGCCCACCATGGCGATCAGCCAGGGTAGCACTGCCATGGTCAGTTCCGAAATCCCCATCTTGGTGATACCGCTGGCCACATACAGGTTGAGGCCAACTGGTGGGTGGCACATGCCCACTTCCATGTTGACTGTCATCAGGATACCGAAGTGGATCGGGTCAATCCCCAGCTTCATGGCAACCGGGAACAGGATCGGCGCCAGGATCAGGATGATGGAGGATGGTTCCATCACGTTGCCAGCCAGCAGTAACAGGATGTTGGTTACTGCCAGGAAGGCGATTACGCCAAGGTTATGACCGATGATCCAGTCAGCCATGATCTGCGGGATCTGCTCGGATGTCATCAGGTACGAGAACAGCACCGCATTGGTGATGATATACAACAGCATGGAAGACATGTTGGCTGAATCACGCAGTACCTTGGGGATGCCTTTAATACTCATGTCCTTGTACACAAACACCGCCACAAAGAAGGCATAGACCGCAGACATGGCTGCTGCCTCAGTGGGGGTAAACAGGCCGGAGTAGATACCACCCAGCACAATTACAATTAATAGCAGACCCCAGATGCTCTCTTTAAAGGCAATCAATCGTTCTTTGGTAGTTGCCTTGGGTAGACGGGGATAGTTGAATTTACGGGCACGATACCAGGCAACAGAACCAAGCAGGGCAGCCAGCATCAGGCCGGGGATGACACCAGCCATAAACAGGGCGCCTACTGATGAGTTGGTGGCAACTGCATAAATAACCATGACAATTGAAGGGGGAATCAAAATCCCCAACGAACCGGAGGTGGCGATAACACCGGCGCCAAAGTTTCTGGGGAAACCAGCCTTGACCATGGCAGGCAACAGGATCGAACCAATAGCCACCACCGTTGCCGGGCTGGAGCCGGAAACCGCAGCAAACAGGGCGCAGGCCATAACCCCGGCCAGACCAAGGCCACCGTGCCAGTGCCCGACCATTGAGGTGGCAAAGTTGATCATCCGTTTGGCAACCCCGCCGTGGGTCAGGAAGTTGCCCGCCAGGATAAAGAACGGAATAGCCATGATCTCAAACTTCTCAATGCCGGTAAACAGCTTCATGGCCACGGTTTCAACCGGTACGTTTGACATGAAGAACAGGAAGGTCAGAACAGTCAGACCCAGGGAGATGGAGATCGGCATGCCGGTCAGCATCAGGCCGATTAGCAGTGCAAACACAATACCGGCATTACCGAATGATGCAATGGCAGCCAGAGAGATTATAATGGCAACAACCCATGTTGCTGCTTTTTTTGGTGTCATAAGCTCCTTTGTTTCTGCATGTGCGCTCATTTGACACCTCCCTGCTCTGCATTTTTATCAAATTTATGTGCTTCATACTCTTCAAGCGCGTCGGTAGCATCAACAATAGTATCATCCAGACCATCAACATGGCTGTGGTCGTGGTGGGGCAGTTCGCCAGTGCGGGCAAAGGTCCAGGCAACCTGCATAAAACGGAAACACATCAGGGATGAACCTAGCGGGATAGCCAGGTAGACGATCCAGGTTGGCCATTCAAGGTCTGGTGTGATCGGGCCTTCGTACAGATCACCCAGTGCCATGCCAAACTTGTTAAACACCGCGTAATGCATACCGTTTTCCCAGACAAAACCTGCCCCTAATGTGGCAATGATGCCGGTAAAGAGCACGCCGCTTGAAAGACCCAGCAGTACGGATGTCTTACGCCATTTTTCAGGCAGGCGGTTAATCAGCACATCCACCCCGACGTGGATACCGGTGCGGACACCATAGGCAGCGCCAAACTTGGCCATCCAGACAAACATGTAGATACAGAGTTCCTGAGCCCAGCTCATGTTGACGGTCAGCAGCCAGTCCTGCAGGCCGGGAATCGGCAGACCCGAGGCATATCGGTGGACAACCGCTGCAAAAATGACCAGGGTTGCCGCGCCGATAAGGAAGGTGATGATCCATTCCTCAAGATGGTCAAGGTATTTCATCATGGGGATATCTCCTGAAGTGCAGATATATATAGTTAGTCGTGAAAAAGCCGCTGCGGATGTCGCAGCGGCTGTGAATCAACTACAGCAGCAGATCAGGGCTTGTAGCCTGTTGCGGTGTAGACTTCCTTGAGGACATCAGCGCCAATACGGGCTGCGTTCTCTTTGTGAGTCTTGTCCATGGCCTTACGCCAGGCAGCCTTTTCTTGAGCGCTCAGGTTGATGATCTGAGACTTGCCTGATTTTTTCACGCCTGCCATTGCTTCATCATTATCTTTTTTGGCAACGCTGTTGGCATAGTTGGTGGCATCCTTCATAGAGCTTTCCAGTGCTGCACGGATATCAGCAGGCAGACCCATCCAGAATTTCTTGTTTACCAGTACGGCATACCCAAGATAACCGTGGTTTGTCATGGTGACGTATTTCTGCACTTCATGCATCTTCTGGGTGTACAGGTTTGAAGGTGGGTTTTCGGTGCCATCAACAACACCGGTCTGCAGTGCCTGATACACTTCAGAGAATGCCAGTACCTGCGGGATAGCGCCCACAGAGCGCATCTGGGAATCCAGTACCTTGGAAGACTGAATCCGCATCTTTTGGCCACGCATATCTTCAGGCTTTTTGAGTGGTTTGTTGGCAGACATGACCTTGAAGCCGTTATCCCAGTACGCCAGACCGATCAGACCTTTGGTTTCAAGTCTTTTGAGCAGCTTTGCTCCTATTGGCCCCTGGGTTACCTTGTGCAGTTCAGTGTAATCATCAAAGATAAACGGCAGGTCAAACAGTTCAAATTCTTTCAGACCCAGCGGGGCGAACTTGGCCAGAGAAGGGGCCAGCATCTGTACAGAACCCATCTGCAGCGCTTCCATCTCTTCCTTGTCTTTGAACAGCTGGCTATTTGGGTACACCTCAATCTTTACACGACCTTTGGTGCGTTCTTCAGCCAGTTTTTTAAAGTAGTTGGCTGCCTGACCTTTTGGGGTCTCATTGGCCACGACGTGGCTGAATTTGATGATAATCGGTGCTGCCTGGGCGGTCAGCGGAAGGGCAAATGCCAGTGTGACAACTGCTGCAAGAATCTTCTTGAACATGTGTGTGCCTCCTTGGGGTTGGTATGCTTCACATTGAAATGAGTATAGCGCAGAATTTTGTTTTATCTAGCAATGGCAGTGCCAAAAGCAGTGAATACGCTAACAAGCTGTTTAAGTTGATTATTCTGTTTACGTTGCAGCGTAATGGAGTTTTATTCAGGAATGGAACTGGCGGTTTTCCGCCATAGAGGTGTGGCGGTTTTCCGCCAGTAAGGAGGGATACGACCGGATTGGCCTGCTGTTACAGGCCGTATTTTTCCATTTTGTAGCGCAGGGTGCCCCGGGGGATCTTCAGGATTAAAGCTGCCTTGACCACGTTCCCTTCAGCCTGTTCAAGGGCAGCAACAACCAACTGTTTTTCATAGTTTGCTACATTAATTTCAAGGCCTTGCTTAAGAATATCTTCTGCAATGGTTAAACTTTGTCCTGTGGTGTGGTGATGGAGTTCCGGGGGCAGATGCGCAGGTTCCAGTTGTGGGCCATGGGCCATGATACAGATCCGCTCAATGATGTTACGCAGCTCACGGATATTGCCGGGCCAGGGGTAACCCAGCAGCATCTGTTCTGCAGCTGGCTCAATCCCTTTGAATGATTTACCAAAGGCCTGACTGAAGTGAGAAAGGAAGTGTTTGGCCAACAGCAGGATATCATTACCCCGTTCCCGTAGGGGAGGAAGGTGCAACGGCACCACGTTCAGGCGATAGAACAGGTCTTCCCGGAAGGTGCCGATCTGTATCCGTTGACGCAGATCGCGATTGGTGGCGGCAATCACCCGCAGATCAACCGGCAGGTCCTTGGAACCGCCTACCCGGCGGACCGTGCGTTCCTGTAACACCCGCAACAGCTTGGCCTGCAGGCTGGCGTACATGTCGCCGATCTCATCCAGAAAGATGGTGCCGTTGTGGGCCTCTTCAAACAGTCCGGTCTTGCGGGAAGCTGCCCCGGTGAAGGCCCCTTTTTCATGGCCAAACAGCTCACTTTCCATCAGTTCAGTGGGGATGGAGGCGCAGTTGACCGCCACAAAGGGGTGTTCCTTGCGGTCAGACAGGGAATGGATCGCCCGGGCCACTAGCTCTTTGCCGGTGCCTGACTCACCGGTTACCAGCACCGTGGCGGTGGGGATTCTGGCCACCTCCCGCACCTGATCCAGTACCTGCCGGAAACAGGGACTTTCCCCCAATAGCGGCACATCAAGTCCCAGTGCGCCTGAACGCCGCAGGCCCCGGACCTCCCGTTTCAGTTCCTGGGTCTGCAGGGCCAGCTTGACGATGACCCGCAGGGCATCAGCCTTAAACGGCTTCTTCATGTAGTCAAAGGCCCCCAGTTTGAGGGCATCTACCGCTGTTTCAACCGATCCGTAGCCGGTGATGATAATCACCAGCAGATCTGGGTTTATCTCTTTCAAGGCCCCCAACAGATCAAGGCCGTTTTCAACCCCCAGGTTCAGATCCAGCAGGGCCAGATCGATCTCGTCATCAGCAACCCGCCCCAAGGCCTCTGCTCCATTGGCAGCCTCAAGCACACGATAGCCATCTTCGTTCAGGATGCGTTGGACGTTTTCCCGGATAAAGGCTTCATCATCAATTATGAGAATGGTTTCTCTAAGCATTCAGGTTAGTTTGGGCGTGCCGGTTGTTTTCAGGACTGTTCAAGACGTCTTGGACTGCGGCCAGTAATTCTTCACAGGTTACCGGTTTTGACAAGACCTTGTTGATCGGCATTTTTTGGGCAATGGTCAGAAGTGTTTGCTGGGCCAGGTTAGGTGAACCTCCGGTAATAGCAATGATTTTAATGGGCTGATCTTTGCGGTTGCTGGACATGATCAGTTCAAAACCATCAGATTCAGGCATGACAATGTCGGTTATAACCAGATCCGGCAGTTGTTTTTCAAGGATTTTAGAAGCCTGGAGGCCATTTCCTGCCTCCAGTACCTCATGCCCGCCGATCTGTAGAAAGCCTAGCAACACCGCCCGAACTTGTGGGTCATCATCAACAAGCAGAATCTTTGCCATAGCGCAACCTTGTTCCCTGGTTAGTAAGTATGTTGATTCGGCAGTATGCTTGCCGAAATAGCAGGAAGAAACACTGAAAAGCAGCTGCCTTGTCCTTCAGTTGATTCAGCCAGCACAAAACCACCGTGTTGTTTGATCGTGCCGTAGATCATTGAAAGCCCTAGGCCGGTTCCTTTGCCCACCCCCTTGGTGGTGAAAAACGGTTCAAAAATTTTCTGGCGGATCTCCTCCGGTATGCCCTGGCCGGTGTCACGAACCTTGAGAACAGCGTAGGTTCCTGGCAGGGCTCCTTGAGCAGATCCAGCAGTGCTTTCATCAATAACCTGTTCAACTGTTGCAACCGTAATGGTGCCGCCGTTTGGCATGGCATCCCGGGCATTGGTAATCAGGTTAAACAGCACCTGTTGCAGCAATATTTCATCAGCAGTAATAACCAGTGCTGTTTCTGTCTGTTCAAGCTGTAGTGTTATGTTTTTTGATAGCAACTTTTGGGCCAGAAGTAATGAATCTTTCACCATTTGATTCAGTTCAAAGGTGACCGGGTGAATCGTCTGTTTGCGGCTAAAGGCCAGCATACTGCGGGTCAGGGCGGTGCCTCGTTCAACAGCCTTCAAAATTTCCAATAGCTGTGGCTGTTTCTGGTTGGACTGCTCTGAATCAAACTGAAGAATCTGGGTGTTACCGGAGATGATCTGCAGGATATTGTTAAAGTCATGGGCAATGCCGCCTGCCAGCTGCCCGACCGCCTCCATCTTCTGAGCATGGCGTAACTGATCTTCAAGCAGGCGGCGTTCAGAGATATCCACAAAGGTGCAGACCATGCCGATATTCTGGCCGTTTTCCTGAATAGGATGGGCGCTGTAGGATACCGGAAAACAACTGCCATCCTGGCGCCAGAATACTTCATCAGTAACCAGTACCGGTGCAGATCCTGTGCTTACCATCTGGTGTGCCCTGCATGCTGATGCAGGGTAGGGGCTGCCATCGGCATGGCTGTGGTGCATCAGACGGTGCATCTCTTTTCCCAATAGCTGTTCAGGGTGCGTATAACCCAGCAGGTTGGCGCAGGAACGGTTGGCCAGGATGCAATGGCCTGCTTCATCAGTGCCGTAGATCCCTTCTATGGTTGAATCAAGCAGCAGCTTGATGCTGCGCAGATTTTCCCGGTTTTGATGTTCGACAATCATATCTTGTCGTTGACGTGCTGCACGAAACCAGGCAATGGGTGCGGCAACCACCAGTGCCAACAGCGTAACTGCTGAAATGGTAATGATCTGGTGCTGTTCAAGGGCGATGGTGAGCGGTGATTGTTCCTCAATGGATTGGATCTTGCCAAATTTGTAGAGCAGATCCAGGTGACTGCTCCGTTCCAGCAGGAAAATTGCTCCGCCCGCCAGCAGGGTAAACAGGGCAAGCGGCAGAAAGCGCCCTAGAAACAGGGTGAACATGGATTGTTGGCCAGGTATGCTGTTGAATGGTTGTTTCACACTACCCCTTGGTGGCAGAAAGAGTTATGCAGGCTGGCTATACCAGTAATTACAGGCTTTGTCATGTTGAAACAGTTTCCTGATCAGCCTGCAGCAGGGGTAACCGTATCATGAAGCTGGTGCCTTGAACCGGCTCTGAGGTTACAGTAATAACACCGCCATGCTCTTCAATGATCTGTCTGGTAATGGAGAGACCAAGACCGGTTCCGGCCCCTTTACGGGTAAAGAAAGGCTCAAAGATCAGGGGCAGATCCTGGCTGGGGATACCGTGACCAGAGTCGCATACGGTGATCAGGGCATCATGTGCATCATGGTTAATGGTTATGCTGATAGTTCCCCCAAGGGGCAGCGCTTCCAGGGCGTTTTTCAGCAGATTAAGCAGGGCCTGGCGGATCTTTTCTGCATCAATCTGGCAGTCAGGCAACGGGGTCCGCTCCAGGGTCAGGGTAACCCCCTGACGCTGACAGGGACGCTGCATCAGCATGACCACATCCTCGGCTGCTTCGCCGGGGTCCCCTGGGGCAAAACGTGACCGGGGCGGGGCTGCAAAGGTCAATAGCGCCGAGATCAGCCGCTCCATCCGCTCAATCTCTGCCATGGCCTTGGTCAGCATCTCCCGATCTTTTTCACCCAACTGGGCCCGGTCATGCAGATCGTCCAGCAGCAATGAAATGCCGGTGAGAGGGTTGCGAATTTCATGGGAGATACCGGCTGCCAGTTTACCCAGCGAAGCCAGTCGTTCCAGCCGGACCGTCTCTTCCCGTAACTCTTCACGGATGGTCTCATCCCGCAGCGTGACCGTCAGGCCATGTTCTGCATGCTCACCAATCGGAAAAATCCCCACATCAAAATGCTGAATGATGCCGTTCTGTTCAAGCTGCAGGGGGGCCCGGCCATAACCGCTTCCTTCGGTAAAGGCCAGCTCAATTCTGGCAGGTATCGGCTCCCACCCCTTAAAGATAGTGGCGTAATGACTGCCCAGCGGCCAATGGTGTCCTAAAAAACGGTCCAGGGTGCTGTTGCGTGAGGTAAGGGAACCGTCAGGGGCAAAGGTGGTGATGGCACTGGAGATACTTTCCAGGATGCTTTCCTTGAAGTTACGTTCATCCAGAATGGCCTGCCGTGACTCCTGTAACTGTTCCAGGGTTGCAATCAGGTTTGCCTTGCGTTGTTCCAGTTCCGCCACCATGGCGTTAAAGGACAGGGCCAGCTCCGCCAGTTCATCTCTGCCTTTTACCACGACACGATTACCGGTTTCTCCGTTGGCAAGACGGCGGGCCCCTTCGCTTAAGCGCTGCAAGGGACGGGTGATACCCCGTGCCAGCAGCCAGGCAGCCAGGCCTGCTACGATTGCTGCCAGTGCGATGAACAGACCGCTTTGTTGGCGATACTCTTTCAGTTTACGGGTTATGAGCAGACTACCGGCACTGGCCTGCTTCTGGAACTGATCAACCTGGTAGCCGATGGTGATGCCGCCAAAGACGCCATGTTTTTTGTAGGGGCCGGTATCATACAGGATAGGCGCATAGGCCATGATTTTACGGGCGCCGCCCACGTTGGTCAGTTCAACCACACCACTTTGCTGTTTTCTGACAAATGCCGATGCCTTGGGATAGTTGGGGTGGATAAATCCGGCATGATCAAGATTAAACGGGATGTTGCCGGCTTCAATAGCTTTGCTGCCTGAGTTACTGGAGTAGGGGGGCAGCAGCTCCCCCTGTTGATTCACTCCCCGGATATCCCATAACTTGGGATGGGTAATAATCCAGCCTTCATCATCAAACAGGAAGGCATAGTTACCGCTTTTATAGGAGGGGAAGACCGTTGAAAAGTGAGGGCCGGGATCAATATGCTGGCTGAATTCCATCAGGTGCCGGTGATCCATGGAGATGACAAAGGCTCCAGTAAAACGCCCATCCTGCCCGTGAAGCGGGAGGCCAAAGCGAACGACCCCTTCATAACGCTTACCCAAGGCATGTTCAGGTTCAGAGGCCCCGGCCAGTTGCTGCTGTTTGTTAACATGGAAGCCGGTCAGGTGGGTGACATGGATCTCGTTTGGCTGCAGTTGCTTGATTTCTTGAAAATAGGTTTCGCTTTTAAACTCGGTAGCGGTTGGTTTAGTAACGTTGCGCAGTTCTGCGGGCGGCAAAAAGCGGCCATCTTTCAGCACCATCTGTTCCTGACCATCTGCATCCAGCAGGGCAAAGGAGCGGTAGATCGGCACCAGTTTCCGTACCTCGCGGAGCTGATTGGGGGCGCTGGCCCGTTGTTCCCAGACCTCGCTGCGTTGTTGCATCCAGAAAGAGAGCAGTACCTTGCGATCAGTGGCAAAACGGCTTAAAAAGCGCAGATCATCTTCGCGGCGGTGGAGGTAGTCACTTACCGTGTCTGCCACCTGACGGGCACGCATCTGCAGGCTTTCTGCTGCCTGTTGTTCTGCACTACTGCCGATCTCAAGGGCCAGGCGATCCCGTACCTGCTCAAGTCCTGAAAACAGGAAGAGTGTGGCAGCCAGCAGTGGCACCAGTGCCAAGAGTAGCGAGGCGATCAGGAATTTTCTGAAAAGAGTCGGTCTGATCATTGGAAACCGGTGTAAAGCTAAGGTTCAGGTTGAATTGACGTGGTGCTGATGATACCGTATCTGGCAGTAAATGAAAGCCGGAAAAGAGAAAAGTAATGGGATATATAAATCTTCAGGATTGTGTTGAGGATCTGGAACGTCACGGCATGCTGCGCAGGATTGAGCTGCCGGTTGATCCCTATCTGGAGGCTGGTATGATCCAGCGCCGGGTCTATCAGGCTGGTGGTCCGGCACTGCTGTTTACCCAGGTAACCGGCTCTGCCTTTCCGATGCTGGGTAATCTGTTTGGCACCTTGGAACGGACCCGTTTTATCTTCCGCGATACCCTGCGAACCATTGAGACCCTGGTTAAACTGAAGGTGAATCCGTTTCAGGCCCTGAAGGAACCGGGCCGCTTGTTGGGTGCCCCGCTGGGAGCCCTGCATCTGCTACCCAAGCGGGTAGGCCAATCACAGGCCCCAGCGCTTAGTTGCCGGACAAAGCTGTCAGCCTTGCCTCAGCTGGTTTCATGGCCCAACGATGGCGGTGCCTTTATTACCTTGCCGCAGGTCTACAGCGAACATCCATCCAAGCCTGGATTCGGCAAATCCAACCTGGGGATGTACCGGGTGCAAATCTCTGGTAATCAGTATCAACCGGATAAGCAGGTCGGGCTGCACTATCAGATCCATCGTGGTATCGGGGTACATCATCAGGAAGCGATCAAGCGTGGTGAGCGGCTGAAGGTGAATGTCTTTGTAGGCGGCGCGCCTGCCATGTCAGTGGCAGCGGTTATGCCGTTGCCGGAAGGGATGCCGGAACTCTCCTTTGCCGGTCTGCTGGGAGGCCACCGGATCGCCATGGCAGATCTGCCCGGTTGTCTGCCGGTACCGGCAGAGGCTGATTTCTGTATTGTGGGATCGATTGATCCCCATGCCACCCTGCCGGAAGGCCCCTTTGGTGACCACCTGGGCTATTACAGCCTGACCCACCCGTTTCCGTTTATTGAGGTGGAAGCGGTCTATCACCGGCCTGATGCGATCTGGCCCTTTACTTCAGTGGGACGTCCGCCTCAGGAAGATACCTCCTTTGGCGCCTTTATCCATGAGCTGACCGGTGATCTGATCCCCACGGTGTTGCCCGGTATCAAGGCGGTCCATGCCGTTGATGCTGCCGGAGTGCATCCGCTGCTGCTGGCCATCGGGTCTGAGCGTTATACCCCTTACGATGGCGTTACCCGCCCCCTGGAACTGCTGACCCAGGCCAATGCCATTCTTGGGCAGGGGCAGCTTTCTCTGGCCAAGTACCTCTTAATTACCGCTGAGCAGGATAATCCTGAGCTTGATATTCATGACATTGGCGCCATGTTCAGACATCTGCTGGAGCGGATTGACTGGCAGCGTGATCTACATTTCCAGACCAGTACCACCATAGATACCCTGGATTATTCAGGTGGTGGCTTTAACAGCGGTTCCAAGCTGGTCATGGCTGCTGCTGGTCCGGTCAGGCGTTCTCTGATGACGGAGCTGTCGGGTGACATTTCTCTGCCGTCTGGCTGGTCACGTCCTGCCCTGGCATTGCCTGGTGTACTGGTGCTGCAGGGTAGTGCCCAGGCGCTGGACAACGGTGAGCCGGATCAGGCAATTCAGGCACTGTGCAGTTTCTGGGAGCAACAGCCGCTGTCCGATGGTATTGCCCTGGTGGTAATTGCTGATGATAGTGAGTTCTGCAGCCGGTCTCTGGATAACTTTCTCTGGGTCACCTTTACCCGCTCCAACCCTGCCTCAGATGTTTATGGGGTAGCTGCTGCAACCAGGCAGCGGCACTGGGGCTGTAGCGGGCCGCTGGTAATTGACGCACGCAGAAAGTCGTTTCATGCACCGCCACTGGAAGAGGACCCGGCACTTGAACAGCGGGTCAATGCTCTTGCTGCTCCGTCAGGGCCGCTGCATGGTTTGTTCTAGGGTTATTACCCTATTTCACTTTTTAAAAACTATGCTATGATTCATTAAAAGCAACCAGTTCACTATTCCCTCATAGAGGAGGTTTCAATGTCCACCACAGCCCTGGTAAAAAGCGGAGATGTGACAACCGGCGGAGACCAGTTGATTCAGTTGGTCAGTTTTATGCTCAGCAACGAGGAGTACGGTGTTGAGGTATTGAAAGTGCGAGAGATCATCCGTATGCCTGGCATTACCAAGATGCCCAATACGCCGCACTATGTTGAGGGGATTATCAACCTGCGGGGCAAGGTAATTCCTATTATTTCAATGCGTAAGCGTTTTGGCCTGGCTGAATCCGACTATGACAGCCATACCCGGATCATGGTTATGGATGTTGCCGGTGGTCTGACCGGTTTTATTGTGGATGCTGTTTCCGAGGTGATCAGGATTCATTCCAGCGAGATTCAGCCACCGCCCACCATGGTTTCCGGCAATATTGATCAGGAGTTTATTACCGGTGTGTTCAATCATGCCGACCGCCTGCTGATCATCATGGATGTGGATCAGATGTTCTCTCCGCAGGAGCGGGAATATTTTGGCAGTGCAGGGGAGTAGTTTCTTGGCATAAGAGAGACTATGCTGATATGCAAAAAGGCCGGGGAAATCTCCCCGGCCTTTTTTAGTGGTGCAACCAACGCGATTTTAGCTGGCCCGCGAGATCTCCTCAAGGTTACCGGCAATCACGGTTGCGGTGGCTGCCTGCTCTTCAGAGGCGGTGGCGATCTGGGCAATCAGGTTTTTGATGTTCTCAACCGAATCAACAATGGCGATCAGTGATGCCTCTGCCTGATGGGAAAGCTGCTCACCCTTTTCAGCCTCTGCCTTGCCCCCTTCAATGGAGGTTACCGCCTTCTGGGTGTTGGATTGAATCTCAGCCACCATGGCGCCGATCTGCTTGGTGGAGGTCATGGTCCGCTCAGCCAGTCTGCGCACTTCATCGGCAACCACCGCAAATCCGCGACCCATTTCACCGGCCCGGGCAGCCTCAATGGCAGCGTTTAAGGCCAGCAGGTTGGTCTGGTCAGCAATTTCATTAATAACATTAACGATCTCGCCGATCTTTTCTGAGGTTGCCCCCAGGTTACCCACAATCTGTGCCGAAGAACGAACCACTTCAGCCACCTGCTGCATCCCCTTGACCGCCTGATTCACCACCCGTTGACCTTCATGGGCGCTGTCAGCCACCTGGGCTGCGGAGTCGGCAGCATTGGTGGTGTTACCGGCTACTTCGTTAACGGTCATGCTCATCTCTTCCATGGCTGTAGCGATCTGGTGAATCCGCTCTTCCAGATAATTCTTACGTTCAATATCCTTGTACTGCTGCTCCTTGATGGTGCGTTCGGCGGTAATGTCACTCCAGCAGGCCATGAAGCAGAGCAGTTTACTGCTGTCACTGGGGTCCCAGATCGGGTAGGCCTTGGTCTGCAGGGTAACGCCACCGATGGGAATATCAGCAGAGTGGGGCATTTTGCCCCGTGGATCAGCAAAAATGTTGCGGATACGGGCCGGATCCTTGTGGTACTGGTGGATTGAGTTGCCAAAGGCATTGGCAACGTCTGCACCACGCAAGCCGCTGTTCAGCTCAGAGCGATGTTGCTGCAGCAGCTCCTTGGCCCGACGGTTTTGATAGAATATCTTATTATCATTGGTGGTATCGCAAAGCATGACGACGTTATCGACGTTGTCCAGCATCTGCATCAGTTTTTTTATCTCATTGTCTCTATCGAGTAGTTCCTGCTTGCTGGGTCCGCCGAAAAGTCCCATGTCAATGCTCCTTGGATGCCGATGTAGTGTCGCTTTAGATTGTCCCAGTATAAACGAGCAGAGGATAATTGCAAGGATCAGAAATGCGGGCTATGATGCCGGTGCATATTAGTCAGAAGGAGAAGGTCCATGTTCAATCGCGTACTATCGATTCTGGTTGCCGTTGCTGTTTTGGGGATACTGGTAACAGGCTGCCAGGGACAGAAAAAAACGTCGGCGCAGCCGTCACGACCGATTGTGATAACCACACTGTTCCCGTTATATGATTTTGCCCGAACCATTGCCGGCGACCGGATGGAGGTACAGTTACTGCTACCCCCCGGTGTTGAGCCCCACCATTTTGAACCCAAGCCGGATGATCTGGCCCGTATTCACCGGGCTGCCCTGTTTGTCTACATTGGACCTTTTATGGAACCATGGGCTGACAAGATCATACAAGGGGTTGATCGCACCAAGGTAAGGGTGGTACCGGCAGCAGCCGGAATAACGCTGCTGCCTGCCATGGCTCATTCCGGTAAGGAACAGCATCACCATGATCACGATCATAACCATCAGGTTGAGGCCTATGATCCCCATGTTTGGCTTGATTTTAAGGCTGATCAGGCCATGGTTGCAAAGATCCTTGAGGCGCTGATCGCTGCAGATCCTGCCGGTGCAGAACAGTACCGGCGTCGGGCTGCTGACCTGACAGAGCAGCTGTCCGCACTGGATGCGCGTTATAAGGCCGGACTGGCCAGCTGTGACAGTAGGGTGCTGCTGCATGGTGGCCATGCTGCCTTTGGTTATCTGGCCAATCGCTACAACCTCAATTATCAGGCTGCAGCAGGTGTCACGGCTGAGCTGGAGGCTACCCCGCGCCGTCTTGCAGAACTGGTACAGCAGGTAAAGCAGAACAAGGTCAAGGCGATCTATTCTGAAGAACTGGTTTCGCCACGGGTGGCGCGGACCATTGCCGGTGAGACCGGTGCGACGGTTTTGAAGCTGCATGGTGCCCATAACGTGGCAAAGGAAGATCTTGCACAAGGGGTAACCTTTATCAAGCTGATGGATGAGAACCTTAAAAATCTGCAGGTTGGTCTTTCGTGCAAGAACTGATCAGGGTGGAACAGCTTACCTGTTGTCACGGAGCAGTGGAGGCGCTGTCTGAGATCAGTTTTAGCGTGGCAGCAGGTGACTATCTGGGGATTGTCGGCCCCAACGGATCAGGGAAAAGTACCCTGGTGCGGGCCTTACTGGGGCTGATGCCTGCATACCAGGGCCAGATCTCGCTCTTTGGTCAATCCCGTGACTGCTTCTCCGGGTGGGAACGTCTGGGGTATCTGCCCCAGAATCTGGGGCCGCTTAATCCTGCCTTTCCTGCCACGGTCTTTGAGGTGGTGCAACTGGGCCTGTTGGCCGGTAAAGCGCTTCCCAAACGGCTTTGCCGCCATGACCGCAAACAGGTGCAGGATATGCTGGAACTGCTGGGGATTGACCATCTGCAGCGCCGTATGATCGGTGAACTGTCTGGTGGCCAGCAGCAACGGGTTATGCTGGCCCGTGCCCTGGTGAATAATCCAGAACTGCTGATCATGGATGAACCAACCGCTGCCCTTGATCCTGAGATCCGGGATCGCTTCTATGAACTGGTGGCTCAGATGAACAAGGACAAAGGCACCACCGTGTTGCTGGTGACCCATGATACCGGTACCATTGGCCAGTATGCCTCAAGGATGCTGTATCTTGACAAGAAGGTGCTGTTCTTTGGGTCCTTTGATGAGTTCTGCCACTCTCCCGAGATGTCTGCCTTTTTCGGAGAACATTCGCAGCATCTGATCTGCCACAGGCATTGATATGACAATATTTGAACTGTTTTCATACGGCTTTATGCAACGCGCCTTGCTGGCCGGTACCCTGATCGGCGTACTCTGCGCGGTGTTGGGGGTCTTTCTGGTACTGCGCCGGTTGTCGCTGATCGGTGATGGTCTGGCCCATATCACCTTTGGTAGCGTGGCCCTGGCCCTGTTTGCAGGCCTGCAGGGGGCTGCCATGTTATTGGTGTCGCTGCCGGTGGTATTGCTGGCCTCGCTGGGGATTTTGAAGCTGGCGGGCAAGGCCCGGCTGGGCGGTGATGCAGCCATCGGGATTGTTTCATCAGTCGGGGTGTCGCTGGGGGTATTGCTGGCGGTGTTGGGGCGGGGGTATGGGGTTGACCTGTTCAGCTATCTGTTCGGTAGCATCCTTGCCATCAGTCAGGCAGAACTGTTGGTGGCAGGCGGTCTGTTTGTAACCGTGCTGGCGTTATTATGGCTCTACTACAATGATCTGGTGGCCTTGACCTTTAACGAGGAACTGGCAGCAGTCAGCGGCATTAAGGTCAGATTTCTGAACGGCCTACTGGCAGCCCTGACCGCTTTGACCGTGGTGCTGGCCATGAAACTGGTGGGGGTGATGTTGATCTCTGCACTGCTGATCCTGCCTGCCTCAGCTGCTCTGCAGGTGGCCCGGGGATTCAGGATGACCGTGATCCTGTCGGTGCTGTTTTCGCTTGTGTCAGTGGTGGGCGGGATTGTGGTCTCGTTCCTGCTGAATCTGCCATCAGGTGCCACCATCATCCTGCTGGCGTTTGTGATCTTCTGTGGCGCCTATCTCTTCAGGCAGCTACAAACCGTCAAAAATAAAAGCTGAAATCCTTCCACTCGTGCTTGTTATCTTCCAGGCTGGCAACCAGTTCATCCACAATATCCGGGTCAAAATGTTTTTCTTTTTCCTTGATCATCTCTGCAACCGCCTCTTCCCTGCTCATGGCAGGCCGGAACGAACGGGGTGAGACCATGGCATCAAAGGCATCAGCCACGCAGATGATCCGGGCATGCAGGGGGATTGATTCATCCTGCAACCGGGCCGGGTAGCCAGTACCGTCCCAGCGTTCATGGTGATGCATAATGGTGGGCAGGATATGGGAAAGGTTTTCCAGGCCCACAATCAGCAGACCTGCCTTAAGCGGGTGTTCTCGCATGATGATCTCTTCCCGTTGATCAAGGGGCATCGGCTTGTTGAGGGTTTCTTCGGTGGTACCGACCGCCTTGCCGATATCATGCAGAATCGCACCGGCATAGAGATCCCGTAGTTCAATCTGGGACAGTCCCATCCGGGCTCCGATGGCCAGGCTGATTTCGGCCACCCGGCGGGTATGGCCCTGGATATAGGTGTCTCTAACCTCCAACGCCTCCACCAGCACCTGAATCAGGTTGTTCACAAAGCGGGGATCCCATGTCTGGGCTATGTCATATGGTTTAGGCATAGTAGTTCCTATAGCGTAAATTGTAGTGCTGTCAACCAGGTTCTATCGTTTTCCCTGGGCTAATCTGATAGAGGCAGGTTCTTTGCGTAGCAACCACATGCAGACCGGCCCCAGTAATCCCCCCAGACCAACGGTGGTAAAGGCGATGCCCCAGGCACCGTTCATACCGGGCCAGGGCTGCCAGTTCTGAAAGGTATCCAAGGCCCAGCCAAAGACCGTGGGGGAGATCATGCCCATGGTGTAGCCCACCAGTGATTGCATCCCCATGGCAGCCCCCAGATAGCCTGGCGCCACCAGTTCTGTCAGGGCAGTGGAAAAGACCGGCGATTCTGCCACAATCAGCCAGCCGTAAATACTGCCGACTGCAAGGGTCAGCCAGAGATTAGTATTGATCAGCCAGCCAAATGAGATGGAGCAGATAACTGAACCGAGCATGACCACCGTGACAGTGGTGGTACGGCCAAACCGGTCTGACAGGCTGCCGGTGATGGCGGTGGAAAAGGTGCCGATCCCCACCAGGGACGCAGCAATGACTGCTGCTGTGGCGGTTGCCTTGCCGGTGCTGAATCCCCAACCGGTGAGGGCTGCAGCAAAAAACGGTGCCAGCCAGCTGCGCATGCCGTACATCTCCCACATATGGCTGGCATAGCCCAGAATAACCAGCAGGGCAGGCCGATTCTGCAGGATTTCACCGTTAAAACCCTGTGGTGTTGGTTGAGGTGGAGCAGGGCGATACCCACGAAACACCAGCAGCGACAGGCAGGCGCCAACCAAGACACCGGCTGAACAGACAAGCATGGCAATTCGCCAGCCCCAGATACCGGCAATGGTGCCCGGAACCACCAACGACAGTGATGCCCCCAGTACTAATGAGCCAACATAGATACCCACCGCCCTGCCACGCTGGTGGCTGGCAAACCGTTCTGCCACCAGTTTCAGTCCCGGCATGTAGGTGCCGCCCATACCGATGCCGGTCAGTCCGCGCAGGATCAGGCCGGACAGGTAATCATGGGCATACAGGCCAAACAGCAGGTTGGCAATCCCTGACCAGAGCGCAGCGGTAATGAAGATCCAGCGGATGTTCAGACGGTCAGACAGCGTGCTGAGCAGGACTCCTGAGGCGATATAGCCCAGTTGATAGACGGAAAAGATCACCCCGGCCTGGGTGTTGTTCATATCCCATTCAGTTTTAAGGATGGGCAGAATGGCAGAATAGTTGATAAAAACCAGCATGATAAAGAGCTGGCTGCAGCAAAGGGTCAGCAGCCAGATTGTGTCGGAACGCTGGTTAGTCAAACAGTTCCGCCTCAGCAAGCAGTTTGCCAGATAAATCTTTGGCGGACAGGAGTGGTTCACCGGACAGTGGCCAGGTGATACCAATGGCCGAATCATCCCAGGCAATGGTCCGCTCAAATTCAGGTGCCCAGTAATCGGTGGTCAGGTAGAGAAACTCAGCATGATCAGAGGTTACACAGAATCCATGGGCAAATCCTTCCGGCACCCACATCTGGCGTTTGTTTTCAGCGGAGAGAGTGGTTCCAAACCATTGGCCACAGGTTGGCGAAGAACGACGAATATCCACCGCAACATCAAATACTTCTCCGCTGATCACACGAACCAGCTTGCCTTGAGGGTGCTGAATCTGGTAATGAAGCCCCCTCAAAACATTGCGGGCAGAGCGGGAGTGGTTGTGCTGGACAAATGAACATTCAAGTCCGGTGGCCTTTTGCCAGACCCGTTCGTTAAAGCTTTCAAAAAAGAATCCCCGGTCATCGCCAAAGACCTTTGGTTCAAGGATCAATACACCGGGCAGTGTTGTTGTCAGGCAGTTCATGGGAAGCATCTCCTCCTGTGTGCAAGTCTGGTTGTCATAGCAGATAACAGAAAGATTGTGAATATTTGTTAGCAGGGGTGGTAAAATTGCAAAACTGCGGTAAGCTCTCACACATGGTACATGAAACAACCTTTGATAATGGTCTTCGGGTGGTAACCCAACAGGTTCCCGGTATGCATACGGTCTCGATCGGGGTCTGGGTGGCCAATGGCGCCCGCTGTGAGCAGCCGGTGGAACAGGGGGTTGCCCACTTTATTGAACACCTGCTGTTTAAAGGCACCAAGCGGCGTACAGCACGGCAGATTACCCGTGAGATTGACTCGCTGGGTGGCATTCTGAACGCCTTTACCAGCTATGAGTACGTCTGCTACTACGCCAAGGCCCTGGCCAAGACGCTACCCCAGGTGGTTGATATCCTGTCTGATATGTTTCTGCACTCAACCTTTCCTGCTGATGAGATTGAAAAAGAGCGCAAGGTGGTGTTGCAGGAAATCAAGATGCGGGATGATGCGCCGGAAGAGTCAATCCATGACCGTCTGCACCAGAGTTTTTGGAAGGGGCATCCGCTGGGGCATCCGATTCTGGGTTCTGAAGAAACCATCTCCAGTATGAGCCGGGATGCGATTCTTGATTTCAGACAACACTGGTACCGCCCCAGTGAGATCATTATCGCTGCAGCCGGTGGTGTTGAACATCAGGCCTTGGTGGCGTTGCTGCATGAATCCTTTTCCTGTCTGGAACCGGGTGAACCACGTCGGGTGGTCAAGCCTCAGGCCCGCCTGGCATCAGGCCGGGTGCTGGAACTGTGCGAGCGGGATCTGGAACAGACCCTGATCTGTCTTGGCACCGAAGGCCTGCCTACCAACTCGCCTGATCGCTATAGTCTGATGATTTTGAATGCCATTTTGGGTGGCGGGATGAGTTCGCGCCTGTTTGAGGAGATCCGCGAAAAGCGTGGGCTGGCCTATTCGGTCTATTCCTATGTCTCTTCCTTTGCCGATGCCGGGTCTATGGCAATCTATGCCGGTTCAGAGCGGGAGCGCAGCTGTGAGGCGGTCAAGATTATTCTGGAAGAGATGGCCCGTCTGCGTGATGAGCTGGTACCCCGGGATGAACTTGAAGCAGCACGTGAACAGATTAAGGGTAAGATACTGATGTCGCTGGAATCAAGTGACAGCTATATGTCACGTCTGGCACGCAGTTATCTTAATTTTGGTCGCTATCAGCCGCTGGATGAAGTTATGGCCGGTTTTGATGCCGTCACCGCTGCCGATCTGGGGCAGCTGGCAACCCGCCTGTTTCGGGATGAGACCCTGAATATTCAGATTATGGGGAAGGTAGATCCACTTTGCTTTGCCGAAAAATCTGAATTTATAGCGTTGTAAATCGAAGTGTGATCCGTTTATCTGCAGGGTGCCCTCAGGGAGTGTCTGTTATGGCAAGCAGATATTGGCCCCATAGTTGGAACCTGTTGACCAAGATTGTTGCTGTCAATCTGGTGGTCCTGTCTGTCGCGTTTCTCGCCCTGATGTTCTATGTCCTTCCCCTCTATGAAGACAAGCTGCAGCTGCAGCGTAAGCAGTACATTGCCGAGCTGGTTGATATGGCTGTTGGTGTGGTCGAAAACTGCCATAGACAAGAGCAAAATGGGCAATTGACAACGGCTGAGGCCCAGCAATCCGCACTGGCTACACTCAAGGTCATGTCCAGAGATCACGGCTATTTCTGGATACATGACATGCAGCTTAAGATGGTTATGCATCCCTATGAAACCAACCTTGATAACCAGAATCTTGCTAACTACGCAGATCCCAACGGCAAAAAGCTGTTTGTGGAGATGAATCGGTTGGTGGCAGGATCTGGTGCAGGGTATCTGGAATATTTATGGCCCAAGCCAGGACAGGTCAGGCCGGTTGCAAAGGTATCCCATGTAAAGCTCTTTGCACCTTGGGGATGGGTGATCGGCAGCGGGATGTATCTGGATGATATCTCAAACGAGGTTGCCTCGCTCAGGCATAAGGTCTATCTGATTGTTGGTCTTGTGCTGATGTTGATCACCGGATTTTCTTTGGTTGTTGCCATCAGGATTAAGAAACCGCTGCAACAGGCGCTGGCGTTACTTCAGGATATACCGGAACAGTACCGGCCTGTTCAAGGCGCCGTTGTGCTTGATGAATCCAACCGGTTGCTACGGGGCATGGTAAACCTGGTAACTAGCTTAAAAGCATCAAAAGAACAGGCTGAAGCAGCCAGTGCCGCCAAGGGCAGGTTTCTTGCCCAGATGAGCCATGAGATCCGAACTCCGATGAATGCAATCAACGGGTTGACTGAACTGGCCCTTGACCAGGTCCATTCTCCGCAGCAACGGGAGCTGTTGGAGGGTATCAGCCACGCAGCAAGCCACCTGCTGAGCCTGGTGAACCAGGTGCTTGACTTTTCAAAGCTGGAGGCTGGAACCGTTGAGCTGGAACAGATAGCGTTTGATGTACGCCAGACAATCACTGCAACCCTGCTGCCGTTTTCAGTACGAATGCGTTCTAAGGGGATCAGTTTTGAAACAGTTCTGGCTGATGATCTGCCTGCACTGGTTGTTGCTGATCCCACTAGGTTGCGTCAGGTCCTGGTGAATCTGGTGGGCAATGCAGTCAAGTTTACCAGACAGGGGCGTATTGAGGTAACCGTTGATAAAGATGAGCACGTTGGTGGGCACTGTAAACTGCATATCATGGTCAGGGATACCGGGATCGGCATCCCACAGGAAAAGATTGATCAGATTTTTGCACCATACACCCAGGCAGCTGCTTCAACAACCCGTGAATTTGGCGGCACCGGTCTGGGGCTTTCAATCGTTAAACAGTTGCTTGAAGCCATGCAGGGGATGATTACGGTGGAAAGTAAACCAGGTGAAGGGACCTCATTTTATGTCACGGTGCCTGTTGCTATCCCGGATCATCAAGAACAAACAGGTTGTGCAGAGATGCAGGATGTTGTCGCCCAGCGGGTGTTGCTGGCAGAGGATAATGAGATCAATCGTTTGATGCTGACAAAATTGCTGGAAAAATCAGGTCATTCGGTTGATGCTGTTCCTGATGGTAAGGCAGCTATTGAACAGTGGAAAAGCGGCACCTACACCCTAATTTTAATGGATATCCAGATGCCGGAAATGGATGGCCTTGAGGCCACCCGGATAATCCGCTCACTGGAGGCCGGGCAGGGTGGGCATATCCCGATTATCGCCATGACCGGCCAGGACAGTCCTGAGGATGCAGAAAACTGCTACCAGGCAGGAATGGATCTGCACCTGAAAAAACCGGTGCAACTATGTGAACTGATTGCTGCCATGGCGCGAGTAGTAAAATAATAAGCTTACTGTATTTAGCGGTTACAGCTTGCCGGTATGACCAAACCCGCCTTCACCCCGCTGGCTTTCCTGACTGAACTCTTCAACCACCCGCAGGCTGGCCTGCACCACCGGCATGAACAGCATCTGGCAGATCCGTTCGCCCGGCTGGATGCAGTATGGTTCACTGCCCTGATTGCGGATGCCGATCTTGATCTCTCCCTGATAGTCACTGTCAATCACCCCGATGGTGTTGGCCAGTACAATCCCATGCTTGATTCCCAGACCGGAACGCGGCGCCACGATAGCCACCAGATTAGGGTCATGGATGCTGATGGCAATGCCGCTGGGGATGGTGACGGTTTCACCGGGCACAACGTTTACTGCTTGATCCAGGCAGGCCCGTAGATCTAAAGCTGCAGAACCATCGGTGGCATACTGGGGCAGGGGGATGCTGCTGCCGATCAGCGGGCTGACAATTTTGGTTTCAATCTCGCGGTGTTTCATGTAAAAAAATCCCTTCTGAAATGATTCTAAATCTTTTAACGCAGAGACGCAGAGACGCAAAGTAAAAACATAAAATCAGTAAAATGAAGTTTCACGCGACGTCGTGACGTTTAAAAACAAGATCTGTTTTGTGTCTGAGGCAAAAATCGATTTTCTCTGTGTCTCGGTGCCATACTCTGTAACTCTGCGTTAAAATCTATTGGAGGTTTTCACATTATGCGTGATCCCCGTGTGGCCGAGATGGCCAAGGTACTGGTTGATTATTCCACCCGGATCAAAAAAGGTGATCGGGTACTGATATCTGCAGCAGGATTTGAGGCTGCCCCGCTGGTAAAGGAGCTGTATGCGCTTTGTCTGCAGCGTGGTGCTGAGTATGTTGAATACACCTTTTCTGTGCCTGAGATTGACCGTCAGCTCTATAACCTAGCCTCAAAAAAACAGCTTGAGGTCTTTCCCCAGCACAAGCTTGATTTTTACAAGACCTTGACCGCCTATATCGGTATCTCTGCCGGTGAGAATTCAATGGTCAATGCCACCAGCAATCAGAAGGCGATGGTGGCCTATTCAAAATTGACCCGCCCGCTGGTGGATCAGCGGGTTAAGCATACCAAGTGGGTGGTCACCCGCTACCCGACCCAGGGATCAGCCCAGGAAGCCCGCATGAGCCTGGAAGAGTATGAAGATTACCTGTTTGCTGCCTGCAATATTGACTGGTCAGTTGAATCAAAAAAGATGGAAAAGTTGAAGAAGCTGATGGACAAGACCGACAAGGTGCGCCTGAAGGGGCCGGATACGGACCTTACCTTCAGCATCAAGGGGATACAGGGAATCAAGTGTGATGGCCGTTACAACATCCCGGATGGTGAGGTTTTTACCGCACCGGTGCGGGATTCGGTACAAGGCTTTATCACCTATAACTGCCCGACTATTTATCAGGGTAAGGAGTTCAACAACATCCGGTTGGAATTCAAAGATGGCAAGATTATCAAGGCAACAGCCGGTGAGATGACCAAGGCGTTGAACGAGATTCTGGATACTGATGAAGGTGCCCGCTATGTTGGTGAGTTTGCCGTGGGTGTTAACCCAAACATCCGCACCCCGATGCGCAATATCCTGTTTGATGAGAAGATCTCCGGTTCAATTCACTTTACCCCTGGTCAGGCCTATGATGAAGCTGATAACGGCAATCGCTCTGCGGTACATTGGGACATGGTGCGTCTGATGAAAGATGGCGAGATCTGGTTTGATGATCGTCTGATCCAGAAACAGGGGCTGTTTGTGTTGCCTGAACTGGAAGTTTTAAACCCGGAGAAGTAGGTATGTTGCTGGAGATTGATCCTGAACGCCCACAGCCGCGCCAGATTGCCCAGGTTGTGGATTGTCTGAAAAATGGCGGCATTGTTGCGTATCCAACCGATACAACCTATGGTATCGGCTGCTCTATCTTTAATAAAAAAGGGCTTGAGCGGATTTATCAGGTGAAACAGCGGGATAAGCGTAAACCGTTTTCATTTATCTGTTCTGACCTGGCCGAGGTCTCGCGGTATGCCCGTCTGACCAATCCTGCCTTTAAGATCATGAAGCGCTATCTGCCCGGCCCGTACACCTTTGTACTTGAGGCCAGCCGTGAGGTGCCGGATCTGCTGATAACCAAGCAGAAGACGGTGGGGATCAGGATGCCGGATAATGTGATCTGTCTGTCGATTGTGCAGGGGCTGGGGGTGCCGATTGTGACCACCAGCGCCAACCTTTCTGGTGAAGATCCGGTGGGGGATCCACTGGAGATCAATCGACTGTTTGGCCATGCCCTTGATCTGGTGGTTGATGGAGGTCTGTTGGCCACTGATGTCAGTTCTGTAATCAGTTTAGTGGGAAATCAGCCTGAACTGCTGCGGGAAGGGGCGGGTGATCTTTCCTGGTTGGCGGGATAGGTGCTGTACGGGGGCCACGCATGACTAACAATCAGATGAGTGATAGTGAGCAGGTGGTAGAGCTGCTGGCCCGCAGAAATGCTGAGCTGGCTTCTCTACTTGAAATCGGTAAGACCCTTATTTCGTCACTTGAGTTGCGTGAGGTTCTACAGTCAATCATGTCACAGGTTGAACGGCTGCTGCAGCCCAAGACCTGGTCTTTGTTGCTGGTGGATGAAGAGACCGGCGATCTCTGTTTTGAGATAGCGGTTTCGCCGGTTGCCCAGGAGCTAAAGGGGATTCGCTTGAAGATGGGGGAGGGAATTGCCGGCTGGGTTGCCCAGTCTGGACAGCCGCTCCTGATTCCTGATGTCAGTAAAGATGCACGTTTTGCCAGCCATGTTGCTGAAGAGGTTGAGTATCCGGTCAGCTCCATCCTCTGTACTCCATTAAAGATTCGTGACAGGGTACTGGGGGTAATTGAGCTGATCAACACGGTTGGTGAACGGACCTTTGATGATGATGACCTGCCGCTGTTAGGTGCGGTGGCTGACTTTGCTGCCATTGCGATTGATAATGCCCGTAACTACAAACGGGTCAGCGAATTGGTGGTAACCGATGATCTGACCGGGCTGCATAATGCCCGCCACTTCCATGAACTGCTGGAACATGAGCTTGATCGCAGCCGTCGTTACAAGAGCCAGGTATCACTATTGTTCTTTGATCTGGATCACTTTAAAGGGGTGAATGATCGCTATGGACATCTGGTGGGCAGTCGGATGATTGCAGAGGTGGGGCAGTTGGTGAAACGTCATATCCGTTCTTCTGACCGGGCAGCCCGCTATGGTGGCGATGAGTATGTGATTGTGCTACCAAATACCGGCAAGCAGGGTGCCTTGGCAGTTGCCAATAACCTGCTGGAACGTTTTCGTGCCCACCCGTTTTTAACGGATAGTAATGAGCGTGTCGAAATTACCGCAAGCTTTGGTGCTGCAACTTTTCCTGATGATGCCCATGACCGTACCAGTTTGATCCGTGCTGCAGATTCAGCCATGTATGAAGCCAAGGAAGCTGGTCGGGACAGGGTTGAATATTTTTCAGGTAATGATACCCGAATTATGGCTTAACCTCTTATATTGAAAGGAATTATATGTATCGTTTGACGATTAAAACCGGCTTTGCCGCTGCCCATAACCTGATCAACTATCAGGGAGATTGTGAAAATCTGCATGGTCATAACTGGAAGGTGGAAGTAACCGTGACTGCCAGGGAGCTTGACCAGGCTGGTCTGGCCATTGACTTCAAGGTGCTGAAGCGTGAAACCAATGCCCTGCTTGATGAACTGGATCATAAATACGTTAATCAACATCATTTTTTTCAGGATATATCGCCTTCTTCAGAAAACATCTCCCGCTACCTGTTTCATGAGCTGTCCAAGCGTTTGAATGACAATAATATCAAAGTGGAACGGATCGGGGTTTGGGAATCTGACAACGCCTGTGCTGAATATTATGAATAGCGCGGTTCCGCTGATAGAGATATTTTCATCCCTGCAAGGGGAGGGAGAGCTGGCTGGCTATCGCCAGATCTTTGTCCGTTTTCCCGGCTGCAATCTTGATTGCGCCTTTTGTGACACCAAAATTGAAGCCCCTGCGGTCTGCAGCGTGGAATCCGCACCGGGTAGCGGACAGTTTCAGGAGCTTGCCCAACCGGTTAGCCTTGAAACCCTGATCGGGATTATTACCCGCTGGTGTAAACAGTTGCCGGGTGCTCACCACTCCATCAGCATCACCGGCGGTGAACCGATGCTGCATGCTGATCTGCTGGCCCGCTGGCTGCCTGAACTGAACATTCTGCTGCCGATTCACTTGGAAACCAATGGCACTTTGCCGGAAGCATTGCCACAGTTGATTGAGCATCTTGATTTTATCAGCATGGATATCAAGCTGCCAACGTCTGCTGCAACCCCGGCGCTGTGGCAGGAACACAAGCGGTTTCTTGAGATCGCCCTGGAACGGGACGTTTCTGTCAAGGTGATTGTGGGCGAGTTGACTACTGAACAAGAGCTGCTGCAGGCCTGTAAACTGGTTGCAGAGGTTGATGATGAAATTTCGTTTATTATTCAGCCGGTTACCGGTCGGGACGGTCGGGTGGCCGTAGCCCCGGAGCGGCTGATGAAGTTTCAGGCTGTTGCAGCAAAAAAACTGTGTGATGTGCGGGTCCTGCCCCAGATGCACCGTTTTCTTGAGGTGGCCTGATGCTGCTGGAAGAGATGACCCTGCCCCAGGTGGAGGCTGCTCTGGCTGCTGGCTGTAGAACCGTCTATATCCCCTTTGGCGCGCTTGAAGAGCATGGTCCTCACCTGCCGCTGGCCACTGATACCATCCAAGCCTATCAGGTAGGCAAGCGGGCAGCTGAGCTGATCCCGCTCTTTGTTGCACCCCCAATCCCTTACGGTAACTGCCGCTCAACTAACTGCCATCCCGGTACGGTCTCCATCTCCACGGCTACCCTGCGGAGTCTGTTAAAAGACCTGGTACGTTCTTTCTATCGTCAAGGCATGTGCAATGTGGTGGTGCTGACCGGTCATGCCGGCGGCGCCCATCGCCTGGCCTTGCAGGATGCCGGTGAAGAACTGCTGGATGAACTGCCGGAATTGCGGATAGCGGTAGTTACTGAATATGAACTGGCCAAGGATGAGGGCAGGGGGATCATTGAAACCCCTGGTGATGCCCATGCCGGTGAGATCGAAACCTCACGGATCATGCACAGCCATCCCCACCTGGTGCAGGGTACAGCGCCGGAAGAATATCCAACCTTTCCCACCGGTATTCTGGTGCGGGATAAGCGCCGCTACTGGCCTGGCGGGGTCTGGGGCGATCCATCCAAGGCAACTGTGGATAAAGGTGCCAGGATAGAAGAGCTGGTTGCCCGTAAGGTGGTGGAACTGGTTAAGGCCCTGGAAGAGGGACGCTATGTCTGAACAGTCGTTCCTGCGTGAAAGTGCCCTCCCTAACGGCCTGAAGGTTACTGTGTCCGATGTCTCACGTCATTACTATGGTGGCTATTGGCAGGTTTGCCTTGAGGTCAGCTGTCTGGTTCCCCTTGAAATGGGGCAGTTTTCTGATCCGTCAGTTGAAGCGGATGCCCGACGGCTTTTGGGGACAGCTGTTCCCTTTGTACGCCATCTGGAAAAAATGGCGGTGCATGGTGATGAACTGGCAGCAGTGCGTCAGGAACTGCTGGAGCGGTTTGATCGCCACCTGTTGCCGTTTCTTGGCAATCAGCAGTTTCCATCCCGCTTTATTCAAGCTGAATTTCAAAAACGCTGCAAGAAGAGTAACCGTGGGATCCCCTGTCTGCTATGAATGTGCATGAATGTCTGATTGAACGGCTGGCCCTGGGGGGCAGTGGTGTAGGTAGAATTGACGGCAAGGTCTGCTTTGTGCCGTTTTCTGCACCAGGAGACCGGCTGAAGGTGCGGGTGACACGGGAACATCGCTCTTACTGCGAGGCTGAACTGGTTGATCTGCTTGAAGCATCACCGCAACGGGTTGAACCACGCTGTCCCGTCTTTGAGCAGTGCGGTGGCTGTGATTGGCAACATATCAGCTACCAGGCGCAAGCCCATGCCAAACAACAGATCCTGACTCAGACACTGCAACGGGTGGCCCGGCTTGATACCCCGCAGGTCGCTGCAACGGTATCATCCAAGTTGGATTATGGCTATCGGGCCCGGGCCAAGTTCAAGCTGCATGCAACTCCGGCTGGTCTTGCGGTTGGCTTTTTTCGGCGTGGGTCGCATGTTGTGATTGATCTGCCCCAGGGCTGCCCAATCTGTACCTCACCCATTAATGCTGCCATGCTGAAGCTGCGTCAGGTTATGCAGTCGCTGCCGGATATCAACCGTCTGCCTCAGATCAGCCTGGAAGAGGGGCTGGCAGGGGTCGTGGCTGTTGTGCAGTATACTGGTGGCGACCTGCAGCGTTTGAAGCACCTGTTCTTGCAGCATCAGGACCAGTTGGGCCTGAGCGGGCTTTTTTTGCAGATCGGCAGGAAAGAGGCGCTGCAGCCGGTCTTTGGCTCTGGTCATCTGACCTATCAGGTGCCGTGCTGCGATCCAGCTGCTACCATCATGACCCTTGGCTATGAAATTGGCGGGTTTTCACAGGTCAATCGTCTGCAAAACCAGAGCATGGTTAAACTGGTCTGCGACTATGCCCAACCGGCTGCAAACCAGCGTATGCTGGATCTGTTCTGTGGCAACGGTAACCTCTCGCTGCCGTTGTCCTGTGCGGTGCAGGAACTGCTGGGGATTGAAGGGTTTGCTCCCTCGATTGCATCGGCAGTTGACAATGCCCGACAACTTCGTGTAAACAATAGCACTTTCAGATGTAACGACGCCTCAAAAGAGTTGCGTCACTTGATAGCGCAACATGCCCAGTTTGATCTGGTGCTGCTGGACCCGCCAAGGGCTGGAGCAGCTGATGTGGCCCGCGAACTAGGCCAACTTGGGGCGCAGCGGATTGTCTATGTTTCCTGTGATCCTGCTACCCTGGCCCGTGACCTGGGCCACCTGTGCGGAGCTGCTGGTTACCGGCTGATTGAAGCAACACCACTGGACATGTTTCCCCAGACCGGCCACCTGGAAACAGTGGCCCTACTGACTAAAACCTGAATAAGCTGTTTTTTTATAGCGAATCTGCACAACAAGGAGCGTACCATGAACAAGTCTGAACTGATCGAAACCTTTGCACTCCAACGCGAGATCTCTCACAAGCGGGCTGAAGAGGTGGTCAACATGATTTTTAACTCCATGAGCGAGGCGATGACCGCTGGTGAGCGGATCGAAATTCGTGGCCTGGGGAGCTTTGTGGTTAAGGAGTATGGTGCCTATACTGGTCGTAATCCCAAAACCGGTGAGCCGATTGAAGTTAAGCCGAAGAAACTGCCGTTCTTTAAGGTTGGTAAAGAGCTGAAGGAGCGTATCCTGGACGGCGAGTAAGCATGTCTCGTCGTATTGCAGCCATTGATTTTGGAACCAACACCGCACGGCTCCTGATTGCTGATCTGTTTGATGATAGGCAGTTTGAGCAGGTGGCCCTTAACCGGACCATTGTTCGTCTGGGGGGCGGTTTCAGCCGTGAAACCGGTCTGGCTGCAGATGCCATGCAGCGTGCCAGAACTTGCCTGCACCAGTTTGCTGAGACCATTCGCAGGCATGGGGTAGATACGGTGCGTGCTGTGGCAACCAGCGCAGTTCGTGATGCAGTCAATGGCCCGGCCTTTGTGGATCAGATGGCCCAGGAAACCGGTATCAGGCTTGGGGTTATCGACGGTCTAACTGAAGGCCGCGTGACCCTGGCCGGGGTACTGGCTGGTCTGGATCAAGAGCCGGAACAGATACTGATGTTTGATGTAGGGGGGGGGAGTACCGAGTATACTGTTGCTCGGGGCACTTGCCCCCTTTTTGTGCATAGCCTGCCGCTGGGGGTGGTGCGGCTGACCGAAGGTAAACCTGATCCTGCAGCCATGGCGGATAAGATTGGACGTGAACTGGACAGCCTGCAGCAGCAGATGGCACAGGCACAGATTGCACTTTCCCCCAACACCCTGCTGGTGGGTACTGCCGGTACAGCTACTACCCTGGCTGCCATCTCCCAGGAAATGACAGAATATGACTATCGCAAGGTCAACAACTGTCTGCTGGAACAGCAGGAAATACAACGTATCTACAACCTGCTGTTGCCCCTTTCCCCTCAAGAACGTCTCTCAATTGCCGGTCTGGAAAAAGGTCGTGAAGACCTGATTATCGCTGGCAGCCTGATTACCCTGCTTACCCTCCAACGTTTTGGTTTCAGCTCAATGAAAGTCAGTGATTATGGTCTGCTTGAAGGTTTGGTGCTGTCAGACTTGATTTGATTAAACAGAAACTGACATGACAAATTTCAAACAGATGGTATAGTATCAATGCACTATACAGATGATCAGCCAGGGAGTTTTTGTGGAGAGTAACAGTTATCTGATGGGTAGGCAGCCGATCCTGAACGGCCTTGAAGAGGTTGTCGGCTATGAATTGCTGTTCCGTTCTCCAAAATCCATCGCATCTGCAAACATTCAGTGTCCGGTTCAGGCAACCTCCCGTGTGATGTTAGATGTACTCTCCAGTTTCGGTGTCCATGAAATGTTGGGCGATCTGCCCGGCTATATCAATGTGGATGCAGAGATGCTGTTAAGCGATGCAATAGAATTGCTTCCCGGCTCGTCAATCGGTCTTGAGCTGCTTGAAGATGTTGCTATTACCCCTGAAATTATTGAACGTTGCCGAAATCTGAAGGCGCAAGGCTATCAACTGGTTCTTGATGATCATCGCTATGAACCTCAGTATGAAGCGCTGTATGATGGTCTGGTTGACATAATTAAAGTGGATATGATCACCACTCCCCTTGAAGATCAGTATCGGGAGATTGAACTGTTTAACCGTTATCCGGTTACGTTGCTGGCTGAAAAAGTTGACAGCCGACATATGTATCTGCGCTGCCGCAAGATGGGATTTGAGCTGTTTCAAGGCTACTTTTTTGCCCGCCCCTCGCTGATCAAGAAGACTCGTTTAACCAATTCTGCCAGTACCTTTTTTCAGTTGATGCAGCAACTCTCCCGCAATGCTGATATTGATGAGATTGAGCATACCTTTAAGCAAAGTCCGGCCCTGACCTACAAACTGCTGCTGTTGGTCAATTCGGTCTCGTTTGCTACCCGTGAAAAGATCCGTACCGTGCGTCATGCCATTACGCTGGTGGGGATGCAGCACCTGAAGCGCTGGGTGCAACTGGCTATTTTTGCTGATGATGGTGGCCTGGGGATGAATAATCCGCTTCTGGATATGGCAGCGGTGCGGGCAGCCTTTATGGAGGAAATGGCCCGACTTGAGTTGAAAAAGACACGTTTGCTACGTTATGCCCAGCCGGATGAGTGTTTTATGCTGGGAACCTTGTCTGTCCTCAAGGATGTCTTTGAGATCGGCGCAGATGAGATGCGTAAAAGTCTGAATTTGTCGGATGATCTTGTTGGCGCCATGATAGCCCATGAGGGCGATCTGGGCACCATGCTTTGTCTGGCAGAGATGATTGAGCAGCTTGAGTTTGAAGAGGCAGAGCAATGTCTTGGACGGCTGGGAGTGTGTCCTGACCTGGTCCTTGCCTGTCAGAAAAAGGCCTATAGCTGGCGAAACAGTCTGATCTGATCTGCTGTTTACTGTTTTGATACTACCCTGTTGTTTTCCCGTACCGTCTTAGCCCGCTGCGAATAGCCCTGCTGCAGGTTCTTGTCACCCTTTAATCCAGCCAGTTCTGACAATGCTTCCAGATCTGCTGCAATCTTTGCGGATGCAGCCTGTTGCTTGTCAAGGCTCAGCGCCTCCTGCAGAAACTCTTCTGCCTTATCAAACTGTCTCTCCTGCGCCCTGATTAATCCCAACATCCGCAGCGAGTTTGCCCGCTCCAGCTCCATACCATCACCCTTGTTGGCTGCCAAGGCCTGTTCAGCCAGGAGGGTTGCTGCGTTGCTTTCCTTTTTTAACAAGGCGATCCGCGCCAGCAGATTCAGGCGACGGCCCAGCAGGTTGCCCTTTTCTGATGTTCGGGCGATCTCAGCCCAGCGACCAGCTTCTGCAAGGCGATTATCCGCCAGCTCCTGTAAGGCCTTTTCCTGGGCAACATCGGCATACTGTGTGGTGCCGGTTGCACTGACAAGGGCCTGTTCCACCAGCTGCGCAGCCAACTGCAGGTTACCGCCATGACGGGCAAGCCTGCTCTGGTTCAACAAGGTTACAGTGACACCACTACGGTCATCCTGTGCCAAGGAACGTTGTAACGCCTCCTGCAGCAGTTTCTGGGCATCAGTGTCATATCCTTTTGCAGCGCTATCCAGAGCCCGCTCATTAAGATTAGTAACCCTGCGTTCATGTTCGCTCAGTTGGGTTGCCTTGTTAGCGGCACACCCGTTTAACAGGCCACAGACCGCCACACAGAGTGCCAACTTCAAAAATGTATTAGTCATGGCTGTCACCTGCCTTGAAGGAACGGACCGGGGCAGGGGCTGAACCACCTCCCAGCAGCCATGAACTGTTCAGGGTGTTCATCAGCCGGTCAGTACTGAACAAAAGCTCTTCAGTGCGTGAGAGTACCCCTGGGATCAGAGGGAATGCCTGTTGCGACAGCTTTTTTGTTTCTGCTGAAATGGCGGTTACATTGGCCATGGCAGCGTCGGTCTTTTCCAGTAGCGGCGGAAATTTATCAAGGGTTGTATTCAGTTTGGCCACATCCAGGCTGTCAATCTTGCGGGTGGTGGTATCCAGCAAGGTTGTGGTCCGGTTACTGATCGCCTCAAGGTTGCGGGTAGTGCTTATCAGCAGGGTATCGGCATTGCTACGGGTCGCCTCAAGATGCCGGGTCAGTACCTCAAGATTACGGATAGTCTTTTTCAGGTCACCATTGGGGTCATTGACGTAGCCGATAATATCCCGCACCTCAATCAGCACCGGTTTAACCTTTTCAGCGATCTCATCTGCCAGTTCATCCAGCCCTTTGGTCTTCAGGTAGGTGATGGATTCACCCGGTTTCAGCTCCGGCTTATCCAGAGAACCTACGGCAACTTCAACAATACTGTCACCCACCAGTCCTTCTTTAACCAGCTTGACGGTTGAGTCGCTGCGGATCCATTTGCTGTATTTCTTTGCAATTTCAATGGTGATTTCAACCATGGCCTGCTCATTCAAGGCCATATCAGTAATTCGTCCCACCCTGAAACCGGATAGCTTGACCGGCATCCCTTTGGTAAAGCCGGTACCACGGTCAACGGTCACGTTCAGGCTGTATTTGGGGCTGAAAAGGTCTTTCTGGACACCCACCAGCAGCACTACCAGTGCCACACCAGCCAGTGCCAACAGGGTAAACAGGCCGATTTTTCGTTCAAGGTTTTTGAATCTGGGGTCTTGTTGCGTGATCATGTATGCCTCGTGATCTGTGGCGGATTATAGCGCAGGTCACAGGTAATATCAGGAACCAGTAGCGGCAGCTGGATATCGCCTGTAATAATGAACAGTGCTGCAGGTGCATCAGCCTGGTCTTGCAGGGCGATGGCCTGTGTCAGCAGATTTTCCCGGTGCTGCCTGGGCAGGTCGTCAAGGCATTCAGCATACACCATCAGACGTGGTGAAGAAATAGCTGCCCGGACAAAGGCGGCCATTATTCGCTCTGCATAGCTCAAATGCCCAGGAAGTGCCCAGATGTTACCTTTGTAGCCAAGTTTTTCAAGTAGCTGCATGGCTTTTTCTGCTGCTTGATCAGACACAATGCCATGGTGGTACAACAGGGGTAGGGTGATATTTTCCCAGACCTTCAGGTTCGAGATTAACCCTGCCTGTGCAGTGACCGTAGCCACGTTTTTTCTGATTCTGAACAGCTGGTCTTGATCAAGCTCATAGAGCGGTTGATCATCAAACAGTACCGATCCTGATTCTGGTGCGGATTCGCCAATAACGGTCCTGAGAAACTGTTTGGTCTCCTGCTCCCCGCTTGTTCTGCACAGGGCAATCTGTCCCTGGGATAGACTCAGGTCCAGGTTGCTGACAATGCCAGGGATAGTAAGATCTCTCAGTTCAAGCAGCGAAGGCATGGCAAAAACAGGCTCCTGTTTTGTAACCGGTAGACCGGTGGCATAATCTGCTACGTGTCAGTCTACATACCACAAACTGGGCCGCTTCACAAAGCGTGAAGATTCGCCCATTTGAGGATATGAAACAAGAGTAAACGAATTGACAATACAGTGTATCAACGTGTATAAATTACGCCTTTAAGTCTATTTTTATGTCGTAAAGTGAGATGTGTCCCTATGAAAGAAATTCTGTCCGGCAACGAGGCCATTGCACGGGGCGCCTATGAGGCTGGTTGCCTGGTGGCCAGTGCCTATCCCGGTACCCCTTCCACTGAAATCCTTGAGAATGTCATCAATTACAAAGAGATCAACGCCTCCTGGGCCCCCAATGAGAAAGTTGCCCTTGAGGTTGCGATTGGCGCTTCATTTGGTGGGGCACGCGCTCTGTCCTGCATGAAGCATGTCGGTGTGAACGTAGCTGCTGACCCGCTGTTTACCGCCTCCTATACCGGTGTCAAGGGCGGGTTGGTGCTGATTGCTGCTGATGATCCGGAGATGCACTCCTCTCAGAATGAGCAGGATAGCCGTAATTATGCCAAATTTGCCAAGGTTCCGATGCTGGAACCGGCTGATTCAGCTGAGTGCAAAGAGTTTACCAAACTGGCCTTTGAGCTGTCTGAGCAGTTTGATACCCCGGTGATGCTGCGCAGTTGCACCCGCATCTCCCACGGCAAGTCAGTGGTGGAGTTGGGTGAGCGGGTTACTGGCCTGCCAACTCCCAAGTTGGTGAAAGACGCACCCAAGCTGGTAATGCTGCCCGGTAATGCCCGGGTTCGCCATCCCCTGGTTGAAGAACGCACGCTCAAGTTATCGGACTACGGCAGCTCTGCTGCTATTAACCGGATGGAGCTCCATTCCAGCGAGATCGGTGTAATCTGCGCCGGCGTGACCTATCAGTATGTTCGTGAAGCGCTGCCTGATGCCAGTGTGCTGAAGCTGGGCATGGTCTGGCCGTTGCCGCATGCCCTGATTCGTGAGTTTGCTGCCAAGGTCAAGCAGCTGTTTGTGGTTGAGGAGCTTGATCCGTTTATTGAAGATCAGGTCAAGGCGATGGGAATTGCCTGCCAGGGCAAGGAGTTGACCACACTGTGTGGTGAGCTGTCACCTGGCCGGATTCAGGCTGCCTTTGCCAAGGCCGGTATCATCAAGGTTGCTGCATCAGAAGTCATTGCTGCTGAACCGGTACCGCCCCGTCCGCCCAACATGTGCCCCGGCTGTCCCCACCGTGGTGTTTTCTATCAGTTGAACCGTGCCAACGCCTATGTTACCGGTGATATCGGCTGCTATACCCTGGGCTTTATGCCTCCTCTGAATGCCATGGATACCTGTGTCTGCATGGGGGCCTCCATCAGCATGGGCTCCGGTATGGTGCGGGCGCTGCCCCCGGAAGAGCAGAAGCGGGTAGTGGCGGTGATCGGTGATTCCACCTTCCTGCATACCGGCATCAACAGTTTGATGGAGATGGCCTGGAACAAGGCGCCGGCCACGGTAATTATTCTGGATAACCGGATTACGGCCATGACCGGCCGTCAGGAAAACCCGGCCTCTGGTTTTACCCTTGCCGGTGAAGAAACATCTGAGGTGAATATCCCGGAACTGTGCCGGGTGCTGGGCATCAAGCATGTCCGTGTGGTTGATCCCTATGATCTGGATGCCACCAGACTGGCCATTGAAGAAGAGATGAACCGCCCAGAGCCATCGGTGATCATCACCAATCGTCCCTGCTGCCTGATCAAGGGGGCTGGACGTTTTGAAAAAGGAAAGATCCTGGAGGTGGATCAGGGCAAGTGTACCGGCTGCAAGGCTTGTCTGCGGATCGGCTGTCCTGCCATTGAGTGGAAACCAAACCCGGATGGCAACAAAGGCAAGGCCTTTATTGACCCGCAGCTCTGCACCGGTTGTACGGTCTGTCAGCAGCTCTGTAAATTCAACGCCATCGGGGGGAGAAAGTAATGGATACCACAATCACAAACATCCTCCTGGTGGGAGTAGGTGGGCAGGGGATTCTGCTGGCTTCGGAGATTCTGTCAGAGGCGTTTATGCTGGCAGGTTTTGATGTCAAGAAGAGCGAGATTCACGGCATGTCCCAGCGGGGCGGCAGCGTGGTCTCCCATGTCCGTTTTGGTAAAGAGGTCTTTTCTCCGGTGGTGCCAGAAGGGCAGGGGGATATCCTGTTCGGCTTTGAGCTGCTGGAGACCTATCGTTACCTGTCGCTGCTCAAGCCAGGTGCTACCGTGGTGGCCAATGATTACAAGATCGCCCCTCCTTCAATACTGCTGGGGCAGGCTGTCTATCCTCAAGCATTACCTGAAAAAATAAAGGCCAAATTCCCTGATTTTCTGCTGGTTGATGGTCAGGGACTGGCGTTGAAGGCCGGTGATGTGCGGGCTGCCAATACGGTGATGCTGGGTGCGGTTTCCAAGCGTCTGCAGATTGCTGACGGGGTCTGGCAGCAGGCTTTGGAAAAGATGGTGCCCAAGAAGGCATTGGAGATCAACCTGAAGGCTTTTGAATTTGGTCGTGGGTTGTAAAAGGCATTTTAACGCAGAGGTTAAAATAGAGGTGCAAAGACGCAGAGAAAATCAATAGTTTTTTACCTCCTTTATTTTCCTTGTTTTCTTTGAGTCTCTGCGTCTCTGCGTCTCTGCGTTAATAATTTTAGTTTTTGTTTTGGAGTTTTTCTATGGCCAACTATTTCAATGAAGAGTTTGAGACCCTGCCACGTGCAGCTCTGGAGGCGCTCCAACTGAAGCGTCTGCAGGCAACTGTTGCACGGGTCTATGCTAACGTGCCGTTTTACAAGCAATCCTTTGATGCTGCCGGTATCAAGCCTGAAGATATCAAGAGCTTAGCTGACCTGCAGCGTCTGCCCTTTACCACCAAGCAGAATATGCGTGACTCCTATCCCTATGGTCTGTTTGCAGCCCCCATGGAGGAGATCGTCAGGATTCATGCCTCGTCCGGCACCACCGGCAAGCCGACCGTCGTTGGCTATACCCAGAAGGATATCGAGACCTGGTCTGAACTGATGGCCCGTTCCTTTATGGCTGCCGGTGCCCATAAGGGTGATATCATCCACAACGCCTATGGCTATGGCCTGTTTACCGGTGGCCTGGGTGCCCACTACGGTGCTGAAAAACTGGGGGCATCAGTTATCCCGATCTCTGGCGGCAATACCAAGCGTCAGATCATGATCATGCAGGATTTTGGCTCCACCGTGCTGACCTGTACCCCGTCCTATTCCCTGTATCTGGCTGAAGAGGCTGCTGCAGAAGGGGTGGATATCAAATCCTCCAAGCTACGGGTCGGCATCTTTGGCGCCGAGCCCTGGTCTGAGGCGATGCGGGGCGAGATTGAGGCCAATCTTGGTCTGGATGCCATTGATATTTATGGTCTGTCAGAGATCATGGGACCTGGTGTAGCGATTGAGTGCATCGAAGAAAAGCATGGTCTGCATATCTGGGAAGATCATTTCATACCGGAGATTATCAATCCTGAGACCGGCCAGCCGGTTGCTGAAGGGGAAAAGGGTGAGCTGGTCATCACCACCATCACCAAGCAGGGCATACCGCTGATCCGTTATCGTACCCGTGATATCACCAGTATCAGCTATGCTCCCTGTGCCTGTGGACGGACCCATGGCCGGATCGCCCGGATGAGCGGACGTTCCGATGATATGCTGATCATCCGTGGTGTGAACGTCTTCCCGTCCCAGATTGAATCAATTCTGGTACGGATTGAGGGGGTTGAGCCCCACTACCTGTTGATTGTTGATCGCAAGGATAACCTGGATACCCTTGAGGTGCAGGTGGAGGTGGATGAGCGGATCTTCTCTGACGAAATCAAGGTGTTGCAGACCCTGTCACGCCAGATCGAGAAAGAGATCAAGGATATGCTGGGGGTTACCTGCACGGTTAAGCTGGTGGAGCCCAAGACTATTCAGCGTAGTGAAGGCAAGGCGCAGCGTGTGCGCGATAATCGGAAGCTGTAGAAACGGTCTTTTTCTGCCCTGGCACAGCCGTCTATCAAAATGCCTTGTGCGGCGTACCTCTCGTGTACGCCTCCGCGCCATTTTTTTGCCGACTGTACCAGAACAAAAAAAATCCTCGTTTCTTATTTCAAGCTAACAAGGAGGACTACAGATGAAAGTTGAACAGATCTCCATCTTCATAGAAAACAAGTCCGGCCGTCTGGCCGAGATCACCCGTATTCTGGGCGAGGCAGGCATCAACATTCGTGCCCTGTCTCTGGCTGATACCTCTGATTTCGGGATCCTGCGCCTGATCGTGAATGAGGTTGAAAAGGCCAAGGCAGTGTTGAAGGATAAAGGTTTTACGGTCTCTAAAACTGAAGTGGTGGCGGTTGAGGTGCCGGATCAACCCGGTGGCCTGTCCACCATTCTGCAGGCTCTTGATCGGGATAACACCAATGTTGAATATATGTATGCCTTTGTGGAACGTTGTGGTGGCAATGCGGTAATCATCTTCCGCTTTGATGAGACCGACAAGGCGATTGCCACACTAACGGCCAACAATTTTAATATCCTTGCAGGTGAGCGACTCTATTCAATGTAGTTAAACAGGGGGAGAGCATGAAAAAACTGGTGATGGTCTGCAGTATGGCAGCAGTGCTGCTTTGCAGTGCAACAATGGCTCTGGCAGCCGGTACGATCAAGATCGGTGGTCTGTTCAGCGTGACCGGTCCGGCATCATTCCTGGGTGAGCCAGAAAAGAAGACTCTGGAGATGCTGGTGGCTGATCTGAATGCCAAGGGTGGCATCAATGGCCAGAAACTTGAGGCAGTAATCTATGATACTGCCGGTGACGCCACCAAGGCGGTGCAACTGGCCACCAAGCTGATCAAGAATGACAAGGTGGTTGCCATCATCGGCCCCAGCACCACTGGTGAATCCATGGCTGTGCTGGCCCTGACCGAGAAAGAGAAGATTCCGCTGATCTCCTGCGCAGCCGGCATCAAGATCACCGAGCCTGCCAAGGATCGCAAGTTTACCTTTAAGACCCCGGCCAATGACCATGTGGCAGTGGAAAAGATCCTGCAGTATGCTGCCAAGGTTAAGCAGAAGAATCTGGCTATTCTTACGGTAACTGACGGGTTTGGCGCATCAGGTCGTGAGCAGCTGAAGGTCTCTGCTGCTCAAAAGGGTTTCAAGATTGTCGCTGATGAAACCTATGGCCCCAAAGACACCGATATGACCCCGCAACTGACCAAGATCCGCTCCAGCAAGGCTGATGCGATCATCTGCTGGGGTACTAACCCCGGTCCTGCCATTATCACCAAAAATATCAAGCAGCTGGGGATTAAGACACCGGTCTATATGAGCCATGGTGTTGCCTCCAAAAAGTACATTGAACTGGCCAGCCCGGCAGCAGCGGAAGGGATCATGCTGCCTGCAGGAAAGCTTGCTGTGTATGATGCGCTGCCTAAAAATGATCCGCAACAGAAGCTGTTACGCGAATATGATGCTGCCTACAAAAAGGCTCACGGCGTTGAGGCGTCTACCTTTGGCGGCTATGCCTACGATGCGTTCCTGCTGGTAACCAATGCCATCAAGACCAAGGGTGTAACTCCTGCCCAGATTCGTGACGGCCTGGAGCAGACCAAAAAGCTGGTCAGTGTCTCCGGTGTGTTTAACATGGCGGCTACCGATCACAACGGCCTGGATCTGTCAGCCTTTGAAATGGTGAAGATTCACAAGGGCGATTGGTCCATACTGAAATAAAGGAGATACCAGCATGCGTTTCCGATTTACAACTCTGACAACTGCAGCACTGCTGCTTCTTACTGCATCTCTTTCCTTTGCTGCCGGTACCATCAAGATCGGTGGCCTCTTTTCAGTGACCGGTCCTCCCGCCTTTCTGGGAGAGCCAGAACGCAATACCGCTAAAATGGTGGTGGACAGCATCAACAAGGCAGGCGGCATTAAAGGGCAAAAACTTGAACTGGTGGTGTATGACACTGCCGGTGATGCCACCAAGGCTGTGCAGATGGCCACCAAACTGATCAAGGATGACAAGGTGATTGCCATTATCGGGCCCAGCACCACGGGTGAGAGCATGGCGGTGATTCCGGTTGCTGAACGGGAGAAGGTGCCGTTGATCTCCTGTGCAGCAGGCAGCAAGATAACCGACCCGGTTAAACGTTATGTCTTCAAGACTGCCCAGAATGACGGTCTGGCAGTGGCAAAGATCTATGAATACCTGCAAAAACATAAGCAGAACAAGGTTGCTATCCTGACCGTCTCTGATGGTTTTGGCGCTTCTGGTCGGGAGCAGCTCAAGTCTCTGGCAGGCAAGTTTGGCATGCAGGTTGTGGTTGATGACACCTATGGCCCCAAAGATACTGACATGACCTCGCAGCTGACCAAGATTCGCGGCTCACAGGCCCAGGTACTGATTGTCTGGGGTACCAATCCTGGTCCGGCAGTGATTGCCAAGAACGCCAAACAGCTTGGACTTAAGCTGCCGCTCTACATGAGCCATGGCGTCTCCTCCAAGAAGTTTATTGCCCTGGCTGGTGATGCAGCAGAAGGTGTCAAACTGCCATCCGGCAAGGTGATTGTTTCAGATGTACTGCCCAAGAATGATCCTCAAAAAGGTTCGCTTCTGGCCTATGTCAAGGATTATCAAAAGCATTTCAAGGCTGAAGGTGACCACTTTGGTGGCCATGCCTGGGATGGTGTGATGCTGGTCAAGGCTGCCATTGAAAAGGGTGGGGCAACCACTGAAGGAATCCGTGCCGGCCTGGAAGGGCTCAAGGATTTTCACGGCATTGGTGGTACCTTTAACTTTTCAGCTGGAGATCATGCCGGCCTGAACAAAGATGCCTTTGTGATGGTTGAGATCAAGAACAAAGACTGGGTGATTGCAAAATAGAAACAGTCTTTTCTGTCGGTATGAGGTATAGACACACTACCGTAAAGACAGGCGTTTTAGTGCGCCTGTCTTTACGTCTGTAAAGGGTTGGTAAACAGCATCCATGGAATTAGGTAACCAATTACTGCAATATCTGCTGTCAGGGCTTTCCACCGGGGCTATCTACGCCCTGATCGGGATCGGCTTTTCCATTATCTACAATGCCACCGGCATCATCAACTTTGCCCAGGGCGAGTTTGTCATGCTGGGCGGGATGCTGACCCTGTTTCTAATGGAAACTCTGAAGCTTCCCCTCTGGGCAGCTATTCCACTGGCTGTTCTGCTGGCCACCCTGGTTGGTCTGCTCTTTGAACGGCTGGCTATCCGTCCTTTACGCAAGGCTTCACCCATTAGTCTGGTGATCATTACCATTGGCGGTTCAATCCTGATCCGTGGTCTATCCATGCTGATCTGGGATAAGGATACCCATGCCCTGCCGCCATTTTCCAGCGAAGAGCCGATTATGATTGCCGGTGCCACTGTGTTGCCACAACATTTCTGGATTCTGGGTATCACGGTGGTGCTGATCGGCCTGAATAAGTGGTTCTTCAGCCATACCATCAGCGGCAAGGCGATGCGGGCCTGTTCCTATAATCCCCGTGCAGCAGGCCTGGTAGGGATTGACGTGCGCCGGATGGTGTTACTCTCTTTTGTGATCAGCGCTGCCATGGGCTCTCTGGCCGGTATTATTGTGGCGCCGTTAACCATGACCTCCTATGACGTTGGCGTTATGCTGGGCCTGAAAGGGTTCTGTGCTGCCATTATTGGCGGGATGTCCAGTGGCATTCCCACCGTGATTGGCGGGCTGATCCTGGGGGTGCTGGAGTCACTGGGGGCTGGCCTGATCTCCTCTGGCTACAAAGATGCCATTGCTTTTGTGATTCTGCTGTTGATTCTGTTCATCCGTCCCCAGGGCCTGTTCGGCAAGCCGGAAAGTGAACGGGTGTAACAGTGAAGAAGGAACTGATCAAATACGCTGTTTTTGCCCTCTGTATCCTGCTTGCTCCCCTGGTCTTTTCCGGCAATTACCTGATGAATGTACTGGTCTTTGTGGGGATTCACACCATGCTGGCGGTGGCGCTTAACCTGCTGTTGGGCTATGCTGGCCAGATCTCGTTGGGACATGCTGCCTTCTTTGGGCTGGGTGCCTATGGTTCCGGTATTCTATCCACAACCTATAACTGGAATCCGTGGCTTGCCATGACCGTGGTTGCGCTCGTGGTGGGGGGGCTGGCCTTTGCCATCGGTTTCCCGATCCTGAAGCTGAAAGGTCATTATCTGGCCATGGCAACCCTGGGGATGGGGATCATCGTCTATATTGTCTTTAACGAATGGGTTGCCATCACTGGCGGGCCATCGGGCTTTTCCGGTATTCCCAACCTGGAATTGGGGCCACTTGTCTTTGATAGCGACCTTAAGAACTACTATCTGGTCTGGAGCTTTGTGCTGGGCTGTGTACTGTTGTCGGTCAACCTGGCAAACTCACGTATTGGCAGGGCCTTTCGGGCGATCCATGATGCTGAGGTGGCAGCACGCGTAATGGGGGTGAATGCACGTCTGCTTAAGGTGCAGGTATTTGCCCTGTCTGCCATGATCTGCGCCATTGCCGGTTCCCTGTATGCCCATGTCATGACCTTTGTGGCACCTCCCTCCTTTGGTTTCAATATTTCGGTAGAGCTGCTGACCATGGTGGTGATCGGTGGTCTGGGCAGTATCTATGGTTCCTTCCTGGGGGCGTTGCTGTTGACACTGCTTCCTGAATTCCTGCGTTTTATGCATGACTATGACATTGTCTTTTATGGCGGATTGCTGATGGTCATGACCATTTTCATGCCTGGTGGACTTGTGCGTGGTATACCTGACCTGTTTCGCAAGATTACCGGCCTGAAGAACAAAAAGGGGGGTGCCCATGCTTGAACTACAAGGCATCACCCAGATCTTTGGCGGGGTTACTGCCTTAAACGACGTATCCTTTTCTATCCATGCTGATCAGATTACCGGTGTGATCGGCCCCAATGGTGCTGGCAAGACCACCCTGTTTAATATTGTGACCGGTATCTATCAACAGACCAGAGGTCAGGTGATCTTTGAAGGTAGCGACATCAGCGGCATTCCGGTGGAGCGTCTGGCTGCCAAAGGGATGGTACGTACCTTCCAGAATATCGAGCTTTTTGGTCAGATGACTGTACTTGAAAACGTCATGGTTGGTCTGCACAGCAAGAGTAAAAGCGGACTGTTTGCCTGTTCTTTCAAGGCCCCTTGGGCGATAACGGAAGAACGCCGCATCCGCGAAGAGGCCCATGAGTGGCTGCGCTTTGTTGGTATCGAACAACTGGCTGATGTCCAGGCATCAAACCTGCCCTTTGGTAAGGGCAGAATGCTGGAGATCGCCCGGGCCATGGCCTGCAAACCACGCTTGATCCTGATGGATGAACCTGCTGCCGGCCTAAACTCCCAGGAAACTGTTGGCCTTGCTGAGCTAATCCGTAAGATCCGTGATCTGGGAGTAACGGTGGTGTTGGTGGAGCACGACATGGAGCTGGTCATGGATATTTGTGACCGGATCGTGGTGCTGAACCTGGGCCAGAAACTGGCCGAAGGAACACCGCGGGAAATTCAGGATAACCCGGAAGTTATTGCAGCCTATTTAGGTGACGACGAATAATGTTAAGACTTAAAAATATCAATACCTACTACGGTAAGGTCCATGCCCTTAAGAATGTCTCCCTGCATCTGGCAGAAGGGGAGATCGTCACCCTGATCGGTGCCAATGGTGCCGGCAAGACCACCATCCTGAACACCATCTCTGGTGTAACACCTGCCAATGGCGGTGATCTGCTCTTCCAGAAAGAGGAGATTAAGGCCCTGGCCCCGGATCGGATCGTCAAGCTGGGCATATCTCAGGTACCTGAAGGCCGCCAGGTCTTTAAACCGATGACCGTAGATGAAAACCTTGAGCTGGGGGCCTACCTGCGCTACCGTGCGCGTGATCCCAAGGCAGAGATCCTGAAAGACAAGGAAGAGATTTTTCAGCTCTTTCCCCGTCTGGAAGAACGCCGCAAACAGGCAGCCGGTACCATGTCCGGTGGTGAACAGCAGATGCTGGCCATTGGTCGTGCCTTGATGGCCCGTCCTAAACTGTTGCTGCTGGATGAACCATCCATGGGTCTGGCACCGTTGGTGGTGCAGGAAATCTTTCGGGTATTGCAGCGTCTACGGGATGAACGGGGTGTCACGATCCTGCTGGTGGAACAGAACGCCAAAGCAGCCCTCAAACTGGCTGATCGAGGCTATGTGCTGGAAACCGGCAAGGTGATTCTGGAAGGTGCTGCAGACGAACTACTGGAAAATGCCGAGGTTAAGCGGGCTTATCTGGGCAAAGACAAAAAAGAGATATGGGAGCGGTAACGTTTTAACAGCCCTTTAAAAACAACTCAAAATCATTCGTTTTCCTGATTAGCTTCCCACGCCGCTTCGGGAGTGATTTTTCATAAAGTAACTTGAGATTTACCTCATGATTGGCCACTGACCCTACTGCCATGACAAAACTTCAGGTTGATCATACCGGTTCACTGTTAATCCCCGCAGAGGAGCTGCTACAGCTTGGTCTTCAGCCGGGCGACTGTGTGGGTATTGAAGCCAATGATACAGGCTTGCTGCTGCGTAAACTGGTTACAGTAGTGCCGCCTGTGGTTTCAGTACAACAGGCGATTGCCCGCAAAAACCTTCAGACCGGTATCCAGTTTCTTAAAGGAGTTGGCCCCAAGCTGGCTGAACTGCTTGCCAAGCGCAGTATTCATACGGTTGAAGATGCCTTGTTTTGTCTGCCCCACCGCTATGAAGACCGCCGTCAACTCATTCCCATCAGACAGTTAAAACCCGGGCTGACACAGGTCTTTCAAGGCACAATTGTTTCTGCTGAAAGTGCCACCACCAAAGGGGGGCGCAAGGTCTTTGAGGCGGTGGTGCAGGATGAGAGTGGCAGTATCGTACTGAAGTGGTTTCATGCCAATGGTGTCTGGATGAAACGGACTTGGCAGATAGGTAAACAGGGGGTTTTTACCGGTGAGGTGACCAGTTTTGGATGGAAACCTGAGGTGCATCATCCAGATGTTGAATGGTTAGAAAATGGTGCCGATGTGAACGCTGTGATGGCTGCTGATCCGGTCAATTTTGGGCGGATCGTGCCGGTCTATCCCTTGACGGAAGGTTTGCATCAAAAGGGGATGCGGCGGGTGATGCGTCAGGTGGTTGATAGCTTTCTCCCTAACCTTGAAAACATCCTGCCTCAGTCCCTGTTGGGTCGCTATCAGTATCTTCCGCTACAGGAAGCGCTTGGTCTGGTGCATCTGCCACCTTCAGAAGCGCCCCTGAATGATCTCAATGAAGGCCGTACTCTGGCCCACCGTTCTTTGGCCTTTGATGAGTTCTTTTTCTGGGAACTGGGTTTGGCCCTGAAAAAGCGCGGTGTGGCCCTTGAGACAGGAATCTCGTTTCAGGTTACCCATCGTTATACCAAAGAGCTGGTCAAGCTGTTGCCGTTTCAGATGACTGGTGCCCAGCGACGGGTACTGTCTGAGATCAAGGCTGATATGATGGCTCCCCACCCGATGCATCGCTTGGTGCAGGGGGATGTTGGTAGCGGCAAGACCTTGGTGGCGCTGATGGCTGCACTGGTGGCGGTTGAAAATGAGTACCAGGTGGCAATCATGGCACCTACCGAGATCCTGGCTGAACAGCATTGGCACAATATTCACCATTGGTGCGACCAGCTGGGTATCACTGTTGTCCTACTTACCTCTGGTATGCGGGGTAAGGCCAAGCAAGAGGCGATGCAGCAGGTGGTTGATGGCCGGGCAGCCATTGTGATCGGTACCCACGCGGTGATTCAGGATAAGGTTGAGTTCAGTCGTCTGGGATTAGGTATTGTGGATGAGCAACACCGCTTTGGTGTTCTGCAGCGTAGTATCCTTAAGAAAAAAGGGGCTAATCCTGACATTCTGGTCATGACCGCCACCCCGATCCCCCGTACCCTGGCCATGACCCTGTTTGGTGATCTTTCCCTGTCAGTGATTGATGAGCTGCCACCAGGTAGAACTCCCATCAATACCAAGATATATTTTGAATCACGCCGTAAACAGGTGTACGAAATGATTCATAAAGAGGTTGGTCTGGGACGTCAGGCATACGTTATCTATCCTCTGGTTGAAGAGTCTGAGAAGTCTGATCTCAAGGCCGCAACCCAGATGGCTGAACATCTGCAGGCTGATATTTTCCCTGGACTTAAGCTGGGGCTGTTGCATGGCCGGATGAAGCCGGAGGAAAAAGAGGCGGTGATGGCCTCATTTAAAAACCATGAACTGGACATCCTGGTGGCCACCACCGTGATTGAGGTGGGGATTGATGTGCCCAATGCCACCCTGATGGTAATTGAGCATGCCGAGCGTTTTGGTCTGTCCCAACTACACCAGTTACGGGGCAGGGTAGGGCGTGGCAGTCATCAGTCACACTGTATACTGTTAACAGCGGGCAAACTGTCTGAAGATGGTGAGAAACGGCTCAGGGTGATGGAGGCCACCACCGATGGTTTCAGGATTGCCGAGGCTGATCTTGAAATCCGCGGTCCAGGCGATTTTCTGGGTACGCGGCAATCCGGCATGCCTGATTTCAGGGTGGCAAGTATTCTGCGGGATGGCGTTATATTGGAGCAGGCTCGCACAGTAGCCCTGGAATTGCTGGAGCATGATCCTGGGTTGACAATGCCGGATGGACAAAGGATAAAAGAAGAGCTGTTGCGCCGTTGGGGAACCCGTTTGGAGTTGGCCGCTATTGCATAACTTGCAAGGGAGGAACCGTATGATTATCAGGATACTGCAAAGAACGTTTATCTTCTCTTTGTTGATTGTCGCTATTGCTGTTGTTGCACAGGCTGGACCGGGTGAACCGCTTGAGTGGTTTCACTGGGCCATAGGCAGCTACCAAAGTGATATTCACAGCGCTGGTGAATTATTGAAGGGAAACACGACCTTTGAGATTAATCAGCAGGGGGATCTGGCTGGCAACTATACCTTTGAAGAGAAAGATACCTTGGTTGAAGGGATTCTGTTTCCCTGTACAGCCAAATCAACGCCTCCCCGTGTCAGTTGTGTCTGGACAGACAAGTATGGTACCGGCAGATTGGATATCCAGTTTGAAGAAGGTTTTAAATTATTCTACGGTTCCTGGCAGACCGATGGTCATCCAGAAAAGTTTGACTGGAATGGACGACGCTAGGTCAGGAGTGTTGAACAATGCAGCGTACCTTGTCAGACGTTAATACGGTTTCCCATGCCATCCAGCTTTCAGTGGCACCGGTTTTTCTGCTGACCGGTATCGGTGCTATTCTTTCGGTGTTAACCAACCGGCTGGGACGGGTGATTGACCGTGCCCGCCTGCTTGAATCACGTTTTGAAATCGCTACGCTTGATGAGCATAAGGAACTGATTCGTAGTGACCTTAACACACTGGCCATACGGGCCAAGCTGATCGGTAGGGCCATTAACCTCTGTACAACCACTGCTTTCCTGGTCTGTACCGTTATCGCACTGATGTTTATCGGCGCCTTTCTTGGGATTGATCCTTCCATTCCGGTGGCGATCCTGTTTATCTGTGCCATGCTCTCCATGGTACTTGGATTGGTCTGGTTTTTGAGGGAAATCTATATTGCCACGGCGAATTTACGGATTGGGCCGGGTTCGCAGGCACCACCGCCGAATTAAAGCATTAAAAAAGGGCCAGACCGTGTGGTCTGACCCTGTAAACATTTAACAACCGGCTGTTTTTCTGAAAAGCTTGGAAATATTGTCTTTAGTGTCGTATTTTACCCGAACTTCATCGCCGGTGGTGATTCGTTTATCAGTAAGTTTATCCACCGTTAGTTGATCAGTTACAGTAACGGTAATATCCTTGCCACTGGTGTTGTCCTTGATCACGACTGATGCCTTGCCAGCTTCGGCCTGAACCTTGATAACAGGGCCGACTATTTTAACCTCTTCTGCAAATGATGCTGTTGCCAGGGTAATCAGTGATGCGGTAATTGCGAAAATAAGCCGTTTCATGGTACTCCTCCTTGTGAGATGTGTTACTCATCAAAGAGCATCAGGCGTGCCATGTTTTGCAATTGCTTGAAATTCATGAATTTAATTTTGTTGATAAGGTTTTCGTTGTTTTGCCATAGCTGTTTAAAGGTGAGTTTTACCTTTTTTAAGACATATCTAATGATCAAAGGAGTAGGCGTATGTCAGAGTTTGCAGGTGTAACCGTTGTTCGTGAAGCAAATATCTATTTTAATGGTGCTGTTGCCAGCCACACTGTGTTGTTTCCTGATGGTTCCAAGAAGACATTGGGGATCATGCAACCGGGTGAATATACCTTTAACACCGGTGCTGCTGAATTGATGGAGATACTGACCGGCGAACTGGACCTGCAACTGGCTGGTGAGACCGGCTGGCGGCGGATTGGCGGCGGGCAGTCGTTTGAGGTTGCAGCAAACTCTTCCTTCACCATGAAGGTTCAGACCGTAGCTGACTACTGCTGCTCATTTCTGGCTTAGTAATTTTTAAAATTTTCTGGCTTTTGTTAGTCTCACTTGATATATTCAGATATATGAATACTTCTAAAGGAGCATCGTTATGAAAATTACGGATGCAGCAAAGACAGCTCTGGAGCCGATTCTGGCCCAGAACCCCGGCAAACTGCTGCGGGTGGTGTTTGAAGGTTTTGGTTGAGGCGGACCCCGTCTGGGGCTGGCTCTGGATGAGCCGGGTGAAAATGATAACAAGCTGACATTGAACGGGATTGAATTGCTTGCAGAAAAAAGTCTGAACTCTTTTCTGGATGGTCAGGTGATTGACTTTGTTAATTCTGGTATGCGGGAAGGTTTTGTGATTTCTCCGGAGTTTGGTTCTTCCTGCTCATAGAGACAATTTTGATACGAGATGATGAAGAAAAATGGGGAGGCCGAATCGGCCTCCCCATTTCTATTGGAACTATTCTTTTGTTTCAATCCGCGGGAACAACGCTGCCGCCTTTTCAATTGCAGTACCTGGGGCAAGTTTGCCCCAGACCAGATCCTCTTCAGCTGCTTCCTTCTGCCAGCCAAGACAGGCAAGCGCCTTGCGTGCGGTGTCAGGCATAAATGGCGCTACCAGAGAATGTACCAATCGCTGGGCCTCAAGCAGACAATACATGACGGTTGCAAGTTGCTCACGCTTGGCAGGATCTTTGGCAAGGCCCCAGGGTGCGGTTTCATCAATGTATTTATTGCCGGCTGAAATAACATCCCAGATTGCCTGCAGGGCCTTACTGAAGGCCAGCTCATCCATGCAGTTATCAACCGCAGTAATCATCCCTTCAGCCTTGGCCTTCAGAGTGCCATCAAGCTCTGAAAAAGGACCTGGCGCAGGCAGGATGCCATCAAAATATTTGACCAGCATGGCGGTTGAACGGGACAGCAGGTTGCCCAGGTCGTTGGCCAGGTCAGAATTGATCCGGTTGATCAATGATCCGTGGGAGAAATCACCATCCAGACCAAAGGGTACCTCACGCATCAGGAAGTAGCGCACCACATCCACGCCATACTTGTCGATCAGCATGTTTGGTTCAACAACGTTCTGCAGAGACTTTGACATCTTCTGGCCTTCCACTGTCCACCAGCCATGGGCAAAGACCTTCTGGGGGATCGGCAGACCAGCTGCCATCAGGAAGGTTGGCCAGTAGACCGTATGGAAACGCAGGATATCCTTGCCGATCAGGTGGGCATCGGCAGGCCAGTAACGACCATAGTTGCCATCAGAATTTGGATAGCCAAGTGCACTGATGTAGTTGGTCAGGGCGTCAAACCAGACATAGATGACATGGCGCTCATTACCAGGCACCGGAATACCCCAGGAAAAAGAGGTGCGGGATACGGACAGGTCACGTAACCCTTCTTTAACAAAGGAGATGATCTCATTACGTCTGGTCTTGGGCTGGATAAATTCAGGATTTGCCTCAATATGGGCCAGCAGTTTTTCACCATAGGCGCTCATCTTGAAGAAGTAGGACTCTTCCTTCAGTTTTTCAACCGGACGGTTACAATCCGGGCATTTGCCATCTTCTACCTGGGTCTCGGTCCAGAAAGTCTCGCAAGGGGTGCAGTACCAGTCCTCGTACTCGCCCAGATAGATATCACCCTGTTCCATCAACTGTTTAAAGATATGGGTGACACCCTGCTTGTGGCGTTCCTGGGTCGTGCGGATAAAGTCGTTGTGGGAGATGCCCAGCTTTTCCCACAGTGCCTGAAAGCGCTTTACCACACGGTCTGCAAGTTCAAGCGGAGTTTCGCCGTTAGTCTGGGCAGCCTTTTCAACCTTCTGACCATGTTCATCACTGCCGGTCAGAAAAAAGACATCAAACCCCTTCATCCGCTTGTAACGGGCCAGAACATCGGCCGCAACAGTGGTATAGGCATGGCCGATATGGGGCACGTCGTTAACGTAGTAGATCGGTGTGGTAACGTAAAAAGTTGGTTTCATTGCTGATTACTCCTGGGGTGGTCTTTCTGTTTTCTGATCAGATGGCTTACGATGTCCATGACGCCGGTTACGCTTTTTACGCTTCTGCTTGTCATCAGCCTTGGGCTGCTGGGTGGCAGCCTCGGCTTTTTCAGCTACTGGAGCTTTTGTTGCTATATGAGCAACAGCTTCTGGAGCAGGAGCTGTTGCTGCTGCCGCTGAAGGTGCAGGGCGTTGACGTCTCTGTTGGGGCTGTTGTTCACGTGGTCGGCGCGGGGCCTGCTGGTGCTGGACCTGTTCCTGTTCTTTTGCCGGTTCTGGCTGGGCAGCAAGCGGGCTGTTTTCATCAAGCAGTTCTTTGACCTTTACAGAGATCTGTTTGCCATCTTCCTGGCGCAGGATCAGTTCGCCAGTCAAGAGGTTCATCTTTTCTACGGTACCGCTGTACTGGACCGTGCGAACCCGCTTGCCACACTTGGGGAAGTTTTTCCGCAGGTCACAGTAGGTCTCATATTCATAATCAAGGCAGCAGAGCAGTCTGCCGCACTGTCCTGAGATCTTGGATGGGTTCAGAGCAAGGTTCTGCTCCTTGGCCATCTTGACCGATACCGGTTGAAAGTCCCGCAGAAACGAGGCGCAGCACAGTTCACGTCCGCAGATCCCCAGGCCGCCAACCATCTTGGCTTCATCCCGCACCCCGATCTGGCGCATCTCGATCCGGGTGTGGAAGGTGTGGGCCAGATCCTTGACCAGCTCACGAAAATCAACCCTGCCATCAGCGGTAAAATAAAAGATCGCCTTGCTACCATCAAAGAGATGCTCAACCCGGACCAGTTTCATATCCATGTTGCGCTCTTTGATCCGGCGCAGGCAGAAGTCATAGGCCTCTTTTTCCCGACGGTTGTGATGGGCCAGGGTCTTTTCATCCTCTGGCCCCAGCAGGCGTTGAACCGGTGCCAGGGGATGACTGAAGCTGGTTTCATCTTTTTCTTCCGGGCCGGTTACTACAGACCCCAGGCTGATGCCCCGCTCGGTTTCAACCACCACCCGATCTCCTGGCTTTAAATCAAGGTCGCCGGCATTAAAATCATACATCTTGCCTGCCGGATTAAACTGTATGGAAACAACACGTATCACGTATCAGACTCCTTTTCGTAAACGATCATAGGTCAGCAGGAAGCGCTCCATTGCCAGCTTTGGGTTGGCATTACCCTGAACCGCCCGTCTGATTTCAAGGGCACGCTCAAGGATTTCCATACTGCCAGTCGGGGTAAAACGGGCGGCTTCAGCAGTAAGTTCAGTATGTAAAAAACGATTTGCTATGCCAACCTGTCCGCAGGAACGGATCAGTAGCAGGTCACGCAATAATGATATCAGCAGATTGAAGGTCAGAACGGTTTCTTCCCGTCCACCGGCCACTGACTCGGCAACATCAAAAACAGTGGCAATATGTTTTGATGATACCTTTGACAACAGTGCCAACAACTCCTGGCGTCGCACTGCATCTGATTCTTCTTCCAGCGCAGTGGCCCGTTCCATGCTTCCTTCTGCCAGCGGAGCCAGTTCCAGCGCCTTTGAAGACGCCATTCCCTGTTGCACCAGCAACTCTACCACAGAGCTGTCATCCAGTGGGCTGAAGCGCAGGTGCTGACAACGGGAGCGGATGGTTGATAGCAGCAGATCCGCCTGGGTTGTCAGCAGGATAATGATCGCATGTCCCGGTGGTTCTTCAAGGGTCTTTAACAGCGCATTGGCTGATTTTTCATTCATCCGTTCTGCTGGTTCAATCAGGCAGGCCTTGCGCTTAGCCTCAAAGGGACGCAGAGAAAGCTGTTGCTGTAGCTCCCTGATTTGCTCAATGCTGATATCCCGTTTATCCGGCAATGGTGACAGAAGATGCAGGTCAGGATGGTTGCCGGAAGCCAGTTTACGACAGGACGAACAGCTGCCACAGGCATCGCCATCAATCGGTTCCTTACAAAAAAGCGCCTGCATCAGGGCCAAAGCGGTGGTGCGTCGCCCACAGCCATCTGGTCCTTCAAACAGGTAGGCATGGGCCACCCGATTGGCAGTGATGGAGCGTTTCAAGGCATCTATGACGCGATTTTGGCCTTTTATTGCACTGAGTGGCATCTAGGCAGGTACCACAAGGCGCGGCAACAGTGCGTCTGAAATAGCACGCGCTACCTGATCCGGTTGACCGGTCGCATCTACAGTCACAAAACGGTCCGGTTCTTCTGCTGCAAGCTGCAGATAGCCATCCCGTACCCGTTGATGGAAGGCAAGCGATTCAAGTTCAAACCGCTCTTCCCGAGGGCCGCTGGTGCTTTCTATCCTCTGCCTGGCACGTCCCAGACCAACCTCAACCGGACAGTCAAGCAGTAGGGTCAGATCAGGGCTGATGCCATTGCAGGCCAGGTCATTCAGGGTTTCGATGGTCTGGCGATCCAGGCCACGGCCAAAGGACTGGTAAGCACGGGTGGCATCGCTGAACCGGTCGCAGAGTACAATGGCGCCGTCTGAAAGGGTCGGGCGGATCACCTCTGCCAGATGTTGAGCCCGGGCAGCAGCGTACAGCATCAGTTCAGCCATTGGTACCAGAGCTGTGTTGGCAGCATCCAGCAAAACGCTGCGGATCTGGTTGGCTATGGGGCAACCGCCCGGTTCACGGGTGAGCAGCACCCGTTGACCAGCCTGTTGCAGGGCATCCGCAAGCAGCGTAATCTGGGTGCTTTTGCCACAGCCTTCTATGCCTTCAAAGGTAATAAACATACGGTCTCCATGAAAGTGGATCATTATAGGCATCCAGGCTATACTTGGCAACGCAAATCAACAATCAAAGCTACTTGCAGCCAACCGGTGCATCCCGTATACTCCTGCCCATGTCACTCTTTCCAGAATCGATACTTAACCACCGTTTTGTCAACCAAACCCTGCTACAGCAGGCTCTGACCCATCCTTCCTATCTGAATGAGGCACGCCAGGAAGGGGCTACTGACTACCAGCGGCTTGAATTTCTGGGAGATGCGGTGCTGGGACTGTTACTGGCAGACCTGCTTTATCAGCAGTTTCCCGGACTTCCTGAGGGAGACCTGTCCCGTTTGCGATCTTCTCTGGTTGATCAGCCCCGCCTGGCCGGGCTGGCTGTTGATGCAGGGATCGCCTCACTGATTCTGATGGGCAAAGGAGCGGAGCGGGAAGGGGGACGCACCAACCCCTCTATTCTGGCTGATGTGTTTGAGGCGTTGATCGGCGCCATCTACTGTGATGCCGGATTTGTGGCAGTACAAAAGGTGATTAAGCAGATCTATACACCGTTGGTTGCTGCCATTGGGTCAGGTGCTTCAGCACAACATGATGCCAAGAGTGAACTGCAGGAGCTGCTGGCAGCCAGAAAGCAACCAACTCCGGTTTATAATCTGGTTGATCAGCAGGGGCCTGACCATGACCGCCTCTTCAGTGTAGCGGTGGTTGTCGATGGCACCGTGCTGGGGCAAGGGCAGGGCCGCAGTAAAAAAGCAGCCCAGCAGTCAGCAGCAGAGGCAGCTTTAGCCCGCTTGAGGAGTTAATCCAGGCATCATGCGTCCTTTGATTATCCCGTTTTTTATCCCCCATGCAGGCTGTCCACATACCTGTCTCTTCTGTAACCAGCATCTGATTTCCGGTGTTAAACAAGATCTGCCATCAGCAGAGCTGATACAAGAAACCGTGCAGCAGTGGCTGGCCCGTTCTCCTGATAGGGTTGCTGAAGTTGCCTTTTATGGTGGCAGTTTTACCTTGTTGCCCAGAAAGCAACAGGAGCAGTTGCTTGGTGCTGTTCAATCACTGATAGAGCAACAAAAAATTAAAAGTGTAAGAATTTCAACCAGACCTGATGCACTTGATGAAGCAGTACTGGCATTTCTTGCAAACCACAAGGTAACCACCATTGAGGTTGGGGTGCAATCACTTGATGATCAGGTGCTGCAACAGAGCAGGCGAGGTCATACTGCAGCTGAGAGTCTAGCTGCTATTCAGCGCGTCAAGGCTGCAGGGTTTCAGGTTGGTGCTCAACTGTTACCCGGCCTGCCTGGAGATACCCAGGTAAAGGCTCTGGCCAGCGTTAAGGGGGTTATTGCCGCAGGAGCAGAGTTTGTTCGGATCTATCCGGCAGTGGTACTCTCAGGCACTGCACTGGCAGATCAGTTTAACGCTGGCCAGTATCAACCGCCCGGTCTTGAACAGGGTGTAAAAAACTGTGCGCGAATGTTGCATCTCTGTCTGCAGGCAGGTATACCGGTTATTCGGATCGGCCTGCAGGCCGAAGAAGGACTGTCTGTGGACGGTGCTATTCTGGCTGGTTGCTGGCACCCTGCCTTGGGGCAGCTGGTTAAGGCTCAACTGTATTATGATCTGGTTGAAATGCTTGCAGGGCAGTTCCTGTCAACTGAAGGGTTACAGCTTGTCTGTCATCCTGACCGACTATCAGAAGTGCAGGGCCATGCACGGGACAACCTGATTCATTGGCAGCAGTCCGGTATCGTGATCAAAAAAGTTCAGACCGATGCCAACCTGCAATATGATCAAGTGCTTCTTTCAAACATACAGCAAAAGTGTAGAGGTTCTATCATAACCACATGTATTTATAAGGAGAGATCTGATGCGTAAAGAATCACTGGCGTTTCTTGAAAAACTGTTGGCAGCCCCCAGTCCCTCTGGCTATGAGCAACCTGCCCAGCGACTGTTTCGTGACTATGTTGCTCCCTACTGCCAGGTCAGTAGTGATGTAATGGGAAATGTCTATGGTTTTATTCCTGGGCAAGGCAAGGATCGTCCCAAGGTAATGCTGGTTGGACATTCTGACGAGATCGGTCTGCAGGTTAAGTATATTGATGATAAAGGATTTCTCTATTTTGCCGCCATTGGTGGGGTGGATGCCCATCTGACGCCGGGTAAGGTGGTGCATATCCATACGGCTGATGGGCCACTGTCAGGGGTGGTGGGCAAGCGACCGATCCATCTGATGGATGCCAAGGACCGCGAAACCGTGGTCAAGCTGGAGGCCCAGTATATTGATATTGGCGCCAAGGATAAAAAAGAGGCCCAGAAGCTGGTGCGGGTAGGGGATTGTATCACCTTTGCTAGCGAGTTTACCCGTCTGCAGGGTGACCGGGTCGCATCCCGTGGCTTTGATGACAAGGCTGGCTCCTTTGTGGTGGCAGAGGTGCTGCGTCTGGTGGCAGCAGAAAAGAAAAAACTTCCGGTTGATCTGTATGGTGTCTCATCAGTACAGGAGGAGATCGGTCTGCGCGGTGGCACCACCAGCTGCTACACGGTTAATCCAGATATCGGTATCTGTGTTGAGGTGGATTTTGCCACTGACCAGCCGGATGTTGAGCGGAAGCATAATGGTGAGGTTGCCCTGGGTAAGGGGCCGATTCTAACCCGTGGCGCCAATATCAACCATGCCCTGTTTGAGCTGCTGTACGCTACAGCCCAGAAGGATAAGATTGCCGTGCAATTGACCGCTAATCCCCGCGCAACCGGAACTGATGCAAATGTGATGCAGATTTCCCGGGGCGGCGTGGCCACTGCCCTGGTAAAGTTACCGTTGCGTTACATGCATACGCCGGTAGAGGTGGTGTCGCTGGGGGACCTGGAGCAGTCAGCCAAGCTGATTGTGGCAACCCTCAAGCGGATTACTGACCGTGGGGCGTTTGTGCCACAATAAAGTAAAAAAGCTCTTTATTCTTGACAAACTATCAGCTTTCACTATATTACCTCATTTCTTAACCCTCCACAGCCAGAGGTACGTGCATGAAGGTCAGAACCGAACATATCAAGGAAGCCGTTCGGGAGTATTCCTTCAATGAACCGGCAGAATCATTTCCGGTTCTTGCCGAGATGGTGGCTGCTGGTGAGTGTCGATTTACCGGTTCTGTGCAGGTTGCGTTAACAGCTGGACGGGAGCTTGACCACTATCGCGTTGAAGGAACCGTAACAGTACCGGTTCAGCTGGACTGTTCCCGCTGTCTCTGCAGTTTTGACCGAACCGTGCATTCAGAGTTTACGATCTTCTTCCGTGAAGACAGTGCAGCAAATCACGAAGAAGAAGACGAAGTTGAACTTGGCGAACATGATCTGATTTCCACCTGCTTCAGTGGTGATGAAATTGATCTGCTGCCTGAGATCGCCGAGCAGGTTGCCCTGGAGATCCCGCTTAAACCACTTTGTTCAGAGAACTGCAAAGGGTTATGTCCGGTCTGTGGCATTGACCTGAATTCCGGTTCCTGTAGTTGTATTATTGAACAGAAGCAATCCAAGTTTGCTGCTTTAAAGGACTTCAAAGTCCGCCCATAAACAGTGGTCTCAAGGCCACCAACAAAGGAGTATCAGCCATGGCAGTACCCAAGAAGAAAACATCCAAATCACGTAAGAATATGCGTCGGGCCCACGATTTTCTGACCGCCCCCAGCCTGTCGGTCTGCCCAGAGTGCAAATCCCCTAAAATGCCGCACCGCGCCTGCCCTTCCTGCGGAATTTACAAAGGCAAGGAAGTAGTCGGGGCTGCGAAGCAGGCCTAATCGGGCCTGACTTGCATGTCCATGAGAGTTGCTGTTGATGCCATGGGAGGCGACAACGCCCCAGCCATTGAGGTTGAGGGTGCTGTTGCTGCATCCCGTCAGTTCGGTATTCCGATTGTTCTGGTCGGAGATGAGGATCGTCTCCGTCAGGAACTAGATCGTCATGCTGCGTCAGGGCTTGATATCACCATTCACCATGCCAGTGAGGTGGTGGGAATGCATGATTCTGCCTCTGATGCGGTACGTAAAAAGCGTAATTCATCGGTTCGTCTAGCCTTTGAACTGGTCAAGGATGGTCAGGCCTGTGCTGCGGTCAGTGCCGGTAATTCCGGTGCCACCATGGCTGCCGGTATGTTCGTCCTGAAGCGGATCAGCGGAATTGAACGGCCAGCCATAGCCCAGGTTTTTCCGACCCTTGAAGGCAAGACGCTGGTGCTGGATGTGGGGGGCAATGTTGATTGCAAGGCCTCCCATCTGGTGCAGTTTGCCATTATGGGACAGGTCTATGCCAAGCATGCGCTGGGCATTCCTAATCCTCGCATCGGTCTGCTTTCCAATGGTGAAGAAGATTCCAAGGGCAATGAACTGACCCGCGAAACCAATGCTATTCTGCGCCAAACATCACTGAACTATGCCGGTTATGTGGAAGGCCGTGATATCTTCAAAGGCACGGTTGAGGTAGTGGTCTGCGACGGTTTTGTGGGAAACGTGGTGCTTAAGCTGTCTGAAGGGCTGGCTGAGGCGACCGGTACCATGTTAAAGCGTGAGATTATGGGCGATATGATAGCCAAGATGGGCTATCTGTTCATGCGCGGCGCCTTTAAACGCTTTAAAAAGACTGTTGACTATGCTGAGTATGGCGGCGCACCTCTGATCGGTATTAACGGCGTTGGCATGATCTGCCATGGCGGTTCCAATGCCAAGGCGATCAAGAATGCCATCCGCTTTGCCCATGATTATGCAACCAGTGGCGTAACAGAACGTATTGCCGAGAAACTGTCTGAAAATTACGGGGCACTGTTTCCACGCAGCAATCAATCTGTACCGCCAGTTTCCTGACCGTAGGTTTCCTTCCATCTGTTATTTACGTGCCGGAACCAGATCTCCCTCAGTTCCGGTTGGGGGTCACATGCTGCGCGCCCGCATCACGGGAACCGGTTCTGCTGTTCCCGATAAGGTTCTTACTAATCACGACCTTGAAAAACTGGTTGATACCAATGATGAGTGGATCACCACCAGAACCGGTATTAAACAACGTCGGATTGCTGCTGAGAACGAATACACTTCCACCTTTGCCACACTGGCAGCACGCCGGGCTCTTGAAATGGCCAATGTCTCGCCAGAAGAGCTTGACCTGATTATCCTGGGTACCGTCACTCCTGATTTCCCGTTTCCTGCTACATCCTGTATCATCCAAAAAGAACTGGGTGCTCATAATGCCGCTGCATTTGATCTTTCAGCTGCCTGTTCAGGTTTTATTTATGGCCTGAATATGGCTGAGGCGTATATCAAGAGTGGTATGGCGCGCAAGGTGCTGGTCATGGGGGCAGAGGTGCTCACCCGTATTGTGGATTTCGCCGACCGTAACACCTGTATCCTGTTTGGTGATGGGGCTGGTGCGGTTGTGGTGGAAGCTGATGGTGGTGAACAGGGGATACTTTCAAGCCATATCTTTACCAATGGCACCCACTGGGGTCTGTTGTACCAGCCTGGTTGCGGCGGCAGAAATCCTGCTACGGCACCAAACACCTTTACCGACAAGCTGCATTACCTGAGAATGGAAGGCAATGAAGTCTTCAAGCATGCGGTACGCGCCATGGGTGATGCTGCTGTTGCAGCCCTTGAACATAATGCAGTCACAGCTGATGATGTCGCGCTGTTGATTCCCCATCAAGCCAATCGCCGCATTATTGAGGCAACCGGCAAGCGGGTTGGTATTCCTGAAGAACGGATCTTTGTTAATCTTCATAAATATGGCAACACCTCTTCTGCCTCCATCCCCTTGGCTCTGGATGAGGCCAACCGTGAAGGTCGCCTGAAATCCGGCGATCTGGTGCTGCTGGATGCCTTTGGTGGTGGTTTTACCTATGGTTCAGTATTGTTAAAGTGGTAGCAGTATAACGTTACAATAAAGGGTTATAATTATGAGTAAAACAGCTTTCCTGTTTCCTGGACAAGGTTCCCAGTATGCCGGTATGGGCAAGGATCTGGCAGAAAATTTCTCCATAGCACGTCAGACCTTTGAAGAGGCAGACGAAGCGCTTGGATTTAAACTTTCAAAGCTCTGTTTTGAAGGTCCTGAAGAGGATCTCAAGCTGACCTTTAATACCCAGCCTGCTATCTTAACAGCAAGTATTGCAGCCCTGCGGGTGGTGCAGCAGGAGACCGGCCTAAAGGCTGATTGTGTTGCCGGTCACTCATTGGGTGAGTATTCCGCCCTGGTTTGCAGCGGTGCCCTGTCTCTTGCTGATGCAGCCAAGACCGTGCGCTCCCGCGGTACCTTTATGCAGGAGGCGGTGCCGGTTGGTGTCGGGGCCATGGCGGCCATGCTTTCGATTGAAGCTGATGTATTGGCAGCCATCTGCGAAGAGGCTGCGCAGGGCGAAGTGGTTGCTCCGGCAAACTTTAACTCCCCTGGACAGATCGTGATTGCCGGACACGCAACTGCAGTGAACCGCACTATTGAGCTGGCCAAGGCCAAAGGGTTCCGCAAGGCCATGTTGCTTCCGGTAAGCGCCCCATTCCATTGCGCCTTAATGCAGCCTGCTGCCGACCGCCTGAAAGAGGTACTCGACTGCGTGCTGGTACACCCACTTTCCCTGCCAGTTATTACCAACGTTGAAGCTGTGGCGAACCAGGATGCGGCGCGGGTGCGTGAACTGCTGGTGGCTCAGGTCTGTGCGCCGGTACGTTGGGAACAGTCAGTACATGCCATGATCAATCAAGAGGTAACCCGCTTTGTTGAGATCGGACCGGGTAAGGTGTTGACCGGACTGGTAAAGCGGATCAACAAAGAGATGACCCTGGTTAACATTGAAGACACTGCCGGTGTAAAAGCAGCTGCCTGATTCCTGTTTTAAAGGAGGGTGTTCCCTATGCTTGATATCAATCAGATTATGAAGATACTGCCCCATCGCCATCCGTTTTTGATGGTTGACCGCATTCTTGAGATTGAGGTTGGAAAGAAGATTGTCGGTCTTAAGAATGTCACTATTAATGAACCGTTTTTCCCTGGCCATTTTCCTGGACATCCGGTTATGCCCGGGGTTCTTATTATCGAAGCAATGGCGCAGGTTGCCGGCATTTTGGCCTATCAGTCCGATGAATCTATTCGTGACAAGGTGACCTATTTCACCGGCATTGATAATGCCAAGTTCCGTAAACCGGTCATGCCTGGGGATCAGCTGCGTTTTGAAGTCGAAGCAACGGCATGCAAACGTGGGATCTGGTTCTTTAGCGCCAAGGCGTTGGTGGATGGCAAGGTCGTAACCGAGGCAGATTTAAAGGCAACCTTTGCAGATAAGCAATCCTGATAGTTATTTACGAGGAGACAGACTATGCCAAAAGGGAAAGTAGCCGTTATTACCGGTGCATCACGAGGAATTGGGAAAAGTATTGCCTTTGCGCTGGCAGCGCAGGGTGCCACCATTGTAGCCATGGATATGGATCAGGCTAGCACTGATGCAACCGTTGCAGAACTGCAGGCAACTGGTGCCAAGGCACTGGCCGTGGTTGGTAACGTAACTGTTACCGATGATGTTGAGCGGATGATTGATGCAGCTGTTGAGGCCTTTGGCCGGGTGGATATCCTGGTTAATAACGCAGGCATCACCCGTGACGGCCTGATCATGCGGATGAAGGACGAAGACTGGGATGCCGTTCTGAGCGTCAACCTGAAAGGCGCCTTTGTCTGTACCCGTACCGCCTTCAAGGTGATGAGCAAGCAACGCTATGGTCGGATTATCAATATCGCCTCAATTGTAGGGCAGATGGGCAATGCCGGACAGGCCAACTACTGCGCCAGCAAGGCAGGTCTGATCGGTCTGACCAAGTCCAATGCCCGTGAAATGGCCAAGCGGAATGTGACGGTTAATGCCGTTGCTCCCGGCTTTATTGCCACTGCCATGACCGACGCCTTGTCCGATAAAGTACGTGGAGAACTGGCAGCCCAGATTCCTCTGGAGCGGCTTGGTTCAGCCGATGATATTGCCAATGCTGTCGTCTTTTTGGCCTCAGAGGCCTCTGCCTACATCACTGGCCATGTGCTGGCGGTTAATGGCGGTATGTATATGTAGTATGATTTCAGGTGGTTGGATATTGATCCAATCTCCTGAAAAATTGCTTTGACATTTGTCGTTTCTGTTTGCTAAGAAGCAGAGACGTTTTCAAAAACAAAACCAGCAACGGTTTATATCACACGGAGGTGTAAGATGTCTGATGTAGCGAAAAGAGTAAAAGAAATTGTTGCCGAGCAGCTGGGAGTTGACGAGGCACAGGCTGTTTCCGAGGCATCCTTCATGGATGACCTGGGTGCAGACTCCCTTGACACCGTTGAGCTGGTTATGGCTCTTGAAGAGGAATTCGACATCGAAATCCCTGATGAAGATGCTGAGAAAATCCAGACCGTTCAGGATGCCATTGATTACATCGTTGAGCACACCTAGGATCTGACTGAAGACCGGCAGGATTGAAAAGGGGGGACTGGTCCCCTCTTTTCCTTTTTTACCAGACCCACTATGAATGGGAGTTTACAGATGAGAAGAGTCGTCGTTACCGGTGTGGGTGCCGTTTCCCCGTTAGGAACCGGCAATCAGAAAAACTGGGATGGCCTGATGAGTGGTCGCTCCGGCATTGACCATATCACCCGCTTTGATGCCAGCTCTCTACCGGTAAGAATTGCCGGTGAGGTAAAGGATTTTGATGCGGAGCAGTATATTGATAAAAAAGAGATCAAAAAAATGGATCTCTTTATTCAATACGCCATGGCCGCTGCCCAGTTTGCCATGGAAGATTCCGGTCTGCAGATCACCGAAGAGAATGCCGAGCAGGTCGGCGTACTGGTTGGAGCCGGTTTGGGTGGCTTGCCAGCCATTGAAAAGTACCATATTGCGTTGCAAGAGGGTGGTTACAAGAAAATTTCCCCCTTCTTTATCCCAATGCTGATTATTAACCTGGCACCTGGTCATATCTCTATCAAATACGGCGCTAAAGGCCCGAATCTGTCTTCTGTGTCAGCATGTGCAACCGGTACCCACTCCATTGGTGATGCCTATCACATGATTGCCCGTGGTGATGCCGATGCCATGATTGCCGGAGGCACTGAGTCAACAGTTACGCCGCTGGGAATTGGTGGCTTTGCCGTAATGAAGGCATTATCAGATCGCAATGATGAGCCACAGCGTGCTTCCCGACCTTTTGACAAGGGACGTAATGGTTTTATCCTTGGTGAAGGTGCAGGTATCGTTGTGCTGGAAGAGTATGAAGCCGCCAAAAAACGTGGTGCAAAGATTTATGCCGAAGTGGTTGGCTATGGTCTGACCGGTGATGCCTACCATATGACAACCCCTGCAGAAGGTGGCGAAGGTGCAGCACGTTGTATGAAGATGGCGCTCAGGAATGCCGGCGTGAATCCTGAGCAGGTCGGCTATATCAATGCCCACGGTACTTCAACCTACTTTAATGACCTGAACGAAACCCTGGCCATTAAATCGGTTTTTGGTGATCATGCCTACAAACTGATGGTTTCCTCCACCAAGTCCATGACCGGCCACCTGCTGGGTGCAGCTGGGGGGCTTGAGGCAGTTATCAGCTGTATGGTGCTGGATAAGAATGTTATTCCGCCAACCATTAACTACGAAGAGCCTGATCCAGAATGTGATCTTGATTATGTGCCCAACACAGCTCGTGAAACTAAAGTGGATTATGTCATGAGTAACTCACTGGGCTTCGGTGGCACCAACGCCACATTGCTGTTCAAGAGGGTCTAGCAATGAAGATTGCCATCGGTTCTGACCACGGCGGATTTGAATTAAAACAGGCCCTGATCCCGTTTCTGCAGGGTAGAGACATTGAAGTGGCTGATGCTGGCACCTATACAACTGATTCGGTTGATTATCCTGAGTTTGCCGAAGCAGTGGCCCTGCTGGTGGTGCATGGTGAGGCTGACGCCGGTATTGTCATCTGCGGCACCGGCATCGGTATTTCCATTGCCGCCAACAAGGTGCCAGGAATCAGGGCAGCCCTGGTAACCACACCTCAGATGGCAGAGTTAGCCAAGCAGCACAACAATGCCAACATCCTTGCTCTGGGTGGCCGCATTCTGTCGGTAGAAACAGCAGAGGCTTGTGTGGCAGCTTGGTTGGATGCATCCTATGAAGGCGACCGTCACCAACGTCGTCTTGACAAGATTACTGACATTGAGAAAAAGAGTTGTCAGTAGCGTCTGTTAGCAACTATATCATCAAGCGGGACTTGCAAAAGTCCCGTTTCCTTTTTGTACTAACCGTATACACCAGATAAGGAGCTTGAACGATGTCAATTCTCTCCCAGTTTGACCCAGCAGTTGCTGAAGCGATTCAGCATGAGACCGAGCGTCAGGAATACAACCTGGAGCTGATCGCCTCTGAAAACTTTGTCTCTGAAGCAGTCCTGGAAGCTCAGGGCAGCGTAATGACCAACAAGTATGCTGAAGGTTACCCAGGCAAGCGCTACTATGGCGGCTGTCACCATGTGGATGTGGTTGAAAATCTGGCCATTGAGCGTGCCAAGGAGCTGTTTGGTGCAGATCATGCCAATGTGCAGCCCCATGCCGGTTCACAGGCCAATATGGCGGTCTACAATGCGGTTTGCCAACCAGGCGATACCATCCTGGGGATGAATCTCTCCCATGGTGGTCACCTGACCCACGGCAGCCCGGTTAACTTCTCGGGCCGCTTCTATAAAGTGGTGCCTTACGGCGTTTCTCCTGACACGGAAACCATTGATTATAATGAAGTCGAACGTCTGGCATTGGAGCATAAGCCAAAGATGATCGTGGTTGGCGCCAGCGCCTATCCCCGCATCATTGACTTCCCGGCCTTCCGTACCATTGCTGACAAGGTTGGCGCCAAGGTGATGGTGGATATGGCCCACATTGCCGGTCTGGTTGCTGCCGGTGTACACCCCAACCCGGTTCCCTATGCCGAGTTTGTTACCACCACCACCCACAAGACCCTGCGTGGCCCCCGTGGCGGTATGATTCTCTGTCGTGAAGAGTTTGCCAAAACCATTAATTCCCAGATCTTCCCTGGTATTCAGGGTGGACCGTTGATGCATGTGATTGCTGCCAAGGCAGTTGCCTTTAAAGAGGCGCTGCAGCCTGAGTTCAAGACCTATCAGCAGCAGATCGTCAAGAACGCTGCCAAGCTGGCAGAATGCCTGATGGCAAAAGGGTTTAAGTTGACTTCCGGCGGTACTGATAACCACCTGATGCTGATCAACTTCACCGGCACCGAGATTACCGGCAAGGCTGCTGAAGAGGCTCTGGACAAGGCAGGCATTACCGTAAACAAGAACACCGTACCGTTTGAGACCCGTTCTCCTTTTGTTACCTCCGGTATCCGGGTTGGTACGCCAGCCTGTACCTCCCATGGCCTGAAAGAGAACGACATGGAGCAGGTTGCCGGATTTATTGCCGACGCTGTTGCCAATATCGGCAATGACGAGGCCCTGGCCGGTATTCAGAAGCGGGTAAATGAGATGATGAAGAAGTTTCCGCTGTATGCAAACCGCCTGAAATAGTCTGAAATTTGCAAGCTCAATAAAAGCCTGGCGACCCTTGTTGCCGGGCTTTTGCTTTTCCCTGATTGTTCCTCTTGATGCAGTATGATACAGATAGTGCCATGCCTGACAAGATTCCACATATTCATGTAGCCTGTGCCATCATCCAAATGGATGGCCTGATACTGGCCACCCAACGTTCTGCAACCATGTCTTTGCCGCTTAAATGGGAATTCCCCGGTGGCAAGCTGGAAGCTGGCGAGACACCGGAACAGTGTCTGCAGCGGGAGCTACAGGAAGAACTGGCGATTACGGTCAGGGTAGGGCAGGGGTTGCCACCGGTCACCCACAGTTATCCAGCTTTTAAAGTTACGCTTTATCCCTTTTTCTGTGACTCTCTTGAAGGCACCATGATCCTGCATGAGCACAGTGCAGCCTGCTGGCTTACCCCAAATGAACTACCAACCCTTGATTGGGCTGAGGCTGACTGGCCGATCATTTCGCAATTGGCACACCACCTATGAACTATTGTGCGGATCTGCATATCCATTCTCCCTTTTCACGGGCCACCAGCCCGGACAGCAGCCCGGCAGGTCTGGCTGCCTGGGCACGGCTGAAAGGGATTCAGGTCATCGGCACCGGTGACTGTACTCACCCCGGTTGGTTCAAGCTGTTGAAAGAACAGTTGGAGCCTGCAGAGCCTGGTTTTTACCGCCTGAAAGATGAAAAGGCCATTCCTGCCATCCTGCCTGGGGTGATACAACCTGACACTCCGGTACGCTTTCTGTTATCTGCCGAGATCAGTTCTATTTACAAGCGGGGCGGAGCAACCCGCAAGGTGCATAATCTGCTGTATCTGCCAGATTTCGCCTCGGTTGAGCGTCTGAATGCCCGACTGTCCGGTATCGGCAATATTGTCTCAGATGGCCGGCCAATTCTGGGGCTAGATAGCCGTAACCTGCTGGAGATCTTGCTGGAATGTTCAAGCGATGCCTTTATGGTGCCGGCCCATATCTGGACCCCCTGGTTTTCCCTGTTTGGCTCCAAATCAGGTTTTGACAGTATTGAAGAATGTTTTGGTGACCTGACCAGCCATATCTTTGCCCTTGAAACCGGACTTTCCTCTGATCCTGAAATGAACCGCCTGATCTCAGGACTGGATCATTGTGCCCTGATCTCCAACTCTGACTGCCATTCGCCATCAAAGCTGGGGCGTGAGGCCAACCTGTTCAATACCGGGTTCGATTTCTTTTCTTTGCGTGAGGCCCTGAAGCAGAACAGGCGCGATACCTTTTGCGGCACAATTGAGTTTTTTCCTGAAGAGGGAAAATACCATTTTGACGGTCACCGTGACTGCAAGGTCTGCCTTGACCCCCATGAAACCCGTCGCTTGAACAATCTTTGTCCAGCCTGCGGAAAGCCGGTTACCGTGGGGGTTCACCATCGGGTACTTGAGTTGGCAGATCGTGCAACACCACAGTATCACGATGATGCACCTGGGTTTTACTCCTTGATTCCGCTGACGGAAATTCTTGGTGAGCTGCTGCAGGTTGGTCCATCATCCAAACAGGTCATCCATCAGTATGGCCGGGCGCTGACTCAGTTTGGATCAGAATTCAACCTGCTGTTACATGCGGATCTGGAGCAGATCAACGATCATGAACCGCTCTTGGCTGAAGCGGTTAAGCGGATGCGAGCAGGCACCGTAATCCGGCAGCCAGGCTATGACGGTGAATTTGGTGTGATCCGTCTGTTTGAAGAAGGTGAACTGGTTCAACTGGCAGGGCAGGGGGGGCTGTTCGGTGAGCAGCGTGCCCCCAAAAGCCGCAAGAAAACAGCATCAGAACCATTACTAAAGCAGAATGATCCACCCCGTAAAATAACGGAACCTGTTGCTCTCAAGACAACCGGACCTAATCCTGAGCAGCAGACAGCCATTCAGGCTGATGGTCGGCGCGTGTTGGTGGCTGCCGGACCAGGTACCGGCAAGACCTTTACCCTGGTGTCTCGCCTGCAGCGCTTGCTTGATCAGGGCGCTGATCCCACCCGTATGGTTGCTATTACCTTTACGACCCGCACTGCTGAAGAGATGCAGGAACGCCTGAAAAAAAGCTGCGGTCTGCTGGCAGAAAACCTGTTTATCGGCACCTTTCATCGCTTCTGCCTGGAACAGTTACGTCAGGATAATCCTGGGCTGACCGTGGTTGGACCTGAAAGTCGTCAACGTCTATTAAAGAGACTGTATGCTGATCGTGGCGTTGCTGAGCGCAGCAGAATCACCAATGCTATTGCTGCCCACTGTTCCGGTATCCAGCTGACGCTGACAGAAGAAACCAAGCTCTACGTGGATGAACTGGTGCGCCTGAACGCCCTTGACTTGGATGCTATTATTCCGGTCTGTGTACAGCTTATGAATGCCGATCAATCATTCAAACAGCGGGTGCAGCAAGCTGTTCAGCACCTGTTTGTGGATGAATTTCAGGACTTGAACCGATCCCAATATGATCTGGTGCAATTACTGGCAGAGCAGGCAACGGTCTTTGCCATCGGTGACCCTGATCAGGCCATTTATGGCTTCAGGGGAGGCGATCTTCGCTATTTTTTCCGCTTTGCCGAGGTGCCGGGTACGGTTTTATTGCCGTTAAAGACTAGCTATCGGCTCCCCAGAAAGATAGTGCAGGCAGCGGGCAGTCTGATTTGCCGTAACCTGATCTGCAGCGGTCTGCCACTTTCTGCTGCGGATCACTGTCCTGAAGGTGCGATTGAGTTTCACCGTACGCTCTCTCCAGGTTCTGAGGCTGAGTTGATTGTCAGGCGGATTGAAGAGTTGATCGGTGGAGTGGACAGCTTTTCCCGCAGCACTGGTCGGAGTGGTAACGCTACCCCAACAGATGGCTTGAGCTTTGCTGATTTTGCCATTCTGTTCCGGTTGGGACGACAGGCAGAAGAACTGGCAGAAGCGCTTGCCAGACGCGGCATACCGTATCAGCTGGTTGGAGCAACTCCTTTCTACATGGAGACAAAGCTACGGCCTCTGTATCAATTACTGCAGGCAGCAGATGGCAGTGATGAAATAGCCCTATGGCTTGATCTGTTTGGTGCCCTCAAAGGTGTTGGCGCAACCACACTTGACCGGCTTGAATCAAAACTGCCGCTTAAAGGCAATTTTCTTGAGCTTGCAGCAGAGTATGATCATACGCCAGCAACAGGCAAGGCCCTCAAGCTGCTGACAACCACGCTTGAGCGGTTTATTCAGGCTGCTGCAGCTCAGGGCGTCGCAACAGCCCTGCGCCTAGCCTTGCCGGTGTTTGCCCTGGAATCCGATGATACTGGTGTTGATCGGCTGCTACACCAGGCAGAGGGATTTGGATCCAATCTGCCCGCCTTCAGTCATCACCTGCAGCAGTATGCCACTGCAACGGTCTATGATCAGCGGGCAGAAGCTGTTGCACTGATGTCTTGCCATAGTGCAAAGGGTCTGGAATTTCCGGTCGTCTTCATGACTGGGCTTGAAGAGGGGATTTTCCCCTGCACCCTGATGGGTACCCCAAATGTGGAAGAGGAACGTCGTCTCTTTTATGTTGGTCTGACCCGTGCGAAACAACGGGTCATTCTGACCGCCTCAGGTTACAGAGGCTGGATCGGTCAGGGGTTACGGGAGTTGTCCCGATTTGTTTCTGAGCTGCCTGCAGAATTGGTTGACAAGCCAGAAGCAGGCAGACAGAGACGCAGGAATTCAGCCGAATCAGAGGCTCAGATGGAATTGTTTTAGAAATTACCTTGACGAAATAAGGTAATTCGCCTAATTTAACCAATTCAAATTGCGAGAGTGGCGGAATTGGCAGACGCACCAGACTTAGGATCTGGCACCGCAAGGTATAGGAGTTCAAGTCTCCTCTCTCGCACCATTTAAATTTCATCCCACGCAAGCGAGGAACAGGTATGCAGGTTCAGATAGAAGAGATCAACTCGGTTAAGCGCAAGATAAGTGTTGAAGTTCCTGCTGAGCGGGTAAATGCTGAAATTGAAAAGTCATTTGCTGGTATCCAAAAAAAAGCCACCCTTTCCGGTTTCCGTAAGGGCAAGGCGCCGATGCAGATGGTCAAAAAGTTTTATCGTAATGCCATGCAGGATGAAGTTATGCGTCGCCTGTATGAGCAGACCCTTTTTCCGGCACTTGAAGAGCATAAGCTTGAGCCTGTTGATGCTCCAATGATCGATGATATCGCCATGGTAGAGGAGGGGACTCCCTTCAAATATTCTGCCTTGATTGAGATTATGCCGCAGATTCTGCTTGGTGAGTACAAGGGGCTGCAGGTCAAAAAAGAGCGTTACATCGCTGATGAAAAAGCGGTTGAAGGTGAAATCGAGCGGATGCGCGAGAACATGGCGCAACTGGCACCGATTGAAGAGGGAGCCGTTGAAAAAGGTATGGTTCTGACGGTTGATTTCTCTTTTGCGGTACCTGGTTATCCTGAAGAAGAGACCAGCGGCAAGGATGCCTCTGTTGAAGTTGGCAACGGTCGCCTGCTGCCTGGGCTGGAAGAGGGCCTGCTGGGTATGTCTCTGGGCGAAACCAAAGATATTACCGTGACGATGCCGGATGATAATCCAAACAAAGAACTTGCCGGCAAGCCTGGTGTGTTTACCGTTACCCTGAAAGAGATCAAGAAAAAGGAACTGCCTGCACTGGATGATGAGTTTGCTCAACAGTTTGGTGATTTTGAGACCATCGCTGATATGCGGGTGAAGCTGGCTGAGATGCGTGAACAGCAAGAGCTTGAGCGGATCAAAACAGACCTCAAGACCCGTGTTATTGATGCGCTAATTGAGAAAAACCCCCTTGAAGTCCCTGATTCAATGGTTCGTCGCCAGACTGACTTTATGCTGGAAAACCTCAAGAATCGCTTGAAGGGTCAGAACATGTCCATAGAGCAAATGGGACTTAACGATGACGGCTTTAGGCAGCGTTTCTGGGGTGAGGCCGCGCAGAAGGTAAAAGGCGGTCTGCTGGTTATGGCGCTGGTTGAAAAAGAAAACATTGCTGTTGAAGATGCTGACCTTGAGGCCCGTTACACGCAGATCGCCGCTGGTAATGAAGATATGCTCGGCCGGATCAAGGAGTTCTATGCCAACCAGGCAAATGCACGCAACTCAATGGTGGCAGAAATCAAGGAAGACAAGGCCATCGCCTTCCTGCTTGAAAATGCAGTGGTTAGCGAAGTAGATGCCGCAGAGTTGAACGCTCCTGCAGCTGCAGAGTAAAGGATTTATCTCCATGTATGTACCTATGGTGGTTGAGCAGAGCGGCCGCGGTGAACGGGCCTATGATATCTATTCACGGCTTCTGAAAGAACGGATTGTCTTTCTGGGGGGTGAAATTAATGATCCGGTCGCGGATCTGATCATTGCTCAACTGTTGTTTCTTGAGGCAGAAGACCCGGATAAGGATATTCATCTGTATATAAACTCACCTGGTGGTGTGGTTACTGCAGGTATGGCTATTCTTGACACCATGAACTATATCAAGGCCCCGGTTTCCACCATCTGCATCGGTCAGGCTGCCTCCATGGGGGCGGTACTGCTGACTGCGGGAGAGAAGGGTAAGCGTTTTGCGCTGCCCCATGCCCGTATTATGATTCACCAACCTTCAGGGGGGTCACGCGGGCAGGCTACCGATATCATGATTCAGGCTGAAGAAATTCTGCGTATGAAGCGGGAGTTGAACCAGTTACTGGCTGACCTTTCAGGGCAACCGGTGGAGCGTCTGGAACGGGACACGGAGCGTGACTTTTTCATGTCGGCTGAAGAGGCCCAGAATTATGGCCTGATTGATGCTGTCATGTCCCGTCGTCCAGAGGGAGGTGACTAACGTGAGTCGAAGAGACACATCCCAGCATCACCTGACCTGCTCTTTTTGCGGCAAGAGTCAAGATGAAGTCAAAAAGCTGATTGCCGGCCCGGCAGTCTATATCTGTGATGAGTGTATTGAGCTGTGTAATGACATCATTGCAGAAGAAATCCGTATGGAAGATGCCCTGGGCCCAGATGTTACCAAGCTTCCCAAGCCACGGGAGATCAAGGAGTTTCTTGACGAGTATGTGATTGGTCAGGAAACAGCTAAAAAGGTCCTGTCGGTTGCTGTTTATAATCATTACAAGCGGATCGAACGCCCAGCAAAGCCGGGCGATGTAGAGATGCAGAAGAGCAACATCCTGATCCTGGGTCCCACCGGTTCAGGCAAGACCCTGTTGGCTCAGACTCTGGCCCGGATGCTGAAGGTACCGTTTGCCATTGCCGATGCAACCAACCTGACTGAAGCTGGCTATGTTGGTGAGGATGTTGAAAATATCATCCTGAGTCTGCTGCAGGCTGCAGATTATGATGTTGAACGTGCTCAAAAAGGTATTGTCTATATTGACGAAATCGACAAGATCGCCCGCAAGGCTGAATCCCCTTCACTGACCCGTGATGTGTCTGGTGAAGGTGTGCAGCAGGCACTACTGAAGATTATTGAAGGCACGGTAGCCAGCATTCCTCCCAAGGGTGGTCGCAAGCATCCCCAACAGGAATTCCTTAAGGTTGATACCAGTAATATACTCTTTATCTGCGGTGGTGCTTTTGCCGGCCTTGATGGCGTCATTCAGCAACGGATTGGTAAAAAGACCCTGGGCTTTGGTGCAGATGTCAAGAAAAAGCTGGAGAAAAAGGCCGGTGAACTGTTGCTGCAGGTAACGCCGGAAGACCTGCTTAAGTACGGGTATATTCCTGAATTTATCGGCAGATTGCCAATGCTTGCCAGTTTGACTGAACTGGATGAAGACGCACTGGTACAGATTCTGACTGAACCTAAAAATGCCCTTACCAAACAGTATATGAAGCTGTTTGATATGGAAGGTGTCCGGTTACGTTTCACTGATGGTGCCCTGGTAAGCATAGCCAAGGAAGCATTAAAGCGTAATACCGGTGCACGTGGTCTGCGTGCCATCCTTGAAGGATCCATGCTGGACGTAATGTATGAGATTCCTTCACAAAATACTGTGCGTGAAGTTGTTATCAGTGAGGATGTAATTTACCATAAAGAGCGGCCTTTACTGGTCTATGATCAGTCAACCAGCTCTGCAGTCGCATAAATACTGAAAAAAGTGCTTGACAGTTTTGAATAGCATTGATAAAAACTTCTTCTCTTTGATTCTTCCCTAACCAATCTCTTATGGAGGTGTAACGTGACAAAAGCTGAACTGATTACCGCCGTTGCTGAGAAAGCTGGTCTGAAAAAAGTTGAGGCTGAAAAAGCTGTTGCTGCATTTGTCTCCGCTGTGACCGGCTGTCTCAAGCAGGGCGATAAGCTCAGCCTGGTTGGCTTTGGTACCTTCAGCACCAGCAAGCGCGCTGCTCGTAAAGGTCAGAACCCACAGACCGGCAAGAAGATTAACATTGCTGCTGCAACTGTGCCTAAGTTCAAGCCTGGCAAGACCTTGAAGGAAGCTGTAAACGGTAAGTAAGAAGTCTGCATCACCACGTTATACCTGATACACAATTGGGGTTGTAGCTCAGTTGGTTAGAGTGCCGGCCTGTCACGCCGGAGGTCGCGGGTTCGAGCCCCGTCAACCCCGCCATTTTAAAAGTAGATTTGGGTGAATAGCTCAGCTGGGAGAGCGCCAGCCTTACAAGCTGGATGTCGGGGGTTCGATCCCCTCTTCACCCACCATAACTATTAAAAGGAAAAGGCAACTTTTCCTTTTTTTATCAGATTGATGTCTGTTGTTTTACATTTTGGGGTTGTAGCTCAGTTGGTTAGAGTGCCGGCCTGTCACGCCGGAGGTCGCGGGTTCGAGCCCCGTCAACCCCGCCATTAGTTTTTAGAGGGTGCTCTCCAGGCACCCTCTTTCTTTTTGTAGTGATACGAGGTAAATCATCCAGCATGAGTAAGGCCTTTGTTGTCATACCGACCTACAATGAACAGGATAACCTGCAGCGCCTGATAGAACAGGTATTGCAACAGGATGCATCCCTGCAGGTCCTGGTTGTTGATGACAACTCTCCCGATGGTACAGGGCGGTTGGCTGATGAGCTTGCCAGCACCAATGACCGTATCAACGTGCTGCATCGTCCTGGCAAATTGGGGCTTGGGTCTGCCTACCGGGACGGGTTTCGACGCGCTATGCAGTTGGGGGCGGATCTGCTGATTGAAATGGATGCTGATTTTTCCCATGATCCCTCAATTTTACCGATCTTTCTTGAGCAGATTAAAGACCATGATCTGGTCATTGGATCACGGTACCTGAATGGTATCAGTGTGGTTAACTGGCCCTTGAGGCGGTTGATGCTCAGCTATGGAGCCAACTGGTATACCCGCCTGGTCACTGGTCTGACTATTATGGATTGTACCAGTGGTTTTAAATGCTTTCGTCGTAGCCTGATTGAGTTGATTGATCTTGATCGCGTCAAGTCCGATGGTTATTCATTTCAGATTGAGATGCATTTCAGGTCTGCTGAACTTGGAGCAAGGATAACTGAAGTGCCGATTATTTTTATTGATCGCCGTGTTGGTCAATCAAAGATGTCAAAACGGATTGTGCGAGAAGCGGTGCTGATGGTTTGGAAGTTAAAGCTGGGCAGTCTGTTTGGGCGCAGGAGGTAATCAGTGACTTCCGAAGCATGGTCAGTTATTGCTATTATCATGTTTTGGGGGTGGGTCGCCTCTAGCCTGCTGTTTATCTTTAAGGCCTTTCCACGACTTGGAGTTTTTCAATCCCGCCCTGCCTTGATCTGGGGCGTTGTATCTGTTTTGTGTGCAAGTTTATGGATGATAGCCCTTCGCCTGGCATGATACAGATCATTACTTCTTACCAGCCTTTTTCAGTTTTCCCATTAACACCCATCTGTGGTATTACAATCTGAACATCCCTTTACTCACTGGTGACAACGATGATTCAGTTCCATAATGTTTTTCTGGCCTATCAAAAGGATGCAACTGCGCTGCAAAATGTCAGTTTTAGCGTTGCAAAGGGCGAGTTTGTGTTTTTGACCGGCCCCTCAGGTGCAGGTAAAACCTCTCTTTTAAGGCTTATCTATGGTGCTCTGACCCCATCCCGTGGACAGGTGTTAATTGATGGTCAGAATGTCAGCCGCTTAACATCATCTCAACTCCCTTTTTTACGGCGCAGCATCGGTGTTGTTTTTCAGGATTTTAAGCTGCTTCAAAACAGGACGGTCTTTGAGAATGTAGCCATTACTCTTGAGGTGCAGGGTGGGGGAAGTAAGGCTGATATCAGCAAGCGGGTCATGCATATTTTGCGTCAGATGGGGATGGAAAGCAAAATCAGCCTGACACCGCAGCGTCTTTCCGGTGGCGAACAGCAACGGGTTGCTCTGGCCAGGGCCCTTGTTAATGAGCCAAAAATCCTGCTGGCTGATGAGCCCACCGGAAATCTTGATGATGCAAACAAGATGCAAATTATGAATATCTTTAAAGAGGCTAATGTCAGAGGTACGACTGTGGTTGTTGCCACCCATGATCGACGCCTGATTGAGCATGCCCATTACCGGATCATACGGCTGCAAAATGGTGAACTTGCAGATAACGGGGAGGTACGCAATGAAGAAATTCACTAACAAGCGTCCTGCCATGACTACACCGGGTGCACAGGGGCGGCTGCGTTATTTTATAGGGCGGGCCTTAAGCAATATTCGTCAGAATGTATTTGTAAACGTTGTGACGGTCGGTACCATCACCTTGGCACTGCTGATAGTCTCTTTGTTTTTACTGTTATTTGTAAACCTTGAAAATGCGGCGGATAACTGGAGTGAAAAGGTACAGGTTACTGTTTATTTTGATAAGGAGCTTACCCCGCAGGAGCAGAGTGATCTTAAAAACAAAATACAAGCCCTCCCTGCCACGTCAAAAGTGACCTGGGTCGGTCGTGATGAGGCATTAAAGCGCTTTAAAGGACGCTTAAAAGGTCAAGAGACCCTGCTTGAGGGGATCAGGCCAGAGGTGCTGCCAACATCCTTTGAAATCAGCCTTAAAAAGGCCAGTCGCAGTTCAGAAGATGTGGCTGCCTATGTTGCCAAGCTGAAGAATATCCAGGGTATTGGTGAGATTCAGTATGGTGAAGAATGGGTACGTCGTTTTAATACTTTTTTGACCTTTATGCGGATTGTAGGTGGCCTGGTTGGTGGCTTTCTTGTTCTGGCAGTAATCTTTATTGTTTCAAATACCATTCAACTTACCATTTACGCCCGTCGGGATGAACTAGAGGTCATGTCGCTGGTTGGTGCCACGCGGCTGTTCATCAAAATGCCCTATCTGCTGGAGGGATTGCTTCAAGGGTTGGCAGGAGGCGTTTTAGCTCTGCTTCTTTTGCTGGCGGTACACCTCCTGTTTTTACATAATGCAGGCAATTTCCTGACCTTTAATCCTGCTACTGCCGGACTTGCCTTTTTGCCGCCTGAGTATAGTGCTGGACTACTGGGAGCCGGAGCCATGCTTGGTTTTCTTGGCAGTCTTGCTGCCTTGCGGCGTTTTATCAATGAGATAACCGGTTAACTGAAACGTGAGACTGACACCCTTCATAATAGCTTGCATCGCATCGCTCGCCCTGATTCTGAGTAACAGCTTTACTGTGAGTGCCAGTCCTCAGGATGAACTGCGTGGTGTTAAGAAGGAAATTCGTGAAAAGCAACATCTGATCAAAAAGACACGCAAGGTTGAAGCTGCTGTTTCGAGTGAATTGCAGGAGATTATCCGTTCGTTGGACAGAAAAGAGTCAGAACTAAAACAGCTTGATCGTGATCTTCTGACCGTAGAAGGCAGTATTGGCAGAACAGGTTCAGAGATAGCACGTGTAACTGTTGAGGCACAACAAAAGCAGTTGCAGATTGAACGGCGCCTGACTTCACTTTATAAAGCTGGGGAACTGGGAGCTATACGGATGTTTTTTTCTGCCGAAAGTTTCCCGCAAATGGCTGAAAACATGCGTTACATGCGCTCTGTACTGACGCAGGATAAGCGGATCTTTGCCGAATACAATCAAAAAATTGAAGAGTTACGCCAGCTGAAACTTCGTCTTGAACAAGATGCTACCCGTAAGGAACGCCTCAAGGGAAATATAGCCTCTAAGAAAATCGAGATTGAACAGGATAAACAGAAGAAATCAAGCTATTTAAGCAAGGTACGTCAGGACCGTCAGGGATACGAAAGCTCGCTTAAAGAACTGCAGGCAAATGCCGCTAAACTACAGACCATGCTTAACCGGCTTGAAGCCCAAAGTCGCCGAAAGGCCGCAGTAAAGCATGATCCAGCAGCAAAAAACAAACAGTTACCAGAACTCCCTCCTGTGCCTGACCGTGGTTTTGCCTCCCAAAAAGGTCGTATGCGGATGCCGGTCAAAGGTGAGGTAATTGAGACCTTTGGCAAGCACAAACACCCTGAATTTAATTCCTATACCTTCAGCAAGGGAATTGTGATTGCAGCCCCGGTGGGTTCTGATATCCGCTCCGTCTATGAAGGCACGGTTATCTTTGCTGACTATTTTAAGGGGTATGGCAATATGATCATCATTGATCATGGTGGTGGTTATTTCAGTCTCTATGCCTATACCTCACGTATTTCCCGCAAGGTTGGTGCAGAAGTAGCCAAGGGAGATGTGGTGGCAGCTGTTGGTGATGTTGATTCTGCCAAAGGTCCGGCGCTCTATTTTGAAATCAGACACCAGGGTAAACCGGTGGACCCCTCAGGATGGGTGCGTTAATCCTGTTGCTACTATAAAAAACACTCGTTTTTCTGATAGGTTCGATGTATATACAAACATCTTGTTTGATCTACTCTGGAGGATGAATCACCATGCTGAAGTCCGGCAGAACAAAAAAAATTGCGTTTGGATTTGTGATTGTTGTCGTTGCACTGGTTACCTTTATCGGTATTAGCACCCAACGGCGCTGTGATGCGCAGGGGGGCAAGGAATACGAATATATCGGTCTGTTTACCGATGTAATGACCATTGTAAAAAAGAGTTATGTTGAGGAGGTAGACTCCAAGAAACTGATTTACGGCGCAATTAATGGCATGCTTTCAGCTCTGGATCCCCACAGTTCATTCATGTCTCCCGAGACGTTCAAGGAGATGAAAGTCGAAACCAAGGGGGCTTTTGGAGGTCTGGGGATTGAAATCAGTATGAAGGATGGCGTCCTGACCGTAATCTCTCCAATTGAAGACACTCCGGCTCAGCGGGCAGGTATCAAGTCAGGTGACCAGATCCTGAGAATTGATGAGCGTTTTACCAAGGATATGACCATTACGGATTCTGTTAAAAGGATGCGTGGTCCTAAAGGTTCCAAGGTGATTCTGACGATCATGCGGGATGGCTTTGAACGTCCCAAGGAATTTACCCTGATTCGCGACATCATCCAGGTTAAGAGTGTTAAATCCCGTATGCTTGATAACGGGTATGGCTATGTCAGGGTAGCACAGTTCCAGGAGCGTTCTGATGAGGATGTTGCCAAGGCGCTTAAAGCACTGGTTGAAGAGAATAAGGGTAAACAACTTTCTGGTCTGGTGCTTGACCTTCGCAATGATCCAGGCGGTTTGCTTGATCAGGCTGTTCGCATCTCGGATCACTTTATTGAAAATGGTAAGCTGATTGTCTATACAGAAGGTCGTGAAAAGGAATCGCGGATGCAGTTTACTGCCAGTTCTCGTGCTAAAGAGCCTGGTTATCCGATTGTGGTTCTGATTAATGGCGGCAGTGCAAGTGCTTCCGAGATCGTTGCCGGTGCTCTGCAGGATCATCAACGAGCCATTATCATGGGCACGCAAAGCTTTGGCAAAGGCTCGGTTCAGACCATTATTCCTCTTTCAGATGAGTCTGGCCTTCGTCTGACCACTGCCCGTTATTTCACCCCTAAAGGGCGCTCTATTCAGGCCAAAGGAATCACTCCTGACATCGTGGTAGAACAGATGGAAATGCCTAAGGAAACCACACGTCGCGAATCGATGTTTATTCGCGAAAAAGATCTTGAAAACCACTTTGAAAATACTGATGGAGATAAGAAGCCTGAGGATAAGAAGGAAGCAAAAGATGCTGCTAAAGAACCGGCAGATGCAAAGAAAACAGTAGATCCACTCAAGGTTGATTACCAATTGGTACGTGCCCTTGATCTACTCAAGGGATGGGATATTTTAAAGAAAATGGGGCCGGAGAAGCGTTAAGTGTCCCTGAAGCAACCATCCCCACGTGCAAACAGGTTTAAAAAGAACGGCAAGGGCGGTTTCGTCCTTGCCGTTTTCCTTGTTGCTATCTGCCTTCTTATGATTGGCGGGTATTGGCTGCATCACTACCAGCAGAAACAGGCAGTCCACGTTCAGAAGCCCACGCCAATTCCACAGCAGACTGTTCCGCAACCAGTGCTTTCATCGGCAACGGCAATAACGCCTCCACCAGCAGCAGTTAAACCTGTTGAGCAACCAAAACCAGCACAATCAGATTACTATACCGGTGATGTTCATCCTAATCAGCTGGTTCCGCCGCCTGCTCACCGTCCTCCAGCAGGAGGCAAGGCTGAGCTGGCAATTATTGTTGATGACATGGGCAGCTCTTTAGCTGAGGCTCGCTCTCTTGCAGGTATTGGGGTGCCTATCAATTTTGCAATTATTCCCGGATTGAAGCACGACCGCGCAGTCGCTACCTATGCAGCTGAACAGGGAATCGAGATTCTGGTACATATGCCGATGCAGCCAAAAGAATACCCCCAGCGCCGCCTGGAGTCCAATGGGCTGTTACTTGAACAGTCTGATGAAGAGCTTCGCAACAGGCTGCTTGGCTACCTGCAGATTCTGCCGCAGGCTGTGGGTGCCAATAATCATATGGGATCAGGCTTTACAGAGCATTCTGATAAGATGCGTGTTGTGTTGAAACTGCTTAAAGAGAAAGGTCTGTTCTATATAGACAGCATTACGACCCCCAAAACAATGGGGCTCAAGGTGGCTGCTGAGTTAAAGCTATCTTCAGCCCGACGTGATGTTTTTCTGGATAATGAACAGAATGAAGGTTATATCAGAGGACAACTTGATCAAGCGGTGGCTCGTGCCCGTAAAAACGGACATGCCATTGCCATTTGCCATCCTCATCCAACAACAATTGCCACATTGGCTAAGGCATTACCTGAGCTGCAGTCAAAAGGGGTGAAGCTGGTAAAAATAACCAGATTGGTTATTGCACCGTAAAGAAATACTAAACTCGGGCTGCTGACAGCAGACCTGTTTCAAGGAGGAGTTCATGACCAAGATAGAACTGGCCAAACAACTGCATCAAGAACTGGGTATCAAGCAAAAAGAGGCTGCTGATCATGTTGAGGCGTTGTTGGACCTGATCAAGGAAACATTGGCAAAGGGAGAAAATGTCAAGATATCTGGTTTTGGCATCTTTGAGGTCAGAGACAAGAATGCCCGTCGTGGTCGCAACCCGCAGACCGGTGAGTCTATTACCATTGAGCCACGACGGGTTCTGACGTTTAAGCCCAGTGCAATCCTTAAAGAGGGAATCAACCGCGAATAGAACGGATCTCTGTTATATAGACCGTGAGGTCACCACCGGGACGCCGGATGGTGACCTCGTCATCAATCTGTTTTTGAAGAAGGGCTTGGCCAACCGGAGAGTCAATACTGATGACTCCCTGTTTTACATCAAATTCATCCGGCCCACCCAGCTGATAACAATACTGCTTTCCCTCCATATCTTCATAGGAAACCCAGCATCCAAAACTTACCCGTGTAGGGTTAAGGGGCGGGGCCGGTGCTATTTCCAGCACTTTCAGCCGTCCTCCCAGCTGCTTAAGCCTGCGATCAATCTCCCGTAAACGCTTTTTGCCATAGATATATTCTGCGTTTTCAGAACGATCACCTTCAGCCGCTGCATCTGAAACCCCTTGAACTACCTTAGGTCGTTCTACCCGCCAGAGATATTCAAACTCATCCTGAAGGCGTTTGAGGCCTTGAGCCGTTATAAGATTTGTCATAGGTACTTTGTGTGCTTTCTTATTAGTGTCAGAAAATTAGTTAGTAGCCATTTCTGACACTAAGCGGTGCATATCCTGGATTCTGCGATAGGCAACATCCTGCAGCACCTGTTCCGGTTTCTCTTTATCAACCGGATGGACCACCAGCCAGCTTGAACGTAATTTACCATCATAACCGGTCATTGATTCGTTCAGCAGTAGAAACAGTTGATCACGGATGCCGTCAAACACCCCTTCAAAGAAACCCTCCAGGGAAAGTTCCCGTTCAAGCAGTGGTGCTCCACTTGGATCAAGCTGTTGAAAAAATAGCCGAGGTTGACCAGACTCATCCAGAAGAGGACGAAACACAGCTATTGAGGCACCAGCGCTTTCACGGATAACCTGTAAAGAAAGTTGATACAGGTCTGAACGGGGGTGTAGATCATAGAGGATTGAACAAAGCATGCCGGTAAAGCAATCACTATGTAGAAATCCTCTTGAAGTACGGTCAGCTGTTTCAAAATAGAAACCCTTTGAGCCTTCACCTTCATGCAGTCCACCGCAGATAACACAGTGGGGTAAAACCCCTTCAAGTCGGGCAAGAAAGGCCTCTTTCTTACGCCCCTCCTGCTCAGTCTGCCATTGATGGTAAAGGTATGATCGTGGTTCTTTGGTTTGGTTGTAGCTGGATAGAATATCTCTGGATAATTCGATAAACTGGCTATGTACCTCAGTCTCCCGTGCATGGCTGAGAATCGGATAGATCTTGCCATCAGGGTTGGTGTTAAGACTTTCAACCTTGGGACTTTTTGAAATGTAGGTATCCATGCAGCGGTAGCCACGGTTAATGGCAAAGGCTCGCAGCAGTGTACGCTGATCCTTGAACAGACCGTCATATTTGATCCGGTTGTCAATCAGACAGGGGATCAGGGCCAGCGACTTTTTGTCAATACCCCGTTGATCAAACAGGGCAAAGATATGCTTACAGTTTTCAAGACTGGGCATATCCTTGACCGGAATAAGTACCCGATCAGCAGCATACAAGGCGTTTTGAGTCAGAATATTCAGATCAGGCCGGGTATCCAGCACAATAATGCCTGAAATGCCTGATTCAGCCACCATGCGACAAAGAGCCATGGGGCCTTTAAAACCTTGATACAGTTCAGTTAGGTTGTTTGATGAGGGGATGTAGTTAACGCCATACTGTCCTTGATGGAGCAAGTCTATACCACGGGTGCCGGTTAAAAAGTCTTCAACCGTTCCGTGGGGTTCTTGTCCCTTTAATTCAAACATCCGGTCAACAGTAAAGTGATTGTCGAAGGAAATGATGGTAACTGGCAGATCTTCTTGCATTGCTTTTAAAAAAATTGCCAGGTTGGTTGCCAAGGTGGTTTTACCAACACCACCCTTTTCAGACGAAATAGTCAGGATATAGGGGAAATTATTCATGGGGTGCATCATACGGAAAGAGAGCCCTGTGGTCAACCCTGGTTTGACCATCTGAAGGCACTGTGCTACCTTTCTGGTCATGAACCTCTTTTCTGAACAGACCATCCTGACGGTCAGCCGGCTCACCTCGCTCTTAAAGGACCTGATTGAAGAAAACTTCAACCAGGTCTGGGTTGAAGGCGAGGTCTCCAACCTTGCTTTGCCTGCCTCAGGCCATGCCTATTTTACCCTTAAAGACAGCGGAGCCATGCTGCGCGGTGTCATGTTCCGCAGTTGTGTTAAGGCGCTCAAGTTCAAGCTTGAGGAAGGAATGTCTGTCATTGTACGGGGCAGACTATCTGTCTATGACCAGCGCGGTGATTATCAGCTGATCGCTGAATATGCCGAACCTAAAGGGATTGGTGCCTTGCAGGCAGCTTTTATGCAGTTAAAAGAGCGGTTGGCAGGAGAGGGGCTTTTCAGCGATGCTCACAAACAGCCTTTGCCTGTCATGCCCCAACGGGTCGGCATTGTTACCTCAGCTACTGGTGCAGCAATTCACGATATTTTGAATGTGTTGGGGCGACGTAATGCAGGTCTGGATCTTTTAATTTATCCGGTCCGGGTCCAGGGGGAGGGGGCTGCAGCAGAGATTTCGGCTGCCATTGACAATCTGAATCAACTGCAGGCAGCTGATGTTTTGATTGTGGGACGTGGCGGTGGATCTTTAGAGGATCTCTGGGCCTTTAACGAAGAGATGGTCGCCAGAGCGGTTTATCGCTCCAAGATCCCTGTTATTTCTGCTGTTGGCCATGAAATTGATTGGACTATCTGTGATTTTGTTGCTGATTTGCGGGCACCTACCCCCTCTGCTGCTGCAGAACTGGTCTGCACTGCCAAAGAAGAATTGTCTCATCAGCTGGATGCACTTTTACACCGGCTGCAGCAAGCCATCTCAGGTCAGCTGCGTCTTCGCTTACAAAACCTTACAGGGTTGCGCCGTGCCCTGCATGACCCTTCCCGGATGCTGGGACATCAGGTGCAGCGGGTTGATGATCTGTCTGAACGGCTTGATATGGCTCTGAGGAATTTGTTGGGGCGACGCAGTGAACAGCTCGCCCGTATGGAACAATACCTGGCCGGATTACATCCAGCGGTAAAAATCAGCAAGCTGAGACAGGAACTACTGCTGTTGTCTGAACGGGCTGAGCGGCGGGTATGTCATCATCTTGAAGCACTTGGCCGAAGCCATGGTGAGGCAACAGCCCGGCTTGATACCCTTTCACCACTCCATACGTTGTCACGGGGGTATTCTGTGGTTGAACAGCTCCATGGTGGAACTATTGTGAGAAATGCCGCTGAATTACGGATAGGACAGGAAGTACGGCTAAGATTGCAGCAGGGAAGTGCGCTCTGCCAGGTTGAAGAGACTTACAGTGACTCAGGTGTAAAGGCAACCACCTGATCAATTCGCTCTGCACCTGTGGTCAGCATCACCAGACGATCAACCCCTAACGCGATGCCAGCAGAAGAGGGCATGGCTGAAAGTTCAGTTAAAAACGGTTCTGGTAATGGTAGTTTTGTCTTACCCAGTTGTTGTCTGATCAGATTGGCTTCTTCAAAACGGGTCCGCTGTTCCAGAGGGTCTGTTAATTGAAGGTTTTCAGTAAACCACCGGCTCTGCCGGTGAGACTTGAAAAGGCTCTGCCGTTCCAGCGATAGTTCCTCCTGAGGAAAGCCCCTAAAGGCAATCAACAGGAGGAACTGCCATGCGAGAGTGGCAAAGTTTAGCCCATGTAAAATGGGAGTGCAAATATCATGTTGTGATCGTGCCGAAATACCGTAAGAAGGTTCTTTACGGCAGGCTTCGAGGAGAAGTTGGCAAAATCATCCGTCAGTTATGTCGGCAGAAGGAAGTTGAACTTATCGAGGGTCATGCCATGCCTGACCACATCCATC
>NZ_FUWR01000012.1:7500-119730 GCF_900167465.1 Trichlorobacter thiogenes | reverse complement strand
CACATCCATCTGGTGTTGAGTATTCCACCGAAGTACAGTGTTTCGATGGTGATAGGGTATTTGAAAGGCAAGTCGGCAATTCATATTCACCGTAAGGCCGAAGGGGTCAAGAAAGGTTTTATCGGTCGGCACTTTTGGTCACGTGGTTACTGTGCCAGCACTATCGGCCTGGATGAAGAAATGATCCGGGCGTATGTAAGAGATCAAGAACATCTGGACAAACAAGAGGAGTTGGACTTCACCCAAAACCCTTAGCCCCTTTTAGGGGCTTTCCTCAAGCCACCGGCTCTGCCGGTGGTCATGACTAGTCTCTTATGGTTTTTTACACCCGCGAAAGGAGGAGTATCAGATGCGTAAAACAGGAATCGTAGCAGCACTGCTGCTGATGGGGTTAAGTCAGGCTGCATTTGCCGAAAATAGGGGGGAGACGGTTACCTTTGCTCCCTATGTGGGGGGATATACCTTCCAAGGGGATCAGCATCTGGAAACGTCTCCAGTGTTGGGTTTCCGCCTAGGGTATAATTTTACTGAAAACTGGGCACTAGAAGGCGTAATCGACTACCTGAAAACAGAAGGTACTAGAACTAATAATAAGGCAGAAATGGTTCGTTACGGTGGTGACCTGCTCTATAATTTTATGCCTAAGAGCAGCTTTGTGCCCTATTTAGCAGTAGGTGCTGGGGGGCTGAAGTTTACTTCTGGCGGCTATCCAGATCAGCGCTTTGTTGGAAATTATGGTGGTGGTGCCAAGTGGTTCATGACTGAAAACGTTGCCTTGAGAGGTGATGTGCGAGGTCTCAACTATCAATATGAGAAAAAGTGGAAAACAAACGTGGAGTACACCCTGGGGCTGCATATCGCTGTAGGTGCTCCGAAGCCTGCGCCTGCCCCGGTTGTTGTTGCTGAGCCGGTGGTAGAAGCAGTAGCTCCCAAGGCTGCACCGGTGGTTGTTACTCCTCCGCCAGCTCCTGCCCCAACCAGCAAACTGACGGCAGAACCAGCAACCCTTGAAAAAGGCAAGACCACAACCCTTACCTGGTCTTCCGCAAATACCAGCGGTTGTGAAATCCAGCCAGGTATTGGTCCTGTGCCTGCTTCCGGTTCCAAGGTTATTACACCTGCAGCAAATACCAGCTACACTCTGACCTGTAACGGTGAGGGTGGCAAGACAGCCACCAGTGTTGCTGGCGTAGAGGTGACTGAGCCGGTGGTAGAAGCTGCTGCTGCAAAGGCTTCAGCAGTTGCTGCCGGTACCCGTCTGGCATTGAAGGTTAACTTTGATACCGGCAAGTCGATCATTAAGAAGCAGTACTATGATGAGTTAAAGCAGGTTGGTGACGGCCTCAATGAGCATAAGAACCTGAAAGGTGTGATCGAAGGTCATACCGATAACGTGGGTAATGCCAAGGCAAATCAGCAACTTTCACAACGTCGTGCTAACGCAGTCCGTGACTACATTGTTAAAAACTTCAAGATTGACAAGAAACGTCTTTCAGCCAAGGGATTTGGCCAGACCAAGCCGGTTGCTGATAACGCCACCGCTGAAGGCCGCGCCCAGAACCGTCGTATAGAGGCGGCTTTTGAAGAAATTCCAAACTTTAAGGCTGATGCTGATCAGCAGCCAGCCAAGCCGGTTAAGAAGGCAGTAAAGAAAAAAGTAGCCAAGAAGAAAGCTGCTGCAAAGCAATAGACTAAATCGGTGAACGTTAAAAAGAAGGCCCTGTCTCGTAAGAGGCAGGGCCTTTTCTGTTTCATGCTCTTGTGTAAAGAGGTGTCACAGCTACTGCTGGTGGTTCTCAAGCCGCTTAAATCCAGGCATCGCCACCATCGTACTGCAGGTCTTCACCCTTGCCTTTACACCAGCCACCCATCTTGTGGCGGGTCTCTTTGCTGTAGTTTTTGATCCGCTTGCCAGCATCGTCTGTCAGGTCTGCCAGTTTACGGCGGGTCTCTTTTCCCGGTGCAGGGGCAAGCAGGAGGGCGGCAGCAGCACCCAGCAAGGCGCCGGAGGCCAGGGCCAGAAGGGTGGTGGTGATGGCATGGTCATTGGAACGGGACATGGTTGTTCTCCTTCTATGAGATAGAGTAGCTAGTTCAATTCATTCGCTATGTTGATGCTATAGTGTCTATCTTTGTAGCACAGGTCGCCTTTTCAGAGAAAGAAGAAAAACAGCTGTTTCTCAAGCGTTAACCCGTGCCAGGTGGCGTCGGATCATCTCCTCAAAGTCTTCATCGCGGTTGCTGGTGTAGACCAGTGATGCCCCTATCTCTGCTGCCAGAATAGCTGCCAGATACTTGATTGGCAGCCTGCTAACCCGGTGACGAAAGCGTGGTTCGGTCTGCAAAAGCTGCGGCAGGTGTCGTAACAGTGCCGCTTTATAGGGTGGTTTAAGGCATCGCTCCGGGTGGGACGTGAAGAATTGGAACAGTCGGTGATAAAAACTGTTGATGTTCTGGCTGATCAGGTCAGAGATCTCAGTGTAACTCTGACTGCCTGCAGCTTCATGCCAACGGCGCAGGATCAGACGTGCCTCATCTGAGGCCCGCTTTTTCAGTATCTCCAACACATCATGGACATAGCGCTCTTTGTTGGCCAGAAACTCCTTTTCAGTCAAGAGCAGGTTGGCAATGATCTCGTAGGATGAAGAGATAACTCCACACTTGTTGGCTGAAGCATCCCGCATCAGGATAACGCCCGCTTTTTGCAACTGTTGGCGGGCTTGGGGCGTGATGAATGAGTTGGCCCCCTCAATGATCACTGGTGCTGACGGAGTGCCGTCAGGTTTTAGAAACTCCTGCCAGTTCTGCCCGTCAATGGTTTCGGGCCGACCGCCGGCAGGAATGAAAAGGTCTGCCTCAACTGTGAAGATCAGGCTGGCGTATTCACGATAGAAGTCATCCAGGGGCACCCAGCTTTCCTGCAAGGAGCCATCTGTCAGTCGTTCTACCCGGCGATGCAACTCACGTAAGCCCTCCATCCGTTTGCCGGTGCGGAAGATCATCAGGCCGCCAGGGCCAAGCTGGGCTGGATCAAACCCATCCAGATCCTGCTGCAGGGTAATCCGTTTAAGCTCATTTCGGTCAAGGCCGTTGGGATCAAAGGCAGCAGCGGTGCCGTCCAGCACCAGTACAACCTTGGCCTTGGGGCAGTCGTCAAGCAGAATACGCAGGCAGTTACCTGCCACATCACCACCAGGTCCGCCGGTCAGTTTGATGCTGAACGGGGCTTGGTGGATGTTAATCCCCTGCTCCGCCATGACCACTTCGGCAAAGGTCATCACACCGGTGGAGGTGACGCCGTATTCCTTGTGGTTAATTCCGAACCGCTTGCTGGAGATGATGCCGACCCCCAGCAGATAGCCCCGCTTACGGGAAAGTGATGCGATCGCCTCAATCATGCCATCGTGCATGTTTTCATCAGGGCCGATTTCGATTGGCTCGTCATCACCGTAGTAGTCAACCACCCGCTGGTCCCGAACGGTACCGTTCTCGGTGGTGAAGATGTCAAGAAAGGCGTTGGTGATACCGTACTGCAGCTTGTAGAGACGGCTGTTTTCATGCTCCTGCCCGCTCTGCTCAAGTCCTGAAGCATCCATGACCAACACCATCTTGGAGCCGCCTTCGTAGATGTCCTTGTTCTTCAGGTGTTGGGTGTGGGCCAGGACATAGACTTCACGGAAGAGCGCGTTGGCAGTAGTTATGGTGTCATCCTGGTTGCGGGCTATGACGGTGCGCCAGCCGCCACGGGCAATGTCCGAGAAGCCGATATGGTAGCCGTGTCCAAAGCGGCTGAAGAAAAAGGTAATCCTGAAGGGAAGGGTTTCTGGCAGGTCAGAGGTGAGTTCAGTGCCCAGTTGGCGCAGGTAGACCGGATCCAGCCGGAAGGCAAGGGCCTGTTTTTCAATTACAAAGAAGTTGGTCTTCAGGGTGTGACTGATAAATAGCAGGCAGCAACGATAAATTGTCTGGCGGATCTCATCCAGCCAACGGTGACCGGTGTTGTAGTCTGCAACCAGATCGGTTGTTTCTTCCAGCAGGGCCTGATAGGCGGCATTGCGATTGTTCAGGGTCGGGTCAAAACGGGTTCTGAAAAGCCGCAGCAGTTGCATTGCCATTTCCGGGTGGGCATGGAAGGCGCTTTGTACATCTTCCAACCCAAAACGATCTGGCTGGTTGTGGGCCAGATTGGTGTGGCAAAATGCCACAAATGCGTTAATCAAGGCAGCATCGTCCCCTGGCATGACACCTTCAGTTACCCATTCTTGATAGGTGTGGCAGCAATTATCAAGGATCTGGGTGTTGCAAAGCTCCTGCTGAAGCTGTCTGGCCAGTGCCGTGTCAGGTAGCAGCTCCTGACCTCCACGGTGCCGGATAAAAAAAGTACCCAGGAAGTAGGGGTGAATGCCGTTGGTGATGGTCAGGCAGTAGGCCCGGCGGATGCCGATATTCAGCCGGTTGAATACCTCAACCAGCTGTAGTAGAAAATCATCCTGCGGCGGGTTGCCTACAGCAAACAGGAGCCTTGTTTCGGCAATGCCGGTATGTTCAACATTACGCAGGTCCAGAAATAGACCTCCGCTGGCGTTACCCCGTTCAAAAAGCCAGATCAGCCAAGCGGTCCGCTGTGGTGGCGACATCCTGACCTGTTCAGGGTTGTTCCGCCAGAGGATGGCCAACAGTTTGTCCGCAGTCTGGCGTGGCAGGTCAGGGGCAATAGTTGCCAGCTCGCTAAGGATACTGCGTTTAAGACTGGCCGGCACAGGTGGTGACGTCTGGTCGGTAATGGCTGCATTGGGTTTAGCGTCAAACTCAAAGCGTTGTACTTCCAGCTCTTGCGTCATGCCTGGCATCGGGCTGCGGGAGTGGGAAAACATGGCATAGGACAGAGTCCTGTCCCCCACCCGTTGCAGGCTGTTCAAGAGTGAGCCAGGTTTGTCCACACAGGCCATGATCAGCCGCTTGTCCCGGTCTGCCAGAATCAGGTGGCGGTTGTGCTGCAGCAACGTCATCTCACGGACAAGGGTTCCCAATGCCTCTGGCTCATCAGCCAGGGCCTGGAAAAAATACGGGGACATCTGCTCCTGCAGCCAGCAGGCATTTTGGCGTGCAACGGTGCTTGCGGTGCGACAGGCGGTGCGCATGGCTTGTGAGAGCTGCATCGTGCCTCCGGTAGACGTGAATTGGAGGCAAGTATACCTTCAATTTTTGATAGGGCAAGACGGGAAGTGCAGCCTTGACCCTACTTGGATGCCGAGCGTATACTCTCTCCCTCGTTGTAGGCTGAACGGTTAAAGCACAGGAGACAGAGATATGAAGGAACACCAGCACAACGGTCTGGAGCGAGGCTGCGTTCAGATCTACACCGGTAATGGAAAAGGCAAGACAACGGCTGCCCTTGGCTTGTCTTTGCGAGCGCTGGGCAGGGGGATGAAGGTCTGTTTTTTTCAGTTTATCAAGGGTGGCGGTCCCTATGGTGAACAGCTGATTGCCGATAGGTTGGGGCCTGATTTTACCATTATTCAGACCGGTCGTCCTGGCTGGGTTAATACGAAGGATATTGCTGAAGATCGCCGTCTGGCTCAAGAGGCGTTATTGCAGGCACGGGATGCACTGCTTTCAGGTGAGTATGACCTGTTTGTCTGTGATGAAATTAACGGAGCCGTCGGGTTTGGGCTGATTGATGTTGAACAGGTGCTGGAGCTGATAGCGATTAAACCTGAGCGGGTTGAGCTGGTGTTAACCGGTCGTAATGCCGATGACAGGGTGGTGCAGGCCGCTGATCTGGTGACAGAGATGCGGGAGGTGAAGCATTACTATCAGGCCGGCGTGCCAGCTCGCACCGGTATTGAAATGTGAATCAGGCATCTGAATGACGGCTACGCTGTACTGGTATGCTTGCGTAACCGGATAGATCAGGTATACTAGGCCAAGACCTGTGAGCTGAAAGGAGTAATCAAGATGTCGCTTGGTATTGTTGCAGCCATGATAGCTGCCATTTCTGTTGCTGTACTGGTGTTGTTTCTTATTCCTGCCATCCAGAGTGTCAGGCAGACGGCTCAGTCGGTATCGGCATTGGCAGACCTGCTGGCCAATGAGCTTAAGCCAACCATCAAGGAGCTGAACGAGGTCCTGGCAGAGTTAAAAACAGTGGGTGGCGGTGTTGCTGAACACACCGATGATGTTAAGAAATTTATGTCTGCCCTGGGGGAAACCGGTACCCAGATTACAACCATTAACCGTTCCGTAGGAGCGGTAGCCGGGCTGTTGAATCAGGCTGGTGCAGTGGCAACCGGTGTCAAGGTTGCCGGTACGTACCTGCTTGAAAACTATCTTAAACGTAAGATGAAAGGAGTATGACCATGGCACAAGATGACAACGGAGTATCCGCAAGCACCGTATTGGTTTCGTTTCTGGCAGGTGCAGCACTTGGAGCTGGTTTGGCGCTTCTGTATGCACCCAAGAGCGGGCGTGAAATGCGGGATCAGATTGGTGATCTGACCGATGATGCCGTAGACAAGATCAAGGAATATGCCAAGGAAGCCCAGGATAAAATCAAGGCTACCCTGGAAGAGGGCAAGGAGACCATCATGGAGAAGAAGTCAATTCTGTCTTCTGCCATTGAGGCCGGACGTGAAGCGATTCAGAAAGAAAAAGAGAAGCTGGGCGCCTGAGTAGCCGCTCAGGTGGTAGCGTAAAAGGCGGCCCCATCACTGGATGGGGCCGCCTTTTTGTATATAAATCAGCTGGTTGTGCACGTTTGACATTAGGTTGCGGAACGTCTATAATGCCGCATCTTGAGTCTTACGATGGGAAAGGTGCCCCACACCATGAGAAAACTGTTGCTTCTCATAGCGTTACTTGTTGCTGGCGTCAGTGCAGCAGCAGCCGGTGAGCCAACCCAGGCGTTGCTGAATGAACTGGTGCAACCACACCTTGCCGGAGCTGGCAAGGTGTCAGAAGGTTTGCCTCAGGTTCAGGCAGGTGCGCTACAGGGGGAGGGTTCGGCCCTGTTTACCCTGGAAGAACTGAAGGATGGGACACAGGCGCTGGCAGACCTTGCGCTGCCGGATGATGAGCCGGCAGCTGATGTGCCGCTTGCCCTGAATGATAAGGTTAATTATTTTATTACCTTTTTTCAGACCAAGGGGCGTGGCACCTATGCCCGTTGGCTTTCCCGTTCAACCCGCTATCTGCCGATGATGAAGGAGATCCTGCGTAAGGAAGGGTTGCCGCAAGAGTTGGTGTATGTGGCAATGATTGAAAGCGGTTTTCAGCTGCATGCCCGTTCATGGGCCAATGCCGTCGGTCCCTGGCAGTTTATGTCGGCAACCGGACGCCGCTACTCGCTGCGGATAGATCAATGGGTTGATGAGCGTAAGGACCCGGTCAAGGCAACCATGGCTGCAGCCATGTACCTGAAGGACCTGTATGGCATGTTTAATAATGACTGGTATCTGGCTGCGGCTGGCTACAACGCTGGCGAGAACAAGATCTTTCGGGCCATTGATAAATATGATACCAGCGATTTCTGGGAGCTGTCCAAAGGGTCATACCTGAAGCGTGAAACCAAGGAATATGTTCCCAAGCTGCTGGCTGCCGCCATTATTGCCAAAGATCCTGCCCGCTATGGTTTTACCGAAATAGCCTCGGTACCGGTGGTTGAATATGATACCGTGACGGTTAAGGGACGTACCGACCTTGAACTGGTGGCGCGTTTGGCTGGCACCACCTATCAGAGTATTAAAGAGTTGAATCCTGCGCTGCGTCACTGGTGTACCCCCCCCAACTACCCTGACTACGAACTGAAGATTCCTAAAGGGACCAAGGCCCGCTTTGAGCAGGGCTTGGCTGCCATACCAGCGGAACAGCACTTTAGTGAAAAGAACCTCTACAGCCGTTATACTGCAACCCGCAAGGACAGCCTTAAGCAGCTTGCCCGTCGGTTTGGCAGCACTGCCGGGGAGCTTGCCGAGTTGAACGGTCTGGGAGTAAAGGACCGGATCGCAGGGCGTACGCTGATCATTCCGGTGAAGCAGTCAGTCAATTTTGCTCAGGAAGGCCGGCGTGAGACGGCAAAGGCGGAGGCGGCTGCAGCTCAGTATTACACAGTACGCAAGGGAGATACACTTCATTCCCTGTCCCGTCGTTTTAAGGTCTCGGTAAAGGTGCTTGCTGCCTGGAACAATCTGAAGCATGCTGTTGCACTGAAGCCGGGCAAGCGTCTGGTTGTTGCCAAAACAGAAAAAAGTGTGAGTACCAAAGGGTGACCAACACCCCATCTTCTATCCTACAAAGAGGTTTCCCCGCATGTATTCGATTTTGATCTGTGCTGCCCTTGGGGTGGTTGTTTTACTTGTAGCTATGCTGGGATTCAAGCTGGCCTGGTGGGGCTCGCTGCTGATCGGTCTGGTGGTTTTCTGTATCGCCTTCTTTTTCCTTTCCCGCTACATCAGCACAAAGCTGATGACTATTCTTGAACAGGCCGGCAAAGACCTGCAGGGGCAGCGCTTTGAAAAGGCGATCCGTGAGATGAAAGAGGCGTTACGCTTTGGCCCCTGGCAACTGTATGTAACGGATCAGATCAACTCCCAGATCGGTATGGCCTACTACATCCGTCGTGACTTTTCTAATGCCTTTCCTTATCTGGAAAAATCATTCTTTAAAAACTGGGCTGCCATGGGAATGCTGGCCATCTGCTACATGAAGCGTCAGAAGCGGGACAAGATGGAGCGGACCTTTGAAAAGGCTGTTCAGTGGAATGGCAAGGAGTCCTTGCTTTGGAACCTGTATGCCTACTGTCTGGCGGATGAGTGCGGTGAAACAGCCAAGGCGATTGCGGTGCTGGAAAAAGGACTGAAAAAGCTGCCCGGAGATACCCATCTGGTGGAGAATCTGGAGCATCTGCAGGCTGGGCGTAAGATGAAAATGCGCGCTTTTGGTGATCCTTGGTATCAGTTTCATCTGGAAAGCCTTGGCCAACTGCAGAAACATCAGATGGCTGCCATGGGTGGCCGGATGCAGAAGCGGATGACGGTACGGCGATGAGTAGCGTCAAACCTCAGACAGAGCAGGTTCCCGAACTCTGGATTATGGGGGTAGCTCCTGACCAGGGGCGTGATGAGATCATTCGTGACTATCTGGCTGCTGCCGGGTATCAGACCCGTTTGGCAGCTGTTGATCAGATCGGTACAGAACGTCCGTTGGGAATCGTGCTGGATATTTCGCCCCATTCACTGGACGGTTGGGGACTTTTGCTGCAGATCAAGAGTAATCCTGCCTGCCGTAATATTCCGGTGCTTCCGGTATTTCTCAGTGAAAAAGGGAAAGTGGGGGGCGTATTTCCGGTGGCCGGTTTCTTTACCCTTCCTCTGGATGACCACCACCTCTCTGAGCGGCTTGCGGTGTATGGGCTGACCGAAGAGGTGGAAACCTGGGATCTGCAAGCCCTTGTGGTCTCCCGCTCCGGTGAGGAAAAACTTTCCAAACTGCTTGAAGCGGTTGGTTTTGAAGTGGTTAAGGGATATACCGGCAAAGAGGCGCTGGCGCTGGTTTCGCTGCATCCCAAGTATCTTGCGTTCAGTAATCTGATGTTGCCGGATATGTCAGCTTTTGAACTGTTAGAAAAATTCCGTCTGTTTCCCTATAGCCACAATATGCCGGTCTTTGTGCTGCTGAAGGATGAGCTGAAAGAGGGGGAAAAGAAGGCCATGAGCCGTGAAATTGCCCACCTGGTCAGCAAAAAACAGCTAACCCAGGAAGAGTTTCTCAAGTACCTGCGTAATCGGGCTTAAGTTCTTTTTCTTAGAGTAGATAAACAAAAACTGCCCCGGCAGCCTGATGGTTGCCGGGGCAGTTTGTCTGTAACAATGCGAATCTGGCGGGTTGTATCAGATGATTCCGCTACCATCCTTGATCACAATACTCGCCTTTGATCGTAATTCCTTCATCCATGAACTGAAACGCTCATCCTGCTTTTGGCGGTACAGAAGTTCTTTAATATCGGCTTTGACCGACTCAAAAGACTTTACCTTGCCGGTTGAGCGCTCATCCAGCTTGACAATGTGCAGGCCGGACGGGGTATTAACCAGTTCACCGACTTCGCCGGGTTTAAGAGGCAGGATCGCTTTTTCCAGATCGGCCAGCATTTCGCCCTTCTTGAAACTACCGAGATCACCGCCATCTTTTTTAGCAGCAGGATCATCGGAATATTCTTTTGCAAGGGCGATAAAATCTTTGCCCTGACGGGCCTCAAACAGTACCTTCAATGCCTTGTTCATGGCCTGCTGGATTTCTGCAGCCGGAGCCTTCTCATCCACCTTGATAAAGATGTGGCGGGCCTTGAAGGTTTCCTCTTCTGCATATTTATCTTGGTGGGCTGTGTAGTACTGTTCTGCTTCCTTATCCCCAACATGCACCTTTGAACGGACCTCCATGCTCACCAGGCGCAAACGCTCCAACTGTTCACGTAGTTGTCCTTCATACTGGGAAAAGGTGTAGCCCTGCGCCTTGAGGGCAGCTTCCAGTTGACTCTGGGTCATGTTGTTGTTCTGGCGTTTGACATCATCCACGGCTTGACGGATTTCATCATCACCGATTTTGATTCCCAACTCCTTAACCTTTTGATCGGTAATCATCTTGTCAATCATGCGATCAAGCACCGTAACGCGCAGGTCATGGCGGGCCTTGTCATCAACCAGCCCTTTTTTCTGGGCATCCTGGATAACCGGCTGTGACTCCCGCAATACATCACGGAAGGTGATGACATCATCGTTAACAATGGCGGCAATACCGTTGACCCGCTTGGCTCCGGCCGGCAATGGTGGCAGCTTGGGGGCGATCAGGGTTGGGGGTGGCTGCTTGTTGGCAGTATCAGTTACGACATCAGGCTTAGAGGCGCAACCGGCCAGAAGAAGAGTGGCCAATAGCGAGGCAGGGATTAAAAGGCGAAGCTGATTCATGGATACCTCAGAAAATGAACCGGACAACCATCAGGATGTCCGGTTCAGATCAGGTTAATAATGAACTATTTCTTTGCAGCTGCCGGAGCAGCGGGTGCGGGAACGGCTGAATTGGTTGCGGGTGCTGCTTGAGGCTCAGTCATTTCGATCTTGGCCCCTTTTTTCAGGTCTTCCTTCAGCTTCATGAATACCTGTTGCTGCTTCTGGGGCATAATGGCGCCTTTGATCTGCTCTTTGACTTCGTCAAAAGGACGGGTTCCTGCAGCACGCTTGCCGGTCAGCTTGATGATGTGATAGCCGAAGTCGCTTTTAACGATACCGGACAGTTGACCTTCCTTCAGAGCCATGGCTGCTTTTTCAAAGGCGGGAACCATATTGCCCTTGCCGAACCAGCCCAGGTCACCGCCTTTGGCTGCGGATGAATCAGCTGACTTGGTCTTTGCCAGCTCTTCAAAGTTGCCGCCTTTTTTCAATTGATCAAGGATGGCTTGTGCATCCTGCTCGTTTTTAACCAGGATATGGCTGGCACGGATCTGCTCACCCGCCTTGAACTTGTCAATGTTCTGCTCGTAAAACTTCTTCAGCTCTTCGTCACTGATCTTGGATTCGGTTTCCACCTTTTTCTTGAGGTAGGTGTCAACAATAATCCGCTTTTTCAGTTCGGCAAGTTTCTCTTCAATATCTTTGCCCTTGTCAACGCCGTCTTTGGCAGCTTGCTGGAGGATCAGCTCCCGCATCACCAGGGTGTCAATCATCTCTTTTTTGCCCTGTGGGCTGTCAGCCATGGCACGGATATACTCAGGCAGTGCCTTTACTTCACGATCAAAATCTTCGCTGGTGATCTTTGCGCCGTTTACAGTGGCAATCACCTTGGCATCCTTGCTGGCAGTTGAATTGCTGCTGGAACCGCCTCCCTGACAGGCAACCAGGCCTGTAGTGGCAACGATGGCAATAGTTACACTAAGAAAAGTACGGATGTTCACGGTGAGGACTCCTTTTAATAACTAAGTAAGAGTTGATGAAACTTAGAGAATCTACCATAGCTTGCCAACCGGTTGCAAGGCTCTGTTCTAGGCAGCAGGTCTGGTCAGGCACCAAGCAGGGTGAGCGTAGAAGCCAGGGACTCAAGGGTGTCGGTATTCGTACTGTTTGGCGGCAGATTCACCAGCAGACGGTGATCAGGGGTAAACTGGTAGGTGGCCGGTGCGGTGCGGATCAGGTTGATCAGGGTTTCCGGGCTGACGTTTGTCCTGGGGTGGAAGCTTAGGCAGAGCCGTTTGGCGTCGGCGTCAACCTTCAGAACCTTCAGCTGCTTCAGTCTGATCCGCAGCTCCATGATCCGGGCCAGGGTCTGGGCAGCCAGCGGCGGACGGCCATAGCGGTCATGCATTTCGCTGACCACCTCGGTCACATCCTCGTTGGACTCGGCCTGCACCAGACGTTTGTACAGGACCAGCCGCTGATTGGTGTCCGGGATGTAGGTTTCGGGGATAAAGGCGGCAATGGCCAGATTTATCTCCGGTTCACAGCGTTCTTCAAGCTCTTCACCCTTCAGTCCGGCGATCGCCTCTTCCAGCATCTGGGTGTACAGCTCAAAACCGATATCAGCCACGGTGCCGGACTGACGTGGCCCCAGCATATCACCGGCTCCGCGTAGTTCCAGGTCATGGGTGGCAATACGGAAGCCAGCCCCCAGCTCAGAGATGTCCTGAATGATTTTTAACCGCTCCCGCGCATCTTGCGTGATGCTGCCGGCACCAGGGATCAACAGATAGGCATAGCTTTTGACTGTGGAGCGGCCGATCCTCCCCCGCAGCTGGTACAGCTGTGAAAGACCAAAGGTGTCGGCCCGGTCAACGATCATGGTGTTGGCCCGGGGGATATCCAGGCCGGATTCGATGATGGTGGTGGTCAGCAGTAGATCGCTCTGGCCATGCATGAAGCCCAGCATCACCTTTTCCAGCTCCTTTTCCTCCATCTGACCGTGGGCTACGCTGATCCGTGCCTGGGGCACCAGTTGACGCAATCGCTCTGCCACAATGCCGATGGAGTGAACCCGGTTATGGACGTAGAACACCTGGCCGTCCCGCTCCAGTTCTCGAGTGATTGCATCCCTGATCAGGTCATCGGTATCCCGTGCCACCACAGTCTTGATCGCCTGGCGGTCAACCGGTGGGGTGTCGATGATGGAAAGGTCCCGGATGCCCAGCATGGAGAGGTGCAGGGTGCGGGGGATCGGCGTGGCAGTCAGCGTCATGATATCAACACTGGCCCGGTATGATTTAAGCCGTTCCTTGTCTTTGACCCCGAAGCGCTGTTCCTCATCCACGATCAATAGTCCCAGATCTTTAAAGGCCACATCCTTCTGCAGCAGGCGGTGGGTGCCGATGATGATGTCCAGCTTACCGCTTTTCAGCCGCTCCAACGACTCTTTCTGTTCTTTGGCGGTGCGGAAGCGGGAAAGCATCTCGATGGAAACGGGATAGTCCTTCAAACGGTTACAAAAGGTCTCGAAATGTTGCGATGCCAGGATAGTGGTGGGAACCAGTAACGCCACCTGTTTACCATCCAGTACCGCCTTGAAGGCGGCTCGCAACGCCACTTCGGTCTTGCCGTAGCCGACATCACCACAGACCAGCCGGTCCATCGGGCGGGAATGCTGCATATCCCCCAGCACATCCTGTATGGCTGAAAGCTGGTCCGGGGTTTCCTCCCAGGGGAAGGTGGCCTCAAACTCACGGAACATCTCATCTGGAGGTGAAAAACTGTAGCCCTGGCTGGCCTGACGTTTGGCGTAGACCTCCAGCAACTCAGCAGCCAGCTCTTCAATGTTTTTGCGGGCCTTGCTGCGGGTCTTTTCCCAGCCGGGCCCACCCAATTTGGCTGGGGATGGTGTGGCCCCTTCGCCGCCTGCATAACGCTGCACCAACCCCAACCGGTCAATCGGCAGATAGAGCTTGTCGTTACCGGCATACTCCAATAGTAGAAAATCACCTTCCACTGCACCGGTCTTCAGGTGCTGCAGACCACGGTAGATGCCAATGCCGTGATCAACGTGGACCATGGCATCACCCGGTTTCAGCTCTGCCAGCGAAGCCAGAATCTGCTTGGTACGCAGGGCCGTAACACCGCTCTTGCGGCGGGTCCGCTTGCCAAACAGCTCTTCTTCTGCAATCACCGCCAGTTTTGAGTCCGGCAACCTGAAACCGCGGGATAAATCGCCGATTGTCAGCAGCAGTCCTGCGTCAGTGGTCGGCAATGCAGGGCTAAACGGATCAGTCGCACTGAGGGGACAGCTGATGCCGTAGGGGGTAAGCAGCTCTTGCAGCCGTTCGGCCTGACTAGGGTGGTGACAGACCACCAGGGTACGCCAGTCAGCAGCTTGCCATTGTTTCAGACGCTCCACCAGCGGGCCGAGCAGGTGCTGTTGATCTCGAGCCATACTGATCCGCAGGTCTGTATTGTCCTCCGATCTGATCGGGAACAGTGTGGTTCCACTCCCATCGGCAATGGCCAACCGTCTGCAGGATAGTTGCTGATGCCGGTCTACCAACTGGAACAGCTCATCAGGTGCCAGATACAGCTGCTCTGGATCCGGGTGCAGTCGCTCTTCAGAAGCCGCCTTCTGTACGCCATTTGCCACCTCTGTCTGGTGGTGCAGCGCTGATTGGTGGAGCTGGTCAGGTTCCATCAACACCAGCAGCGGTTTCTGCAGGTAGGAAAAGAACGGTTGCAGATCGGTATGGAAGAGGGGCTGGAGAAATTCAATGCCAGCTGGATAGCTTGCCCCCTGCAGCTCGGCCACCAGTTGGCGACGGCGGTCAGCCGGGATATCAAGTTGGTCAGCCCGTGTCTTGAGCCGTGTTATAAACTCCTGCAGTGATGCCGGAGAAAGCACCAGTTCCCGTGAGGGTAGCAGGCTCAGGCAGGGCAGCGGTTCCAGTGAGCGTTGGTTCAGCGGGTCAAAGCTGCGCAGGGTTTCAACGGTATCACCAAAGAACTCAATCCGAACCGGGCGGGGCAGGCTGGGCGGGAAAATGTCAAGAATACCTCCCCGAACGGCAAAACTGCCCCGTTCTTCAACCAGAGGGCAGTTGCTGTAGCCCATCCTGACCAACTGTTCCAGCAGGGTGTCGCGGTCCGGCTCATCGCCAGGTTTAATCGTGCAGGATGCTCCGGACAGAATAGAACGGGGAATAATCCGTTGCAGCAATGCAGCTATTGGCGCGACAACAGTGCAGGGATCGCCCTGCAGCAGGCGTTGCAGTGTATCCAGCCGGGCACCACTGATGTCAGGATGGGGGGAGGCCGCTTCAAAGGGATTGACGTCCCAGGTTGGAAAAGGGCTGACATTGGCGGCGTTAAAAAACAGGAGTTCGCGGGTAAGTTCGTCGGCAGCGGTTTGATCGGCAGCTATGACAACGATCTGGCGTGGAAGAAGCCGGGAAAATTCTGCAATTGCCAAGGCAGGGGCTGAGCCGGTCAGGCCACCCAGGGTCACCTGGGTGGTGCCCTGCTTTAACTGTTCGGCCAGACGCGGCAGAGTTGGTATACAGGGGTGTGGTGATCTGGAATCAGGCATAATTTGGTAGTGAATACGGGCTATTCGTGGGAGTTTTTATGCTTTGAACCGGCCTTGATCTTGGGCTTGCCCCCCTCAACCACAACCCGGAACTGAATATCACTGGTCCCCAGTTTTTGGGAAATCAGTGGTCGTTGTTTATCAAGTGTTGCTGCCAGCTGTTCGCGGCTCATGCCATCAATCGGCAGGTGACAGCTGCGGCGGGCCTCAACCAGTTCAGCATAGACCCGCTCAAGCTCCTTCTGCTGCGGGTTGGGTTCTTCGGTTTTAGGTGATGGTTTGGCAGGGGCCGAAGATTTGTGTAATGCTGCCTTGAAGCGGTCGCGGGAGTAGCGTCCCTCTTCGATTTCACGCAGAATCCGGGTCCACTGCTGGCGGTAGGTGTTGAGCCGTGCCACGAGATTATTGTAGCGGTGCTTGTACATCGTGTTGTTGATCGGGGTGCCGGCATAGCGGCGGACCAGCTTTTCTACTTCTTCTGCCAGCTTGAGCGGTTCCCGCTTTTCCAGTCCGATAAAGTACTGTTCATAGCTGGTTATCAGCTCTTTCAGACGGGTTTCCAGTATGAGCAGGTCTTCGGCGATTCCCATAAGTCTCTTTGTGCAGCGGTAGTTTTTAGCCTGAAAACTATAGGGTCAAATGATAGTGCTGTAAAGTAATTATGCCAATAATTATGCTGATAAGACCTTGACGCTGCCAGTGCTGGCGGCTATAAAACATAGATAAACCTTATCTTGGAGTGCGTCTATGTCAGTAAGCGCAGCGTTGATACTTGCAGCAGGCAAGGGAACCCGCATGAAATCAGGGCTGGTTAAGGTCCTGCATGAGCTGGCCGGCAGGCCTATGCTGGGCTGGCCCCTTGCTGCAGCCAGAGAAGCCGGAGCTGCTCAGATCGTGGTTGTTGCAGGCCATCAGGCGGATCTGGTGCAGAAACGCTTTGCTACTGACACCGGGATCAGGATCGCCCTGCAGGAGGAACAGCTGGGTACCGGACATGCGGTTTCCTGCTCGCTGTCTCAGTTGGGTGGCCTGACCGGATCGGTCTTGATCCTTTGCGGCGATACCCCGCTGTTAACCGGGGCGACCCTGCAGCATCTGGCCAGCGAACATGCTGCCTCTGGCGCTGCCGTAACGGTGCTGACCGCCAGACTGGACAGGCCGTTTGGCTACGGTAGAATTGTTCGGGACAGTGAAGGCCGGGTGCGGCGGATTGTTGAACAAAAAGATGCCAGCCCTGAAGAACAGGCGATTGATGAAGTGAATAGTGGTATCTACTGCATGGATCTTGCTTTTTTAAGGGACCATATCGGGCGTCTGGGCAGTGAAAATGCCCAGAATGAATACTATCTGACCGACCTGGTGGGGATAGCTGTGGCAGAACATGCCGGTTGTGCAGCGGTTGTTGCCGATGACCCTGATGAGATCATGGGGGTCAATGATCGGGTGCAGCTGGCCCATGCTGCCAGCGTCCTGCGTCAGCGGATCAACCTGCAGCTGATGCTGTCCGGGGTAACTCTGGTTGACCCTGCTCAGACCTACATTGATGCCGGTGTGCAGGTGGGGAGCGATACCATTATCTGGCCTGGTTGTGTCCTGCGCGGCAGCACAACCATCGGTTCCGGCTGTGAGCTTGAGAGTAATGTCCAGGTAACCGACTGCAGTATCGCTGATCGGGTGCATCTCAAGGCAGGCAGCGTGCTGGCTGAATCGCAGGTCTTTGAGGATGTTGCTATCGGCCCGATGGCCCATCTGCGGCCCGGAACGGTATTGCAGGCCCAGGTCAAGATCGGCAATTTTGTGGAAACCAAAAAGGTGGTGATGGGGGTCGGCTCAAAGGCCTCTCACCTGACCTACCTTGGGGATGCAGAGGTGGGGCGAGATGTCAACATTGGTTGCGGTACCATTACCTGTAATTATGATGGTAAGCGCAAACACAAGACCGTGATTGGAGATGGGGTCTTTGTGGGTAGTGATGTGCAGCTGGTGGCGCCGGTGACGGTGGGGGCCAATGCCTTGATTGCGGCTGGTACTACCGTTACTCAGGATGTGCCGCCTGATTCCCTTGCCATAGCCCGCACCCCGCAGGTGAACAAGGATGGTTGGTGCCTGAAAAAGAGAGATAATGCCTGATTCGGATCGCCACATAACCAGCGGCATTATCCTGGTGGTTGAGGATAATCTCCCGTTTGGTGAGCTGGTTGCCGGTACCCTGCGAGAAGAGGGGTATCAGTGTCATACGTCATCCAGCGGGGCTGCTGCCCTGGCCTGGCTTGCCAGCCATCCGGCCAGTTTGCTGTTGCTGGATTACACCCTGCCCGATATGACTGGTGAGGCGTTTATTGCCGCCATGCATGCCCAGGCTCGCCGGATTCCTTTTGTCGTTGTTACGGGGCGTGACGATTCAAACCTGGCTGTGCAGATGATCAAGCAAGGGGCCAGTGATTTTATTGTTAAGGATACCGCCCTGTTGGATCGACTGCCGGTGGTGGTATCCCGTGCCTTGGAAGAAGCTGCTGTCAAGCAACGCCTGGAACTGGCTGAAGAGGCATTGCGTCAGAGTGACCTGCGATTGTCCCGGGCCCAGCGGATCGCCCGGATCGGCAGCTGGGAGTGGAATCTGCAGACCAATGAGCTTTATTTTTCACCGGAACTGTTTTCTATCCTGGGGTATGATGCCGTTACTGCTCCCCAGGTCTCCCTTGAATGGCTCTACCATCAGATAAATCCTTCAGATATCCCGGTTGTCAGAAAGGCCCTGGGTGCCACCATTGAGTCCGGTCGGAGTCTTGATATGACCTACCGGATTGCCACCTGCAGCGGCGCTGAGATTGTGGTGGCCAGCCAGGCAGAGCTTGAATGCGATCACGACGGTCGTGCAGTGCTTTTGGTGGGTACCCTGCTGGATGTTACGGACAGGACCAGGGCAGAACAGGAAATTCATCACCTCGCCAATTACGACAGTCTGACCGGCTTGCCCAATCGCAACCTGTTGCATGATCGTTTGCAGCAGGCCATTGTCCAATCAGCCCGGATGAAAGGCAGCGTCGGGGTGTTGTTTCTGGATTTAGACCGTTTTAAAGGGGTTAATGAATCCCTGGGGCACAAGGCCGGTGATCAGCTGTTACGCACCGTGGCCGAGCGGCTGCGGGTCTGTGTCCGGGAAAGCGATACCCTGGCCAGGGTCGGGGGGGATGAGTTTGTTGTTATCTTAAATCTTGTTGCCGATGAAGACGGTGTCAGCAGTGCTGCCAGCAAGATTTTGGCGATTATCTCAGAACCATTCGTGATTGAAGGACAGGAACTGTACCTGACTACCAGTATCGGTGTGGCGGTGTATCCCACCGATGGTGGCGATGTTCAGTCACTGCTCAAGCATGCTGACTTGGCCATGTACCAGGCCAAGGATATGGATCGCAATAATTTCCAGTTTTTCTCCAGCGACCTGAATGTCAAGGTGATGGAGCGGATGGTGCTGGAAAGCTCGTTGCGCCGGGCACTGGAGCGGGATGAGTTTGAGCTTTTCTATCAGGCCCAGGTGGATGTGGTGAAGCGAACCATCATCGGCTTTGAGGCGTTGTTGCGCTGGCATCATCCTGAATTGGGCATGATCTCTCCGGAAAAATTCATTCCTCTGGCAGAGGAGACCGGCCTGATCCTCTCCATTGGCGAGTGGGTCATCCGTACTGCCTGTCGTCAGGCCAAGGCCTGGCAGGATGCGGGGTTGCCGCCGGTTCGCATGGCGGTCAACCTGTCGGGCAAGCAGTTTCGGACCAAGCTTGATCAGGTGGTGGCATCAATCCTGCTGGAAACCGGGCTTGGCGCAAGCTGGCTGGAACTGGAGCTGACCGAGAGTATCCTGATGCGCAACGCTGCAGAGAACCAGCAGCTGTTGCAGGCCCTTTCCGGTATGGGATGCAGTCTGTCTATTGATGACTTTGGCACCGGTTATTCATCCCTGGCGTACCTCAAGAATTTCCCCCTGGGGCGGCTTAAGATCGATCGCTCTTTTGTGCGTGACATCATTACCAGTCCTGACGACCGCGCCATTGCCAAGATCATCATCGATATGGCCCATACCCTTAAGATGGAAGTGACTGCTGAAGGGGTGGAAGACCATGACCAGCTTGAACTGCTGAAAAGCTACGGTTGCCGCGAAATACAGGGGTTTCTGTTCAGTAAGCCGGTACCTGCTGCGGCTGCGGAAGAGTTTCTTCGTAAAGGGATTTTGTTCTAAACCATGCATCATGATTGTTTTCTGTTTGCCTTGCCCCCGGCGCTTAATGCTACCGGGGGTATTTTCTTGCCATCCAACTAGTTGTGATATATTTTGATATCAATGTTATCGGAGAGGTGCGCCATGGCTAAAACCTGTCAATTAGGGCTCCGGCTTGAGGAAGATGACGGACAGAACCTGAAGAGGATTTCACGTCTTACTGGTCGTTCTGAGCAGGACGTGGTGCGCGATTCAATCAGGATGTATGTGCGCTACGTTGACGAACAGCAGCAGTTTCTTGATTCGGTTGAGCGGGGTTGGTATGAGCTGCGCTCTGGTCTTGGAGAGCTGGTTGCCGAAGATGATGCTTTTTTTGAAACCGTAGGCAGGGAGATCCAGCGTTAATGGCTCTGCCGCTTAGACGATCAGGCGAATATAAAACCAGGATCAGGAAGTACGCCAGTGATCTGGCAGAACGCTACCGCCCTGAGATCGCGCTACTGTTTCTTGCAGAAGTCCAAAAAACAGAACAACTTCTGCATGATAACAATCTACTTGGCGTTCAGGTACCGTACCTGCTTGCTGAGCATCAGGTCATGCTGCGGGAGCTCTATTTTGATTGCGGCCCGGCCCGGTACTGTCTGATTCATGAGCTGTACAATGACTACGTTGGTCTGATTTCGCTCTGGCATTGTTCAGGATCACGAATGACCGTAAATTCGCTTCGTATTTGGCAACGCTGAGTAACAAGGACACTCCATGCATCACGACCAGATCATCATCAAAGGTGCCAACGAGCACAACCTTAAATGTATTGATGTCACTATCCCCCGTGATCAGCTGGTGGTAATCACCGGTCTGTCCGGCTCCGGCAAGTCCACCCTGGCCTTTGATACCATCTATGCCGAGGGGCAGCGCCGCTATGTGGAGTCGCTCTCCGCCTATGCCCGCCAGTTTCTGGAGCAGATGGAAAAGCCGGACGTGGAGTCCATCGAAGGGCTTTCTCCGGCCATCTCCATTGAGCAGAAGACCACCTCCAAGAACCCCCGTTCCACCGTTGGCACCGTCACTGAGATCTACGATTACCTGCGTCTGCTGTTTGCCCGGATTGGGCAACCCCACTGTCATAGCTGTGGCAAGCCGATCACGGCCCAGACCGTGTCCCAGATGGTGGACCGGATCATGACCCTGCCGGAGGGGAGCAAACTGCTGCTGCTGGCACCGATGATCCGTGGCCGCAAAGGGGAGTATAAGAAAGAGCTGCAGCAGTTGCGTAAGGAAGGCTTTACCCGCGTCGTGATTGACGGTGTGCAGCGGGAGCTGGCCGAAGAGATCGAACTGGACAAGAAGAAAAAACACGATATCGATATTGTGGTGGATCGCCTGGTGGTGAAGGAAGGAATCAGCCGCCGTCTGGCTGATTCGCTGGAAACCGCCCTGGGCCATGCCGAAGGGATCGTCAAGGTGGAGGTGGTGGGAGAAAAACTGCCGATCATTTTCTCTGAAAAACTGGCTTGCATCGAATGCGGTATCTCCTACCCCGAGATCGCGCCCCGGATGTTCTCCTTCAACAATCCCTATGGTGCCTGCCCGGACTGTACCGGCCTGGGTACCCGGATGTACTTTGATGCCGAGCTGGTGATTCCCAATCCACTGCTCTCTATCCGGGAAGGGGCGATTGCGCCGTGGGAAAAACGGCTGGGTTCTCCCTTCCATCAGATGATTCTTGAGTCCCTGTCCCGCTCCTATCGCTTTGACCTGAATACGCCGTTTCAGGAACTGTCAGAAACCGTGCAACGGGTGATCCTGGAGGGGACAGGCGGTGAGCAGCTTGAATTCTGGTGGGAGGATGAACGGGGCAAACGTCATACCTACAAGAAGGAGTTTGAAGGGGTTCTGACCAATCTGGAACGACGCTACCGCGAGACCGAATCAGAGATGATCCGCGAAGAGCTGGCCCCCTACATGAACGTGATGCCGTGCCCCACCTGCAACGGCGCCCGCTTGAAGCCGGAGGCGCTGCATATTCTGGTGGGCGGGCAGAACATCCAGCAGGTGACCGCTCTTGCAATTCGTGACTGTCAAAACTTTTTTGAGCATCTGCAGCTGTCTGACAAGGATCAGGAGATCGCCCGGCGGATACTGAAGGAGATTAAGGAACGGCTCGGCTTTCTGGTTAATGTCGGGCTGGATTACCTCTCGCTGGATCGTACTTCCGGCACCCTGTCCGGTGGTGAAGGCCAGCGGATCCGGTTGGCCACCCAGATCGGCTCGTCACTGGTGGGGGTGCTGTATATTCTGGATGAACCGTCCATCGGCCTGCACCAGCGGGATAATGACCGTTTGCTGACCACCCTGCGTCACCTGCGGGATATCGGCAACACCGTGCTGGTGGTGGAGCATGACGAAGACACCATCCTGGCTGCTGATTATGTGCTGGATATGGGGCCTGGCGCCGGTGTCCACGGTGGTGAGGTGGTGGCCCAGGGGACCCCCAAAGAGATCATGGCCAACCCGGCTTCCCTGACCGGACGCTATCTGTCCGGTGAGCTGACCATTCCGGTGCCCAAGAAACGGCGCAAGGCTGAGCGCAGCATCACTATCAAAGGGGCAACGGAGAACAACCTGAAAGGGATTGATGTGGATATCCCGCTGGGGGTAATGACCTGCGTGACCGGTGTTTCCGGCTCCGGCAAATCCACCCTGATCATCGACACCCTGCACAAGGTGCTGTCCCAGCGGTTGTATCGCAGTCGTGAAAAAGCCGGTGCGGTCAAGGATATCCTGGGTCTGGAACATCTGGACAAGGTAATCAACATTGACCAGTCTCCCATCGGCCGTACCCCCCGCAGTAACCCGGCTACCTACACCGGCGTATTCAGCGATATCCGCGACCTGTTTGCCAACCTGCCTGAATCAAAGGTGCGGGGCTACAAGCCGGGCCGCTATTCTTTTAACGTAAAAGGCGGGCGCTGCGAGGCCTGCTCCGGCGACGGTATCCTCAAGATAGAGATGCACTTCCTGCCGGATGTCTATGTGCAGTGTGATGTCTGCAAGGGTGCCCGCTACAACCGCGAGACCCTGGAGGTGCACTACAAAGGCAAGTCCATTGCCGACGTGCTGAACCTGACCGTGGAGCAGGCGCTGGAGTTTCTGGGGGCGATCCCGAAGATCAAGAACAAACTTAAAACCCTGGTGGAGGTGGGACTGGGCTACATCACCCTGGGGCAGTCTGCCACCACTCTCTCCGGCGGTGAGGCCCAGCGGGTCAAGCTGTCCAAGGAACTTTCAAAACGGGCCACCGGACGTACCATCTACATCCTTGACGAACCGACCACCGGCCTGCATTTTGCCGATATTGCCAAGCTGCTGGATGTGCTGCACCGGCTGGTGGATACCGGTAACACCATCGTGATCATTGAACACAACCTGGATGTGATCAAGACTGCCGACTGGATTGTGGATCTGGGGCCTGAAGGGGGCGACCGGGGTGGTGAACTGGTGGCAGCCGGTACGCCGGAACAGGTGGCCAAGGTCACCAGATCCTGGACCGGCCAGTTCCTGCGGAAGATGTTGTAAATGTACCTTGAAAATCCTGCTTGGCATGCGGGATTTTCAAGGTATTAAGTGCTTTTTGCCGCAAGAGAACGCAAAGAGCGGAAAGAAAATCACAATCTACGAGTCTTGGTAAGCGAGTGAAAAATCCTGAAGAAATGTTCCGTTTGGGAGGTTGACCGGTTCACGCGCGTGAACCGGTCAATAAGAGTTAGGCTCAAATTAGAATAAGACGAGGTGAAAAATGGATATTCAGAGCCTTCGCCAGAAATATGAAGAGATGCGACCACGACTGGAGCGACTTGGCAATAATATTAAAGCTGCACTAGAACAATTCCTTGAACAAAATGAAATAGATGTATTTGGAGTAAGTTATAGGGTTAAGGATTTTGAATCATTTTATGAAAAGATTGAAAGAAAGCAATATAAAGATCCCTTTGAGCAGGACGATGACTTATGTGGTATTCGCATTATTGCTTTTTACCCGACAGACATTGAACGTATAGAAAAAATAATAAAAGACGAATTTATAATTCATGATTTTATAAACAAAGAAAATGAATTGAATGCTGACCAATTCGGTTATAGATCGAGTCATTTAATAGTCACAATAAGTGAGGACTGGCTCACCGCACCGAATTATCGAGGCCTTAAAGATATTCGAGCGGAAATACAAGTCCGCACCATACTTATGCATGCATGGGCAAATATCTCCCACAATCTTTCTTACAAGTCTAAAGATCAAGTACCACCACAATTTTTGCGGCGAATTTTTCAATTAAGTGCTCTTTTCGAAATGGCCGATCAGGAATTTGACCTCCTTCGTAGCCATAAAATCGAATACCAACAAACATTAGTTAGAAATGCCAGGGAAGATTCTAAAGGCTTTGACACTTCACAACCGCTTAACATTGATATTCTTCAAGCCTTTCTCGACTTCTATTTTCCAAATCGACATCGTGAACTAAAAGAAACCGAAAAGCTCCTCTCTGAAATGCAGAAATTGAAAGTTACCCTTAAAGATCTAGAAAAAGGTCGTGTACTGTCGGCAGACTTTATGAATGAAGATGAGAAGGCATCATTCGACGGGAAAAAGGGTCATCAATGGGCACAAGTCGGAGTTGCTAGACATATTTTGGATTTAACATCTGATAACTACTGGAAGTCACGATCAAAAGATTTGCCAGAGCATATTTCTGAGCTTGTAGAAAAAACTCGTAAGCGGATAAAAGTAGCAAAATCAGCCTAACAATCGGCACCACCGGTCAAGCCGGTGGTGCCTCAGAACCGTTCACCCCTTGCAGAGCGGCAGCACAACCCTGAAGGCTGCCCCTTTTTCGACCTCTTGTAATTCCACTGACCCGCCATGTGCCTCCAGCAGTGATCTGATAATAGACAGGCCGAGCCCACTTCCACCATGCTCCCTGGCTGTGGTGAAGAACGGCTTGAAGATCTTTTCTGCATTGGCCGCTGATATCCCCTTGCCGTTGTCTGAAAAAAACAGTTCTGCCTGATCCAGGCCTCCGGGCCGACGGATCTGCTGCAGGGTAACAACTACCTCTGTGCCAGGCCCGTTGTGCATCAGGGTATTGCCAAAGATGTTGGCAAAGATGCTGGCAAGCAGATCCGGGGCGATGCAGGCGGATGCAGTAAGGTTTTCGCCTGAGAGCGTAATGCTGAGTCCTTTGGCCCGATATTGGGCAGCGGTTTCTTCCAACAGACGCATAACAGGTGCCTGCTCATTGCCGGGGGTATAGGCATCGGCCCGGGCCAGTTCCAGCAACCTGCCCACCAACTGTTCCAACCTGCCGGTTTCCTGCTGAATAATGGTGAGGAAACGCTCCCGCTCTTCCTGACTCATTCCGTCATAATGCTCCTGTAAAAGCTCCATGGCACCACGTAGCGACGTCAGTGGTGTCTTGAATTCATGGGAGACTGTAGCGGCAAAACTGCGGATATACCCGGAACGGGCCTCAATGGTGCCGGCCATGCGGGTCAGAGCGGCTGAGAGTTGGTCAAACTCCCTGATGCCGGCTGATTCTGGGGTTGCTGCAAAGGTATGTCCGGTTTGGGCCAACTCTGCCTGTTTGATCAGGCGTTTTAGCGGTCTGTTCAGGTAGTAGGCCAGCAACAGGGTGATTGCCAGTGCCACACTACCGATGGCCAAACCGGTTTTAAGCAGGTGAAAGCGGATCAGGTAGAGTGCCTTGGTTACTTCAAGAGGGGTGCGGGACATAACCACTGCACCGATGATCCGATTTTCAAGGATAACAGGGTGGGCCACAAAGATGCGGATTCGTGCGCCACGGCTGATTGAGCCCAGGGCAGGGGTGGACCATTTGGAGTTGCGGATGCGTAGCTGGCTGGTGGTCTCTCCGGCCAGTGCCCGTGCCACTTCGCTCCAGCCACTTAAAGACTGCCCCTCGTCAGTGCTGCTGCTGGCCACAATAGTGCCCCTGAAGTCAACAATCCGTGTGCCTGAAAGCAGGTTTTTCCGCGCTGTTGCCAGAAGCGGTGTAAGGGTTCTGGCGGCAGTGACTGCAGCCGGGTCACCGGGTTGCGAAGCCGGGGTTGGTGCCGGTGCTGGCGGGAGAATGACCGTCTGGGCCAGATCAAGGGTCGGTGCGATGGGGGCAAGGGTTGTATCAATTGGTTGTGGGGCGGCTTCTGCTTCGTCCTCCTCCTCTGTTTCTGGAGTCGGCAGGCGTTCTTTTCTGATTGAAGCACTTTTGCGGTAGGCCTCTTTAAAGGCGGTGGAGAGCAATACGGTCTGGCCGATCAGTTCAGATTCAGTCTGGCGCACCAGCTCGTTTTCATACAGGCGCAACATGGTGATCCCGCCCAGCGGCAGCAGCAGGATGATCAGGTTGATGACCAGCAGCAGGGTGCGGAGTCTGGGGCGGAAGGTCATTGGTCAGAGTCCTGACAACAGTCTGAGAGCTTGTAACCGATACCATGCAGGGTCTCGATCAAATCTGCAGTAAAAGGTCTGAATTTGTCCCTGATATGTCTGATATGGCTGTCTACGGTGCGGTCACTGACAAAGGTGGCGCCGCCGTAGGTCCGCTCCACCAGTTCAGCGCGGCTGAACACCTTGCCGGGAAAGGAAAGCAGGATTTTAAGCAGACAGAATTCTGTGGCGGTAAGGCTGATTTCGTTACTGTCCCAGAAGACCTGAAACCTTTCTGAATCGAGTTTAAGCTTGCCATGATGACAGAATAAGTCAGATGGTGAGGTGTCTTCCGGTTTGGTTTGAGCAGTACTGCGCCTGAGCACAGTCTTGATCCGGGCCACCAGTTCTCTGGGGCTGAACGGCTTGGTAAGGTAGTCATCTGCCCCCAGTTCCAGGCCGACAATCTTGTCAATTTCATCACTCATTGAAGAAAGAAAAATTACCGGTGTATCAGATTCCTTGCGGATGATCCTGCAGAGGTCAGTGCCGTCACATTCCGGCATCATGATATCCAACACCACCAGATCCGGTTTTTCTGCACGGAACAGGGGCAGTGCCTCGCTGCCATCCTTGGCGGTAATGATCCGGTAGCCGCTTTTCTGCAGGGCAAAGCCTGCCACCTGCAGGATATTGGGGTCATCATCAACAAGCAGTATCCGTTTGCTGGAATCCACATGCCGCTCCTTATCCTCATAATATTCAGACCGTACCCCAGGGCAGGACATGATGCAAGTACCCTTGCACAAAATCTGCACCAAACTTCCTTGAAATCTCCTGAAGATGTTCATACCCACTGCAAACCGATCTGCCATTCTGAGACAAATTCTGGTTGGAGGTGAGCTATGAGCGAAGGGAGCAGGTTCAGTCGTATGGGGCAGTCGGCAATGACCAAGCTGCTGGTTATTGCAGGATTGGTTCTGGCATTGTTGGTGCCGGTAGAGATGGTGAAGGGGATCATCCATGAACGGGATATGCGCAGAAAAGAGGTGGTAGCGGATGTTGGCGGAAAGTGGGGCAAGGAGCAGACCATTGCCGGGCCGGTGCTGACCATCCCCTATCGCAGCTACGTTACCGATGATAAAGGTAAACGTTCCATGGTCATTGAGCATGCCCATCTGTTGCCGGAGCAGTTACAGATAAACGGTACCATCAAACCTGATTCCCGCTATCGAGGCATCTATCAGGTGGTGGTCTACAATGCCGCGTTGCAGGTAGGGGCAGAATTCACCACTGCCGGTCTGGCCGAGCTGGGGATACCGGAACAGGATATTATCTGGGATGGCGCGGTAGTCTCAGTGGGGCTGCCTGACTTGCGTGGTCTGAAAGAAAACAGCCAGCTGATCTGGGAGGGGGGACAGTATCCGATCAATCCCGGCGTAGGCGTACAATCCATCATGACATCCGGTATCAACAGCAAGGTGCCGGTCAGTGCAGCAAAAAACAGGTATCATTTCCAGATATCCCTGAACCTGAACGGCAGCGGCCAGATTATGTTCCTGCCACTGGGCAAGACCACCACGGTCCAGCTTGCCTCAAGCTGGAAAAGCCCCAGCTTTATCGGCCCGTTCCTGCCGGATGAGCGGGTGATCAATGACAAAGGCTTTAACGCAACCTGGAAAGTGCTGCACCTGAACCGCAGCTATCCGCAACAGTGGAGCGGCGGGAACGATAAAGTGATGGAGTCGGCCTTTGGCACCAAACTGTTTTACCCGGTGGATGAGTACCAGAAGAGCATGCGATCTGCCAAATACGCGGTGCTGTTTATCATCCTGACCCTGGTGGCCTTCTTTATCACCGAGGTGATTAACAAAATCAGGGTCCACCCGATCCAGTACCTGCTGATCGGCTGCGCCATCTGTCTCTTCTATGTCCTGCTGCTTTCGGTTTCAGAACACAGCAGCTTTGCAATTGCCTACCTGGTGTCCGGCATCGCCTCTACCTTGCTGGTCAGCCTGTACTCAAAGGCGGTGCTCAGGTCGCTGCGGGTATCCCTCACCATTGGCGGGCTGATGAGCTTTCTGTACGGCTTTCTGTATGTCATCCTGCAGCAGGAGGATTATGCCCTGTTGATCGGCAGTGTCGGCATGTTTGTGGTGCTGTCGGCCGTGATGTTCCTGACCCGGCGGATTGACTGGTACGGGGTCAGTAATGGAGGCGGCCAGGTGTAAAATAGCTGGTGATTAATGTGTGATGTTGCCAGCCTTGTATGCTTGCGTTACTACGATTGAATAACCACAAGAAAAGCCGCGTTAACCAGTAACGCGGCTTTTCTGTGTCCATTTTACAGAATCTGCTTTGTCAGTTATGTGCCAGCTTCTGGGCATCCTTTGCGTTGGCCTGGAACAGGTTTGCCACTTCAAACACCAGATTCAGGGTGCCGCGATAGCCAACCCACATCTTCTGGTGCGCCCCTAACCGGTCAAACACTGGCAGGCCGGTTCGTAAATGGGCGCCGATCTTCAGCTTGGCTGCTGCCTGCCTGCCGTTACTGTTGGCCACCAGCAGGTCAGCACCAATGGCAGCGGTTTCAAGATCCTCAAGATCACCCACAAAGACGTTGTCGCAGGGCAGACTGTCCAGGCCGCGGGTACGGGTGGCGGCCAGGGCTGCTTGAATCTTGCAGCCCATGCCTGCCAGAAAGCGGGTCATCCCTTTCAGGTGGTCGGCCTCAAGGGCGATGGCAACGTTTTTGTTGCCAAACTGGTAGTGACTGTCCACCAGCGCATCAGCCAGTCTGGATCTCCAACGCTGGTGCTTCTCCGGTATTGCATTGCCACTGATGGCTGACAGGGTTGCCATGAAGCGGTCGGTCTCTGCCATGCCGGTCAAAGAGGTAAAGCCATAGGCTGGTATGCCCAGCCGTTCTTCCAGTTGACTAGCTGCCTTGGCCAGTGAATCACCCACATACAAGGTGGCGATGCTGCGACCGGCCTGTTTGATTTTATCGACGCTGATGCCGCCGGTGGAAAGGGGCGAGACATCGGCATCAATATGGCCGTCCAGGGCATTGGCGATGTCCGGGACACAGAGCACGCTCAGGCCGAATGATTCGATCAGCTCTTTCAGCTCCTCCACATCCGCCGGGGTCAACTGCGCCCCTGGCACCAGATTGATCTGGCCGGGGATCGGTTCACCTGCTTCCGGCAGGGTGGCCAGAATTGCCTCAACGGTGTTGGCATAGCCTTCCTGCAGTGAACCGCAGTAGTCCGGGGTGGAGGCCCAGATAATCGGAACCCCATCATGTTCTGGATGTTCCACACGGAACTGATGGATGGCAGAGCGGACATCATCCCCCATGGTCTCGGTCAGGCCGGAGGTCATCACCCCCACCACCTTGGGGCCAAACTTCTCAATCACCCGTCCGATCCCTTTTTTCAGGTTTTCCCAACCACCAAAGATGGCGCTGTCTTCGCTCATGGCAGTGGCGTTCAGGGCGATAGATTCCTTGAAGTGCCGTGACAGCTGTAACCTGATAAAGGTAGAGCAGCCCTGTGCGCCGTGCAGCAGTCCCAGCATCTGATCGATTCCCAGGTAAGCCAGTGTTGCACCCAATGCCGGTGAGTTTTTCTGCGGGTTGACCGTGGCTGCCTTTTTCGGTACTGCCACCCGTGAGGCTGCCAGATCTTCTGCCAGATAGGTGACAGCATGGTTGCGGGCAGCGTTCACCAGCGGCGTTGTATCGGTTTCCCACGGATCAGGGCTGTTCAAGAGCGGCCAGATCGGGTTGTTAACGGTCAGATCAAGCTGCTTGGCAAAGGTCACCATCCCCTCGTAACCTGCGTATGGATGGGATCGGCCATGGTTGATGTCAAGGAACGGGGTCTTGGTCTTTAAGGCCAGAAATTTGGTCTTGCCGCCAGCCACGATCAGGTCCGGCATCTTTTCTTTCATCACCCCAAGCAGACCGGCAGTGGAGGTGTCTTCAATGATCTTGGCATCTTTGTGCATCAAGGCCTTCATCCGGTAGAAGTCTTCCAGGGTGGAGTTCTGGGTGCCGGCTGCCAGGATCTCTACCCCCAGCTCACGCAGGGCATTAACCATGGACCAGGTCTTGACCCCGCCGGTGAACAGCACAGCCCGTTTGCCTTCCAGTCGGGCGCGGTAGGGGGCCAGCCGCTGGCGGCATGTGGCCTCTTCCTCTTCCAGCAGCCGTTCAACCCGATCCTGCATGATCCGTTTTTCAAGCCCATTGACCGCGTCATCCAGGGCAATGGCGATGTTACGCAACGCCTTGGCGATATCGGTCAGGCCGTAGAACGACTCTTCCAGGTACGGCATGCCGTAGATCTTTTGCATCTTCTTGGCCAGGTTGGTCAGGCTCTTGGAACAGATGATGATGTTCAGCTTGGCCCGGTGGGCGTAGCGCAGCTCCTCAAACTTGGCATCACCGGAGAAGCAGGAAAGGATCTGGATTCCCAGCCGGTCAAACAGCGGTAGCATCCCCCACAGGTCACCGGCGATGTTGTATTCGCCGATCAGGTTGATCGGGTATTCGCCTAGCACCGGAGGCTCTGCTGTGCCGATAACTTTTTTGAATAATATTTCACCAGCCAGGCGGTTGCCGATGTTCTTGTCGCCAATAAAGCCGGGGGTGTTGACCGGCACCAGCGGTATGCTGACCTTTTCCTGGGCAGCAGCGCAGACCGATTCAATATCATCACCGGTCATGGCAGTGACGCAGGTGGCGTAGACAAACATCCCTTTGGCTTCAGGGTAGCGACCGGCCAGATCAATGATCGCCTTGTACAGTTTCTTTTCGCCACCAAAGATCACGTCATTTTCCAGCATCTCGGTGGTAAAGCCACGGCGGTACAGCTGCGAGTCTGATGAACGGGCACCCCGGTTGTCCCAGGAGTTGCCGGCACAGGCGATCGGGCCATGCACCAGATGGATTGCGTCGGTCACCGGCATCAAGACGACCCGGGCACCGTCATAGGCACAGGAACGTTCAGTCCCTTCACCAGGTTCAGACTTTTTACAGAACTTAGGAGCCCCCTTATCATGGGTCTCGCAATTGTCAGTATCGTACCAATCAGGTTTTGCCATAGTAACCTCGCAACAGGCGGCATCGTTGCTGCCCGTGACCTGACTTTGCACTGGGCGTGCCAACAGCGCAATTGGCTGTTTTTGCTAAAAAACGAGTCAATTCGTCGTGTCGTGCAAGCTTGTCATTAGCTCGAGTTGCCGATGAAATATACAGTTTGCTGATCTGCTGCAAAAAAGCTGTGCGTATGGGGCTCTTCAAACGCTCTGATCTTGTTAATAACTCTCTTGATTTACAGGTGCAAAGAGCATAGGATAATAGCTAAGAACGTACTGAATTCTGTGGGTGAGTGCCATGGTAACCCCGGTAACCACAAACATAACGCCTTCAATGCCTGATCTGCCCGCTGTTCCTGTCAAGAGCGAGGCCCCCTCTACGCAGCCGACTCCGTCTGCACCGACCACCAAACCGTCAACGAGCAGCAACAGTCAGGCTTCGTCTCAGGACTCTGTAACGCTATCAAGTACTGCTTTGGATATGAGCAAGGCATTGATTCAGCAGCACGAACAAAAGTCTGAAATCAAGCAGGAGGCGGTTAAACAAGAGGCTGTAAAGCAGCAGGCGGCAACGGAGGCAGAAGAAAAAAAACCATATAAGGCAGCCAGCAAGAGCTATCCGCCCTATATGGGAAACAGTGAAGAATTAAAGCTGCTGAAGGAGAGTTCACCGGCATTGTATCGTGAGATATTACGAATGATCGTACCGACACCATTAAATATCTCATACGCTGATAAGCAGAGTTTACAAAGTTCACAAGGTATGAGTAGCAGTACACCAACTGTATCAACAACCGCTTAAGAAGGAGGTGGTTATCATGTCAATCAGTCAGATATCGCCCAACAGTTTAGCAACCAACAGCCCGTATGTTAACCCGTCTGCAAAGACAACAGAGACACAGTCCGGGGCAATCCAACAAGGTAATCAGGATGCCCAGAAACCGGCCAAGGCCGCTCAGACCGATACGGTGACCATCTCGCAGCAGGCGCTGCAGATGACCGGCGGTACCAATAACAGCAAGCCTGAGGACACCCAAAGCAGCACAAGTAATAACAGCGGTGGCAACTCAAGCCCTAACCCCAATATTCGTCAGCCGGGGAGCTTCAGCGCACAGGCATAGTAACCTGAATAGTCTGTACACACGAACAGGCGCCCCGGAAAATCGGGACGCCTGTTCGTGTGTAAACTCAATCGAGGTTGCTACCGCATCAATTCAAAGAAGCGATCCTCACAAGTCTCATCCTTAATATCCAGGAACTTGTTGCAGATCTGGCTCACCATGTAGATCACACCCTGATAGCCGATCCGTGGGTAACGGTGCATATTGACCCGGTCAAAGACCGGGAAGCCGAAACGGAACAGCGGGATATTGGCATCGCGTGCAGCAAACTTGCCGTGTGAATCACCAATCATGGCATCAACCGGATCGGTCATCACCAGACTGCGCAGGTGCCAGAGGTCCTTGTTCATGTAGATCTTGCAGCCTTTACCGTACATGGAGCCATCCAGCAGACCTTGCAGCTCTTTTTCCAGCTTTTTGGAACCACGGCTGCAGACGATATGGTACGGATGGGCGCCCATTTCCAGCAGGAAGGATACATAACCCACCAGGTAGTCCGGGTCGCCATAGACGGCAAACTTCTTGCCGTGCATGTACTGCTGGGCGTCGGTCATGGCGTCAACTGCACGGCCACGCTCATTTTTCAGCGATTCAGGTACTTCCTTGCCGAACAGCTCGGCAACCTTCATGATCATGGCATCGGTCTTCTCAATACCCATCGGCATCGGCAGGGAGACATGCTTGCCCGCATAGTTGTCCTTGATCCAGCTGAAGGTCTTGGGGGTTGCGTAGGGTCCCAGGGTCATGGTGGCCTTGCCGTTAATTGAATCAGCAGCATCTTCCAGCGGGGTGCCGCCAGCGTAGATGTTATAGGTACCGTTGCAGGGTGAATCAAAGCTGTCAGCGATGTCGGCCAGTACGGTAAGCGGTACGCCGAACTCTTTCATGATCCGCTTGTATTCACGGTAATCCGCGGTGTTAAAATCGCAGCCTGCAATCAGGTTCAGCTTGCCGGTGCAGCGACCTTCAACCTGCTTGCCTTCGGTCAGAGTCTGCAGGATCGAAAGCAGCATTGAATCATAACCATGGATATGGGTGCCGTTGAAGCTGGGGGTGTTGGCAAACGGTACCGGCATATCCTTGGGTACATGGCCTTTGGTGCGTGCATTTTTGATAAAGGCGGTCAGGTCGTCGCCGATAACCTCTGGCATACAGGAGGTAAAGACTGCTATCATCTTGGGCTTGTAGAGGGCAACGGCGTTTTCCAGGCCTTCATGCAGGTTGTTCTGACCACCGAACACCGCGCCGTCCTCGGTCATGGCATCGGAAACCGCAGGTGCTGGCTCACGGAAATGCCGGTTAAGGGTAGAACGATAGTAGGATGCGCAGCCCTGTGAGCCATGCACAAACGGCAGGGTTCCTTCAAAGCCGTGTGCGGCCAGCTGAGCGCCCAGAGGCTGGCAGGCGTGGGCCGGGTTGATCACCAGCGCCTGACGGGCAAAGTTCTGCTCTTTATACTCTTCCGAGTTGATCCAGTTTTTAACCCGCTCTATCTCTTCCGGCGGGGTCGCCACTATTTTTTTGACTTCAAGTCCGAGTAGGTTAGCCATGATATATCTCCTCTCCGGGCACCAATCTGTGCCACGGCAGATTTTTATTAAACCCCTCCCGGCCTCCCCTTGTCAGGGGAGGAGGTAGGAAGCGGGCGTTACACTTCCCCCCTGACAAGGGGGGAGAGAGGGGGGTTAAAAAGGTGCCTTAACCAGTTTCCAGGTGGGGCTGTTCACTGCCATGTCCACGTCGCGGGCAAAGATCTCAAAGCCCTGATAAGCGTGGTAGGGACCGGAATAATCCCAGCTGTGCATCTGACGGAACGGTATCCCCATTTTCTGGAAGACATACTTCTCTTTGATACCGGAACCGATCAGGTCTGGCTTCAGTGCATGGGCAAACTTCTCAAACTCATACTCGGACGGATCGTCATAGACCACGGTGGCGTTGGGCATTTCAGGGGCGGTACGGTCGTAGTCATCGGTGTGGGCAAACTCGTAGCCGGAACCAACGCACTCCATCCCCAGATCTTCGTATGCGCCGATAGTGTGACGGGGGCGCAGACCACCAACCAGCAGCATCACTTTTTTGCCATCCAGGCGTGGTTTGTACTCATCGATAATCGCCTGCATGATCGGGTCGTACTTGGCAATTACCCGCTCAACGTTTTCTTTGATCGTGTCGTCAAACCGCTCGGCAATGGCGCGCAGGCTCTGACGGATCTTGGTGGGGCCGAAGAAGTTGAACTCCAGCCAGGGGATGCCGTACTTCTCTTCCATCACCTTGCACATGTAGTTCATGGAGCGGTAGCAGTGGATCAGGTTCAGCTTGACCTGATGGGTTGCGGCAATCTTCTCTAGCTCGCCGTCACCGGTCCAGGTTGCCTTGACGTTCAGGCCGATCTCTTCCAGCAGTGACTTGGCTGCCCAGACGTCACCGCCGATGTTGTAGTCACCGATCAGGGCGATATCATAGGGGCTGGATGGCTCGGCAAATTCCCGGGTTTCAATGATGTAGTCACGGATCGTATCGTTAGAGATATGGTGGCCAAGTGACTGGGAAACACCACGGAAACCTTCACAGTTACAGGGGATGATCGGCAGATCCAGTTCCTTGGCAGATGCCTTGGCTACAGAGTTGATGTCGTCACCGATCAGACCAACCGGACATTCGGACAGTACCGAGATACCTTTGGCCAGCGGGAACAGCCCTTTGGCCTCTTCCAGCAGGGTCTTCAGCTTTTTGTCGCCGCCGTAGACAATATCTTTTTCCTGGAAGTCAGAGGTGAACTGCATGGCAAACTGGGTCACGCCGTTGATGCCGGACACCAGGTTGCGCCGGGTACCCCATGAGTACCAACCGCAGCCAACCGGGCCGTGGGAAACGTGGACCATGTCGCCGATCGGACCCCAGACCACCCCTTTTGCACCGGCATAGGCGCAACCACGGGCGGACATGACACCAGGTACGGTCTTCTTGTTGGACTTGACGCAGGCAGAGCCTGAGCCTTGATCATTGGCGCCAAGGTGGGGCGCCCGCTTCTTCCTGCCCTTTTCAGGGTAGGCTGCCAAGGTCTCCTCAATCAGGGCCTCGGTAGACTCTTTGGTGATGCCGTCTATGTTCTTTATCTTATCTGACATAAAAGTCTCCTTTATGCTTAAACCCCTCCCCCGCCTCCCCTTATCAGGGGAGGGGCTTGAGCTTAGCTTCCCCCCTGACAAGGGGGGATTGAGGGGGGTTAGGCTTCGCCTTCCGCTTTACCGACGATCGTCTCATCTTCGACTTCCATGATGCCGAACTCCATCAGCAGTTCTTCCAGCTCTTCCATCTCCAGCGGAGTAGGGACTACCAGCATCTTGTTGTCGTTAATCTTTTGAGCCAGGGCGCGATACTCCTGAGCCTGCTTATGCTCTGGGGAGTACTCGATGACGGTCATCCGGCGCAGCTCAGCCCGTTGGACCTGATTGTCACGGGGCACAAAGTAAATCATCTGGGTGCCCAGTTTTCTGGCCAGTGCCTCGATCAGCTCATCTTCACGGTCAGTGTTACGGGAGTTACAGATCAGGCCGCCCAGACGAACCTTGCCTGAGGAGGCATACTTCAAAATACCCTTGGAGATATTGTTGGCAGCATACATAGCCATCATCTCACCAGAGGTAACAATGTAGATCTCTTCTGCCTTACCTTCACGGATCGGCATGGCGAAACCGCCGCAGACAACGTCGCCAAGAACATCATAGAAAACAAAGTCAAGATCAGGGGTATAGGCACCGTTTTCCTCCAGGAAGTTGATGGCGGTAATAACACCACGACCAGCGCAGCCAACACCAGGCTCAGGACCGCCGGACTCGACGCACTTCACATCGCCGTAGCCGACCTTCATCACCTCTTCCAGTTCAAGGTCTTCAACTGTACCCAGTTCACGTACCAGATCCATAACCGTGTTCTGTGCCTTGGCATGCAGAATCAGACGGGTGGAGTCTGCCTTGGGGTCACAACCAACGATCATGACCTTCTTGCCGATGGAGGCAAGTCCTGCCACCGTGTTCTGTGTTGTGGTTGATTTACCGATACCACCTTTTCCATAGATAGCGATCTGTCTCATGATGCTGCTCCTTTCACCCACCAATCTGTGGGTCTCTTGGGATGTCTGCCGGGGCAACGAAAAACGGCGCCCCAATGCGGTGAACGAATTGGAAGGCGCCGTTGCCTTGTCTTCAGTCTTCAGGTTGTTTCAAAGATGCTGGTTTAGGCATAAGCATAGGCCGTGCCAAATCTTAATACATTGAAATACAGTAATGATATTTAAATGTTACGATACCATTTGGCGTATGCTGTATACGATCTGCGGCAGGATTGCTGCGTGGTGGTCAGGCGGAGATGATCAAAAAGAGTGCAATACTGAATGCTCCTTATGAGTCAGGTCGCTAAAGGCTGCTGCGTGACTGCCAGCCCTTCCAGAGCAGATAGCTGCCCCAGAGCATGGCAGACAACATCAGCAGGCTGCCGATACTGAAGGAAAGGCGTGCCAGGGTATGGTCGTACTGCATCATATGCAGTTTGGTCAGCAGCACTTCCCAGTCGTGATAATCTTCAACTTCACTGCCGGTGACGCCACCCAGCAGCATCAGCTGGCCGGCACGGGCATCATTGATATAGGGGGCAATGTCTAAAAAGCTCTCCCCCAGCCACCAGGCGCCGACGGCTGCGCCAAAGGTATCGCGCTGCCAGAGAAATGTGCAGATCACCACTGCCGGGATAATCAGCTGGCCCAGGGTGCCACCCAGCACATGCAGAAAACGCCCGAACGGGCTGAAAAAGACGTGGCCTGCCTCATGAAAGACCAGGTTGACGCTATGCAGCAGCCAGCTTGTGTTGGGGAAATCCAGGATCGGCGTGAAGATGAGTTTAAGCCCGTATGCCACCAGTATGACCAACAAAACCGCTTTAGCGCCAATCAGAACAGCATGCTCTCCAGTCTTAATATACAAGAATACCTGTCGGAGCAGACCAGCTTCTGGCTGTTGGTCCGCCTGTTTTCTGCGGGCCTCTGCCTGGGCCAGTTTGGCAAAGATCACCCCGCAACGGGGGCAGCTGGTGGCTGGTGCTGAAAGAATATGACCGCATTTTGGGCAGAGATCCAAGTGCATGCTGGTTACCTTTAAGGATAGACTCTGATGACCTGTTCAGCAACACAGGCAGGTTTATCGGTACCATCGATCTCAATTGTCAGCAGATAGATAATCTCGACCCCGTTTCCGGCCATGCTTGCATCCAGTATGCTGGTGTGGGCCCTCAGACGGTCACCCGGCTTGACCGGGGCAGGAAAGCGGACCTTGTTCAGGCCATAATTAACCCGCAGCCGCATGCCGGGATAGTTTTTCTCAAACTGTCCGGCTGCATTTGCCTGGGTCAGCAGCGGCAACAGCGACAGGGTCAGGAAGCCGTGGGCAATGGTGCTCTTGTAGGGGGATTCCACGGCAGCCCGTTGCGGGTCAATATGGATCCACTGCAGGTCGCCGGTGGCCTGGGCAAAGGCGTCAATCCTGGCCTGATCGATCAGCAGCCAGTCACCCACCGCAATCTCCTGGCCCTTCTGCTGTTGATATACGGCAAGAAGCTGTTCTGCTGCAGACATGGCTTCTCCTTTCAAATCCGGTGAAATAGATGTATAGAATCAATTCTACTCAAGGGAAACAGCTTTGCAAGGGAGGAATCGATGGAACTGCATGAAGGATTGAAGACACTGGGTGAAGGTAAGGCAACTACCTACTGCTACGATGCGCCTGATGCCGGGCTGTTGGAGTGGTTTCCCTCCCCCTATGCCAACCCGGAGCTGAACCCCTGCGGTTGCACCGGGACGCTGCATATCAGCTGTCCTGAGTTTACCTGCCTCTGCCCCATGACTGGCCAGCCTGACTTCGGCACGATCATTATTGATTACCAGCCGGATCAGCGCTGTGTGGAGAGCAAGAGCCTGAAGCTGTATCTGGGATCATTCAGGATGCATGGAGAGTTTCATGAGGCCGGTGTCAACCGGATCTGTAATGATCTGGTCAAGCTGATGGATCCGGTCTGGCTGCGGGTTAAGGGAGAATTTACCCCACGGGGCGGGATTCCTTTCTGGCCAACGGCGGAATATAGGAAGGCTTAAAACCGGTTCACGGGGAGGCGCGGGGACGCGTCTCTCCGTGAACTGCTTTTTAATCCAGTTCGTCAATCTCCCCCACCAGTTGCTGCCGCAGCTTGACCGGCTTTTCAGAGCTGCTGCGGACCTTGATGTTGATCATCTCCACAAAGACCGAGAAGGCCATGGCAAAGTAGATGTAGCCCTTAGGGATGTGGAACGAGAGACCATCGGCAATCAGCGCCACCCCGATCATCAGCAGGAAGGAAAGAGCCAGCACCTTGACCGTAGGGTGCCGGTCAACAAATTTCCCCACTGCTCCGGCAAAAAACATCATGATCCCCACCGATATGACCACAGCAGTCACCATGACCCCCAGCTGGCGGGCCATGCCCACGGCAGTAATCACCGAATCCAGCGAAAAGATGATGTCCAGAAACATGATCTGTATCAGCACACTGTTGAAGGAGACGGCTCCCTTACCTCCATCGGCATGATGCTCTTCCCCCTCCAGCTTGTCGTGAATTTCCATGGTGCTCTTGGCCAGCAGAAACAGGCCACCCACGATCAGGATAATGTCACGCCCTGATACACCGTGGCCCAGAACATGGAAGAACGGTGCGGTCAGTTTCATGATCCAGGCCAGTGAGAACAGCAGCATGATGCGGGTGATCATGGCCAGCGACAGTCCTATTTTCTGCGCCTTGGGGCGTTGCTGTTCCGGTAGTTTGCCGGTCAGGATGCTGATAAAGATGATGTTGTCGATGCCCAGTACAATCTCAAGGGCAGTCAGGGTCAAGAGGGCCAGCCAGGCCTGGGGATCTGTCAGCCAATCCATGGATCAATCCTTTCAAATGCAGAAAACTACTGCGGAGGCCGTCTACTGCGTTGCGCGGTACTCACTACCTCGCCTACCTGTATTTGGTATGTCTCGGTAGTTGCGTGTCCTACGCCTTGTATCCGGCCTTCCTCATGACGTTTTCAAGGTTATTCGGTGCAGGTAAAGCGGCGGCAGATTGCCGGGCGGTGGTGGTAAATGCCGCAGCGGTTGCCGACCAGAAATTCACAGCCCAGTTCAATCATTAGATAATAGTGGCCATTCAGGGTAAATTCAAGCCGTTTTGCCCCCAACTGCTGCAGGGTGGCGTACTCTTCAGCAGTCAGCTCAACGCTGGGAAAACCTTGGCAGCAGGAGGCGTCACAGCTGGCGCAACGCTCGTTTCCATCTTCCGGGTGATCAAGTAAGATGCCGTGCAGCATTTTTCGATTGCGCTGAAAAAGGGCCATATACGTGCTCCTTTTTAAATAAATCTAAAACGGCAGGTGCGCACGCGGAGCCGCGGGGCTCGCGGAGAAAACAGAAAATAACGCGGCAGGTGAAGCTAAAATTCAGGTGTGCCAAGTTTATTTTACTCTTCGCGTCTCCGCATCTCCGCGTGAGCTGCTTTTCTAGATAAATAGAGACTTGTCTGAGGCTGGCACGATTCCGGCAGCCTCAGCCCTCCGCAACAGCTCTGTAATGGCCTGCTCTCCCTCCGCACCCAACTGCTGCGAGAAGTCATTGACATACAGCCCGATATGGGCGGCGCAGACCTGCTCGTTCATCTCCTGGGCATGCTCCCGGATATACTGGGTTGCTGCTGCAGGGTTGCTGCGGGCATACTCCACCCCGGCAGCCAGGGCCTGTTCAATGCTGCGGATGGTGTCCGCCCCCAGGCTGCGCTTGGCTACAATCCCGCCCAGCGGGATCGGCAGGCCGGTTTCGTTCTCCCACCACTCACCCAGATCAACCAGCTGATGCAGGCCAAAGCCCTGATAGGTAAAGCGGGATTCGTGGATGATCACCCCGGCGTCAGCCCTGCCGGTCATAACCGCATCCATGATCTCATGGAACGGCATCTCCAGAAAGGTGGTCAGGCTAGGGTTATAGAGCCGCATCAACAGGTGAGCCGTGGTGTAGCGGCCCGGAATGGCAATGGTCTTCCCCTGCAGCGCAGCAGGGTCGAGCGGCTCCTTGGCCACCAGCAGCGGTCCGCAACCGCGCCCCAGGGCGCTGCCTGCCCGCAGCAGGGCGTACTGTTCGCGGAAATGCCCCAGGGCGGCGTATGACACCTTGGTCACATCCAGCACCCCTTTCACGGCCAGCTTATTAAGGGTCTCCACATCCTCCAGCCGCTCGTTAAAGCTGTAGCCGCCGGTATCCACCAGGCCATGCACCAGCGGATAGAACATGAAGGTGTCGTTAGGGCAGGGGGAGAATCCAAGGGTTAAGGGGTTTTTCATAGCTGCTCCACTGTTTTGGTCTGGGGGTGATGCTGTTAATACTCACAGGTTGCCTTTAGTTGTTCGGGAAAATCTTTTGTGAAATGTATGGTTATTTCATTGCTGTCGTTGGGCGCTGCCGGATTTTTCGCAAAGGGGATTTCCGTGAAATACCCCCCGTTTCTCCCCTGATAGTCGGCGTCTTTTGTTACCTGTTTGGATCGGCCATACAGATGGAACGTATAATCACTACCGAACAGGTGCTTGCTCCACCCTGAATCATCCTTGAAGGTAATCCGTATATCCATGGTGAATGCATCGTCAAGCTTCCATTCACGCAGTGGCGAAAGGTCGTATGAAAAAGTACTGGTGAAGGAGCTTGTGATGAAAAAAGGGTATATCCCACCCATTCTTTCGTGGACACTCATTGGCTGCGAATAGCTGACGTTTATTCTGTTTATCCCTTTTTTCAGATGCCCTGAGAATGAAACCCTGTAGCTACTGTCAATAGTGTCGCCAAAGCTGCGTTTGGGTTTTGGTTTGTTGAGTTCTACCGGCGTGCTTACCGTGGAGGCAATGCCGTTTATGGAGGCCTTTGCCGGTTGATTCACCGTAAGTATAAAGTCAAAATTTGCATCTGTCTCGGTGGTGGAAAATACCTGGTATGTTGCTGAAGTCTGAACTTCCCTTGTTTGATGGAGTACTTCATTCAGGCTTCCACGGTAGGGAAAATCACATGCAAACAGAAGTTCTTCTTTCATGACGGTAAGGTTTGGGATTGACGTTCGGATCTCGGTTGATCCTTGGAATTCATTTCTGTAGGGAGCCCGCATATTTGCCGTAGCAACGCTTGAAATACCGATTATGAGTGCAAAGGTAAGTAGAATTGTTTTGATCATCTAGCACGACCTGCTTTCATTGCAGTTGAGGTCTTTGTGTTTGGGTAACGGGGTCGGCCTTGACCCGCCCGCCCAGTTTTATTGGACGGGCGGGTCAAGGGCCTTGTTGGAACCTCTTTTTTATTCACTTTTAAAATTTAGAGACCCCACAGCCTTTCCTTTCAGCTAGCGGGCTCCCATGATTTCGCGTACTTCAATAGGTGTATCCCGATAAATGTTCCTACTGGGAATCCAAGTAGCATTATAACTGCCGCAACAGAAGACGCGGTACGAGCCCATTTTTTCCCTTTCCCGACTCCTTTTGATACTAAAAAATGGAATGAGGAAAATATTCCAAAGAAAGCGTAAATAACAACTATACCTACAACAAAGTCTGAAATAGACTTAGCTTCTGTAACCATCATGTAAAGCAGAATTGGTATAGGTAACAGCACATATAACACTGCCAATGCTTTATGCGCATCGGCAAGTAATTTATTTTTATTTGCCGAAGCTGTTAATATATTCTGCGTATTACGTTCTTGATAATTATAATTGCTCAATAACAATGTAGCTTGTTCTATTTCGTCATCATTAATGTATTCAGCATGCATTTTAGTTATGCAATCCATTGGAATATTGTACACCAAATTGTTGTGTTGTATAAGTGCATAATTTGCATCATGATTTAATATTATAAAAATAGTATCTGGGGGTATTATTTCATTTGCAGAATTGGATCTAGCTAACGCAAACTTTGTTGTCTTGCCCTTAATAGGAAAAATTGTTTCACTAGATGTAGCTCCATCAAATTTAACGATGTTATTGTCGTTGAGATTCATTTTGTCCTCCAACTCGTTATTAAGCGGTTCACGCGCGTACGCACGTGAACCGCTCATCCCGCCAAACGGAACAGTTATCCCGTGGTCTTAGGCTTCGTCTCCCGCACCATCCGGGTCAGTACCCGATCCAGTGATGAGGCAAAACGCTGACGGTCGGTCATGCCGAACTGGGCCGGGCCGCCCTGCACCAGTCCTTCGGTCCGCAGGGATTGCATCAGGTCACGCATGGAGAGCCGTTCCCCTACATTATCTTCAGTGTACAGCTCACCACGCGGGTCAATCCCGGTTGCTCCTTTAGCCACAATCCTGGCTGCCAGCGGGATATCAGCGGTAATCACCAGATCCTGGGCCGTTGCCTGTTCTGCAATGTAGTCATCAGCAATATCAGGCCCGGCATCCACCACCACGGAGCTGACCAGACGGGAGTGGTGCTTGGAGAGCGGCTTGTTGGCCACCAGCATGACCGGCAGATCCAATCGCTCCGAGGCACGGAAGACAATCTCTTTGATCACCCGCGGGCAGGCATCAGCATCAACCCAGATCGTCATAGTTGCAGTTGCCCGTTATCAATGATGATCTCCTGGCTGTTGTCCGGCATGATCAGGGTCAGGGTGGGCTGGTAAAAGACATAGTCCTCATGGAACGGCGCTGCCACAATGCCGCCAAAGCCGGTGTTGTCCCCCAGGGCCAGATGGATGGTGCCCAGGATCTTCTCCGCCTCCAGGACATTGTCCGGTCGGCTGGCCTTGTCGTTGGTGCCGATCCCCAGTTCAGCCAGGTTGCGGCAGTTGGGGTTTTCAGCAAACTTGGTCTCCAGACGCTGCCGCAGCGGGTCATCCCCCTCAATCCGCAGCACCTTGCCATCGCTAATGATCAGGGTCAGCGGGCTCTGCAGTTTGGCGGTCGGTCCCCATTCGATTACCATGGTGCCGTGACTCTCCCCCTCCAGCGGCGCCAGATAGGCCTCGCCAGCCGGCAGGTTGCCAAAGGCGCCGTCAGCGGTCAGCAGGCCGTCATCCCCTTCAGCATGGCGTCCTTTTTTGCAGATATGCATGGCTGTACCGTTGGGGCATTCTACTATGGCCCATTCAGCCCGATTGACCGCCTCAACCAGGCGATTGGTGCGTGCAGCCAGGGCATGCCAGTCTACGGTCATGGAGGTGGCGAACATATCTGGATCAAAATGGGGCAGGGAGGCAAAACGTGCCCCGGCATGGCAGGCCAGCTTGCGGAAGTTGGTATGGCTGGTGGAGTTGTTGGACAGGGCGATGATGATATTAGCCACGGCATCTTTACCGGCTGCCACAATGGTCCTGGCCCGCTCCAATCCTTCGGTGTCAATGGATTTGGCCAGTAATGGTCCCATCAGGCCGGTGGTTTCAAACTGTTCGATAATGGTCTCGCCAAACACGGCAGACCAGAGCGCCAAAGGCGGTTCTGCGCCGGAGGCCGGGGTGGCAGGGAAATCCACAAAGGATGCGTTGCCATACTGCTGCGCGGCAAAAGCGGCCAGTTCCTGTGCCGTAGCATGCAGCCGGGTGCGCCGATCTTGGTCAGACTCGCTGATGGCTTCATTGCTGCGGATCAGATCGCTAAAGACCAGAATCCGTTCGCCTGTGCGGTAGCCCATATTGATGGTGAAGAGCGATATGAATGAGGGGTGATAGGTCTGCATCGTTGACTCCTTTAGGAAAGTAACCGGTACTGTAGCATAAATTTTGCCGCGTGGAGTCACTGACAGTCTGTAGGTTAAAATATTTTTTCCCTTGATTTCAGCGGAATGTCTATGGTAATCAGGCATACTGTATACAATTTGAAGACGACTTTTTGTCTGTCAAAATAACTACTTAACGTATCGAAAATATTGGGTTTTGGCGCAATCTGGAGGTGGCTGTGGCACAGGTGGTTTTCTCAACTTGGGGTGGAACTGTCGTTGATAACAGAACAGTAACTGGCGAGCCTGTGGCAGCAAGCTATCGTCTGCCGGTGGCCTTTGACGGCCAGCAGCCGTTGCGTGCAATGATGGGCTGGGACGGCGTGATTGTCTTTGATAAGGACGTTGATGTTCCTGCCATGGCTGCCGAGTATATGCAGCGGGTACAGACCCTGTTCTGCTGCGGCAAGTGTACCCCCGGTAAAAAGGGAACCAAGGTGCTGGCTGACCTGCTGCAAAAGGTGCTTAAAGGCGAAGCCAAGCCTGGTGATCTTGATCAGGTGGCTGATCTGAACGTACTGCTGCAAAACTGCAAGTGTACCCTCTGCCCAAGCTCAACCAAGCCGGTGCTGGATGCCGTAACCCATTACCGTGCCGACTTTGAGGCGCTCTGTGATGGCAGTCGCCAGCCAAAGAATGAGAAGTATCTGCATAAGATTACCGCCCCCTGCATGGACAAGTGTCCGGCACACATTGATATCCCCAAGTATATTGAAGAAATAAAGAACTACCAGTATAGCGATGCCCTTGCCACCATTCGTGAGAACATGCCGATGCCTGCGGTCTGTGGCCGGGTCTGTCCGCACCCTTGTGAGGCTGCCTGCCGTCGCAAGAATGTGGATGATTCAGTTAATATCATGGTGCTGAAGCGTACCGCTTCAGACTATGAGTGGATGCACAAGATGCAGCATCCTGCCAATACCGCTGTTATGAAGAAAAAGACCATTGGTATTGTGGGCGCAGGTCCTGCCGGTCTGGCTGCAGCCTATTATCTGGCCCTGCAGGGCTATCGCAGCACTATTTATGAAACACTGCCGGAAGGGTTCGGCGGCGGCATGGTTGCGGTTGGTATTCCTGCCTACCGGATGCCGCGTCATATCCTGCAGCGTGATATCGATATCATCCAGACCATGGGAGTTGAGATCGTCTATAACTGCCGCGTTGGCAAGGATATCTCCCTGGCTGAACTGAAGGCAAAGCACGAGGCCGTGTTCCTGGCTCCCGGCGCCCATCGCTCCAAGCCGATGGGTGTTGAGGGTGAGGACAAAGGCTATAAAGGGTTCCTGACCGGCGGTATTGACTTCCTGCGTGAAGCCTACATGGGGCGTCCCACCGGTATGGGCAAGAAGGTCTGCGTGGTTGGCGGCGGTAACACGGCCATTGACTGCGTCCGGGTTGCCCTGCGTGAGGGTGCTGAAGAATCAGTGCTGCTGTATCGTCGTTCCCGTAAAGAGATGCCTGCTGATGTGTGGGAAGTGGATGGCGCTGATGAAGAAGGGGTCAAGTTTGAGTTTCAAGTGCTGCCCACCAAGATCATCGTTGATGCCAATGAGCAGGTAACCGGTGTTGAGTGCGTTCGGATGGCCATGGGTGAGCCGGATGCTTCAGGTCGTCGTCGTCCTGAGCCGGTTCCGGGCAGTGAGTTTGTGGTTGAGTGTGACACGGTTATCCCGGCCATTGGTCAGGATGCCGATCTGAGCTTTATTCCGCCGGATATGGGGATTGATATCAGCAAGTGGAACACCGTGATTACCAAGTATATCCCGCTTAAGGATGCTGCTGGCAAGGGGCTGAACGACAGCATGGGTAACCCGCTTTCCCGTACCCTGATCACCGACTGTGATGGCGTGTTTGCCGGTGGTGATGCCGAGATCGGCCCGTTGACGGTTGTGGCCTGTATCGGTAATGCCCACCGTGCTGCCAACGTGATCGCACGTTATCTTGAAGAAGGTAAGGCCTATCTGACCGAGCAGGAGATCTTTGAAGACCTGCTGACCTACCTGGGTGTGTACGACAAGAACGAGTCAGTGGCCTGGCTTGATTCTGCTGATCGTGCTGGCCAGAAAGAGGTACATGGCAAGGCACGGGCCTCCAAGGGCAACTATCAGGAAGTGGAATTAGGTTTTGCTGATTCTACTGCCCAGGCTGAAGCTGACCGGTGTCTGCGGTGCTATCGCATGGCAATGGTTGCGCTGTAGGGGAAACGGTTCTTTTCCGCCCTGCGCCAGCCTTTATCGGAAAGTCTCGTGCGGCGTACTACCAGTGTACGCCTCCTCACCTTTCCTCAAAAGTCTGACTCAGAACGAAAAACTACTCGTTTCCAATTAGATTTGGATAAACAAATTTCACCAGCATAGGACACAAGCAATGGCACACACTGAATGCTGCGATACAAATAAGACCATCACCCTGACCATTGACGGCACCGATGTCCAGGTTCCGGCAGGAACTACCATCCTGGATGCGGCCAGCAAGCTGGGGATCAAGATTCCGACCCTCTGCTACCTGGAAAAGATCTCCACCACCGGTGCCTGTCGAGTCTGTGCGGTGCATGTTGAAGGTGTTGCCCGTCCCATGACCGCCTGTAACACGCCGGTTAAGGAAGGGATCAAGGTTACCACCCAGTCACCTGAGCTGGAGCAGATCCGCAAGAAGACCATGGAGCTGATGCTGGTTAACCATCCGCTGGACTGTCCGGTCTGTGATGCAGCTGGTGAGTGTGATCTGCAGGATACTTGTTATGGACTGAGTGTTTCCAAGCAAGAGTACGCTGCTGATCTAGAACGCCTTCAGATTCGGTATGACTGGTCCCTGCTGGAGAGCGATCCCAACCGCTGTATCCTCTGTGAAAAGTGCGTCAAGGTCTGCCGTGAGATCACCGGCGTGGGCGCCATTGAGACCCAGTCCTGCGGTGACCGTGCCGTGGTTGAAACCATCAGTGGCAAACCGCTTGATTGCGATTTCTGCGGTAACTGTATAGCTGCCTGCCCCACCGGTACCCTGATCAGCAAGCCGTTCAAGTTTAGTGGTCGTCCCTGGTCTTTTGAAGTTAAAAACGGCATCTGTGGTTTCTGTTCATCCGGCTGCCAGATTGAATACCATGTGCAAAACGGCAAGGTGGCCCGGGTTACCAGTGATGACAGTACCTATAACAATGGTAACCTCTGTATCAACGGTCGCTTTGGCTACAGTGCCTTCAATGCCCCGCAGCGTCTGACCCAGCCGCTGGTAAAAGGGGTTGATGGCATTCAGAAGTCTGCTACCTGGGATGCAGCCCTTGCTACTGCAGTGTCGGCCACCAAGGAGATTGTAGCCAAGTATGGTGCTGCTGCAGTAGCCGGTATCGGTTCACCCCGCGTGACCAACGAAGAGAGCTTCCTGTTTGCCAAGCTGATCAAGGAAGCGGTCGGCTCTGCCAATCTGGACTCTGAGGCCCGCCTTGGTTATGCCCAGGCTCAGGAACTGCAGGCAAAGATGATCGGCATGACTGGCGCCACCAAGCCGATGGATGCCCTTGAGCAGGCTGGTTGCATCATTGTACTGGGTTCTGATCTGAAGGCTGAGTCAGCCGGATTCGGCTACCGCGCCATCAAGGCAGCCACCAAGCATGATGCCAAGCTGGTGATCGCCTCTGCCCGTCCTACTTCGCTGGACAAGTTTGCCAATAGCAGCCTGCGTTATAAGGCTGGTTCTGAAGGTTTTGTGGCGATGGGGCTTGCCAAGGCAGCCATTAACCAGAACAAGGCGGTTGCTGCTGAAGGGCTAGATGCCTTTAAGCAGGCTGTATCAGCCACCTCATTTGATCAGATTCAGGCAGCCACCGGTCTGGATGAAGCTGCTTTCAACGATGCAGTATCATTCATTAACGGTCAGGTTGCGGTTATGTACGGTTTTGAATTTATCCGTAGTGCTGATGCTGCTGCAGCCGTAACCGGCGCACTGAACCTGGCAACCCTGACTGCTGCTGATGTTTACCCGATTGATGAGAAGAACAATACCCAGGGTATGCTGGATATGGGGGTTGCCCCTGCTGCTGGCGGCAAAGATCTGTTTGCTATTGTTGAAGGGATTGAGAAGGGTGAGATCCGCTGCCTGTACGTGATGGGCGCTGATCTGCTGCAACTGCCTAATAGCCGCAAGATTGCCGCTGCCCTGCAGAAGCTTGAGTGTCTGGTGGTGCTGGATCTGTTCCCCACCGCTACTGCACAACTGGCCAATGTACTACTGCCTGCTGCTGCTGCCCCTGAGAAGGCAGGTTCATTCACCAGCACGGATAACCGTACCCAGAGCTTTACTGCTGCTGCATCAGCACCGGGCGAGGCCCGTCCTGATCTGGTGATTCTGGGCGACCTGTATGCCCGTCTGAGCGGTGGTGCTATTCCTAGTCTGGCTGCTCTGCAACAGGAGATCAAGCCGGTTGTTAAGAAGAAACTTGAGCGTCCGGCTCTTGCCTTTACAGCCCCCCAGGCCCATGCAGCCGGTTCCATGACCCTGCTGGTTGCTCCGTTCCTGCGTCACAACGGCAGCTACACCAGCTGGTCAGAAAATAACCTGCTGGTTGCTGCTGAAGCGGTTGTCCGCCTTGGTGCAGCTGATGCCACCCGGCTTGGCGTCAAGGATGGCGATAACGTGACGGTTACCGCTTCCGGCGCATCAGTTACTCTGCCGGTGCAACTGCGTGACGGCATCCCAGCCGGACTTGCCCTTGCCCCAACCCATTTTCCTGCCAGTGGTATCAGCGGGTTGATGACCAAGTCTGCCAGCCTGACCGTGACCATCGCCAAAGGCTAGTAAAGCAGTTCTGACCGTGGTACTTTCAAGGCGTCGCATGTTGCATGCGGCGCCTTTTTTTATTGAGGTGACAGACGAGTGAACTGGCAGATTCAGCAAATACTGCGGCGCAGACGTGGGGCAGAGACAGGTGCTATCCCGGCAGGCAGGGGGGGCGCGCTCGCGGTCTGTCTGGTCTATCCCAATCACTACTCGGTTGCCATGAGCAGCCTGGGGTTCCAGTCGGTCTATAAGCTGTTTAATGATCAGCCTGATGTTGTTTGTGAACGTGCTTTTCTGCCGGATCGGGATGAACTTGCCCTCTATGAAAAATCAGGTGATACGTTGGTCTCATTTGAGAATGAACGCCCTTTGTCTGATTTTGATCTGATCGCCTTTTCCGTCTCCTTTGAGCCTGATTTTATCAATATCCCCCGTATCCTCAGGCTGGCACGTATTAGCGAACTTTCTGCGGAACGTGGCGATGCCGAGCCATTGGTGCTGGCTGGTGGTGCAGCATTTTTCATCAATCCTGAGCCCATAGCTGATTGTATTGATCTGATAGCGGTGGGTGAGGGAGAAACCCTGATACCGACGTTGGCTGATTTTCTGGTTCAGCAGCAGCATACAGAGCGTCAGGAGCTACTCCAGGGCGCAGCAGCGTTGCCAGGCATCTACGTGCCTTCGCTGGCACCTGAAAAACCGGTGATCAGGCTCTGCGCACCCAAGGAATCACCACCCTCCTGTTCTGTTGTGCTGACTGATGAAACTGAGTTCGGCAACATGTATCTGGTGGAGGTCAGCCGGGGCTGTCCACGGGGTTGCCGTTTCTGTGCTGCTGGATTCGTGTATCAGCCATTTCGTCAGCAACCGTTGGATTCGCTCAAGGCAGCAGTGCGTGAAGGGCTTCAGCATCGTAAGACCATCGGTCTGGTTGGTGCAGCAGTGTCTGACCACCGTGATATTGAGGCGCTGTGTGAGTTTATCGTTGAGCAGGGCGGTTCACCCTCTCTGTCATCGCTGCGGGTAGACCGGTTGACGCCATCCATGCTCGGGCTGTTGGCAAAATCAGGCCATCGCACGATCTCTCTTGCGCCCGAGGGAGGCTCACAGCGGATGCGTGACATGATTCGAAAGAATCTGACGGATGAGCAGATCCTTGATGCAGCTGAGGCGGTTGCCCAGGCTGGTATTCTGAACCTGCGCCTGTATTTTATTATTGGTCTGCCCGGCGAAACCGATCAGGATCTGGAAGCGATGGTGCGTCTGACCGCTGCGATCAAGGATCGCGTGCTTGAACAGGCCCGGGCTCACAAACGGCTGGGAGAAATTACGCTGTCAGTGAATCCGTTCATTCCCAAGCCGTTTACGCCGTTGCAGTGGGCAGGCATGTGTCCATTGGAGGAGTTGAAGCGTAAGGTGGCCTGGCTTGAAAAGCAGATCCGTCCCCTGGCCAATGTCAGACTTAAGGTTGAAGAGTTACAGGGATGTGTTTTGCAGGCACTGCTTTCACGGGGGGGGCGCGAACTGACTCCGTTGATACGTAAGATGTCAGAGGGGATGAATCTTAAAAAGGCTGGCAAGGCCTGTGGTATCAACGCAGAACAGATTGTTACCACAACGCTTTCATCGGATGCCAGAGTGCCTTGGGATGTTGTTCATTCTGCTGATGCAAGCAGGCTTGAAGCTGAATATCGCGCAGCAATGCAGGTGATAGGAGTGAGCGTATGAAGCAGTGCAGTATCTGTGGTGCAGAGTATGATGAAAACGCTGAAATATCTTCAGTGTTTCACGAAGCCGGTGAGTGGTTAGCCGAGGAGGTCTGGCAGGATGCCGGAGAGTTGTGCCCCCGCTGTCTTGAGAACCGAGCACAGCTGGCGATGATGTACGCCCATGACTGCAACCAGTAAAAAAGGCCTCCGATTTGGAGGCCTTTTGATTTTGGCAGCGTTAACGCCGGGTTCTAGTCAACTGACTTTCTCAGAAAGGTGGGGATGTCATAGGCATCCTCATCATCAAAGGAAACTGAGCCGACATGGCGGGTCGGGCGAGGTGTATCAGCCTTCTGGCGCTGGTCACGGATGAAGGTGGGGGTGTCGATACTCACTACAGTGTTTGGTTTTGCAATCGCACTAATGCTGCTTAAACCACGATTGCGCTCGGTTTCACCAAACTTGTCGCCGAAGCCGGTCACAATGGCAGTTACCTTGATGGTCTCGCCCATGGTCTCATCAATCACCACACCGATAATGATGTTGGCGTCTTCATGGACCTTTTCATGAACGGTCTTGTTGACCGCATCAAAGTCATCCATGGTCATGCTGGAAGAACCGGTGATGTTGACCAGTACCCCTTTGGCACCAGAGACATCAATGTCTTCCAGCAGCGGCGAGGAGATCGCCTTGATAGCAGCCTCTATGGCACGGTTATCGCCTTCCGCAATACCGATACCCATCATGGCCATGCCACGCTCGCTCATGATCGCTTTAACGTCTGCAAAGTCAACGTTGATGAAGCCAGAGGTGGTGATCAGATCAGAAATGCCCTGCACAGCCTGACGTAGCACATCATCAGCAGGTTTAAAGGCATCAAGGATGCCAAGCGAGCGTGGGGCGATGCTGATCAGGCGATCATTGGGGATGATGATCAGTGAGTCAACATGCTGCTTCAGGGCGCGAACCCCTTCGTCAGCCTTTGCCATCCGCTGCTTGCCTTCACGGGAGAAGGGCTTGGTGACGATACCAACCGTAAGTGCGCCAGCTTCACGGGCTGCCTCAGCGATGACCGGGGCAGCGCCGGTACCGGTGCCACCTCCCATGCCGGCGGCAATGAAGATCATGTCAGCACCCTTCAGCATATCAACCAGTTTGTCTTTATCTTCCATTGCGGCATCACGCCCCACATTGGGGTTAGCGCCAGCACCTAGACCTTTAGTCAGTTGACCACCCAACTGCACCTTGACCGGTGCCTTTGAAGAGCGGAGTGCTTGAGCATCTGTGTTGGCAACAATAAATTCGACCTTGTTCATGCCACTGGTCACCATGGTGTTAACGGCATTACCGCCGCCGCCACCTACGCCAATGACCTTGATGACCGCACTCTGCTCAATGGTCTCGTCAAATTCGAACATCCGCTCCCCCTTGTCTAGAGTCAATATAAGTTGTCAGGGCTGCCTCAAAACTGGTGCGATCCCTTTGTTTCGTAGCTCTTCTTTAGAAGAATTCTTTGAACCAGCTCTTCATCCGCCGGGTGGTGGTATTAAAGATGCTGTCTTCCGACTTGGTTGCCGGAAATTCACGTGGGCCCTGATTGCGGCTTCCGTACACGATGAGTCCGACTCCTGTGGAATAAACTGGTGAATTTACTACATCGGTAAGCCCGCCAATCTTCTGTGGCAGACCGCGCCGAACAGGAAGATTGAAGATTTGCTCAGCCAGCTCAGGCATCCCCTCAAGTATACTCGATCCACCGGTAATTACAACCCCGGATGCGATGGAGTCTTCCAGTCCTGACTTGATAATTTCACGATTTACCAGTGAAAACAGCTCTTCAACGCGGGGACCTAAAATTTCACATAAAACATTTCTGGACAGCTCGCGCGGTTTGCGGCCACCAACGCTGGGAACCTCGATTTTTTCATCTTTGCCCACCAGGGCCGACAGACAGCAACCCTGATTGCGCTTGATCTTTTCTGCCTCAGCAAACGGCGTACGCAGACCTACGGCAATGTCATTGGTCAATTGGTTGCCGCCAAGGGAGATGACCGAGGTGTACTTGATGGCACCATCGCAGAAGATGGCGATATCAGTGGTGCCACCGCCGATATCAACCAGACAGACCCCCAGCTCTTTTTCGTCAGCGGAAAGGACCGCCTCAGAGGATGCCAGCTGCTCAAGCACAATATCAGCTACATCAAGACCGGCCCGATTGCAGGATTTAACGATATTCTGGGCGCTGGCCACCGCACCGGTGACAATATGCACTTTTGCCTCAAGGCGGACACCGCTCATGCCAAGTGGCTCACGGATGCCGTCCTGCTCATCAATGATGAACTCCTGGGGCAGGATGTGGATCACTTCCCGATCCATCGGGATGGCGATCGCCTTGGCTGCGTCAATCACCCGCTTGACATCTTCTTGGGAAACCTCACGGTTTTTGATGGCGATCACACCCTGGGAGTTGATCCCCTTGATATGCCCACCGGCAATGCCAGCGTAGACTGACTTGATCTCGCAACCAGCCATCAGCTCGGCTTCTTCAATCGCCTTTTTGATTGAGGTAACCGTGCTTTCGATGTTGATGACCACACCCTTGCGCAGGCCGCTGGATGGGCTGGTGCCAATACCGACAATCTCAATGCCATCCTCGGTATGGTTGCCGACAATGGCACAGATCTTAGTGGTGCCGATATCAAGCCCAACAATCAGGTTATCTCTTCTGGCGGACATAGTATTCCTCCCCTATAAGGGTTGAACAATCGGTTCAACCCTTTTTAACTACGATACGGTCGCTATAGTCCAGGTCAATATACTGTAGCCCCGGCTGTTGTGTCATAAGATTCTGATAAATACGTGCAAAGCGTTGCAATTTTTTGTCGAAATCATCGGTTCCGATTTTTACAGGCAGGGCACCGGCGGTGGTGTACAGGGTAAAACCGTGGCCCCTATCGTAATGAATCTCCGACACATCCGCAAGGATAAATGAACCATGCTGCTTGAGTGCCTCAATCAGATTACATGCGGTTTTCAAGGCATCTTTGGTTGTTGCTGGATCATTGTTCAGATCATCTTCAGCAATACCGGTTACCACGGGGAAATCAAGGCTATCCCCAAAGCTTAACGGCTTAAATGGTTCTCCCTTATCATCCAGATAATAGAGGAGTCCCATGTTGATGACTGCCACCGGTTGTCGTTCGCTGATGCTGACGGCAATGGTGCCAGGAAAGAAGCGTTGTACCCGTACCGAAGCAACCCAGGGGTTGGAGGAGACCTGCTGGCCGATGCTCTTCAGGCGCAGTGCCAGCAGGTTCTGGCCTGGTGTGACGCCGGTCAGGGCAACAATCTCTTCGTGGGTCAGTCGTTTGGTGCCACGTACTTCGACCTTCTGTACCGGAAATGGCGTTGTCTGCATCAGTGCGTGGATTGAGGCTGCTATCAGTCCTCCCGCGAGCAGTACCAGTCCTGCACGGCTACCGACCCTGATTAAAGGCAACAGGTATTTGCGCAGGTCAACTGGTTCCTTTTTTACCTTGAGCCTGTTCGACGCCACCTTTTTATTCTTGGGTTGGCTGCCGATATGTCGCAGGTCGGTCATCATGCTGCGTTACATACCTTGGTGCTTGCTGAAGTAAGAATCCGTTCAACCAGCTGTTCAAAGGAAAGTCCGGCACCTTTTTGGGCGATTTCAGGTAGCAGTGACAGGGCGGTCATGCCTGGCAGGGTGTTAACCTCCAGCAGGTAGCAGTCACCGGTTTCGGTCACCAGAAAATCCACCCGGCAGTAGCCATCGCAGCCCAGCGCCTGATGCGCCTTCAGTCCCTGTTGCTGCACTTTTTCGTACAGGGCAGCATCCAGCCTGGCAGGGAAGAAATGCTCAGCCATGCCGTCGCTGTATTTTGCTTCAAAGTCGTAGAACTCGTTTTTGGGTACAATCTCGATAGCGCCGATCGGTTGGTTGTCCAGAATTCCGACCTGCACCTCTTGTCCCTTGATGTACTGTTCAACCAGCACCAATTCGTCATAGCGAAAGGCCTCGTCCAGGGCTGCCTGCAGATCTTCGGCCTTTTTAACGATTGATACACCGACTGATGAACCTTCCTGCACCGGCTTGACCACAACAGGCAGACCAAAGGGAAGTGTTTCAGCACTACAGGTGTCGCCGCGACGTAACGCAAGGTAAGGGGTGATGGTTAGTCCGGCAGCAGCAAAGGCCTGCTTGCTGTACAGTTTATGCATGGCCAGGGCACTGGCCAGTACGCCAGAGCCGGTGTAGGGAATCTGCATCAGTTCCAGCAGCCCCTGAATGCAGCCATCCTCGCCATAACGGCCATGCAGTGCAATAAAGGCCACCTCTATCTTTTCATCCCGCAGCATGTTTGCCACTTCGCTGCGTACATCAATGGCGGTGCTGTCATAGCCCATTGCCAACAAGGCCTGATGGACGGCCAGCCCGCTTTTCAGCGATACATCACGTTCTGCCGACAGTCCACCCATCAGTACGCCGATTTTTTTGCCTTTCATGGCTCCTCCCCCACAATCCGCACTTCTTCTTCCAACTGTATCCCTGAGGTTGCCAGTACCGCCTGCTTCACCTTTTTAGCCAGTTCCAGACAGTCGGTGGCTGTTGCACTGCCACGGTTGATCAAAAAGTTGCTGTGCAGTTCAGCCATCTGAGCCCCGCCAACGGTTTGCCCACGCATACCGGCCGCATCAATCAATCTCCAGGCTGCCTGGTCCGGCGGATTTTTGAAAAATGATCCGGCACTGGGATAGCCCACATTGTGCTTGGTACGTCGTAGCTCAAGATCCTTGCGAATCTCTTCCTCGGTAACTGCAGGATCTGTCGGCTCCAGTTGCAGGGTCGCCGCCAGGATGATGTCACCCTGCTGCAGGTCAAGTCGGCGATAGCCATACTCGATCTGGCTGTGGTCTATCTCCTGCACAGCTCCGTGGCGTAACAAACACAAGGTGTCAACATGGTCCAGCAGGCCGTTGCCATAGGCACCGGCGTTCATCCTGATTGCGCCGCCAACCGTACCGGGGATGCCGGAGATAAAACCGATGCCACCCAGCCCAAGCTGTTGCCCGAAGCGCACCACCTGCAGGTTTTCTGCCCCTGCCCAGGCCTTGATACAGCCATTGCCAAGCGTCTCTATGCAGTTAAACCGTTCCAGCGAGATTACCGCGCCTCTGATGCCGCCATCCCGCACCAGCAGGTTATAGCCGCCTCCCACCACCATGCGGGGCATCTGCTCTGCATCCAGCCAGTTGACCAGCAGTAGCAGATCTTCCAGGTCTTTCGGTACAGCGTACAGATCAGCCGGGCCTCCCACTTTCAGGGAGGTATGGCGGCTCATCGGCTCGTTATGCAGTGCTATGCCCTGGAAGCCTGGTATGTTCATCCAAGTTTAGCCACTAATGCTTCACCTGCCTGCCAGATGTTACCGGCACCCAAGGTGATCACGATATCACCTTCTTTGACGATGCTGGCCAGGTGGTCTGGCAGGTCGTTCCGGTCAGCAATGTAGGTAACGTCCCGCTGGCCATGGCGACGGGTCTCTTCGGCCAGTCGTTCTGCGGTAACACCGGGGATCGGCTGCTCACTGGCAGCGTAGATATCGGTCAGTACCAGCACATCGGCATCGTAGAAACAGGTCACAAACTCGTTAAACAGCTCCTTGGTGCGGCTGTAGCGGTGGGGTTGGAATGCCACCACCAGACGTCGTTCAGGCCAGCCGTTGCGCGCTGCACCCAGGGTGGCCCGGATCTCAGCAGGGTGGTGGCCGTAATCATCTACCACCATGATCCCGTTTTTCTCACCCTTGACCGTGAAGCGACGACCGACACCGCCAAACTGGGCAAAGCCTTCCTGAATCTTATCAAACGGTACATCCAGCTCCAGCGCCACCGCCGTACAGGCCAGGGCGTTCAGTACGTTGTGGGCACCGGGCATGTTGAAGCTGATCTCACCCAGTCGATAGCCTTTGTAATGGGCGGTAAAGCTGGTCTGGAAGCCGTCCAGTTTGACATGGGTGGCACGCAGGTCAGCCTGGGATGAGAGGCCGTAGGTCATGAACCGCTTCTTGATGCGGGGGATGATCTCGTTGATGTTGCGGTCTTCCTGGCACAGTACCGCGAGGCCGTAGAACGGCACCTTGTTGATAAAAGAGACAAAGGTGTCTTTGATCTGCTCCAGCCCGCCGGTGTAGAAGTCCAGGTGGTCGGCATCGATGTTGGTGACCACGGCAATAGTGGGGGAGAGGGTCAGGAATGAACCATCGGACTCATCCGCCTCAGCCACCAGAAATTTGCCCTGTCCCAGCTTGGCATTGCTGCCCAGGGTGTTCAGCTTGCCGCCAATCACGATGGTTGGGTCGATCCCGGCATGGGTCAGCACGGTGGCCACCATTGAGGTGGTGGTGGTCTTGCCGTGGGTACCGGCAATGGCAATGCCGTACTTCATCCGCATCAGCTCTGCCAGCATCTCAGCCCGCGGGATGACCGGTACCATGCGATGCTTGGCCTCAATCACCTCCGGGTTATCACTCTGCACAGCGGTCGAGGTGACCACCACATCCACGTTGGTCAGGTTTTCTGCAGCATGGCCGATGCAGATCTCGCCACCCAGCCCCCGCAGCCGCTCGGTGGTGTCACTCTCCCGTAGGTCTGAACCAGAAACCTTGTACCCCAGGTTCAGCAGCACTTCGGCAATACCGCTCATACCGATGCCGCCAATGCCCACAAAGTGAATTTTTTCTATGTTTCCGTACATGGCTGTACCCCTTCCAGCATCTGGTCAACAATTACCTTGGCTGCATCCAGGCGGGCCAGGGCAGCGGCATTTTCACCAATCAGTTTCAGTGCGTCCCGGTTATCCATCAGTCTGGCAATGGCGTTGGATAGCCCATTACCGCCGATTTCCTGTTCCACCAGCATCTCGCAGGCTCCCCTTTTTAGCAGCGCCTCAGCGTTCTTGCGTTGATGGTCGTCAGTGGCATGGGGAAACGGCACAAACAGGCAGGCCTTGCCCAATGCGGTTACCTCGGCAATGGTGGTGGCCCCTGCCCGGCAGATGATCAGATCTGCCCGGTGATATTCCGTTGCCATGTCATCAATAAAGGGGCGGACAACAGCCGCCAGCCCGCATGCCAGGTATGCGGCCTGCACCTGCTGCAGGTCTGCCTCACCGGTCTGGTGGGTGACCTTTAACCGCGCCTGGTACTCTGGACTTAACTGCGCCAACGCTTGAGGAAGCGCCAGATTTAGGGCATGGGCGCCCTGGCTGCCGCCAAAGACAAAAAGCTGGAACGTTCCGTCTGGCTGCTGTTCCTGTAGGCTGCTGGTCAGCATCTCCAGGATCTGCTTTCTGAGCGGGTTGCCGGTCAGCATAGTGCAACCCTCTGGAAAGAACTTTGCCGACTCTTCCAGCGAGATAAAGACCTTGTTGGCAACCCGTGACAGCACCTTGTTGGACATGCCGGGCAGGGCGTTCTGCTCATGGATATAGCGTGGAATCTCCATCCCCCGTGCAGCCAACACCATTGGCAGAGATGCGTAGCCACCCACCCCAAGCACCAGATCCGGTTTAAACTGCTGCAGGATTTTACGTGACTGGGAGTAGCCATAGAGCATCATGGCAGCCCCTTTCAGTTTGGCCAGGCTGCCTTTGCCACGGATACCGGCGGCTGAGATCAGCTCCAGCTGATAGCCCAGGCGTGGGATGGCCCGTGCCTCAATCCCCCGCTCAGATCCCACAAAAAGCACCTGGTTGGCAGGATCTCGGGACAGAAATTCTTCTGCCACCGCAATGCCGGGAAAAAGGTGTCCGCCAGTGCCGCCACCGGCTACAATCAGTTTCATTTTGCTTCCTTCCCGGTCAGCGGGGCCAGCTTCAGCCCGGCTGAGATGTTCAGCAGAATCCCCACGGCAAACAGACTTATCAACAACGAACTGCCGCCGTAACTCAGGAATGGCAGGGCCAGTCCCTTGGTTGGAAACAGCCCGGTGACCACTGCCATGTTCACCACCGCCTCAATGGCAAACAGTACGGCAATCCCCAGTGCCAGAAAACGGCCAAAGGTGTCCTGGGCAGCCATGGCGATCCGCATTGCCCGTTGCACCAGGATAAAGAACATACCGATGATCACGATTACGCCGATAAACCCCAGCTCCTCTCCTATGACTGAAAGGATGAAGTCGGTGTGGGCCTCCGGCAGGTAGAACAGCTTCTGTTTGCCTTCGCCCAGTCCTTGTCCAAAGAAACCGCCAGCCCCAAAGGCGTACTTTGACTGGATAATCTGCCAGCCGATGCCGGTTGGGTCCTGTTCCGGGTTCATAAAGGCCTTGATCCGTTTCAGACGGTAGGCTGAGTGGACCACCAGATAGACCACAAACGGCATCGCCACCATGCCGCTGCCCAGAATAAAAATCAGCCGTGTGCCTGCAGCAAACAGCATGGTGATGGTGACGGCTGCCAGGGTCAGGGCTGCCCCCATGTCCGGCTGTTTCAGCAACAGGCCCAACAGGATCATTAACACCACCATGTAGGGCAGAAAACCTGCTGACAAGAGGCGGATCCGGTCCTGCTTCTTGTCGATCGAATAGGCCATGTACATGATCAGTGCGATCTTGGTAAATTCCGATGGTTGCAGGTTAAAGCCGGGCAACCTGATCCAGCGTGAGGCCCCTTTGACCTTGCCACCTATGCCGGGAATCAGCACCAGTACCAACAGAATCAGGCTGAGAAACAGCAACGGTACTGCCCAGCGCCGCCAGACCTGATAGTCAATCCGCATGGCAACCAGTGCGCCAGCGCAGCCAACCAGCGCAAAGATCCCCTGCCGTTTCAGAAAGTAGGCACCATCATGGAAGTTTTTGGCAGCCATGACCGATGATGCCGAGTAGACCATCACGATCCCGAAACTGGTCAGCGCCACCACCATCAGCAGCAGTACCAGATCATACTCTGCCAGATTGAATGGTTTGCGCAGCATCGCGAGCATCGCCTAAAGCCCCTTTACCGCTGCAATAAAGCGTTGGGCACGTTCTTCGTAATCCTTGAACATGTCAAAACTTGAGCAGGCTGGCGACAACAGCACCACCCCGCCCGGTGCGGTCAGCCTGGCGCTGAGTTGCACTGCTTCCTCCAGTGTTTTGGCCCTGTGTGTGGCAGTACAGGTGCCAAGTTCCTGCTGCATCCGTTCAGTGGCCTCACCGATCAACACCAGGTGTCTGACCCGCTGCTGCACCAGTTCTGCCAGCGGTGCGTAGGAACCACCCTTGTCCTTGCCGCCTGCAATCAGGGTGATGTTCTCAAAGCTCTCCAGCGCCTTGGCAACGCTGCCCACATTGGTGGCCTTACTGTCCTCAAAATAACGTACACCGGCTACTTCGCGCACAAACTCCATCCGGTGGTGCAGTGCCTCAAAACGGTTCAGCAGTTCCAGGCTTGCATCTCTTTGACACCCCAGCAGCAGACAGCAGGCCAGGGCAGCCATGATGTTTTCCTGGTTGTGTACCCCCTGGAGCTTGAAACCAGCTGTAGGGAAGGTCTGCTCCAGCCCGTTGTGGCGGAAAACCAGTTCAGCTTCACGGCAGAAGATCCCCTCTGCAAGCTCATGCCTGCGGCTAAACGGAAACAACTGCGCCTTGAGTGATTGCGCAGCCTGCCAGACCAGCTCGTCATCGCGATTAACTACGGCAAAATCATCTGCTGTCTGATTTTCAAAGATCCGCAGCTTGGCGTTGATGTACTCCTGATAGCCATGGTAGCGGTCCAGGTGGTCTTCAGTGATGTTCAGCAATGCTGCAACTCTGGGCTTGAACTGTTCAATCCATTCAAGCTGGAACGAGCTGATCTCAGCTGCAACCCGCTCCACTGTTTCACCGGAAGCAGGCAGGTCAATCAGTGGATCACCGATGTTGCCGCCCACATAGGTGCTAAAGCCGTTGGCCTGAAACAGCTCACCAACCAGGGTGGTGGTGGTGGTCTTGCCATTGGTGCCGGTTATGGCCACCAGCGGGGCGGTGATAAAACGGCTGGCCAGTTCTATCTCACTGGCCACGGCAACCCCTGCTTCTGTTGCCTTCAGCAACAGCGGGTGTTCCTGTGGCACACCGGGTGATACCACCACTAGGTCCGTTGCCGTGAAATCAGCCTGATCATGATGACCAAGAACAAAGCGGATACCCAGCCCTGCCAGTTCAGTCAGCACCCCGGCCAGGGCGGTTTCATCTCGCATATCTGTAGCGGTTATCTGCGCACCCTGCTGTGCCAGAAAACGTGCAGAGGCCACGCCGGTTTTGGCGAGGCCCATGACGGTTATTTTCGTATGTTTCAGTTCCATGTCAGCGCATCTTCAGGGTTGAAATGGCCACCAGGGCCAGGATTATGGTGATGATCCAGAACCGGACAATGATCTTCGGTTCTGCCACCCCCTTTAGTTCAAAGTGATGGTGGATCGGCGCCATGCGGAAGATCCGTTTGCCCCGGTATTTGTAGGAGCCGACCTGGAAGATAACCGAGAGCGCCTCGATCACAAAGATGCCCCCCACGATCACCAGCAGGATCTCCTGCTTGGTCAGCACTGCAATCACTCCCAGCGTACCACCCAGTGAGAGCGACCCCACATCCCCCATGAATACTTCGGCAGGGTAGGAGTTGAACCAGAGAAAGCCCAGGCCTGCACCCACCATGGCGCCACAGATCACTGCCAGCTCGCCAGCGCCAACCACCCGGGGGATCTGCAGGTAGGCTGAAAGGGTTGCGTGTCCTGCAATATAGGCAAACAGCATGTAGGTGGCAGCATTGATTGCCACCGGCCCGATTGCCAGGCCATCCAGACCATCGGTCAGGTTCACGGCATTACTGGCACCCACAATTACCAGGGTGACAAACGGGATAAAGAATATCCCCAGGTCCGGGTGAAAGTTCTTGAAAAACGGGACATACAGCATCTCATTGAAGCCTGGGGTAATATAGAGAAATACCGCCACGCCGCCTGCCAGCAGCACCTGCCAGAACATCTTCTGTCTGGCCGAGAGCCCTTTGGTGTTCTTCTTTACCACCTTGAGGTAGTCATCCATGAAGCCGATCAGACCATAGCCCACGATAATGAACAGAGTCAGCCAGATATAGATGTTGGTCAGATCCGCCCAGAGCAGGGTGGGCAGGATGATAGCCGAGAGTATGATCAGGCCGCCCATGGTGGGGGTGCCCTGCTTTTCCAGATGTGATTCCGGTCCATCAGTCCGAATCACCTGCCGGGCCTGCAACCCTTCCAGCTTGCGGATGATCCAGGGCCCCAGGACAAAGCAGACAATCAGGGCGGTGATCATGGCATAGATGGTTCTGAAGGTCAGATACTTGAAGATGTTCAGAATCTTCAGGTTGGATGCCAGGGGGTAGAACAGGTGATAGAGCATTGGTGTTAAGCCTCCTGACGATCTGCAGCCCGAAGCAGAGCGGCAATTTTTTCCATCTTCATTCCCCGTGAACCCTTGACCAGGATCAGATCACCCGGGCCTGCCTGCTTAATAATATCATTGGCAATTTCTTCATGGCTTGCAGCAGAAACAATCGCCTCTGCTCCCATGCCTGCTTCTTTAGCTGCGCTGGCAGTCTCTTTGGTAAGGTTACCCAGCAGGTAGAGCCGATCAGCAACAGAAGCTGCCTGCATGCCCAGCTGGCGGTGCAGCTCCAACTCATCTTTGCCCAGCTCCAGCATGTCTCCAAAAGCGGCGAGTACACGATTACTGCCCTTGACATCCCGCAGGGTTGCCAGGGCAACAGCGCAGGAGGCAGGGTTTGCGTTGTAGCTGTCATCAATCAACAGCCTGTTGTTGGACAGCTGCTCCAGATGGAACCGTCCGCTGTAGGGAGTGAACGCCTCAAGCCCTTCAGCTATGGTCTCCAGGCCCACCAGCTCCAGTAATCCGGCTGCTGCAGCCAGGGCGTTATAGATATTGTGTTGCCCCAGGGCCTTGAGCTGGATCTGGATACTGCCTTTGGGGGTAACCAGCTTGAATGTCTGACCCTCGGTGCCGATTGCCTGGATCTCTTCAGCGCGGACTTCTCCCCGCCGGATACCGAAGCTGATCCTGCGGGCTGAAGGGTTCTGATGCAGGCTGGCAATACGGGGATCATCGGCATTCACCACCGCAAGGCCGCCATCCTGAATCCGGTTCAGCAGTTCACCTTTGGCCTGCGCAACTGCCTCGACACTGCCCATGCTCTGCAGATGGGCCGGATAGGCGTTCAGGACAATACCGATTGAAGGGCAGGCGATCTCTGCCAGGCGGTCTATCTCACCCGGCTCACTCATGCCCATCTCCAGCACTGCCCAGCAGTGTTCCGGTTTCAGCTGAAACAGCATCTGTGGCAGGCCGATCAGATTGTTCAGATTGCCGCTGGTTTTCAGTCCTTGATCAACCTTGCCAAGGATAGCCGCCAGCATCTCTTTGGTGGTGGTTTTGCCATTGCTGCCGGTAACCCCGATCATGGTCAGCGCAAACCGTTTTCTGAAGGCAGCGGCAAGGTCGCCCAATGCCCGCAGGGTGTCCTGAACCGCGATGCAGCTTATGGTGGCTGGCGGTTGTTGATGCTGCAGCCAGGCCTCACTGCAAAGGCTGGTGGTAATGCGCCGGGTGGCCAGTCCGTGAATATAGTCGTGCCCGTCAAACCGGTCTCCCTGTAACGGCACAAACAGCTCACCAGGCTTTATGGTGCGTGAGTCTGTTGAGATGCCGGTTATTGGTCCGGTCTCAGGTCCGATCAATCTGCCATTGGTGATGCTTGTCAGTTGTTCTGGGCTGAACATGTCAGGTCCGCTCCCTGAAGGCGTTGGACGCTTCTTCCCGGTCATCAAAGTGGTGTTTAGTGGTGCCGATGATCTGGTAATCTTCGTGTCCTTTACCGGCCAGCAAAAGGATGTCGCCAGGCTTGGCCAGCTGTACACCAAGCCTGATTGCCTCATGGCGGTTTTCAAGCATGACAAACCCCTTGTACTCAGGGTTAGTAGTCAGTTCGTCCGGGCTGTATTCCCGCAGCCCCAGTGGAAGAATTCCTTCGCGGATCTGGCGCAGGATTTCATGGGGATCTTCGGTGCGCGGGTTGTCTGAGGTGACAATGGCCAGGTCGGAATAGTCTGCCGCAATCCTCCCCATAATCGGCCGTTTGCCGTTATCCCGATCTCCGCCGCAGCCGAATACAGTAATGATTCTTGCTGTTGCCAGCTCTTTCAGAGTGCTCAAGACATTTTCAAGGGCATCGCCGGTATGGGCATAATCAACCAGGCAGGTGACGCCGACGCCGTTTACAACTCGCTCCAGGCGTCCTGGTACGGTGGTATGCTGTTCAATCCCCTGTACAATGGCCTGCAGCGGTAGTCTTAGCGCTACTCCTGCAGTAGCCGCTGCCAGGATGTTGGAGAGGTTAAACCCGCCCAGCAGCTGTGAATGAAACGGTTGTTCTCCCTGTGGCGTCACCAGGATAGCGCTGATCCCGTTCACCGATGAGCTCATCTCGCGGACCGTAACCTCTGCGTCCTGAGCAAGACCATAGCGGATGACCGGGCAGGCAGCTGCCTGGATGAAATCTTCTGCTGCCGGATCATCGGCATTGATGACGGCATGGCGTACTGGTGTGCTGGTGTCCGGTTTTAGCAGTTCGCTGAACAGGCGCTGTTTGGCGCTGCTGTAAGCCTGCATGGTGCCATGGTAGTCCAGGTGGTCGCGGGTCAGGTTGGTGAATATTCCCACATCAAAGACAGATCCATCGACCCGGCGTTGCTCAAGGCTGTGGGAGGAAACCTCCATCACAAACGCCTTTGCACCAGCATCGGCAAGTTGGCGGAAGATGCCTTGCAGTTCAGTGGATTCCGGCGTGGTATGGCTGGCCTCAATACAGGTATCGCCAAAACGGTAGCTGATGGTGCCCAGCACGGCAGCAGGCAGACCAGCAGCCGTGAGAATCCCTTCCAGCAGGTAGCTGGTGGTGGTCTTGCCGTTGGTGCCGGTGATGCCGATTAGTGGCAGATCGCGGGTCGGTTGGCCAAAGAAGCGGGCCGCCATCAACGCCATGGCCTGACGACCGTTTGTCACCTGTACCCAGGGGATCTGGGCAGGTGCATAGGTCGGGTCTTCCAACACAATGGCTGCTGCACCGCTAGCAACGGCCTGATGGATGAAGCGGTGTCCATCAACCTTGGTGCCGTGCAGGGCAAAAAAGAGTGTGCCTGCAGCTACCTGACGGGAATCGCAGGTAAGTGCCGCGACCGCAACAGAGAGATCACCGTGGCTTGCTTGTAGCGGTAGTTCATGCAGTAGTTGTTCAAGGCGCATACAATGATTCCTTATACCGCAGGTGCCAGACGGACCCAGATTTCATCCGAGCCATGGATAACCTGCCCTGGCTGCGGATGCTGTTCAATGACACGTCCGCTGCCACGCAGTTGCAAATTAAGCTGCCGTTTTTCCATTACCTGCAGGACCCGCCGCATACTCATGCCTCTGAAGTCCGGCATAGGTGTTCCGGCTCCGGCAACTTCAATGCTGCCGCCTTCTTCAGCATCGGCAGCAGCTTGCGGTTTTGCCGTGGGTGCCGGTTGTGCCGGTGCTGCCTGTACGGTCTGTGTCTTGGGCAGTTCACAGGCCTTGCCGACTCCGGCCGCCTTCAGGTAGCATAGCGTGTTAAAGGCGATCTCACGGAATGCAGGAGCAGCAACCACCCCGCCATAGGGGCTGGTGGTTGGCTCATCAATCACCACCAGAATGGTCAGGAGCGGCTTTTCTGCCGGCACAAAACCGACAAACGAGGCGGTCCGCTTGGTGGCGGAATAGCCCCTGCTGACCGGATCAACCTTCTGGGCTGTGCCGGTTTTGCCTGCCACCCTGAAGCCGTCTATGGCGGCGTTGGTGGCGGTGCCACCTTTCTGGGTAACGCCTTCCATCATCTGACTGATGGTTGCAGCGGTCTGTGTTGAGATCACCCGCCTGACGGTTTGAGGCTCAAAGCGCTGCAGTTCCAGTCCGGCACTGTCGGTAACCCGCTCCACCAGGTACGGCTTCATCAGCAGGCCGCCATTTGCCACGGCAGAGGTGGCAGCCACCAGTTGCAGGGCGGTGATTGAGACCCCCTGGCCAAAGGAGATGGTGGCGATATCGGTGCCGTACCAGCGACTGACCGGGCGCAGGCCCCCAGATGCCTCACCAGGTAGATCAACGCCGCTCTTGTCACCAAAGCCGAACGCCTTCAGATAACGGTGCAGCCGGTCATCACCCAGCTTGAGGCCGATCTTGGCTGATCCGATATTGCTTGAGTATTTCAGAACCTCTGCAACGGAAACCCTGCCGTGGGGGTGGTCATCCCTGATAATCCGACCGCCAAAGGAATAACGACCGTTTTCACAGTTGATGCCGTCACGGGGGGTTACTATTTTTTCTTCAATGGCAGCAGATAACAGAAAGACCTTGAAGGTTGAGCCAGGTTCAAAATTGTCGCTCACACAGCGGTTACGCAGGTTAAGCGTAGGATATTGTCTGAATGAGTTTGGGTTAAAGGTCGGGTAGTTGGCCATGGCCAGTACCTTGCCGGTCCAGGGGTCCATTACCAGCGCCATACCACTTTTTGCCCTGCTGCCTTCGACCGCCTTGGCCAACTCTTTTTCAGTAAAATACTGGATGTTTTTATCCAGCGTCAGGTACAGGTTTTTGCCCGGAGCCGCGTCCTGTACCACGGCACTTCTTATGGAAACATCCCGCCCCAGGGCATCCCGCTCGGTGAGCAGGTAGCCGGTTTTACCCAGAATAGTGGTGTCGTAGCGACGCTCAAGCCCTTCCAGGCCACCTGGGTCCATGCCGGTAAATCCCAGCACATGGGATGCCATCTCAAAATTCGGATAAAAACGCTTGTTCTCTTTGACAAAGCCGATTCCGGGCAGCTTCATCTGTTTGATCTTTACTGCGGTTTCCGGGGGCAGTTGACGGGCAAGCCAGGCAAAACTTTTCTCGGAGCCAAGTTTACGTTGCAGTTCCTGCTGTGGTAGCTGGACAAGTGGTGCAAGGGCTGCTGCTGTTCCTGCGGGATCAGTGATTCGTTTGGGTTCGGCATACAGCGAATCCATTTCCAGCGAGACAGCCAGAGGTGCGCCGGTCCGGTCAAAGATGCCACCACGCGCCGGTGTAATTGGTATGGTACGGTGATGCTGCCGTTCAGCCAACTTAACCAGCTGATCATGCTCAAGTATTTGAAGGTAGAAGCTACGTGCCGCGACAGCCAGGAAGCCGAAGGCAAACAGGCAGGAGACCATGATGATCCTGACCCGTGCCCACTTTTCCTTGTCGTTTTTCATGCGCTGCTCCCTGCATCTGCTGTGCTGCGGATCATTTTACCAAGATTACCTGCTGGTCCTGAGGGACGATCATGCCCAGATCACGCTTTGCAATGATCTCAATTCTCGCCGGTGTTTTGAGCGATTCCGCCTCAAGTTTCAGCCGTTTTTGTTCCTGCTCCATATCCTTGAGCTGACGACTCGCTTCACCGATCTGCAGGTTGAGTTCAATCAGGCGAAAGCGCGACCAGACGTGAAAAATGGATACCACGGTCAGCAACACCATGCAGATCATCAGGAACTTGACAATATCCATCCGGCGTGGGGCCAGATCAGCCCCCAGATGTCCGGGAAAGGTCAGTTTGGAACTATCAGTTTTTACCATGCCCATGGATGAGCCCTCCTTCCGGGACTAGCCCAGTTTTTCAGCAACCCGCAACTTGGCGCTGCGTGCGCGGGGGTTGCGGTCAGTTTCTTCTGCTCCGGCAATTATCGGTCGCCCGGTCAGGATGCGCAGTTGCGGCTTTTTGTTACAGACGCAGTACGGCATCCTGGGGGGGCAGGTGCATCCGGTTGCTGCCTCACGAAACAGGTGTTTCACAATCCGGTCTTCAAGGGAGTGAAACGAGATCACGGCAATCCGGCCTCCCGGTTTCAGAACAGCTATTCCCGCGCCAACCCCCTGCTGTACCTGCTCCAACTCCTGATTGACCGCGATCCGTAACCCCTGAAACGTACGGGTTGCCGGGTGAATCCGGTCTTCGTGAAAGCGGCGTGGAATGGTGCCAGCCACTAGATCTGCCAACTGAAGCGTTGTGGTGATCGGCGTTTCCTGGCGGACCTGCACGATTCTCAAAGCGATTTTTTTTGCCCAGCGCTCTTCGCCGAACTCCTTGATGATCTGTTCCAGCTCCTGGGCGGAGCATTCCTGCAGCAGGTCTGCAGCAGAGTCGCCACAGCTGCGGTCCATCCGCATATCCAGGGGACCGTCAAGCCGGAAGCTGAAGCCCCGCTCATCGGTATCCAGCTGATGGGACGACACGCCAAGGTCCAGCAGCAGGCCGTCAAGGGCGTTGATACCTTCTCTTTTCAACAGCTCTGCCAGATCTCCAAAGCTGCCTTGTACCGGCCTGAAGCAGGCGCCAAAACGACGAAGCCGTTCAGATGCGGCAGCCAGGGCTGACTGATCCCGGTCAATGCCTATCAGCAGGCCATCCGGTCCGATCTGCTCCAGAATCAGCTGGCTGTGGCCTCCGCCGCCCAGGGTACCATCCAGATAGATACCGCCGGGGCGAGGGGCCAGTTGCTCAATGACCTCTTTGGCCAGCACAGACAGGTGATGAAATTCCTCCATCTATATGCCAAGCGCTGCAAGTGCAGCTGAATCCTGCGGGAAGTTGTGCTCATCCTGGGCATTAACACGGGTATAGATCTCTTTTGCCCAGATATCGAAGCGCTTGCCCATCCCGACAAAATACAGGTCGCGATCGAGAGCCGCATGGAGCCGGAGTGCCGGAGGAATCAATACGCGCCCAAGTTTGTCGGTGGAACACTCCTGGGCTGGCCCCAGTATCAAACGTTTAAGGCTGTTAAGTTGCGCAAGTGGCTGTTCGCCTTCATTGGCATTGATCTTTTTTTCCAGTTCCTGCCATTCAGAATAGGGATAAACCGAGAGGCCACGGCCATAGCTGCCATCTTCAAATGCAACGGGAGATGCCTTGGTGATGACAAAACGCTCGTCACCAAACTCCGCAATCAACAGTTCCCGGAATCTTACCGGGATGCTGGTGCGCCCTTTTGCGTCGATGGTAGTCAGGCTTTCGCCACCAAACATGGCATCCCTTTCGTGTTTCTTTGCCACTAATTTCCACTAATTTCCACTTTGTGGCAAAACTATACCAGTAGTCAAGGAGCTGTCAAGAACAAAACTTTCATCATTTTCATTGTTTGTGACTTGAGCCCTATGAACTGGTCATTTGATTGTTTTATGGTTCAAGATCAAATGGTTGTGTTGTGGTTACAGGGTGGCTCAGAAGTCCAGTTAATGGTGCATTTGCTTCATATTGACCTGTGGACGCTCTTGACGTACCTTTGGGTGGAGTTGGTGCATTTTGAGGGGTGGGGTGGGTTATACAATCAGGCGTGTCGAATTATTGCAGCTTTGGTGTTACCCATGAGCTGTCTTAATCGCTTACAAGGAGAAAAGTATGGTTAAAACCGCAACATTTGAGGCGCTGCTGGAGTCGGTGGTGGAAGATGGTGATGGCTGGTTGTTTACTCTGGAGGGCAAGACCTACCGGATTGCTGACAAGGATGAGGTGCGCAGGATAGCTGAATCCCACGGCTATATTTTGATCTACTAACCGGCCTTCATGATCAAGGTGCTAATCAGTTGCAGCACCAGCGGGATGGTGATGATCCCGCCAAGGGTGCCGACCGCCACCATGGCAGCGGCCTGTTCCGGGCAGTTGTCGTATTTCAGGTTCAGCAGATAGGCCATGACCGGGCCCGGCATGGAGGCGTTCAGGATGATGACCGCCTCTGAAGTCCGGTAGCCCAGCCAGATCAAGGGATCAAGGGTTGGATCAACCGGTGTCCAGCCGATCATGCGCCAGAACAGTACCAATCCGATCCCCAGCAGCGGCCCGCCAATCAAGCGTATCATCCCCCCGGTAATGCCGGTCTTCAGGGTCTCAAGCCTGATATCACTCATCGAATAGCCCAGGTTGACAATCAAAAGCGGTATGGCGCCATAGCCCAGGATGTCGGTCAGCTTACCGGCAAAATAAAGGGCTGGCTTCAGCGCTTCCGGTAGCGGCAGGGTTGCGGCTGCCACACCGGCGATCATGGCATACAGGGCCGGAATCTTCAGAAACTGCTTCAGGTCGGTCTGGCCGCTGACCAGAAAGACCCCGGCGCTGTACAGCACAAAGATGTTGGCCAGGTGGAAAATAATGGATTTGGAAAGTCCTTCATTGCCGAACATCAACAGGGCGATCGGCAGGGAGATGTTGCCGGTGTTCATAAAGATCAGCGGCAGGATAAAGCCGTTGCGCTGGACTCCGGCACGGCGCTTCAACAGCAGCGCCACCGGCACCATCAGTGCAATCATGGCAATGGCTGAGACAAACAGCAGTGAAAATTCAGACGGGTCAAAGGCCCGTTTATGGGTGGATGAAAAGATCAGTGACGGTACCAGAAAATAGTAGACCAGGTTTGAGATGCTCTTCTGGTTCAGCTCCCGTTTGGTATCCAGCCTGCCCAGCCAGAAACCGGCAAAGGCGATGGCAAAGGAGGGGATGACGGCGCTGATGATCAGAAAGTTCTGGTTTGAAAACATGGTGGTTCCGTTTCAGGCGTTGAAGATGTAGCGGTTAATGATAAAGACCAGCAAGCCAAAGGCGATGATCGACAAGAGGGCTGATGAAAGCAGCAGCGACGAGTCCCGTTTGGACAGCGGGCTGTCCCCTGGCCGCCAAAAGGCGGAAATGGTGCAGGGCAGGGCAGAGGCCAACAGCAGGATCGCCTCGGTGGTGCGCAGATCCAGGTAGTGCATCAGGTCATAGCCCTTATCCAGTGGTGCCAGGCCAATCGCCCTCAGCAACAGAATCAGCGTGGTTGCCACCAGCGGCAGCCAGAGCATGCGCAGGAATGCAGCGCCGGACCACCAGGATCCACCGGAGCTGCGCAGGCAGTAGAGGGCATAGCCATGGCTGATCAGCAGGATCGGCAGGGCGCCGCTTGCCATCATGCCGATCCCTTTTTCCACCAGCCAGAGCAGGTCCTGTAGTTGACCGGGAAGATCCAGTTCAAACAGTTTAAGCCCAAGCGCCAGCAGCACGGCATGCAGGGTCGGTGTCTTCAGGAAGGCGGTCAACTGGGTGGGGTGTCCGGCCCGCCAGCGGCCCCAGGTGTAGATCAGGAACAGATTCACTAGATGGAAAAAGGCGGCCTTGGTCAGCCCCTGGCTGCCAAACAGCAGATAGGCCAGCGGCAGCAGGATGGTGCTGGTGCTGCCGAACAGCATGGAGATAAAACCGTTCCGGTCCCCCTCCGGGTCCCGTGCTACCCACCAGTGGGCCAGCGGATAGGAACAGAGGGAGAAAAACAGGGCTCCGGCCCCCATGGTCAACGCTTCAGGCAGTGTCAGCGGGGTGCGGTTCATGGCCGCAAAGATCAGGCAGGGGATAAAGATCTGGCTGTTCAGCCGGGCCAGGGTGTTTTGTTGACCGCCCCCTTCCCATTTGGCCATCAAGGCCCCGGCCACAATGATGATCACGGCGGTTACCAGTATCCGCAGGGAGAGGGATTGGGCGGCGGTGGCACCGCTGCTGATCAGGGCTGCAGCAGTTCCTGTCATCGCTTTACCACCGTGGCAACCGACAGCAGCTGCAGCGGAATATGGATGCCCAGCCGGTCGGCAGTGGCAAGATTGATGGTAATGGCAAGCTGGGGCACGACACGAACCGGAAGATCTCCTGGTTTGCGCCCTTTCAGGACCAGCAGGGCATTGTCTGCCGCCAGTTGACCCAGGGTGCGGTAATCCGGCCCCAGTGAGATCAGCGCCCCGTTTTCGCTGACCATCTCCGGTATGACCACCACGCTGGGAATCCGGTGCTTGTTGAGGATGCCGATAATACGGCTGGCATTGGCCTTGACAAAGGAGTCAGACGGGAAGATCACGGCATCAACCCGTGCATCAATCACCTGCTTCATGGTGCTGGCAATACCCTCTTTGCCGTTAATCGGGAACTCCAGGGTCTTGAAGCCGAACCGCTTCTGCTGCTTCCTGATCTCTGCCAACTGGTAGCGGGGGGCCGGGTCGTGGCTTGAGTAGACAAAGCCCAGCTTGCGGATGTTCATCAGGGTGCCAAGGGTGCGGAAGGCGCTGTCCATCGGCACCAGGTTGGAGGCACCGGTGGCCCTGCCGCCGGGATGTTCCATGCTGGCAGCCACTTTGCCCTCAACCGGACGCTGTACAATGTTGAAGATGATCGGGATATCACGAGTCTGCTGCAGGGCTGCCTGGGTCACCATGGTGCCAAAGGTGTAGGCCAGTCGGAAGCGTTTGTGGTCCAGCCCGGCCAGGATCTTGTCCAGTTTTTCTTTGTTCTGACCTGCATCAAAGGCGGTAATCACCACCTCATAGTCAGGCGATGTTGCCAGTTTTTCACGAAAGCCTTTTTCTGCTTCAGTCTCGCCCCGCCAGAGTACCATGGCGATCTCAACCCGTTCTTTGGCTTGGGCCGTGTCAAAAAAGGTTGACAGGATGGCTGTTATGCAGAGCAGCAGACCGATGAACCGGCAAAAGGCTATTGCACGCGGAGACGCGGAGATGCGGAGAGTGCTAAAGAGACACCTGAAAACAGAGGTGATGATACGGTGCCAGGGAATCAATATCAGGCGGCAGCTGGTTGGTCTGCTCCGCGAGCTTCGCGGCTCCGCGTGAGAGATTGTTTTTTCTGTGATCATCACGCCTGCTTTCCCAGATAGCGTATGGCCAGCATGGTGATATCATCCGACTGTGGTGCGCCATTGGCAAAACCCAGCACCTCTGCCCGGATAGCATGGATGATCTGCTCTGGCGTTGCCGCAGGGTGTGCGGTCACACAATCCAGCAGACGTTTGTCTCCGTACTCTTCAAGGGCTGGATTAACCGCTTCATTGACCCCATCGGTGTACAGCAGGAACAGTTCGCCCGGCTGCAGCATGATCTGTTCAGTCCGGTAGCTGATGTCCGGCATCGGGCCCAGCACAAAGCCGGGGGAGAAACTGCGGTAGGTGGTGCAGCCATCAGCCTTCTGGATCAGCGGCGGCAGGTGCCCGGCATTGGCGCAGTCAAGCTGGCCGGTATCGGTATCCAGAATGGCGCAGAAAACGGTCACAAACATGGATGTCTCGTTATCCAGTGCCAGGATGGAGTTGGTGCGCTCCAGGATCTGGGCCGGATTTGCATCCCGTAGCGCCTCACTCTTCAGCAGGGTTTTGGCCACCATCATGTAGAGGGCGGCCGGTACCCCTTTGTCAGACACATCGCCAATCACCAGGCAAATTCTGCGATCATCAAGGAAGAAGAAATCATAGAAATCACCGCCCACTTCCTTGGCCGGTTCCATCAGGGCAAACAGGGCAAATTCTTTGCGATCAGGAAAGGGCGGAAAGATGCGGGGCAGCAGTGAGGCCTGAATATCGGTGGCCAGTTTCAGTTCACTCTGGATCCGTTCTTTGGCTGCGGTGGTCACGGTCAAATCATGGATGTAGCGGGACAGGTCCGCAGCCATCCGGTTAAAGGTCTCTGCCAGTTGCTGGATCTCGTCGCCGCTTTGCAGCTGCAGGCGATGTTCCAGGTTACCGTTACCGATGATCTCCGCACCGCTCTCCAGTTCAAGGATCGGCGCAGTAATTTTTTCTGCAACACGGCGGGAAACCACGGTGACGCCGCCCAATACCAGCAAAAACACACCCGCCAGAATAGCCATGGTAATGCCGATCTGCTGATAGACAAGGCTGCTGGCAGCCTTGGTCTGGGCTACAATTGCCTGTTCCGTCGGCCGGATCGGGGCATAGACCGCCTCAACCGGCAGGGCAAACAGTACTGACCAGCCGGTGGTGCTGGAGGGGGCATAGGCCACAAAACTGTCCTGTTTCCCCAGCATGCCGCGCATGATGCCAGGGGTGCCTGAGGCAAGGTTCTTGTCCAACAGCGGCATCGCCTTCTGGTCATCAAAGGAGAAAAACTCCCCCTTTTGCTTCTCGCCCCAGTCATTACTGCTGGTATCCAGACCTTCGCGGGCCAGGATCCGCCGGTCTTTGGAGATCAGATAGGCCCTACCCTGGTTGTTGATCCGCATCTTGATGATCCGCTCCTGAATGGTGGTCAGCGGGACATTCAGGCCGATCACAGCAACAATTTTATTGTTCTTTTTAACCGGGGCAGAACAGTTGACTCGCAGGTTGCGGGCGATGACCCCCACATAGGGCTCACTCCAGCCCAGACTGCCAGAGGTAAGTGCTCTGGTGAACCAGTCACGTTTTCTGACATCATAGTTTTTGTCAATATTGGCTGACCAGGGAAAACGCCGGAACAGTCCCTGGGGGGTGGCCAGGTTGCAGTCGTTGATGATCGGGTTACTCTTTAAAACCGATATCATAAAGTCGTCCATGGCGGATGACGTCTGCAGTTCTGTTGCAACAGCAGAGGTAGGCACCCCCTGGGGAATTTGCCAGACTGAGGCGGCTTTCGGGTCAGAAGGCTGATCTGCAATGGAATAGGACCGCTTGTGGGGGTAGAGGCCGGGGGTCTTCCAGATCCGTTCTGCACTGTCCACCAGTACCTTCAGGTCGTTTTCCACATCGCGGAACTGGGCGTCGATCAGTGCGGCCTGATCTACCGTAGACTTTAGCAGCCCCTCCTGGGTCAGGGTTTCAAGGGAACCTTTGCTGATCTTGAGCAGTTCCTGACTGAGGCCAACGGTCCCCTTCAGCGAGGTCTGTCCCAGGTTGTTCATGCTCCAGAATGAAACCAGGCCAAAGCAGACCAGTGACAGCAGTGCCGTACCCAACAGTGCATACAGGATACGGGTTCGGATATTTTTGGGGCGTAATCGTCTGCGATTGGTCATGGTTTGCCAGTACCTTTACCGGTAGAATGTCATGCCGCCGGGAACGCAGCGGCTCGTTAGCATCGCGGTACCTTATAGCATCCTGCAGAGCTGAGCGCAAAAGATGCCAAAATAGGTGCCAAAGATATTGCCCAGAATGGCCAGCAATAGACCTACTGACGCCAGTCCGGGCTGGTAGACCTCTGCCACCACCGGGGCCGAGGCAACACCGCCAACATTTGCCTGACTGGCAGCAGCCACCAGAAACAGCGGTGCCTTCAGCAGGCTGGCAGCTACCAGCAGAAACAGGGCATGCACCAGCATGATCAACAGGCCTGCACCGATCAGCAGTAGCGCTGAGCCGAAGCTGGCCACCGATGCCTTGGCGCCGATGGCGGTCAGCACAAAATAGAGCAGCCAGGAACCGGCCTTGGATGCGCCATGCTGCTCCAGCTTGCGGGCCGGGGTGCAGGAAAGCAGCAGCCCCAGCAAAGAGACGATGACAATGGTCCAGGTGTAGCCGGAGATGACATCTTTAATAGCCGGTAACTGACGACCAAGCCAGTGCGCCATGCTGCTTCCTGCTGCAGCAACCGGCAGGATCAGCAAGAAACCACCCATGCTGAACCGCTGCTGTAGCGCCTGCCCGGCTGCCAGGGATCGGCTGCCAAGTTCATCAACAATCCGGCGATCAGCCCTGTTCCAACGATCAAAGGCCGGCTGCAGGGCAACACCGGCGATCAGGGTTGCCATCCAGAGGTAGGGCACCACCGTATCCACAATCACCATCGGCGCAAAGACCTGATCCGGCACACTCAGGGCTTCCTTGACCGCAATCATGTTGGCGCTGCCGCCGGTCCATGAGGCGGACAGGGCACCGAAGCCTGACCAGAACTGCTGACCGATCAACGGCTTGAGCAGACTGAAAACCAGGGCTGTACCAGCAACAATCCCCAATGCGCCCACAAAAAACATGACCAGTGCAGTGGGGCCAAGCCGCAGAATAGCCTTGATATCCACCGGCAGCAGGAGCAGCAGCAGACAGGCAGGCAGCAGCCAGGTGGTAATCATGCCAAAAACCGGACTTTTGGGGTCAATCAGGCCAAAACTACTGGCCAGCATCGGCAGAAAGTAGATCCAGAAAACCGGCGGCAGCAGGTTAAACCAGCCCTTGGTCCGCTGGTGGTTGGCCATTGACAGTACCAGCAGCTCAATGGCCAGCAGGACCATGATGATCAACAACGGCTGCTGGATCATGGCAACTGTAGTTCCACTCCGATGCCGGGTGTCGGGTTGCTCAGGTCAAACCTGCCGCTCTGATCCAGATAGGGGCTGCGGGACAGGGGGCCGTTGATAAAGAAGGTGGTGTCCAGATCAATCACCTCAAAGCAGCCCAGGGCTGCGGCAAAGTGTGCTGCAGCGGTAATGGCCAGACTGCTTTCCATCATCGCCCCCAGCATCAGCCTGATGTTGTTGCGACAGGCCAGTTCGGCAATCTGTACTGATTCTAGAATGCCGCTCTTCATGAACTTGATGTTGATGGAATTGACCGCCTGCAGCTTGATGGCCTGTTTAGCTGCTGCCAGTGAACCGACACTCTCGTCAGCACAGACCAGCATGCCGCTACCCTCCAGTGCGCGGGTGATGGCGGCCAGGCCATCCCAATCCCCCTTGGGAACCGGTTGTTCCAGCAGCATCGGGCGGATGCCGTACCCTTCAAGCTGTTTCAGAAACTTCAGCATGCCTGCAGCATCAAAGCCCATGTTGGCATCCAGAATCAGGCTGCTGTCAGGTGCAATCCGCTTGACCGCCAAGACCCGTTGCAGGTCCAGATCAGGGGCTTTGCCGATCTTGATCTTAAAGGCGTTAAACCCCTGTCCCGCATAGTGGCGTGTTGCGCTCTCGGCCTCTTCCAGGCTGCCGATTACGATGGTGATGTCGCTGGTAAAGCAGGGCCTGGGGCTGCAGCCGGGGGCAGGGCTGAACAGGCTGCCAAACGGCATGTCCCGACTACGGCTGACCAGATCCAGCAGTGCCATCTCAAAGGCTGCCAGGCCGGCATGGTTGGCATCAAAACAGGGACGGAACCCGTTGATCAGGGCTGTGTAATCAACAATGCTGCGTCCGACCAGCTGTTCTGCTACCTGTTGCAGATTGGCCAGGGTCTGCTCCACGGTTTCGCCGGTGATATGGGTGGCAACTGCAGCCTCACCATAGCCGCAGATGCCGTTGTCGGTTTCAAGCTGCAGAAAGACATTTTGCAACTGGTCGTGCTGGCCGGTGGCGATTCTGAAGGGGGTGTTCAACGGCGCTGTAACAATAGCGGCGCAGGCCTGTTTGATGCGTATGGTATCCATCGGTTACCTCATAGCTGTGGTTTGCTGCATCTGCCTCAATCCTTTTTCAAAAGCACCGTCACCCGGTTTGTTGCATCAACCCGTTGATAATCAATCTCCTGAGCCAGGTGAGTGATGATGTTCAGCCCCAGCTCATCGGGCAGGCGCTTCTTGTCTAACAGGTTACCTGTCTCTCCCTGATGTTCCAGAATGATCTCAATGGTTTCCTTCTTCTCAGAGTAGGCGATGGTCAGGTCAAGGGTCGTTGTGGCCAGCAGCGGGTTATGGATCTGCAGTAGCTCTTCCACCAGCAGTAGCAGATTGTGCCGGGTCTTTCTGGGCAGGATCTGACGTTCGCAGAACTGTTCAATCTCTGCGTTCATGGCATACAGGTCATAGTCAGGTGAGCTGATCCGATAGTTGAAGCTGCGGATCCGGTTGATAAAGGCCCTGGTCTTTTCCTTTTGTGGCTGTTCAAAGATCTGCTGCGGTGTCCCTTCTTCATAGATCAGGCCTTCATCCATGTACAGCACCCGATTGGAGACATCGCGGGCAAAGGCCATCTCATGGGTCACAATCAGCATGGTCATACCGTCTTTGGCCAGCCGCCGGATAACGGCCAGTACCTCGCTGACCATGGTGGGGTCAAGGGCTGAGGTCGGTTCATCAAACAGGATGATCTCCGGGTTCATGGCCAGACAGCGGGCAATGGCCACCCGTTGTTTCTGTCCACCGGAAAGTTCATCGGGAAAGCTGTCGGCCTTTTCAGCCAGCCCCACCAGTTTAAGGATCTCCAGGGATTTTTGTTCTGCCTCACCCCGCTGCATCCCCAGCAGCTTGATCGGTCCGATGGTCAGGTTTTCCAGCACCGTCAGATGGGAAAACAGGTTGAAGGATTGAAAGACCATGTTCATCCGCTGCCGGATTTTAGGGACATCGCTCTTTTTATCCAGCAGGTCAATCCCGTCCACCGTACTGGAGCCGCCACTGGGCTGCTCCAGTAGGTTGAGGCAGCGCAGGAAGGTGGATTTGCCGGTGCCCGATGGTCCGATAATGGAGATGACTTCACCCTTGGTAACGGTAAGGGAGATATCCTTCAGTACGGTGAGGTCACCGTAGGTCTTGGAGAGATGGTGTACCTTGATCATTGGTTGGCCACCTTTTTCTTTTTGAATTTTGGATCTGTGACCCGTTCCAGGTACTCCAGGGACTGCATCAGGAACCATGAGATCAGGAAGTAGAGTATGGCCACCATCACCAGCGGGAAGAAGGCATCAAAGGTGCGGCTGCGGATGATGTCACTGGCCTTGGTCAGGTCCTGCACTGCGATGTAGCCCACAATGGAGGTCATCTTGACCAGCGAGATAAACTCTCCTTTGTAGACCGGCAGGATCCGCCGCACCATCTGGGGCAGCACAATATGGAAGAAGGTGCTGGTCTTGGTGAAGCCCAGAGAAATACCGGCCTCAGTCTGTCCCTTTTCCACCCCTTCAATGCCGGTCCTGAAGATCTCTGCGGTGTAGGCGGCAAAGTTCATCCCAAAGGCGATGATTGCCACAATCACCGGGTTGATATTGACTGAGGCAAAGACCACATAGAAGATCAGCATCAACAGCACCAGTACCGGTGTGCCCCGCAGGATGGCGATGTAGAGCTTGGCAGGCAGATTCAGCAGGTTTGATTGTGCCATCCGCATGAAGCAGACCAAGGCACCCAGCAGGGTGCCGAAGATGGTGGCAAAGATGGAGATGATCACGGTGGTTTTAAGGCCGTCTAGGATCAGCAGATAACGCTTTTCATGGATGATGTTGCTCTGAAAGCTGGCAACGAGGTTGGTGATGAAGGAAGGGGCAGCCAGCTTGGGGCCATGACTTGTTGTGTCAGCATCAGCAGTATTCTTCTTCAGCGCAAAGACACTGGCCCCCAGTTCATAGTACGGCTCTGAAAAAGCGACCTGCTTCTTCCGCTCGTCGGTAATCATCAGGGTACTGAAGATAGCGTCGATCTTGTTGGTTGAGGCGGCGGCAATCAGGCTGCCAAACTCCATGTCGGCAAAGACCGGTTCCTTGCCCAGGTAGGCGGCAAACCGTTCAGCCAATTCAACATCAAAGCCGATCATTTTATTGTCTTTAATGATGGTGAACGGCATCCCCTTGTCGCTGACAATGCCGATCACCAGTCGGCCATTGTTCTTTGTATTGTCAATGTTTGGCATCTGGGTGCTGCCCTGCAGGATCCAGCGGGTGACCATGTCATTAAACTGGCCGTTTGATTTGATCTGACGCAGGAAGGTGTTGAACTGGTCTTTCAGTGCGTCATTACCCTTGTTAAAGCCGACTGCGATTGGAACGGAAAAGAGCGGTTTTCCCAGCAGTGCCAACTCTTTGTCTTGTCGCAGAACCTCCAGCAGGGTTTCGTGGGTATAAAAGGCAGCATCAACCTTGCCGGATTTGACCGCCAGTATCAGATCAGGAGGGCTTTTGTACTGCAGGATGGTGGCCTGGGGATACTGTTTGGTGGCGTAGGTGTCATGGACCGAACCCAGCAGAACGCCGATCCGTTTATCCTTCAGATCGTCGGCAGTGCGTAGCAGACCCCCTGCTTTTTCCGGTTTGGCGCCGGTGGTGCCGGAACTGGACGGAAGGTCGCTCCGTCTGACCAACGCACCGATGTCGTTAGTGATGTACGGCGCGGAAAAGTTGATCAGTTTCTTGCGCTCGTCAGTTACATTGAAATTGGAGAGGGCAAAGTCGATTTTGCCTGATTGCAAGGCAGGAATCAGGGCCTCAAAATTCATATCAACAATCTGAACTTTTTTGCCAAGCTGTTTGCCGATCAGCTGGCTCAGTTCAATATCCAGGCCGGTCAGTTTGCCGTTGGACTGGAAAGAAAACGGTTCAAGATTGGCACAGGTACCCATCTTCAGCACACCATTAGCGGCGGTGGTGTCGGTGGCCGACAGCGTTGGCGTTGCGCTGTACTTTGCGTCAACCCACTTTTGCCTGAGTCGTTGCAGGTCGCCTTCTGTTTTCAGGTTTTGGAGTGCCCTGTTTATTTCTGCAAGCAGTTGGCTGTTCTCTTTTTTAATTGCTGCAGCCACCTCCAGCTTGGCCACCGGCTTGTCAAGAATCACCAGTTCAGGGTTCTTTACAACCAGGTTCAGCAGTACGCTTTTGTCATAGATAAAGGCATCGGCCTTGTTGGCCTTGATCGCCAGGGCCGCATCAGCTGCGGCAGTAAAGGTCTGGAACTGTGCGCCGGGAAAGTTTTTGCGGGCAGCCAGATCACCGGCTGAGCCGTTCAGTACGCAGATCCGCTTGTTGCCCAGCCCTGCCAGTGAGTCGTCTGACGCAGCAGCAGTTTTTACCGCATTTTTTACCAGCATCACCTGGGCATTGGCAAAGTAGGGGCGGGTGAAGTTGACCGCTTTTTTGCGCTCATCCGTGGCGGTCATGCCGCTCAGGATCATATCTACCTTGCCTGACTGCAGGGCAGGTATCAGCGCCATGAACTTCATGTTTGAAAACTCAATCGGGCGGTTAAGCTTGATGCTGATCAGACGGGCCAGTTCGCCGTCATGGCCGGTGACCCGACCATCCTTATCCACAAAACTGAGCGGTTCGCGGGTGGCAGATACCCCGATCTTAAGCAGCTTTCCTGATGTGGGTGGCGTAAGCTTCAGCTCTTCATAGGGTCCGGTATCTGCCTTTAACCAACGCTTCCGCATGGAGGCCAGGGTGCCGTCTGCCTGCAGATCGCTAATAATCCGGTTCAGATCAGCCAAAAGCTGGCTGTCTGCTTTTCTCAGGGCGATGGCGGTGTCTTCATTATCCAGCGGTTCCGGCAGGGTGGTGAATTCTTTGTTTACCTTTGAGACCTGAACAGCGGTGGGCAGGGCGGTGACGATCGCCTCAAGCTGCCCCGACTTCAGGGCGGCAACCGCATCCATCACATCATCAAAGCTTTTTACCTGGGCATTGGGAAAGCGCGCTTTGGTAATCTCTTCGCCGGTGGTGCCGGTCATGACGCCGATCTTTGCTGTCTTGGCATCATCAAGACGGGTGATTGTCTTTTCTGTCTTGCTACAGCCTGCTGCGCAGAGTATCAACAGTAGCAGGCTGACGGTCGTCAGCAGAATCTTCTTCATGCAGCATCCCCATGTTTCAATGTGCGCTTCTTCATCGCTATAATCCGGTTGCAGGCCTGATCGATCCGTTCCCGTGAAATCCTGCCTTGCTCCACCATCGTTAACAGCAGCTCAATGGTGCGGGGCATGATGTCGGGGCTGTAGAGCTTGTCATTGGCCACCACCAGCAGATCAACCCCGGCATTAATCGCCTTTTCCACCGCGGTCTCATAGCTGTAATGTTGGATAATCGCCCCCATGTACAGGTCGTCGCTGACCACCACGCCGTTAAAGCCCAACTGTTTGCGAAGTATACCATCAATGGTGGCTTTTGAAAGGGTGGCAGGGTACAGGGGATCTATGGCGGTATTAAAGGTGTGGGCGGTCATCACCATATCGCACAGCCCCTGGCTGATCAGGTCACGGTAGGGCTGCAGTTCGTTTTCATGCCAGTAACGGGTCACATCCACCAGGCCCAGGTGGGAATCATCCCGAGAGCTGCCGTGGCCGGGGAAGTGCTTCAGGCAGGTCAGGATCTGGTGACGGTGGTGGCCCTTGATGAACTCGGCAGCATGGGCCGTTACCAGGGCAGGGTCGGCAGAAAAACTGCGCTCTTTGAAGGCGATTACCGGATTGTCCGGGTTTGTTGCCAGGTCAACCACCGGCGCCAGGTTCAGGTTGAAGCCGTATTCCTCCAGCGTTGCTGCAAGGCTGTCGCTGGATGCGCGGGTCAGCTCCAGTCGGTTCTGCTGCCCCAGATGCTTGGCTGATACCGTTGCCGGAAAGCCATAGCGATCCTTCAGCCGGGCAACCACGCCCCCTTCCTGATCAACCGCAATCAGAAGAGGCACTTCTGCTGCCTGTTGCAGGACACTGGTCAATTGCTTTAACTGGGCCGGGGATGTGATGTTGCGACCGGTCTCCCCCAGATCAATGTTGTTGTCAAACAGCACCACCCCGCCTGCACCGTAGCGCCGGATGGCCTGATCAATCGGGCTGCCCGGTTCCAGGGTCTCGCCGGGAAACCCCAACAGCAGCATCTGGGCGATCTTACGCTCCAGCGGCCATGACTGCAGGTCGGGAAAGCTCTGCCGGATTGCCGGACGGGTGGCGGCGCAGCCGCCCAGCAGCAGGCCGGGCAGCAACAGGGATGCACCGGTCAGGGCGCTGTTTTTGAGAAAGGTACGGCGGGTGCAGGTCTGCATGTTTCCTCGCAGGATTCAGTGTTTACGGCTCAAAGGTTGAGTACGGCAACGGGGATAAAGGTGCTGATTGGGATGCTCTTGTTCATGCAGTTCTCCTCCTTTTTAAGAATAAACGACTGCTTTCGACCGTTTAAAAGAAACCCGCCGGGGTACTTGAGGTAACGATAACACCGCCCTGTTTGTCCACGGTAACAACGTAGTCTTTTAGCAGCTTGGGAGCTGGCTCCTGATACTCCTTCAATACTGCCTTGCTGGGATCGGTACCGTCGGTGGTGTTGACCACCTTGATCTGGCTGACCGCTTTTACCGGTGATCCCAGCCCCGGCTTGGAGCTGTTGGGGTTGATGATCTCGGGGCTGCTTTTACTGCCGTCGCTGAATTTGACGCCGACGCCGAGTACGAAATTTGAGTTGTTGATGACCTTGACCATACCGGCTTCGGCGCTGCCCAGACTGCACAGTACGGTTGTCAGCAGGGTGGCGAATGCGGTGATGAGGGTTGTCTTTTTCATGGCGATCTCCTTGGTTTACGTAGGGACGTTCCCAAATGAATGGGGACAATAGAATGCTAATAGCGGTCGTTCGGTTGCTATTCTGACATTATCTGGTTTCCCTGAATACGGCCTCGCAGGCCTGTATCCTGGCTATACCTGTTACTTGTAACGAAGTGGCAGTTTCCCTTCATTCTGCCGTTGTTACCTTGTTCAGCAATAGATGTGCCAATGGCTAACATGCTGAATTAATGACCTTGTATCTCTGCGGCAGCTGCCAACTTACGCCTGGTTCTGCCAACATTGTTGGCGGTTTAACGGCTCTGCATTGTGATACGGAAACAGGCGGAACTCCGCTTCATTTTTTTGTCACCCGGCGTCCCTTGAATACGGTTTTTGTTGTCACTTCACATGAAGCTTTTCGAAAACAATCTTGCAGGCCTGTTCCTTGGTTACACCAGGGTCCAGTGCTACCTGTCCGGTCCTGTCGCCGCTTGCAGCACTCCCTTCCAAACAAGAGCCCATGTAACACTCATAACTATTGCCGCTTGTATGATAGCAAGCGTAGCATATGGATCTGTAATGGTGATTATAACCCCGCCTTGACGTATCCTGATACATCAGCTCGAAAGATTCCCATGTGCCCCAGCGCCAGAACTCGATGACAGAAGAGAACAGCAGCTTTGAAAAAGTACATTTCCATGGGCTTGCAACTGTGAAGGCTTCCACTTTTTTATACTCTTCTTCAATGTAAGTACCTGACCAGCTCGAAGGCACCGAGGCTGTCAGCGCAAGAATTGCCGCTGCGAGTATCATGAAACCTTTAAAGAAGTAGCGATGCATTTTGTCCTCCCCTTTGTGTTTAAGCGGTTTTCTGTCCAGCTTGAGCTGTTACAGCGACGGGAATCCGCCACCGGCTTGCCGGATAAGGCCCAGTAGTCGGGAGCCGGATGGGCAGGATTCTGGAAATAGACGTGGTCGCGGGATAATGGCACGGTTTTGGGGGCATATTTGGGGGTCGGGGCAGCTGCAGCGCTGATTGCCGACATGAAAAAGACGATCAGCGCCGCAGATCCGATCTGCTGGAGTAGGATTGCTATTGGGGGTCGATGAAACGATTTGCACGCTGCTTGCATGATGCTCTCTTGTCTGCCGAAGGGAACGGACTCCTTCTGTATCGATAGCTACTTGAAGCCGGTAATGGTTATGTTTCCGCTTCGGCTGTGTGAGAAACTCCCTTCCTTTGTCGTGTAGGTGGGAACCTTGCCGCTCAGGTGGCTGACATGGATGTTACCTGCCTTCAAGGCACACAGGTTTTGCTGGATATGTATCTTGGAAACTTCTACCCAGTTGTTACCAAATGGCGCTGCACTGTTTTGGATGAACGTCACATCGCAACTTGGTCCCTCCCCGCCGATTTGCTGAACATAAAGGTCGTTGGTGGCCTTGCCCATCAGTTTGCCTTTTGAACAGTACACATCACCGATCCGGTAGTCTTTTATAAACGCATACAGATCCAGAAAATGACAGCCATTGGCGTGAGCTGAGGCCGAAGAAGCCAAAATAACCAGGATACTGATGATCGTTGCCAGTCTCATGATACCCTCCTTTTGTATAAACTACTGTCTGAGCTTCCGTTTTCATTGTCCTGTGCCGCTATCCGTTGTCTCTGCTGCTGGAAAGTCCAGCTCTGTTTTCCGCTGTCGATCTATTTGACATAAATGAGAGAATAGCAGCTATTAGCGGTAGTGCAAGACATGGTAAACCAGTGGCTACATCCTGCTACGCCTGCGGTTAAACCGGATCGTACTGCAATTTAATACATGCTCCACCCGCCTACTTTAGCTACCACCTGAACGCTGCCTGGAAGCCTGTTTGCCAGCACTACCGTCAGTGAATCAGCGGAAGCCATGCTGACGCTAGAGCCCAGGCCACAGTCGCCATCATCATGAAATAGACCACCATCCCGATTACCACTGTGTTTTTTTCTTCATTTACTTTTCCTTATCAGGTTTATTTATACTCCCTCACCAGTTATCCCTACTGGTCAAACAGCAGCACTCCCTTATTGTTGCTAATACCGGTATTTAGATCGAGTGCTGCAGGAATGTCCAGAGACAGAGGTCCCCAGGTTTTACACTTTGCATGTAAGGTCACGCTACCAGTCATCGCAACCTCATAACCTGGTTTTACCTCAAGATGGAGGTTGCTGCAGGTGGTACTAAAATTTGTCCCTTTAAATTTTAGCGCTCCCGCTACATTTGAGATGCCCTGATTAAGATCGATTGCGGTTGGCCGTCCGATACGGCAATTCATTCCGAGAAAGTCACAGATACAGGGGGATTCTATGCCCGGGGTACACTTCATTGAGGTCATGCACACAGCGCTAAGGTACTTTCCTTGTAGTGATATGTTTCTGCAGGTTTCGCTGAAATCCTTTGCCTCTGACTGACCGGTGATTGTCGCCATGAGGAGTGCTGCTACAAGGAAACTTCTAATGTATTGCCGCGTCTTCATCAGGATCTTTCCCCCTGGAATTGTGGTGTTAAGCTGAATTAAGCGTTGAACTTATTCCGGCTAATTAGGGCAGAAACCGTATTTGACGTTCTCCAAGACAGGATCAGGCGGTATTGACGGTTTGGGGCAGACCCTGACACTGACACTGTATTTGCATTCGACAAAATTAAGGCCTTGTACATAATCGGTGCCGGCGCAGGTGCGGCCTGCCAAATAGATCCTATTGTTGTATTTATCAACCCTCCACCCCTCGATTGTCATGAGCGGCGTGTTATAGGGGGCTGTCCAGGTGTAGATCTGTCCCCGCTGCAGGACCACAGTATTTGTTGTCCCGCCGGCCTGCATGGTGATCGTGTAGTGATCAAACGGCAGGTCACTCGGCAACTGTACCTTCCATTGATAGGTGTTGGGAAGCTGGAGCTGAAACGCCCGAGCCCGATTTGGCGCAAGTATGGTCAGGCACAAGAAACAGAAAAACAGGGTAATGACACTGGCTGATTTCATGGCTATCTCCTGTATTGTAAGGTAAAATTACTAACGCAGAGTTCGTGCCAAATGATGAAAGTAGTTATATCAGTATATTATGTCATTGCTGTGCGCCAACATTCGTCCGGATACGCCAACAATGTCGGCATATAGCGCGCTAGGGCACTCCCGGTTTACTCTGTCGTCCCCGTCCGCCATTAGCAGGGCATTCAGCACCTTAATGACCGGATCACAGAAGCCGATCGGGTGACAATAGACGGTTACAACGGTCTGCCGTTCATGTAGTACACCCCAATACCAAGCGCATTGCATACCTTTTCACACGTGTCACCGATGATGGCGGAATAGCCCGGATTTTTTATCCTGCCAGGATAGGCCACCTTGATCTGGTAAATATAGGCATAGGTTGTCCATGATCTGCAATCAAGGTCTGTCGTGCCGTCCGCGACTTGGCTGCATTCCACCCGTGTCTTTACACTTGGCGATATGGTCGCGGAGTAGTCGATTTTGACACTCTTGATGATCTTGATTTGGGTGTCATTGTAGATGTAGTTGATCGAGCAGGAAAGTTTACCATCCATGCAACTTCCGGCCAGCACACTGCCGGGGGTGGCCGATACCAGACCGGCAATTGCCAGTGCAAATAGAGAGCTGCTATTTACTGACCACCGTATGCTCCTGCGCCTGCTGAACATGATGTCCTCCTTTCCCAATCCAGTTCCGAAAAAAGTGGGGGCTGCCCCTTTTTTGTTTCCGTTAGTCAGAACAAAAACCATACAGTTTTCAATCTGCCGCTATTGCAACGTGCCGTTCCAGCAAAACCAGCCACTCTTTGAATCGTACACCTTGCCGCTGGCACTCAACTGCGCCTGCAAAGCCGATGTCAGGAGGAAGTACTTAATATTCTGACTTAATATTCTGGTATGGACGCCCAGGAAATCGCTTCCTACACCGCCGTTCCCGCAGAATTTGGTATTTCCACTTCCAACGCACAGACAGGTGGTAGTTGCTTCGGCAGGTACGCCGGACAGCATAATGCCCAAAAGCAGTACTCCGATGATAGTTTTTTTCATGGTGATCTCCTTGGTAGTTGCATGATAGCCACATGTAACTCATAGCAGATTTTGTGCCAGCAATAAATGATTGTTATATCAGTATGTTATGTGAATAATAACCGCCAACGCATGTCTTGTGCTGCCAACTTTGTTTGCAGACTATTTGGCCGGTAGCGTCAGTATACCATCCACATGGTCAAGCAGGGTTCCTCTGGAGAGGGGTAGCTCAAAACCAGCCTCCAGGGTGGTCAGCACTGTTCTGCCAACGTAGAACTTTTCTTCCTGACCGCTCTTGGTTTTAAAGCGGATCGCCCAGGTGGTATGCAGCACCACCGGCCTGCCGTCAAAAAGCCCTGCGTAGAGCATGATATGCCCTTTGCGGTGGACAATGGTACGAAACGGCACCCCCTGCTGGATCAGCAGCTTTTCCTTGTCCGGTTTCGAGAGGTTGGCCAGCGAGACAAAAGGCCCGGAATGCAACTGTTCCCGTGAATTACGGGGCAGCCAGATGCCGAACGGCAGGAAGAAATCTCTGGTGGTGGCGGAACAGTCACGGTCACGGAACAGCTCACCCCAGCCGTAGGGGGTCTTGAGCAGCTCGTTACCGATATGTGTTACGGTTTCGGCGTTAAACGGCAGCGGGAAACGTTGGGCATCCTTTTTCAGGATCCGTGCTGTTTTAAGCGTTGCCCAATCATCTTCTCCAGGGACAGCCAGCTCAACCAGCCAGTAATCCGGCTCTTCGCGCACAAGGGGATACAAGGCACCAATTCTGGGTTGCGGCATCGCCTTCCCCTTGTCATCCCGAATCACTGCAAAATCCATGGTAATGACGACGAGATCAGCGCTGGTCAGCCGTTGCTGCATTGATCTGTCAACCGGTAGCACCGTGCCTGCCTTTACCCAGCCAAGGCCATAGGCGGTCTCGACAAATGCCCAGGCCCCGGTGTCAGACAGGTGCAGGATACGCACCGGCTCGTTGGGCTTTACCTCGCTGTATTGCAACTGATCAAAGGGAAAGTCATCAGAGGTCTCATACAGCGGTTTCAGGTTGGGCAGCCCCCGCATAAAGGTGGGGGCTATGGCTATCCCCGGCTGGTTCATGGAAGGCAGTTGATCAAGGTCGGCATGCCCAAGAATCACTTTGATCCGCTCCGGCTTAACTTTAAGACGGTTCTCTCCATACCAGGTTGTTTTTGCGATATCCTTCATCCCCTGGATTGACTGTGTGAGGTTGTGGGTCGGCTGCGGCTCTGTCCAGGGGGAGAAATGTTGTGTGCGAAACCGACGCAGGGCGTTGGCCGATTCTTCGCTGGTTGGTAGTGGTTGTAGTGTGGCGGTGAACCTGCGCAGATTCTGCGGTATCTTTTGGATATCCTCAATCTCACTTGGCAGCTCTTCTGGTTTTGAACGGTTGAAGTCATCTGTTGAAGCTGCTGTCGTACCCTGCTTCACAAGGACAGCAGTGTGCTGTGGTGCGCATCCGGCTGTGATGAACAGCAAGGTTGCGGCAACAATTGAACAGGTAAACGGTGTCCGTGTCATAGTCGGTCTTTCCATAAGCAGGGTATTATTCCGAGGGTGCCTTACCTACTTGTGCTTGCATAGCTATAAGCTGCCCCCGGAGTGGTCTTCAGCCGGTGGTTACTCTTTCCAGCAGGACCAGCCTGATGTTGGATCATAGGCTTTCCCTGTGGTGGACAGGGTGTCTCGCAGCGTTTGTGTAAGCAGCAGGAACCTCATCAGGTTGTCGGGAAGGTTTTTACGTACATCCATAAAACTGCCCGACACGCCGCCATTTCCACATGTCCCTGCGGAACGGTTCTGTCCAACGCAGAAACAGCTGTTTGCCGCAAAAGCCGGTGCGGAAACGAGCAGTAATGAGAGCAGGGTACAAGCAACGCTGATTTTTTTCATGGTGGTTCTCCTTTTGAGCGGGACTGTGTGGCTTGGAAGTTCACACCGTCATGGGGGACGTTTGCCTTGTTATACTGAAAGCGTCGTTAATTTTCCTTCAGTGTAAAGGTCATATCGCCATATTTATGAAGCATTTTCGATTGGTTGCCGGTAACGGTTACCGTAAAATTGCGGTGGGGAAGCCAGATGCCGTCAATAATAAAGTTTTTCGCCTCATGCACGTAGTCGGTATTAAGGTTATAGTCGCATGCTTGTGTACTGGCGCTGGCGCCTATTTTATATTTATAGACGCAATGAGCGGCCACGTTGCCGACCGAGAGCGAGGTGTGAAACCATTCCGTCTTGCCGGGGAGCGCACAAGGGGTTTTCATTTCGGTTGGAATTCCGAGGAAGTAGCCTTTGGCTGATATATAACAGTTCCAGTCCTGGGTTTTGTTGATGATGGTGACCTGTCCTGCCGTTGCGTGTGATGCAAGCGAGAGAGTAACGGCAAGGGTGAGTAGGGCAAGAGCTGACGCATATTTGTTTTTCATGGTTATCTCCCTTCTGTGTTTAGCGGATGTTCGCCTCTGCTGGAGTTATTACAAATTGTGCGCCAAAAGTAATCAATGTAATACCAATATGTTGTGATAAGTGGCTATGCCAACTATCTGCCGTGACCGCCAACTCTGGTGGCGCTTACAACCTATTTTTCTGCGCTCTCCAGATCTTTTTCCGTGTCCCGCTGAAAGTCGCAGGTAAGGTAATCAAAACTCATCGGCAGCCCTAACTCCAATGTGGTCAGAAACTGAATGCCCACGGTTACGTCGTTGGGACAACATTCCAGCAGATGGCCGCCGGTTTTGCGGTCTGCGGAGAGAAAATGCAGGTGCATCCCCGGCACGCTCAGCGAGCCCATGAACGACGGCGTGTAAAAGCCCACCAGGGTGCCTTCGGTATCGCTATACTCAAAGACCGGCTGGTCCCTGGCCACCTCTGCCAGAGGGCGATAGCTCTCCTGGCGGGGCACTGAACGGACCTTGATCCGGCTGAAATGCCCCTCAACCCGGATGGCGTAGAAGATGTTGGGGGAAGGGAACAGGCTGTTCAGCCATTCCAGAAACGCCGGGTAACTGCAGGGCTGCTCAAGCCGGTCATGGCTCATCGGCTGGTAAAAGGTCACGCAGGAAAAGGGGGTCAGGGTATCATCGGCCACCCTGGCCGCTGCTCCATCGGAGGTGATCTGGTAGATCTCGCCATCCAGCATCACCATCTCGCCGTCCAGATGATCAAAGGTGCCCAGCCCGAAGTCACCGTGTTGCTTGATTTCAGTAAAGGGGATTTTCTGCTGATAGATCCCCTCCACCAGGGCGTTGACCGGGGCGCAAAAATAGATGCTGTTGCAGCGGGATGCGTCAGGAGTCTTGTTTGTCATGGGTCACCTTGGCTTACGGCGATGATGGTTGCGCGGGCCTGCTGTATTGGTAAAGGTATGGTTGTGGCACCTGTTTTAATAAAGTTTTCAGTCAATTGCTTACTTGATGGTAACGGTCACAGTGGTTGCCACGTCACTATTGTTGGAGGTCTGTTGCACCTGCAGGGTGTTGCCGGACTGGCTCAAAAGTTTCCAGATTGCCACTACTTCAACGGTCTTGCCGGTGTGACTGTCCGTAAATTCACGCCGCAAGGTGCCATCGTGCTGAATCTGCCAGTGCTTGCAACCGATAAAGCTGGGGTAATTGGTGCAGGTGAGGCTGCCGTTGCTGTTGAAGGTCATGGAACCATTAGGATAGCCGGAACTGACCATGGTTTTGTTGACAACAATCCTGCCCGTAAATTTCGGGGCGGCCTCAGGCAGTGTTACCGAGAAGGCCGGTGCGGCTGCGAAGAACGTCATACAGAAGAGGGCGACTATACTGATGCGTGCTGTTGTTTTCATTTGTTGTTTCCTTTCCAAGATGTATTCGAGATAGCAAATCTGATCTGTCATGGCGTGCCACGCCGGTATATGAAGCGTGCGATGTAAAAACAGTGGTTAAAAGGGAACTATCCTTTTTGTTTTGTATGTACAGCTTCAATATTTCAGCAAGTTGTAAGCAATCGCACATGCCTCGCTTTCGCTTGTGCCTGGTTTGATAATGGGATCGAAGGCTTGTCGTATCTTTAGCTTGTCATCTACCTTGGATTTTGTGTTCTGGAGTATGCAGCCATAGCCTCTATCCATGCGCCACTTGCTGGTAAAACGGGAAGCGGCCCTCTCTCCCTCAACAGTTCAATGGTCCCTCAACTTCATTTTTTTGGGGTACCCCGTTGCTACTAAAAGTAGTTCCTGTAAGAGTCAAAGACTAAAACCTTACCACCCCCAACCACTCCTAGAGTGGAGCTTACAATCAAACCAGTGCAAAAAATGATCTGGCTACCTCCAGCGGTTATGTTCATTTCTTTTTGGCCCAGATACCCAAGAGTCTGTAACCGTCTTCACACAACCCGCCTTCTATGGAGAGGTAATGGAGTGTCGCCACTGAAGAGCCATTGAGCTGATATGTTCCCCCCACCGTACCATTCCTTACGGTACACTTCGCATGCCATGGGATAACGGTTATGTGATTCTTGATTCTGTCAATTGGCGATATCGTGTCTTCCGTGTCCCGACAATCATATACAAGCTTGGCTGGGGGAGAATCAACATTGGGGCTCGTACAATAGGTCAGCACCACAGATTTATTATCATAAGCAACCTTTTTGCTGCAGTAGATCTTCGGTTCTCCTCCGTCTGTTCGCACCAAGCCGAACTTCCAACTGTCCGCCGTGTCGCATCCCCAGGTAGCCGATACGGGCACAAAAAGCAGGGCAGCCGATACAAAGAGGCCGGTAAATCTGCTGACAGTAATGGTCAGATGTTTCATGATGTTGCTCCTTTTTTCCCCTATTTCTCTATCATCACGAAATCATTGGGTGGCGTAAAGGTGACGGTAAAATTGCGATGCGGTAGCCACGTGCCGGGTACATCATATTTTTTACCTGGGCAGGGCATGGCAAACCTCTCATTATACATGCCGCAAAAATGGCGACACAACGCGTTATCAGAGCACTCTGTCCGTATATAGCCCGTCGAAAGCCAACTGGTAACCGTCCCCGAACTGCCGGGCGCTACGCATGGTGTCGTAACATCAAATGGAATCCCCAAAACATAGACGGTGGCGGTTGCATTACAATAGTGCTTCGTTGACGTATTGACCAGCGTTACGGTTCCGGCCAGGGCAGGGCTGGCCGTTACGGCTATCAGCGCAACTGTTGCCAGGAAACCGTTGGTTTTGGCGTTCATGAGTGTTAGTCGCACGTTAAATCTCCTCTGATAGCGTCGCTAATTTTCCGTAAGCGTAAAGGTTACATCGCCATGCTGAAAATACATTGATGATCGGTTGCCGGTAACGGTCACCGTAAAATTACGATGGGGAAGCCAGGTGCCGCCTATAGTAAAGAATTTCCCCTCATGCGGATGCGCCCTGTAGTCGGAATCAACGGTATAGCCACATGCGTTTGCGCTGGCGCTGGTGCCTTTATAGCTGCAAAGAGCGTTCACGTGGCCGACCGAGAGTGAGGTGTGAAACCATTCCGTCTTGCCGGGGAGCGCACAAGGGGTTTTCATTTCGGTTGCAACTCCGAAGAGGAAGCCATGGGCTGAGATATAACAGTTCCAGTCCTGGGTTTTGTTGATGATGGTGACCTGCCCTGCCGCGGCGTGTGATGCAAACGAAAGTACAAGAGCAAGGGTGAGCAGGGCAAAAGCTAGCGCATAGCTGTTTTTCATGGGAGTCTCCCTTCTGTGTTTAGCGGATGTTCGCCTTTGCAGGAGCTGTTACAGATTGTGTGCCAAAATGTCATCCAAGTGATATCAGTGTGTTATGGTGGTTTGTCCTGCCAACTTTCTGCCGGTGCCGCCAACGCTGGTGGCGATTCACTACATCACAGCAAGCGACACAGCTGGGCGAACAGCATCCCCAGCCTGGGTCTGCTCCACGGTTTTACCGGTGATATGACTGGTAACCGCCGCCTCACCGTAGCCGCGGATGCCGTTGGTGGCCTGGACCTGATAGAAGTCTTTCTCTAACTGGTTATGCTGACCGGTTGTGATCCTGAACGGGGTGTTGAGTGGCGCGGTGATGATGGCTGCGCGGGCCTGCTGTATTGGTGAAGGCATGGTTGTGGCACCTGTTTAATAGAGTTTTTAGCATGGTCGCATCTGCAGTGCCCCGACAGGGCAGACCTGGCTACACAGTGAACAGCCGCTGCAGTTGTCTGTGACAAAGACCGGGCTGTCCAGGCCAGGGGTAATGGCCTGATAACCACCGTCACGGCAGGCGGTCAGGCATAGACCGCAGTTGCAGCAACGATCTGGATTGACCACAGGACGAACCTTCAGGTTGTTTGCAAGCTGCTCAAATGAGCTGATTCGATCTTTGCAAAGGCCGATAACGTCAGCAGGCTCAGAAAAATCGTGCCAGCCCATGAATTCCTGCAGTTGCTGCTGCATCTCTTTGACAAGAGTGAATCCTCGCAGCATGGCCCCGGTTCCTACCTGCACCACCGGAGCCCCCAGCAGCATAAACTCTGCTGCATCAAAACCACTGGCGATCCCGCCGCTGGCCATGACCGGCAGTCCCGGAGACTGACACAGCTCAGCCACTGCCCGCAGAGCGATCGGCTTGATGCCGGGGCCGGAATAGCCGCCGTAGCTGGTCATACCGCCCAAATCCGGTTTGGGGCGAAGCGTCTGCAGATCAAAGCCAAAAAACGAAGGGACCGTATTGATGGCGCAAAAACCGTGGGCGCCTGCCGTCGCCAGTTCTTCGGCAATAAACCGGATATCGGCAACTGCTGCGGTTAGCTTGGGGATGATCGGTATGGTTATATCCGTAGATGCGGTAAGCCATTTTACAATTCGAGTGCCATATTCCGGGTTCTGACCGATTGCGGCACCGCGACCACGTTCCGGGCAGCCATGGGGACAGGAAAAATTTAGTTCCAGCAGGTCAGCACCGGCATCCTGGCAGCCACGGGCCAGAGAAAGCCACTCTTCTGGTGAATCGGCACTGCCCATGATGCTGCCGATGATCGGGCAGTGAGGAAAATCTGCCTTGACAGCGGCAATGTCGCGATACCATTCATCCGGTCCTTTCTCAGACAAAAGTTCCAGATTTTCAAAGCCGAAAATTTCCCCGCCGCTTCGTAGCGTGGCAAAACGATTAGAAAGGTTGTGGACCGGATCGTGGCAGATGGTCTTAATTACAGCTCCGCCCCAGCCCGCTTCAAAGGCACGCCGGATCATGTCGCCGTTGGCGGTGGGTGGCGCCGAGGCCAGGATAAACGGGTTGTTAAATGCTACTCCCAGATAGCTGGTTTGCAGGTTCATTGCAGTGCTCCATGTTTGCTGTGTACTACCAAGTCACCAATAAAACTAATCTATTGTCCGGCGCGAACCGGCAACACGTAGTTGATTTTGTTTATCATCTCTCTGGAGTAGATACTGTAGGGGTGACCGTCCAGACTGGAACTGTTACAGAGTGTTACCGGCATTCCCCAACCTGGCCCCTGCATTTGTACCACGCAGGAGGACGACCAGTAGTTGCCCTGCCGGATGTTCGTGAAACCTGAAAGTTCCTGATGTATTCGATTTAATTCGTCACCTGTGGGAAGTCGCCAGGAACCCGGTCTGGAGTTGTCTGATAGACCGCACTTGCCGTGTGCAAGGTTTTTGGGGCTTGCCGTGGCATCAACCCAGTTCATGCTTCCCAAACAGCCGGCATCCTTCAGCCAGACCAGGCCGGTAGCGTCGGTGTACGTGCCGTTGCCGTTATCCCTCGCATGGACTGCGCCTGTGCCGATAGCCAGCATGAAGGCCGTTGCCGCCGCGATGGTGATGAGCCGTTTGATCAGGTTTGTTTTCATGATTGCCTCTCTTTTGAGGAACATTTAGTTGTTTTCCAATTGTACCAAAGCAGCTTTAGTGCCAACGCTGTATATATGTAGTTACAGGGTGTTATGTGCTTGGTTGCTACCAACAACTGGCCGCTAGCGTCAACTTTGTTGGCAGTAGCGTTGTCGCCCGATGGCATCGGCTGCCAGCAGGGCGTTTAGCACCTTGTCCGGTGTGATGACGCCTGCCTCATGGTGGATGCACTCTTCCGGGGCACAACTTTTTTCCGCCACCCGCATCAGCCGGGTCCGGTCGCATCCGGCCAGGCCAATAAACGTGCCGGCCAGTGACGACTGACTGTCAGACGGTTGTCCGGCGCATCCGAAGATCATCAATAGGGCAATCAAAAAGAAGAAGGTGATACTATCTTTCATGTATCTGACCTTCTCTGTTTAGTAAGGTGCTTATGCATAAGCTATTCTCTTATTTTATAAAAAGCAGTTCACGCAACGGCGCAACGCCATAAAAATAAAATCTTTGTATAAATCGAGCCTCTCACCAAACAGGTGAAACTTAAGTTTCTGTAAGTGTTTGGTTTTTGTTGCGAGCGTTGCGGCTTTGCGTGAGTAACTGCCGTTTATGGATTATGGTTACTCCATCCCCAGCCGCTTCAGTTTCTTGCGTAGCCCTTCCCGGCTCATCCCCAACCGCTCTGCTGCCTGGGTCTTGTTGCCTTTGGCCTCTTTCAATGCCAGCTCAATCAACTGTTTTTCTGAATCCTTCAGCAGTGATTTCCCCCCTGCTGCTGATGGTCTGGCTTGCTGCTGCAGCGGATCAGAGAGGTCGGTCATGGTAATGGTGTCGCCATAGGCCAGGGCTACAGCCCGTTCAATCTCATTATCCAGCTCCCGCACGTTGCCGGGCCAAGGGTAGTTGCGCAATCGTTCCAGGGCATCTTTGGCAATCCGCATCGGTGGCCTGCCGCAGCTGCGGCCCCACTTGTCCAGAAACTGCCGGGCGATCAGCTCAATATCGCCTTTGCGTTCCCGCAGGGGTGAAATCCGCAGGGTAACCCCGTTTAAACGGTAGTAGAGGTCTTCACGGAATCGTCCTTCTGCGATCTCTTTGGTCAGATCACGGTTAGTGGCGGCGATGATCCGCAGATCAACCGGAATGGCGGTCCGGCTGCCGACCCGTTCCAGGGTCCGTTCTTCCAGCACCCGCAGCAGTTTGGCCTGCAGTTGTAGCGGCATTTCGCCTACTTCGTCCAGAAATAGGGTGCCGCCTTGGGCCTGCTGGATCTTGCCGATCCGGGCCTCAACCCCGGTGGCCACCCCTTTTTCAATGCCGAACATCTCGCTTTCAAAGATGGTCTCAGGGATGGCGGAACAGTTGACCGCCACAAACGGTTTGGCGCTGCGGGGGCTGTTAAAGTGGATCGCCTTGGCAAACAGCTCTTTACCGGTACCGGTCTCGCCAGTGATGATGACGGAGAGCCGGGAATCGGCTATCCGCTCTGCCTTGCTGATCAGCTCTCTGATCTGAGGGCTGGTGCCGAGGATGGAGGAGAAAGGGAAGGAACGGCGCAGGTTTTTCTTGAGGGTGCTGTTCTCGCGAGCCAGCTGTTCCCTGGCTGCGCGCAGTTGGGCTTCCGTTGAGCGCAGTTCCTCAATCATCTGTTCCAGCCGGTATTCCCGCGCTTCTACCTTGACCGCCATCATACCGAACGATTCCGCAAAGCGGGCGATCAGGGGAGGGTACTGGCCACTCTTGGTTAGCTCGAAGATGTCGTCATACTGGCCAAAACGTCCTTGGGAAAGCTCCTCGGTCACCGCAATCAGGCGGTCAAGCAGTTGATTCACTTTAAGGTTGTTCATTGCACGTCTCCTTCTGTCAGCTTGCTGCTCGTCTACGGTCGGTCTTTTGCTCAAGCCAGCCCATTGCCTGCATTAAGATCCATGAGATCAGGAAGTAGAGTATGGCCACCATCACCAGCGGGAAGAAGGCATCAAAGGTGCGACTGCGGATGATGTCACTGGCCTTGGTCAGATCCTGTACCGCGATGTAGCCCACAATGGAGGTCATCTTGACCAGCGAGATAAACTCACCTTTGTAGACTGGCAGAATCCGGCGCACCATCTGGGGCAGCACAATATGCAGGAAGGTACTGGTCCTGGTGAAGCCCAAAGAGATACCTGCCTCGGTCTGCCCCTTTTCCACCCCTTCAATGCCGGTCCTGAAGATCTCTGCGGTGTAGGCGGCAAAGTTCATTCCAAAGGCGATCACCGCCACAATCACCGGGTTAATATTGACTGAGGCAAAGACCACGTAAAAGATCAGCATCAATAAGACCAGTACCGGCATGCCCCGCAGAATGGCGATGTAGATCTTTGCCGGTGCAGAGAGCAGGCGGCTTTTTGCCATCCGCATGAAGCAGACCAAGGCACCCAGCAGGGTGCCGAAGATGGTGGCAAAGATGGAGATGATCACGGTGGTTTTAAGGCCGTCCAGAATCAGCAGATAGCGTTTTTCATGGATGATGTTGCTCTGAAAGCTGGTGATGATGCCGGTGATGATGCCGGTGATGAAGGAGGGGGGGCGGGAGGAGGAAGCTGATTGGGTGGCAATATTTTTTTTCAGGGCTACGGCCAATGAATCAAACGTGTAGTAAGGGTCTGAAAAGGCTACCCGTTTTTTGCGCTCTTCCGTGATGGCCAGGGGCGTGGCGATCAAGTCGATCTTGTGTCCTGCCAGGGCAGCGATCTGGCTGCCGAAATCCAGATCAATATACTGGATTTTCCGGTTGCAGAAGGCGCCGAAACGCTCCATCAGCTCAATATTAAAGCCGATCAGCCTGTTGTCCTTCATAACCATAAAGGGCAGACCGTTGTCGCTCAGAACCCCCACCGCCAGTGGCTTGCCGGTTCCGGTCGTGTTCAGTTTCGGCATCTCGGTGGCGCCTTGTTCCATCCAGCGCTTGAGCATGCCGTCATAGGTGCCGTCCGAACGGAGCTGTTGCAGAAAGCGATTAAAGGAGCTGAGCAGCTCAGTGTCCTGTTGCTGGAAAGCAATGGAGGCCGGTGTGCGGTAAAGTGGGCCACCCACAAATCCCAGATCATCGCTGCTACGCATATACTCCATCAGTTCATCGCGGCTGTAGATGGCAGCATCTGTCTTGCCGGTCTTTATTGCCAGCAGCATGTCTGAAACAGATTTGTACTGCAGCACTGTGGCCTTGGGATAGTGCTGTGTTGCATAGGCTTCATGGGTGGAACCCTGCAATACAGCAATCCGCTTGTCCTGCAGGTCGTTGGCGGTGGCCAGCGTGCTACGGGAACCGGGGCGATCTGACCGGTCGCTGCCGCAGCTGGCAACGGTGCCAACCAGGAAAAGCAGGGCCAGGTACAGAAGTAATGAGGTGGGCTGCATGAGTTTTTTCATTCATCCTGCCTGTGTTGGTTTAAGGCGTTGAGGCGCTGCCCCGTTTGATTCGGCTCTGTTTCAGAGGCAGCTCCGGCAACCCTATTGCCTGACCAATGCCGCAATACCGCCGACGTAGTACGGTTCTGAAAACAGCACTTTTTTCGAGCGTTCCTCGGTAATGGTGATGCAGGCACCGATCATGTCTACTTTGCCAGCCATCAAGGCCGGGATCATGGCGCCAAAGTCCATGTTGACGACTTCCAGGGTCATATCAAGCTTCTGTGCAACATAACGGGCGATTTCGATATCAAGGCCGACAACCGTGTGGGAGGCATCCATGAATGAAAACGGCTCAGTCACCGCAGAGGTGCCGAATTTCAGTACCCCCTTGCTGCCGGTCAGCTTGATCTCCGGCATGGGAGCAGGATTACCTGTTTTGGGGAGCCAGCGCTGCAGCATGGCATCATAGCTGCCGTTCTTTTTCAGGTCACTGACAACGAGATCAATGGCCTGTTTCAAATCCTGCCGATTGGACTGCACTGCAAAACCGTAATTATCCTTGGTGATCAACTCCGGTAGCACGGTCAGCCCTTTATTTTTTGCGGCAATGTTTTTCAGAATCGGCTCATCATAGGCTGCTGCATCAGCCTTGCCTGCCTGTACCGCCAGTGCTGCATCCAGCACGCTGTTGTAATACTGAAATTTTGCATCGGGGAATTTTGAGAGCACCAGTTTGTCGGCAACGGTTCCGGTGGGGACGGCGAACTGCTTGCCGGACAGTTGCAGCAGGTGGGTGACCTTCTCCCGCTTACTGCAAGCGGTGAGCATGAAGAGCCCCGTGAAGATCAAACTGATACAAACTGCGCTGAAAATCTTTTTTTGCATGGTATTTCTCTCCTTGCTGATCGCTGTTTAAAACTAACATGTTACATCATCTGGTCGCTGGTATTCAGGGGTATCCGGCGGCCAGTGGGGTAACTGATCTGAAGTCTGCCCGGTTTGAGTTTTTACGGTAACCTGCGAACCGGCAAGACATAATGTAAGCTGTTCCGGTCAAAACTCTGGGTAGTGCCATTGGTGAGAAGGATACATTTACTGGTGCTTGGGGCTGTGCCCGGATTTGATGTCCAGTACCAATCACTGATGTTCCCGTTGAACTTTGACAGATTGCCTTGCAGTGATTTTAGCTCAACTTCGTTGGGTAGACGCCATTGTCCGGCAGATGATTTGTCGGACAGGCCGCACATGCCCGATGCCAGGCCGTAAGGTTTGTTCTGGGCATAATAGAAATTTACCTTGTCAAAGCAATCGGCCTGTTTGAGCCAGACCAGACGTTGCGTGGTATCGATGAGTGTGCCGTCATTATTGTCTTTTAGGTCCGCAAAAGCTGTCCCTGCCACCATCATTCCTAAGAGTGTCACTACTGCCATGATCTGCTTTTTCATTGTTGTTTCCTCCTGTTCTTTTGTGGTGAACGTGTACTTGAAATAGAGCAGTATGTGTGCCAATTGATATCTGTTGCAATAATGAATAGTTGTGTTGTTCCGTGGTGCCACTGTTCGTCCGTGTGTGCCAATTCTGTTGGCGGTCTGATTCAGCTTCACTGCAACAATCGGCCTCGGCAAAGAGGTTTAACAATCCGTTGCAGTACAAGAGAAGGTATGAGTGCGTCATCTCTTTAACACAGCTGGGCTATGGGCAATCAAGCCATGACTGCCTGATACTCCTCAGCTGTCAACAGTCGCCAGCCGCCATTGCCGGTCAGTTCCAGCACCTGATTGTGGTAGCTGATCAGGCTGGGGCGATGGCCGACACTGACGAAGGTGGTCCCGGATTGCTGGAGGTAGCCGTAGAGCAGGGCCTCATTGGTTACATCAAGGGCACTGGTTGCTTCATCGAGTACGGCGTAACGTGGCTTTGCTAACAAAAGTCTGGCAAAGGCCAAGCGCTGTTGTTCCCCTAGAGACAGCAGTGTCCCCCAGCCCATAACCGCATCAAACCCACCAAACCGGTCAGCCAGATTGGGCAGATTAACCGTGTCCAACACCGCCCGAAGTCCGTCATCTGATGTTGCACTGTCCAGGTTCGGATAGAGCAGCTGTTCTCGCAATGAGCCCAGAATCATATAAGGTCGTTGTGGCAGAAAAAAGATCTCATGCAAGGGTGGTCTGGTTATCTGACCTTCTCCAGTATTCCAGAGTCCGGCAACAGCCCGCAGGAGTGAGCTTTTCCCCACACCGCTGTGTCCGGCAATCAAAAGCCCTTTTCCTGATGGGACCTGGGCGGAGGTCTCCTTGATCAAGGTGTGCTGTTGATCGGGTGTCTGGAGCGAGACCCTGTCCAGCGCGAGCACGCTGTCTTCTTTGGATAGAATGCCTGTCGTTTCTGACGATTGTTGCACCTCAACCAGTTGATCCAGCTTCGTATCAAAAGATTCCAGACGGGCTGCCCCGGCTGCGATGGAACTGAACATCGCAAATTTTGTGACTATTAACGAAAGCGCCGTCAGTACCATGGCAAAAGCACCGGCCGCCTGGGTCATAACCCCTAAATGCAGTTGGCCTGCGAAAAATTGCGGAGCCAGAACTAGCAGTGGCAGCACCTGGGGGATGTAGTTATAGCCAGAGGTGAAAAAGGCCAGATTACGTTCCCAGCTTGCAAGGAGCAGATTGTTGCTGATTGCAGCCTTCAATCGGTCAAGCACCTGAAGATTTTCCCGTTCTTCCCCTTGGTAAAAGGCGATCGACTCTGCATGGTCCCTGACATGCATCAGGCCATAGCGGAAATCAGCATCCCGTCGGGTCTGTTGGAAATTGAGGTTAAGCAGGCGTTTACCAAGCAATACGCTGATGATGGTGCCAATGGTGGCGTAAAACAGCAACACCAGCACCAGCTTTCCTGAGATGCTCCAGAGGATGCCCACAAAGGAGAAAAAATCCATCAGCGAGCTTAGGACCAGCAGCAGTACCGACAGATTGTTTTGGGTAAGATTTTTTATGTCATCGGCAATTCGCTGATCAGGGTTATCTATCCCCGGATCATTGCTGATATGGTAGTAGGCGCGGTTTTTGAAGTAGCGCTCCATAAACCGGGTGGTCAGCCAGCGTCTCCAGTTAATGGACAGTTTTTGCTGGATGTAGCCGTAGAGGGCGGTTATTGGTATGGCAACCGCAAAGCCGGTTGCATAGAGCAGTATGCAGCGGTAGAACTGCGTCAAATTCTTGTTTGCCAGTGCATCCATCAGATCGCGGCCCAGGTAGTTGAACAAAATATTAATACCGGTGACCGATGCCAGTAGCAGCAGTAACAAGAACAGCAGCCATCGAGCCTTCCACTTCTCATCTGAGAACCAGTACATTTTTGAGATGTCCCAGATCTTTTTCCAGAGTTTCAGGTCATAAATATTCATGGTTGCGTGAGGCTCTTGCATCTGATTTCCTTGCGTGCTTAGAGTCGTTAATCTGTTTTTTGCTTGTGCGCCGTTCTGGTTACTGCAGGCGGACGCCATCCACATGTATGAGGATGGTGCGATCCTGACAGGGGCTGATGGTAAGCACCTGTCTCCAGTCTGAACCCTCTGGTTTGGAATGGCAGGCAATGTCAATGTTTAGCTTGGCGCAGCCAGAGACAGGGCTGTAGCTGATTTTCTTGTTAAAATCGGCTGGAATAAATGCATACAGCGGAAAACTGACACCCTCCCACTGCTTAAGCAGCGTGCTTGCCCCCACCGTGGGACTACCGGTTACCTTGATATTGCACCTGTTTGTAGTGCCTTCTGGCAGCGTACTTTTCCAGGTAATGAGATAATCGCCAGCTGTGGCAAACGGTGCCAGAGACAAAAGTGTGATCGCAGCAATGGCGAATGAACGTGCATGCATGGGAGAACTCCTTTAGTGTTTGTTCTTTATTGGTAGCACGGTCTGTGCCAAATTTTCGACAAGTAATATTAGTGTGTTATGTGTTTTGCAACTGCCAACGATCGTCCTGGCGTGCCAACTCTGTTGGCGGTTTAATCAGATTTCAGCGCAACAATCGGGTCTAGCAGAGAGGCTTGACGGGCAGGGTAGTAGCCGAAGAAGATCCCAACGGCATTGGAGACGCCAACCCCAAGCAGGATGGCGCTGAAGGAGAGGGCAAACTGCCACTTGGCAAAGTGGGCGATCAGCCATGATGCGCCGATACCGAAGATGATACCCAGCAGGCCACCGATCAAAGAGAGGATGATTGATTCGATCAGGAACTGGCCTTTGATGTCACCCCGCTTGGCCCCCAGGGCACGGCGGATGCCGATCTCCCGGCGGCGCTCCGTCACCGATACCAGCATCACGTTCATGACCCCCACCCCTCCCACAATCAGCGAAATGCTACCGATGGCCCCCAGCAGCAGGGTAAACATCTGCATCTGCTTTTCCATCTGGGCGATGATTTCCTCCGGGCTGGTTATCCTGACCGCCTGACCTTTGCCCAGGGAGGCAACGTAGGCCATGACCTGATCACGGGCAGCGTTGTTGGTGGTGCCGGGGCTGACCCTGGCGGTGATGGATTGTATCTCGGCATTGGCAAAGACCCGTAGACCGGTGGTGATATGCAGGTAGATCATCTCATTGGGTTCAAAGCGCCGCATACCGCCCTGGGGAACCTCGTTGGTAACCCCGATAACCGTAAACAGGTTGTTGCCAATCCTGATCTTTGAACCAGCCAGCTTGGATGCCCCTTGCTTTTGCAGCTCTGCAGCCACCTGGCTGCCGATGACACAGTAGCGGCTTTGCTCGTCCAGATCAGACAGGAAGCGCCCTTCGCGCATGGTCAGCTTGTTGATATCCAGAAATGATGCGGTAACCCCCATCGGGCTGCAGCGCTCCAATTTTTTGCCCGCAAAGCTGATGTCGCCGCTACCCCTGACTGATGGGGCCACCGCCGCAATACCGGGACAGCGGGACGGGATGGCCAGGATGGTATCAAGTCTGAGCGCTGCCTTTGCTGCAGCTCCGCCAGCAGCACCCGGTGCGCCCTGCATGCCGGGAGGACCACCGCCGCCGAACTCCTTTTCAATGGTCAGGATATCGGTGCCCATCTCTTTAAACTGGCGCAGGGATTCTTCCTGTACGATCCTGCCGACTGAGACCATGGCGATCACCGAACCGATACCGATTACAATGCCGATCAAGGCCAGAATAGTGCGTTGTTTTGAGGCCAGCAGGCTGCGGGCCGCCTCTTTCAGGTGGGATGGATGAATCATCATGGCACGATCACCCCGTCCTTCATGACCGCCACCCGTTTGCACTGGCGTGCAATGCCGGGATCGTGGGTGATGATCACCACCGTGATCCCTTCCTCCGCATTCAGTGTCTTGAACAGTTCCATGATTTCGCCCCCCACATTGGTGTCAAGGGCGCCGGTCGGTTCATCGGCCAGGATCAGAGATGGATTGCCCACCAGGGCACGGGCAATGGCCACCCGCTGTTGCTGCCCGCCGGAAAGTTCATTGGGCCGGTGATTGGCACGGTCATCCATGCCGACCCGTTTTAGCAGTTCCATACAGCGATCATGACTGTTGGTGCCGGTGTCGCCGCGGTAGACCAGCGGCAGGGCAACGTTTTCAAGGGCGGTCAGGCGGGAAAGCAGGAAGTACTGCTGGAACACAAAGCCGATCCGCTGGTTGCGGATCTCGGACAGGGCATCATCATCGCTGTAGCTGACTTCAGCGCCATCCAGCATAAAGCTGCCGGAGGTGGGGCGGTCCAAAAGGCCGATGATGTTCATCAGGGTGGATTTGCCGCAGCCAGACTGTCCCATGATGGAGACCAGCTCTCCCTGCTGAATTTCAAGGGATACCCCTTTGAGTACATCCACCTCGGTGGGGCCGATCCGGTAGCTCTTGCGTATGTCGCGCAGGGTCAGCATTTTAAGGCTTCCCGCCTGGTGAGGGCGGTGGCCCGAGCGTGGCTACCTCTAGCAGGTCACCGGCCTTCAGGCCGCTGGTGATCTCAACCGCATCCTGGGTGGTGTAACCGGTGGTGACCGGTACCTTCTCGGCGGCATCTGACGGGGCAGTCCCTTTTTTTCTGGTAACATACCGTTTGCCCTGTTCATCATGCACCGCAGCCAGCGGCACCATCAGGGCATCGGGTTTTTCGTAGATGATAATCTCAAGGTTGGCGGTCATCCCCACCATGATCCGCTTTTTCAGTTCTGGTGGTACCGAGTCAATCACCACCTTGATGCCAAAGGAGGAGACCGATTTGCCCCCTTCCCCCTCTTCTGCATGGGGGGAGATGCTCTGGATGCTGCCGCTTAACTGCTGACCCGGAAAGGCATCGCCGCTTACCCGTACCTTCTGCCCCAGTTGGACCTTGGTGACATCCACCTCATCCAGCTTGGCATTGACGGAAAAACCTGACAGATCGCCAATGGCCAGCAGCAGTTCTCCCTGCTGGAAGGTGGTGCCGCGCTCCACGGTTCTGCCCTCTTTGGACTGACCGCTGGCTGGCGGCTTCATGATAATGCCTGAGACCGGCGCCACTACAGCTGAGGAGGCGATATCCTTTTCAGCCTGCCGCATGCGGGATTCAGCATTGTCCAGCTCAAAACGGGATACCTTGCGATTTTCACTGTTACCCTTTTCATGGGCAGCCTTCAGCTCTTCCTGGGCACTCTGGTAATCCATCTGCTGATTGATGTACTGACTTTTGGCTGAATCATACTCGGTGGCCGGGATAATCCCTTTTTTGTACAGTCGTTCTGATTCGTCCAGGGTCTTTTTCTGGTTTTCCAGTGAGAGTTTGGCCTTTGCCAGAGAACGTTGCGCCCGGGCAACATCAGCGCTGGTGTCCCATTTTTCCATCTGCTTGTAGCTGTTTTGCGCCTTGATGTAGGCTGCCTTTGCCTCGCGGTACTTGATCATCGCCTCGCTGGTGTCCATGACCAGTAAGGGTTGTCCTGCCTTGACCACGTCGCCATAGCGGACCATGACCTGGCCCACCTTGCCGGAGATCGGGCTGGTGATATTCACCATCTGCAATGGCAGCAGCTTGCCGGTCAGGGTAATACTGCTGGAGACCGGCTGGGGGGTGACCGGCACAACGCTTGGTGCAGATGCCTGTGTTGATGCTGGTGAGGGGGCTGAAGAGCTAAGACTGGCTGGCTTGCGGTTCCAGACAAACAGGCCGATCCCCAGAAAGAGAATGATGGTGAAGGCGGTGGCACTGTTCCTGATGATCTGGACCTTCTTCAGGGCCGACTGTAACTGCTGATTACCTTCTTCGGTCTTCAGGTAGGCTGCCTGCAGTTCACGGTGTTTATTTTTGATCTCTTCTGCCAGCCGGGCTTCAGCCTCCTGCAGCGCCTGCAGCTCGGTAATGTCACTGAATACGGCGATCACGCCCATCCGCTGGTCAGTGCCATCCTCAGCCTTAAGAAAGGTGGTGGTCAATGCCAGGGTGGTCTGTTTATCGTTGCAGGTAAACGGGACAATCCGGTTATGGCTGGTGGATGATTCGTAGATGGCATCCAGGATGGTCTGGTTGAAGTCATCATTGGCTTCTGCCAGCAGAAATACCTCGCCAAAGGACTTTGCCAGTGCATCTTCCTGGGCGATCCCCAGTATTTTGGCTGCTGAGGCATTAAAGGTGGTGATTCGACCGCTCAGGTCGATGGTCATCACCCCATCTGACATATCTTCAAGTATTCTGCCTGCTATGATGGTTTGCTGTTCCATTGTTTGTCCCGGTTTCAGGGCCGTTCAGCCAGGGCGATACCCCAACGTTCCAGGGTAATACCCAGCTTGCTTTCAAGGCTGGTCAAGGCGTTCTGGTAGGTGATAATCGCATCAAGTTCACTTCTCTGCGCGTTTTTAAGATCATTCTGGTAACTGACCAGTTGGAAGTTTGTGGAACGCCCGGCTTTCAGCTTTTCCGTTTCAATTTCCACTTTTTTTTCCGACAGTGTCCGTGCCAGGGTGGCCAGCTTAATTTGACGGTAGTTCATTTCAGCAGAACGCAGGGCATCCTGGATCTCGATCTCTATATCCTCCCGCTGCCGTGCCAGACTGTTTTCCATCTTCTTCAGGCCGATATCAGCAGCCAGAGCGGCTTGGCGGTCGCTTGAAGAACGGTAGAGGTTATCCAGCGGAATGGTCAGGGTCAGGCCCGCTGTCCAGGCACCGTTGGAGTTGACCGGTGTTATGCTGGTGGCCCGGTTGTAGGTTTCAGTGTAGCTGCCGGTCAGGGAAAGATCCCAGAGTGTATTGCGTTTGGCAATGGTCAGGGCCCGTTTGCTGTTTTCGTAATCCAGTAGCAGGCTCTGGTAGTCCGGTCGGTTACTGAAGGCCAGCTGCCTGGCCTGTACAAGTGTGTACGGTACCGGCGGGATCTGGGTTTCTGCCAGCGGGGTAATCCGGGTGTTTTTATCAATATCAATCGCCTTGGTTAATGCCAGTCTGGCGGCATCAAGGCTGTTTTCAGCAGTCAACAGACTCAGTTCCTGATTGGCCAGGTCTGCTTCCGATTGGACAATTTCGATTGCCGCCATCCGTCCGGCTGCAATCAGTTCCCGGTTGGTGGCCACCAGTTCACGGCTGCGCTCCAGCGACTGCCGGGTGATCTCCAGCGATTTAATTGCCTGGATGTAGCTGCGGTAGGAGGTGATGACTGATGACATGGTGGAGATAAGGGTCGACTTAAGCGCGAGGATATTCTTCTGTTCGTTTATACGGGCAATCCGGACTGACTCCAGGTTGACATCCAGGCCGGCCCCTTTCAGTAACGGTTGGGTCAGGTTGACGTTCCAGCCGTAGTCCCGTGACGGCACTGCCTGCTGGGTGCTGGTGACGGTATAACTGCTGCCAACGCTTAGTGTGCCACCGGCTGGCAGGTTTTCAGTCAGTGTCGCAACCGCACCTGGCTTGAGCGTGGTGTCGCTGCTGCTGTTGTTTATACCGCCTCCCAGGGGTTTTGTGTTGCCGCTGCCGGTAACCGATGGCGCCAGGGTCAGGGTGGGGATAAACTTGTCTTCAGCCATGCGCAGGTCATATTTCTGTACAACCCGGTCAAGGTAGGCATTTTTGATGGTGCGGTTTTCTCGCAGGGTCAAGGCGATACAGTCATCCAGGGACATGGCCGGGTCAGCGGCGTGTGCTGGAGTGATGGCAGGGGCAAGAAGCAGAAGCAGGAGACAAAGCAGACGTGCCGCTAAACAGTGGGTCATGGAGGCGTGTCCTCTGCCTTGTGGAGGATCATCTGCAGGATGTTGTTTCCCTCTTCACGACGATAGCTGACCTGATCGGTCAGGGTACGGATGAAGTGGACCCCCAGACCGCCGATCTGGCGATCCATGATGTCTGAGGTGGTGTCAGGAGCGGGTAGTGACAGGACATCGAACGGAGCCCCTGAATCGGCTATTTCGACGACAAACGCCCCGTTATCGTTACCGCATGAGATGCTTGCGTCGCCCTCCGCATCGGGATAGGCATAGTGGCAGACATTGACAAAGGCCTCTTCAACCGCAATCAACATGCCTAACTTTTTCTTGGTGGCCAGCTGGAATCGGTCGGCAGCCTCTTCCACGAACTCGATTACCTGATTGAGGTTCTCAAGGGTGGCTGCACATTTGAGTGTATCAAAGGTCATGGCCTTTAGCCCAGGTCGGCCAGGGCAGCGCTAACGGAATCCTGAATCTGGAAGATGGAACCAAAACCGGAGATGTCGAATACCTCTCTGACCGTTCCCAGTACGTTGGCCAACCGGATCTGTCCGTTTTTGGTCTTCAGTAGTTTTGCTGTGGCAAGCAGTGCCCTCAGGCCAGCACTACTGATGTACTCCAGCCCCTGAAAATCGATCACAAAGGCGGATTCTCCGGCTGCTATCTGCTCATTCAGTGCCTTTTCATACTCCGGTGCGGTGACAGCGTCCATTCTGCCGGCTATGGTCAGTACCGTGGCGTTTGCTTCTTTTGTTGTCTGAATCGTCATCGTTTTTCTCCAATCTTTTCTGGCGGCGCAAAATAGTCCTGCATGATGGTGTGTAATCTGCTTTCTAACTGATTTTCACTGAAATTCACAATAGTTTCGTACATAGTCCGGGCATTCTGTACAAACAGGTCGAAAATTTCCGGATCAAAATGGCTACCCACCTCGGTTCTCATGGTTCTCAAGCTGTAGTCAACGGGATAGGGTTCCTTGTAGGGGCGTTTTGAGGTTAGTGCGTCAAAGACATCACAAATGCTGAAAACACGTGCATGAAGCGGGATCTGCTCTGCCTTGAGCCTGTCAGGGTAACCTTCGCCGTTATAGCGTTCATGGTGATGCAGCACCACATCATGGGCATCGGACAACCAGCTGTAGGCCCTGATGATCTCACTGCCATGCAGTACATGGGTCTTGATGATCTCATATTCCCGGTCGTCAAGACCGCCTGGTTTCAGCAGAATGGTGTCGCTGATAGCTATCTTGCCAATATCATGCAGAAACGCACCCTTGATCAGGCTGCGAAGACTGTCGTCAGGCAACCCCAATGCCTTTCCCAGATGGATTGAGTAAATGCATACCCGATAATTATGGGCGCAGGTATCACTGTCCCGTTTTGCAATGGCACTGCCTAGCACCTCCAGCATGCCGATGTTTGCATTTAACAGGCTGGAGGAAACCTGTTCCAGCTCCCTGTTTTTGTCCTGCAAATCTGTAAGCAGTCGTTCAAGACGTTGCTGTTTTGCTTCTATGTTCACGATCAACATGCCGAAAGATTCCGCCAGGTTTACGATTTCCGGAGGGTACACCCCCTCTTTGGTCAGCTCAAAGATGGTTTCAACGTTGGTGGTATTCCCCTGTGAAACCTCGTTCAAGATTCTGGTCAGTTGTTGGAAAAGCGTGTTGTTCTGGAGTGCAGTCATGCTCACAGGCCCCCGTCAGCTCTTTGTGGTCCTGAGTATGGCGGTAAACATCGCCTCCTGATCGGTCTGCGAAACAGAGATCACCATTTCCACCTCAAACAGCTTGCCACAGACATTGCGCACTGTTTGCAGGCTGGTGGTGCCGATCAGACTACTGCTGCCAGCCTGAAAATAGTCTCTGATTCCGGCTCTAAGCGGTTCAGGGTCGGCCATGAAATCGCAAATACTCTGACCCAGCAGCTCTTCTTTGGTAAGCCCGAACAGTTGCTCCGCCTTTTGGTTGGCGATTACAATTTTGCCATCCGGCAGGAAGGTGATGATTGGCGACTGGGCAATCTCAATGAAATTGCGGTAGCGTTCATCCGACTCGGCCCGCTGCAGGGTTCTCCGCTCCAGTTCTGCCATCAGCTCGTTAAACGAGGCCACCAGATGACCGATTTCATCATTGCCCGGCTGTTCGATCCGCTGGGTATAGTTGCCGCTGCTTGCTACCCCTTCAATCCCTTTGGCAACCGTGGCTACCGGTTTCAGAATCGCGCGGTGAATGACCCAGCCGGTAAACACCAGCAGCAATAGCAGGATGGCCGATTCTATCACCAGGCCGTGAAACAGGTTGCTGTCAATGGAGCGGTACAGTTCCCGCATCGGCACAGAGACAGAGATGGCGCCGATAACTTCACCGACCTGGTAGTTGTAAGAAGGATGCCCCTTGGGGAAGCGTTCCTGGACAAAGCGTGGTGCGGACTCAAAGCTGCCATGGCAGGTCAGGCAGGACTTCTCGGCGGTCATCGGCAGCAGGTAGCGCAGGGCTTCCTTGCCGTTACTGCCAACGACCCTGTAGCTTTCCTGTGGCACAGGCGTAGCTGCTATTCTTGCCAGCTCCGATGCTTCATACTGGTCAGGCTTGTTTTCCGGGTTGCGATTGCGCAGGGAGACTTGACGGACGTAGTAGGGTGAGCCTTCGGTGATTCTCACCGCTATCCGGCTGGCTGCTACTTGAGGTACCAGGGCGAAGTTATGTGCTGCCTCTCCCTGTTCGGCACGGGAGAGATAGTCCCGTGTTTCGATGATCTGGCGTGCAATAATGCGTGCCTTTTCTACCCCTTGCTGCTGGATCAGGCGCAGTTCGTGCTGATAGGAGTTCCAGCCCAGTGCCATGAACAGGGTTATCAGCAACACAGATATAATTAACGTCAGTTTGGTGGTGATGCGCATGGGTGGCCTCGCGGAGAGTAAACGCTATTAAGTATACCAGTATAACCTGAATAACCGGATTGACAAGCAGAGCCAGGCCGATACACTAGCTAAAACTTGAACCACGTTCCTGAATCAGGTATCGTGCGAAAATACAGAGCAGTTTTTGTGTGAATAGAGGGGTTTGAAAGGTTGTCAGCATGTATCAGGAACAGAGCAAAACAAGTCGTCGAGCACCCAGTCACAGCAGAAAAGGTTTTCTGTCCACCCTTCTGTTGATTGTAGTTACTTTAGTGGTGGTGTCACTGCTGGGGCTGGGGGGATATGTGGCCTTTTTGATGGCCAAGCTCCCCAAGGTGGATCGTCTGACCGATTATAAGCCGCCGATTGTCTCTCAGGTGTTTGGCGATGATGGGACGCTGGTGGGGGAGTTTTATCTTGAGCGCCGATTGGTAGTGCCGGTTAACAAGATGCCGCGCAAGTTGATACAGGCCTTTGTTGCTGCTGAAGATGCCAGTTTTTACTCCCATAAGGGGATAGACTATTTCGGTATCGTTCGTGCCGCCTTCAAGAACATCATCTCCATGCGCAAAAAAGAGGGGGCATCCACCATTACCCAGCAGGTTACCAAGACCATGCTGTTGACCCCGGAAAAGAAGCTTTCCCGCAAGATTAAAGAGGCGATCCTGGCCAAGCGGATGGAAGAAAAGCTGACCAAGGATGAGATTTTGTATCTCTACCTGAATCAGATTTACCTGGGGGCTGGCTCCTATGGCGTAGAAGCTGCTGCTGAGACCTACTTTGGAAAGCGGGTTGAACAGCTTAATCTGGCAGAGATGGCGATACTGGCTGGCCTGCCCAAGGCGCCCAATGCCTATTCACCGATCAAGCACCTGGAGAGGGCCAAGGAGCGTCAGGCCTATGTGCTGGAGCGGATGGTGCAGGAAGGGTTCGTAACTCAGGCCGAGGCTGATCATGCCCGTAAGACCGCACTGACTATTTTGCCTGGTCGCCGGGTTATGAATGATCGAGTTGCCTATTTTCTTGAGCAGATGCGGATATATCTTGAGGAAAAGTATGGAGAAGACCAGCTCTATAAAGGCGGGTTGAAAATCTATACCACCATGAATGCCAATATGCAGGGTGCGGCCTATGATGCGGTCAGGGCCGGTTTGAAGGCGGTTGACAAGCGTCAGGGGTTCAGGGGGGCGGCTAAATATCTGAAGCAGGAAGAGGTAGAACCGTTCTGCGACAAAGTCGAAGAAGGTATTGATTCTGCTGCCTTGAAAGCAGGCGAGACCTATGCAGGTGTAGTAACTGCGGTTGATCCTGCCAAGGGGATTGCAACGGTGCGGGTGGGTGATCGTTACGGCGCACTTGACCGTAAAGGAATGGGTTGGGCCGGCAAATTGGCGTTGGTGAACAGTTATGGCAAGCCGGAAAAGTCAGCCAAATCACTTGGGCTGGGGGCCGTGATAGACCTGCAGGTGATTACCCCTGATCAGAATAACCAGGGGGCGATCTTTGCCCTTGATCAGATGCCCGAGGTCCAGGGTGCCTTGGTCTCGATCGACCCTCGTACCGGCGGTGTCAAGGCGATGATCGGCGGTTATGACTTCCGTAAGAGTCAGTTTAACCGGGCTGTGCAGGCCAAGCGAAATGCCGGTTCTGCCTTTAAACCGATTATCTATGCTGCTGCCTTGGAAAAAGGGTTTACCGCTGCCACGGTGATTGATGATTCGCCGGTGGAATATCCGGCAGGTTTGGGCAAAACCTGGTCACCCAAAAACTATGATAATAACTATCGTGGCCCGGTCACCATGCGGGAGGCCTTAACCAACTCCATCAACGTGGTCAGCGTGAAGATTCTTGAAAAAATCGGTGTGGACCATGCGGTTGCATTTGCCAAGCGATTGGGCTTTACCTCAAAGATTGAACCGAACCTGTCCTTGGCATTGGGGGCCGCAAGTGTGTCGCCTCTGGAGTTAACCTCGGCCTACACCGCCTTTGCCAATAAAGGGATCTATCAGCAGCCGTACTATATTAGT
>NZ_FUWR01000012.1:0-2500 GCF_900167465.1 Trichlorobacter thiogenes | reverse complement strand
TAACACTTCGTGGAGGCCCGAACCCACTGGCGTTGAAAAGCCAGGGGATGAGGTGTGGATAGGAGTGAAAGGCTAATCAAACTCGGAGATAGCTGGTTCTCCCCGAAATATATTTAGGTATAGCCTCGGGGGTTCCGTGATGGGGGTAGAGCACTGAATGGGCTAGGGGCCTCACCAGGTTACCAAACCCAACCAAACTCCGAATACCATCAACGTATACCCCGGGAGTCAGACTGCGGGTGATAAGATCCGTAGTCGAAAGGGAAACAGCCCAGACCGTCGGCTAAGGTCCCCAATTGTATGCTCAGTGGAAAACGATGTGGAAATGCCCAGACAACCAGGAGGTTGGCTTAGAAGCAGCCACCCTTTAAAGAAAGCGTAATAGCTCACTGGTCGAGTGGATCTGCGCGGAAAATGTAACGGGGCTCAAGCATACAACCGAAGCCACGGACTTATATTTCAAAATATGAGTGGTAGGGGAGCATTGTGTAAGCCTGCGAAGGTCAACCGTGAGGATGGCTGGAGGTATCACAAGAGATTATGCTGACATGAGTAGCGAAAATGCGGGCGAGAAACCCGCACACCGAAAACCCAAGGTTTCCTACGTAAAGGTAATCTGCGTGGGGTTAGTCGGTCCCTAAGGCGAGGCCGAAAGGCGTAGTTGATGGGAAACAGGTTAATATTCCTGTACCTCTTTTTACTGCGATGGGGGGACGGAGAAGGGTAGGCAATCCAGGCGCTGGTTGTCCTGGTTCAAGCGTGTAGGGGGGGAGAGCAGGTAAATCCACTTTCCCGTCAACTCTGAGACGTGATGACGAGAGCGTATGCTCATAAAGTTGTTGATCCCATGCTTCCAAGAAAAGCCTCTAAGCTTCAGGTAATTTGAGACCGTACCGTAAACCGACTCAGGTGGGTGAGGAGAAAATCCTAAGGTGATTGAGATAACACTGGTTAAGGAACTCGGCAAAATGACACCGTAACTTCGGGAGAAGGTGTGCCTCCACTAGGTGTAGCGATTTGCACGCGAAGCCGAAGGAGGTCGCAGAGAAATGGCGGTAGCGACTGTTTACTAAAAACACAGGACTCTGCTAAGTCGTAAGACGATGTATAGGGTCTGACGCCTGCCCGGTGCCGGAAGGTTAAGGGGATTTGTTAGCCGCAAGGCGAAGCTTTGAACCGAAGCCCCGGTAAACGGCGGCCGTAACTATAACGGTCCTAAGGTAGCGAAATTCCTTGTCGGGTAAGTTCCGACCTGCACGAATGGCGTAACGATTTCCGCGCTGTCTCAACCAGTGACTCAGCGAAATTGAATTGGCGGTGAAGATGCCGTCTACCCGCGGTAAGACGGAAAGACCCCGTGAACCTTTACTACAGCTTGACAGTGACATTCGGAATAGCTTGTGTAGGATAGGTGGGAGACTTTGAAGCTGGCACGCCAGTGTCGGTGGAGTCGTCCTTGAAATACCACCCTGGTTGTTTTGGATGTCTAACCTAGGCCCGTCATCCGGGTCGGGGACACTGTCTGGTGGGTAGTTTGACTGGGGCGGTCGCCTCCCAAAGAGTAACGGAGGCGCGCGAAGGTTCCCTCAGGCTGATTGGAAACCAGCCGTAGAGTGCAATGGCATAAGGGAGCTTGACTGCGAGACCAACAAGTCGAGCAGGTACGAAAGTAGGTCATAGTGATCCGGCGGTTCTGTATGGAAGGGCCGTCGCTCAACGGATAAAAGGTACTCCGGGGATAACAGGCTGATCTCCCCCAAGAGTTCACATCGACGGGGAGGTTTGGCACCTCGATGTCGGCTCATCGCATCCTGGGGCTGAAGTAGGTCCCAAGGGTTTGGCTGTTCGCCAATTAAAGCGGTACGCGAGCTGGGTTTAAAACGTCGTGAGACAGTTTGGTCCCTATCTACCGTGGGCGCAGGATACTTGAGAAGAGCTGTCCTTAGTACGAGAGGACCGGGATGGACGTACCGCTGGTGTTCCAGTTGTTCCGCCAGGAGCAGTCGCTGGGTAGCTAAGTACGGAAAGGATAACCGCTGAAAGCATCTAAGCGGGAAGCCTCCTTCAAGATTAGGTATCCCTGGGTGTAACAACCCCTGAAGGCCCGTTGTAGACCACAACGTTGATAGGCTAGGTGTGTAATCACAGTAATGTGTTGAGCTTACTAGTACTAATCGGCCGTGAGGCTTGACCATAAAAAAATAAATGGAAGGGGGGTGCTAACCCACCCCCCAACCTATAAAACAGTCAACTCCAAAACTAAACTAACTACAATCCCTCAATTGCAATTGGAAATCAATTAGCAAACAGCTTACAAGCTGGATGCAACCGATTTCTGGTGGCTATGCCGAGGGGGCCACACCCGTTCCCATCCCGAACACGGAAGTTAAGCCCCTCAGGGCCGATGATACTGCACGGGTAGCTGTGTGGGAAAGTAGGTCGCCGCCAGAATTAATAAAACAAACGCCCCGCCAGGTATACCTGAGCGGGGCGTTTGCGT
>NZ_FUWR01000033.1 GCF_900167465.1 Trichlorobacter thiogenes | reverse complement strand
CTCAACACCAGATGGATGTGGTCAGGCATGGCATGACCCTCGATAAGTTCAACTTCCTTCTGCCGACATAACTGACGGATGATTTTGCCAACTTCTCCTCGAAGCCTGCCGTAAAGAACCTTCTTACGGTATTTCGGCACGATCACAACATGATATTTGCACTCCCATTTTACATGGGCTAAACTTTGCCACTCTCGCATGGCAGTTCCTCCTGTTGATTGCCTTTAGGGGCTTTCCTCAGGAGGAACTATCGCTGGAACGGCAGAGCCTTTTCAAGTCTCACCGGCAGAGCCGGTGGTTTACTGAAAACCTTCAATTAAAGGCGTTTATTGGCATACTACGCCATTCTGTGCTGTGCATCGGGCAGGCTCGCTTGGGTGGGTTTTTAGATTAAATTTTTGTATACAACTACACAGGCGGTGTCAAGGGGATTTGCCTTTTACGCATTGGAAACATTGGGAATATTGATCCTAAAACGGCAGTTACTCACGCAAAGCCGCAACGCCCGCAACGAAAACCAATCACTTACCGAAATATGCTGTTTAAGCCGTTAGGTGAGAGGCCAGGTTTATACAAGATGTTGTTTTTATGGCGTAGCGTCGAGAAATTCTAGAAATTCTGGGACAGTATATTTAATTGACGCTGGCTCGTTCTCTACTAATCTACTCACATAGCAGACATAGCAAGTGCCGTGCCCCGTCAGCATGATATCACTCAATTGCGTATTCCGGCTGAATCCGGCGGTCAGAGCAGATTATCCAATGCCTTGGCTCTTTTCACCGCCTGATCTGCAATTGCCTGCACCACACTATGTTCGCCGTAGGATTTCTGATGCAACTGCACCGTACTGCCGACAGTTGACGTTATCCGCTCTATCAGGTCTCTTCCCGCCTTCTGCACAAGGCGCAGCTTGACATCAATAAACTCTGCACATTGGGAAATATTCTCCCGACTGATTTTTTCTGGTTCATACTCCCTGCCGATGCTCATGGCAAGACCGCTATCAAGGCTTTTTCCATAGACCGATGTGGATAAAAGATCATAAAAAGGGGCCAGACGGATAATGCCATGGTGCTGCATTAGGGCGATATTTTTTGCATGGGCATCTGCATTGCCGACCACCAGATTGAACAAGGCCCACCTGATCAGCTGCTCAATATCCGCCAGACTGTCAGCGCTGTACCTGCGGATTATGTTTGCACAATCTTCCAGGCTCGGGCCGCCTGCATTTTGATATTTAATGGTAGGCTCAAGCCCCATAAGCTGACAGAGATCTTCCTGAAGGATACGACGGAGAATGCCGTTTGCATCCTGATACCTATCAAATCTCCTGGTCAGAAACACAGGAGTGCTGCCAATGGTTTGCAGCGTTACATCCGGCACATTGAGGCCCGCCATACGTGCCAGTGTCATGGTGAAGGTCTCATTCTCCACCGTACCTGCAACACCGGGAACGGTGGTGATCGGAACCTTCATAATGTGAGATGAGGGTGCTCCGTTTTCAGGGAGATGGAATGTCCCGTTCTCTACATACAAGGCCATCTTGTGTTGTACGCCGGGCAGGGAAAGTCTGACAGCGCCACCATGACCGGTATACAAAGGGTTTCTGGGCAGTTCCTGGACAAGCTGTATCAGCTCTGCGGGAGAAAGTGGCGCGTAGGTTGGTGTGGCAGAGGGTTGTACGCCATGCGGAAAAACTGTGACAGCTCCGGTACAATCGCCACCAATGCGCCGTAGCAGGGCATAGTCATCACCCCGGGAAATCCCCAGACGCATTTCAATGGCAGTGCGGGCCTCCCCTTCTGGAAGCAGGTTTGCAAAATACGACTTTGCCTCGTCGTGCAGATACGGTGCTACCCGCACCGGCAGCGTAAGCGAGATGGCAGGAACGTCCAGCCCTCTGTAACGGAAGCAGTAGCTTTTGTTCTCAAGCCAGAGATCAGCAACATAGCGACCATCGAAGTAAACATGCAGCATAGCCATCACTCTTGAACACCAGTATCTGTCGGGATTATTGTCAGCACAAGATTGAGGCGTTTGATTACCTTCAGCGCCTTGCCGATTTCAATAGTCTCCTTGCCATTTTCAAGCTCAGATATAAAGCGGTCGCCAACATTACAGTGCGCGGCAAGTTCGGCAATGGTCAGGTGCTTTGACTTCCGTTGTGTGCGAATGATAGCTCCGAGCGTTTTAGCGTCCATAACACTCCCGTACGGTAATTAATTTAACGACAACAGTACACGGGAACACAATATTACCGTACGGTACTATCTATCAGCTTAAGGCAGGATAGTAAATATAAATTACCGTACGGTAAAATAATAATACTAATCAGTGATCATCATTTAGCATTACAGATAGTCAGCCATAACCGCATCCAGTGCTAGCCGTGGCGGTCGCAACAGCTGGCTGGGCAGATGCACCAGTGGTTGATCAACCAGTTTTTCACGTTCTACAGCGGTTTTCCGCTCTTCATTGATATACAGCAGGCCGGTGGTAAACAGCTGGCCTGACCGTTCTTCCTCCAACAGGCTGATGGCAGCCATCCGATCAGTAGGGTCATACTCCTGATCTGTCTTTTTCAGACGGATGATTGAACCATCATGCATCGCCAGGTCCTGAATCGTACCAGGTTCATAGTCTACCTGGATCTGATCATGCTCCAGCGGAATGAAGTTTATCTCATGCAGTGGCAGTTCATGTTCCCTTCCCCAGACATAGCTTTTGGTTGAACCCTCACCGTTGTTGAAGCTGACACAGGGGCTGATGATGTTCAGCACGGCTGTGCCACGATGGGAAAATGCTGCCTTGATCAGCATCTGCAGCTGCTTGGGATCACCGGCAAATGACCGGGCAACAAAGCCGCAACCGGCAATAATCGCCTCAAGGCAGAGATCAAGGGGCGGTATCTCGTTCAGACCGCCATGTCTCTGCTTCTGCCCCAGGTCTGCGGTGGCAGAGAGCTGCCCCTTGGTCAAACCATAGACGCCGTTGTTTTCAATCAGGTAGACCATATCCACATTGCGGCGGATCAGGTGCTTGAACTGCCCCAGACCGATGGAGCCGGTATCGCCGTCACCGCTGACACCGATGGCGATCAGATCCTTGTTAACGGTGGTTGCGCCGGTGGCAATTGACGGCATCCTCCCATGCAGGCTGTTGATGCTGTGGGAACGTCCCAAAAAGTAGGCCGGGCTCTTGCTGGAACAGCCGATACCGCTGATCTTGGCAATCCGGGTCGGGTCAAGACCAAGGCTGTAGACTGCATCAATGATGACATTGGCAATGGCATAGTGACCGCAGCCGTTGCAAAGTGTTGAGCTGGAACCGGTGTACTCTGCCCTGCTCAGGCCGATCCGGTTGACAACAGGTGATGGGGTGGTGGCAGTGGTGGTCATGGCTGCTCCTTTGCTTCATGGGCCTTGATTGCTTCACAGATCCAGCGAGCTGTCAGGGGAAGTCCATCACATTTGGCAATAGAGACGATCCGGTCAGCATCAGAAGGTACGTGCAGCTGAATCAAGGCACGCATCTGACCATCCAGATTGTTTTCAACAACATACAGACGCTTGTGCTTTTTGATAAATTCAGCCAGCTGGCTCTCCAGCGGCAAGGCACGCAAGCGCAGATAGGATGTTGCTCTGCCGCCAGCCTGCAGCAGATCCCGTGCCTCCTGCAGGGCAGAATCGCTGGTGCCGTAGGCGATCAACCCGATCTCAGCGCCATCCTTCAGATCAACAATCGGCGCTGGGACCAGTGTGCGGGCATGGTCATGTTTTTTCGCCAGGCGTGCCAGGTTGGCTGACCAGTCTTCAGGTCGTTCACTGTAGCCTGCAGACTGATTGTGGCCGGTGCCACGGGTAAAATAGGCTGCTGCTGGATGATTGGTACCTGGCAGGGTACGGTAACAGACACCATCTCCATCAACATCAGCATAGCGCTGCCACTCTCCCTGCAAACGGGTAAGGTCGTCAGCAGAGAGCACCTTGCCCCGATCAAGCGGCTTTTCAGGATAGTCAAAAGGCTTGGTGGGCCAGAGGTTCAGACCCAGATCAAGGTCGCTCAGCACAATCACCAGGGTTTGCAACCGTTCAGCCAGATCAAGGGCCGTGAAGCCAAACTCGAAACACTCAGCCACTGATCCGGGGATCAGGCAGACATGCCTGCCATCGCCATGCCCCAGGGTGTAGGCAGCCAGAATATCATCCTGGGCCGTGCGGGTCGGCAGGCCGGTTGATGGCCCCATCCGCTGCACGTCCCAAATCACCGCCGGTATTTCCGCAAAGTAGGCATAGCCTGCAAACTCAGTCATCAGCGACAGCCCCGGCCCTGACGTGGCCGTCATAGCGCGAGCACCGGCCCACCCTGCCCCAACCACCATGCCGATCACAGCCAGTTCATCCTCGGCCTGTATGATCGCGTAGCTGGCGTTCCCCTCGGCATCCTGACGCAGCTTTGGCAGAAACTCACTCAGATGATCCACAATCGAGGTTGAGGGGGTGATCGGATACCAGGCCACAAATTGTACCCCGCCAAACACCGCACCCAGGGCAGCCGAACTGTTGCCATCAATCAGGAAGGTCCCTTCAGTCCTGTTCATCCGTTCAACCTGAAACGGATCTGTTTTGACAAGATGAACCTGTGCCCAGTCATAGGCAGCTTTGGCTGTGGCAAAGTTCAGCTCCAGAGCCTTCTGTTTACCCTTAAAGTGATATGCCAACGCTGACTCAATCTCCTGCAGATCAATAGCCAGCAGACAGGCCAGTGTGCCAACATAGACCATGTTGGCAACATAGGGTTTCAGTCTGGCCTCAGCTCCAGACTGTTTCACCAGCTCATTAACCGGCATCGGGTAAAAGGTCACATCTTCACGGCTAATCGGCAGTTGCAGATCATCCGGATAGAGGCAGATGCCCCCTGATGCCAGGGTCTGGATATCTTCCAGGATTGACGCCTTGTTGATCGCCACCACCACTTCTGCCTGTTCGCGCCGACCAAGGTAGCCATCCTTGCTCACCCGAATGGTAAACCAGGTGGGTAAGCCCTGAATATTGGAAGGGAAGATGTTTTTACCGCTGACCGGCACCCCCATCTTGTGGATGGCCCGCAGCAGCGTATTGTTGGCAGTCTGGCTGCCAGCGCCATTGACCGTGGCTATGGTGATGGAGAAATCATTGATGATCATGCCGGTACCTTTCACAAATGTCCTTACAATACACTGCATAGCATAGCTCAAAACAACAAGAAATCCAGATGGCTTGAACCAGGTATCCAAAACAACCGTACAACCAGACGAAACATTACAACAACAAAGTACGTGTTAATGGGTAGTCTTTCTTACGGAAATGTCAGGATTCAGTCAGTTGCATTGTTAGCGTCTGCCTGCTACAAATGAGACATTAAGGAGAATGCCATGCGCGTCCTGGTTGTGGAAGACGAACGCAAAATTGCCGACGCTCTCAAGCGTGGCCTGGAGACTGAAGGCTATGAGGTTATCGCCGTTTCCAGTGGTGAAGAGGGATTCTTCTGTCTGAACAGTGAGTCATTTGATCTGATGCTGCTGGACCTGATGCTGCCGGGCCGTGATGGCCTTGAAGTGCTTAAAACCATACGGGATAAAGGCTTTTCTCTGCCGGTGCTGGTACTGACCGGGCGTGATACGGTGGAGGATCGGGTGCTGGGGCTGGACAGCGGCGCGGATGACTATCTGGTTAAACCGTTTGCTTTTCCAGAACTGCTTGCCCGGATGCGCCTGTTGCTACGGCGTGGCAAGCATGAAACAGAAAAACCGCTGGCTCTTGCTGATCTTGAACTGCACCTGCCGACCCATCAGGCCCTGCGCAATGAACAGCTACTGGACCTGACCAGCCGGGAATTTGAACTGCTGGCCTACCTGTTGAAACATCAAGGCCATGTTGTTTCCCGGGAGATGCTGGCCCATGATGTCTGGAAGGTGCGTGAACGCTCCACGCCACTGGATAACGTGATTGATGTCAACATTGCCCGCCTGCGTCGCAAGGTTGACGACCCCTTTCCCCTTAAACTGATCCGCACCATCCGCGGTGTCGGCTTCATGGCAACTGCCAGTGACGATCATGCTGCGACTTAGTAACCTCCGCATTCGCTTTACGCTGCTGTACGGTGCCGCCTTGATCGCAACCGTACTGATCTTTTCTATCGGTATCTATGTTTTTGTGCAGAGGATGCTGATCAGCCAGATTAACAACCACCTGCATAAAGATCTGGCAACGGTGTCTGGCTATCTGCTCCACGACCAAGCCGGTCTGCTCAAATTGGCCAGCATGGGGCCGGTACATATATTCCGGGTACGGGACGGTAACCGTGATCTGGTTGCTTCAGAGCAGTGGAAAAATTCTGAACTTACAGGCCTGCTTGATGGGGGGGATTTTGCTGCGCAGCCCAAATCAATCACAACACCGTCCAGGCGTCTGTATAGAGTCCAGAGCCAATTGTTTCCCCTTGGCGAAAAACTGTATCAGGTGGTGGTGGCCCATGAAGAGAGTAATTACCAACGCACACTCAATACCCTGGCGTTGATAATCCTTTTGGCCTTTCCGGTATCTGTGGCGCTCTCACTGGTTGTCGGCTATCTGATTGCCGGACGGGTGCTTTCACCGATAACCACGATCACCGCAAAGGCACAAGAGATTAGCGCAGAAAATCTCTCAGCTCGACTACCGGTAAATAACGAAGAAAACGAGTTTGCAACCCTGGCAACCGTCTTCAATCTGACCTTCAGCCGACTTGAAGAATCATTTGAGCGATTACGGTGCTTTACTGCCGATGCCTCCCATGAGCTGCGTACACCTTTAACTGCCATCCGCAGCATTGGTGAGACCGCCTTGCAACAGCAGGATATCAGCCCTGAATGCCGTGAAACCATTGGAAGCATGCTTGAGGAAACTGACCGTCTGGCGCAAACGGTTGAGTCACTGTTGTTGTTAAGCCGTGCTGACGGTAGCGCGCTTCACAAAGAACCGGCAGAGCTTGGCAATCTTTTAGCTGATGTCATTGAATTTCTTTCTGTTCTGGCAGAAGAAAAACAACAGGAGATCAGCTTTGAACGCCTGACGAGCCTTCATCTTTCAGCCGATGCATGCATGCTGCGAAGGGCCTTTTTAAACCTGGTGGATAATGCAATCAAGTACTCGCCTGAACAGACCACCATCACGGTAAAACTGTTCCGGGAAGCTGATGGAAGCACGGTTGTAGAAGTTGGAGACAATGGCTCCGGCATCCCTGATGCTGAAAAGGAAAAGGTTTTTGACCGGTTTTACCGTCTGGATAATGGCAGATCCCGTGAAAAAGGGGGCGCCGGGCTTGGCTTATCCATCACCAAGGCCGCTATTGAAGCCCATGATGGTCTGGTAACAATTCTTGACAATCCTGTTGGCGGTGCCCTGTTCAGGGTTGTTTTCCCATCACCAAAACAAGACAGTTGATTCCGCTGCCAATGATCATGGTATAACAGCGCCATGATACCTTCTCTTCCTACTCCAATGCTTCAACTGCAGCAGCTGACAACGGCCAGAAACTTTCTGACCGACATCACCTGGTCATGTCAGGCCGGTGAATTGACAGCAGTTATCGGCCCGTCCGGTGGCGGTAAAAGCTCTTTGATCCGGTTGATCAACCGGCTGGAAGATCCGTCAGACGGCCAGATCCTTCTGGCAGGCCGGGATATCCGTGAACTGCCACCTCCACTGTTGCGGCAACGGGTTGGTATGATGCTGCAAAAGGCCTTTATGTTTGAAGGCACGGTACTGGATAACCTGCAACAACCGTTCAGATACCGCAAAGAAGCGTTGCCCGGAGCAGAGCATCCAGAGGTGTTACGCAGTATCGGTCTTGCCCGCCTTTCACCTGACTATCTGCAGCGGGATGCCCGCACCCTTTCCGGTGGCGAACAGCAGCGGGTCAACCTGGCCCGGGCGCTGATCAACCGGCCGGAACTGCTGCTGCTGGATGAACCGACCAGCGCCCTTGACCGCCCCACCACCGACAGCCTGGGACAGACTCTGTTGGAAATCTGCCGCTCTGAAGGGCTGGCCGTGATCATGGTCACCCACGACCTGCGTCTGGCACGGCGTATCAGCGACCAGACCGTCTATCTTGAAGCCGGACGGATTGTGGAGGCAGGCAAAACTGCAGAGCTGTTTGCACAGCCACAGAGTGAAGGTCTGCGGACATTTCTTGCCGAACCGGACGAGCAAGAAGCATGACTCACGCAACGACGCAACGACGCTACGGAAAACCAAAACAAAGAGACATAATTCAAAAAACAGAAATAACTCACAAAGATATGCAAATATAACTTATAAATTAATACAGTTTACAGCACTCATTCTTAACATTTTTCATTGTGTTGTGTCGTTGCGTGAAATCTGATTTTAAGGGTTAATCGTCATGCATGAAAATGAACTTGCCGCAAAAGTAATGGATGCATCTTTTCTGATCCACCGTGAACTTGGCCCAGGTCTGCTGGAAAGTGTTTATGAAGCCGTGTTGGCAAAGCTGTTGGCTGACAAGGGACTGTTTGTTGAGCGGCAGGTTGCAGTACCGGTCATGTTTCAGGGACTTACTTTTAATGAAGGGTTCCGTGCAGATCTGATTGTGGAAAACAAACTGATCCTCGAATTAAAATCTGTCGAACGGTTGCAACCGGTCCATAGCAAACAGCTCCTGACCTATCTTCGTCTAACAGGCTGTAAACTGGGATTACTGATCAATTTCGGCGACAACCTTCTAAAGGATGGCATCAAACGGGTAGCAAACGGTATGCCTGCAATATAGCCTTTCGTTGCGTCGTTGCGCCGTTGCGTGAAACCTGATTTTCAAGGACTATTCAGATGTCAGACAAAACCTTGCTACACCTCGACCTGATCCAGCTGGTCTACGCCTACGCCCTGATCCTGCTTTCGGTCAGTCTGGCCCACTTCAGGCAGATCGGCCAGGAGCGTCAGATGCTTTGGGCCTCGCTACGAATGGTGGTGCAACTGCTGGCTGTCGGCTACCTGTTGCAGCTGGTCTTTACGGTCCGTTCGCCTCTGATGGTAATCCTGATCCTGTTGACCATGACCGGTTTTTCACTGCAGGTGATGGGCTCTCGCATCAAACAGCGCATGCCCCACTTTTACCGGATCATGGGCAGCTCCATCATGATCGGCTGCGGCGGAGTCACCTTTTACTTCTGCCTGCTGGTGGTGGGCTATTCCCCCTGGTATGACCCGCGCTACCTGATCCCCCTGGCCGGGATGATCATCGGCAACTCCATGAACGGCGCCAGTCTGGCAGCAGAACGGCTGACTTCCGAGATGCGGGAACGTCACGATGAGCTGGAGACCGCCCTCTGTCTGGGGGCAACCGCCCGTCAGGCGGCTGAACCGGCCCTGCGCACCGCCTACCGGGCCGCCCTGATCCCCACCATGAACACCATGGCTGCCACCGGCATTGTGGCCCTGCCCGGCATGATGACCGGCCAGATCCTGTCCGGCACCGAACCGATGCTGGCCGTGCGCTATCAGATCGCCATCATGTGCGCCATTACCGCCAGCGTGGCCATCACCGCCTTCCTGATCCTGCTGCAGGGCTACCGTGGCTACTTTACCCAGGCGGACCAGCTTCGTAACACACTATAACTCTTACAACATCTCCTTTCCTGTTTCCTGACAAAGATGTCAGAAAAGCGTCAGTTGTCCTTTTCAAAGCAACTTGTTACACAGTAGTTAACGATTTTTTCAGCGTTCCAGGGAACCTTAATCAGGTGAAGGAGGACACCATGAAGAAAATGATAACACTGATGTTGGCAGGCTGCGTAACCCTGCTGGCGGCACAGGCGTTTGCCGCTGACCCGAAAAAGGAGTTTGTTGGCTCTGATGCATGTAAGAAATGCCACGCTGTCGAGTACAAGAGCTGGAAAGAGACCTACCACAGCAAGATGGTACGCACCAAGAAGGAAGGCATCCTGAAAGAGGTTGTGGAGCGATGGGCAACTGATGGCGCCAATGAAGGCCCCACCACCGGCAACGTAACCAAGACAAAATACAAGCTTGAAGATGTTCAGTATGTGGTTGGCTCACGCTGGAAGCAAAGAATGCTGGTTAAAAACGAGCAGACCGGCGGACTGCAGTTCCTGAACAAACAGTTTAACCGCTATACCGGCAAGTGGGAAAACTATGGCAACGCCAATGACTGGAACACCAACTGCGGCACCTGCCACACCACCGGCTACCGGATCATGGAGTATGACGAGAAATTCGGCAAACATGGCCGGACTGTCAAGGATAGCTACAGCGAGATGAACGTCGGTTGCGAAGCCTGCCACGGTCCTGGTGCCAAGCATATCGCTGCCAAAGGTGCTGATAAGAAGAAAACAATCTTCAACCCGGCCAATGTTGACATCAAGGCCCAATCCAAGGTTTGCGGCTACTGTCATATTCGGATTGAGAACGAAAAGTTCATGACCGCCCAGGGTAATCCCCGTGAAGACCTGCCGGCGCCCAAGGTAGGCGATAGCTACAAGGCTGGTGATGACTGGACCAAATGGTATCCCGAGCAGGCCATCATCCCCGGTGTTCATGAAAACCAGCCTGCCAATGTCGAATACAAGGGCGATCTGAAAGGTCTCTTCAAGCTTGATGATCATGCCAAGGCGAACGGCATCTATGAAGAAGCCAAGCACCATCAGCAGTATCAGGGTTTCCTGCAGTCCAAACACTACCAGAGCGGCACAGTGTCCTGCATCACCTGCCACTCACCCCATGCCGGTAAAGGAAAGATCAAGAAGGTACAGAAGGATGCCTGCATCAAGTGCCATGACAAGTCCATAACCGTTGAGAAGTACATGCCCAACACCGGACAGACCGCCGGCAACCTGTTCCTGCGCAGTCATACCTTTGGCAAGAACCCACGCAAAGGCGGCGCCGGAGCCAGTGACATGGGGCCGCCGAATTACTACGAATAACCGAGTACTGATTGTTTGCATAAGCTCAAGGCCGCTCCGAAAAATCCGGGGCGGCCTTGAAATTTCTGCGGATAAAAACTGTGAATACTGCTACCAGTTCTCTCCCAGCAGTTCAAAATGCGCCTGAGGATGGGCGCAGGCCGGACACAGTTCCGGGGCAGACTTATTGCTGTGCAGGTAGCCACAGTTACGGCAGCGCCAGACCACAATCTCTTCACGTTGGAAGACCCGTCCGGCTTCAATGTTTGCCAGCAGATCGCGATAGCGCTTCTCATGTTGTTTCTCTGCTATCGATATTGCATTCCAAACAGCTGAAATTTCAGCAAAGCCTTCTTCCTTGGCAACGGCTGCAAAGGCAGGGTACAGCTCAGTATGTTCTTCATGCTCGCCATTGGCTGCTGCCAGCAGGTTCTCGGCTGTGGTACCGATCACACCGGCCGGAAAACAGGCGGTGATCTCCACCATGCCCCCTTCCAGAAATTTAAAGAATCGCTTGGCATGTTCCTTTTCCTGGTTGGCTGTTTCTTCAAAGATATCAGCAATCTGAACATAGCCCTCTTTTTTGGCTGCAGCAGAGAAATAGGTATAACGGTTCCGAGCCTGACTTTCACCGGCAAATGATTTCAACAGGTTCTGCTCAGTCTTGGTGCCTTTTACTGATTTGGACATGTACTGTTCTCCTTTCACATGGTGTTGCGCTTGTATAACAGAATTAAAAGAGCGATTCCACCGCCAATAACGCCCAGATTACTGACCGCAGATATACCGTGCAGCTTTCTGAACTGCTGCCGTGCCGGGTGATCTTTAGGGGTCGTAACAAAGGACGGAATATCCTTTTTTAGAGCTGCAGCCTTGGGTTCTATCACAAAGGCCTGCAACGAGGTGACCAGCAGCATAGCCACAATGATCAGCGCTGATGACAGCCAGCGGTTTTCACGGGTGAACAGCAGGCATCCCAATGCCAGGACACCACAGATCAGGCCGGTTTTGAAATAACCGGGGAACAGGACACCAACAATGGTTCCGGCCATGTCACGATCAAAGCTTTTAAACAGGGTCGGTGTCAGCACAAAGGTAAATAAAGCCGCGCCACCAACCCAGAAGGAGATTAACAAACGATAGACAATGGATAGATACTGCACAGAAACCTCCAGAAGCATTAAAAATCTGCTCACCGCAGAGGACACAGAGGTCCACAGAGAAAGACTCAAATTGCTTGTCCTTAATACATTCCTCTGCGTACTCTGCGGTAATATTTTTATTAAGTTATTTTGTATGGTTAATCAAAAAGCCATCTCCGGCTTCCACTCCTTCCAGACATTCCCGGCCAGATCCGGCCCCGGCTTCAGGGTCGGTTTGCCCGGTGTCCAGCCTGCCGGCATTACTTCACCGGTGGCACGGACATGTTGGAACGCCTTTATCTGACGGATCAGCTCGGTAACACTGCGACCGACTTCAGGGGTCAGCACTTCCATGGCTCTGATGTTAAAATCAGGATCAATGATGAATCTGCCGCGAATATCCACACCTGCGGCTGGCTCGAAGACACCGTAAGCCTGGCCGATCAGACCACTGGCATCGGAAATCATCGGAAACGGCACCCCGCCGGGTACCATTTTTGATAGTTCTTCCGCCTGCCAGATCTTATGGACAAAGCGGCTATCGGTACTTGCTGCAAAGCTTTCTACGCCCAGCTCTTTCAGTTCTGCATGCTTGACGGCGACCGCCGTCAGTTCAGTCGGTCAGACAAAGGTGAAATCGCCCGGATAGAAGCAGAGGACGATCCACTTTCCTTTGTAATCAGATAATCTCATGGTCTGGAAGCCGCCGTTAAAATAGACGTTGGCCTCAAAATCAGGGGCTTGATGCCCCACCCGTGCTATGGTCATGGTTTTTCCCTCCTGTGTTGGTTGTGATGCTGTTATTGGTGGTGGCGCTGCTGCTGCCAGTGGACCTGCGGCCGCTTTAACGCAGCCTTGTCCTGCTTCTGCCATACCGATATCCTCCTTTCAGAAAATTGAGGGGAGGTTGTAGTCACTCCCCTCATCAAAACCTTAACAGATGTTAATCATCAGGCAAGATCAAACCGATCTGCCTGCATCACCTTGTTCCAGGCTGCCACAAAGTCCTGCAGGAACTTCTGCTGAGAATCCTCGCAGCCATAGACTTCCGCAATGGCCCGTAACTGTGAATTGGAGCCGAAGATAAGGTCAACACGGGAAGCAGTCCATTTCAGTTCACCACTGGTACAATCACGCCCTTCAAACAGCTCTTGATCTTCTGAAGCAGGTTTCCATGCCGTACCCATATCAAACAGGTTCACAAAGAAGTCATTGCTAAGTGTCTCCGGCCGCTTGGTGAAGACGCCGTGTGGCGAATTGCCATAGTTGGCACCTAGGACACGCATACCGCCAATCAGCACGGTCATCTCCGGTGCCGTCAGGGTCAGCAGTTGCGCCCGATCAATCAGCAGCTCCTCTGTAGTTACCGCATATTTTGCTTTCTGGTAATTGCGGAACCCGTCTGCCTTAGGCTCCAGCACGCTAAAGGAATCTGCATCGGTCTGTTCCTGAGTGGCATCGGTGCGCCCCGCTGTAAAGGGAACAACAACCGTCTGACCGGCATTTCGGGCTGCCTGTTCAATGGCAGCGCAGCCGCCCAGCACGATCAGATCAGCCAGCGATATTTTTTTAGTACCAGACTGGATACTGTTAAACTGTCTTTGAATTCCTTCAATGATTTCCAGCACCTTGGCAAGTTGGCCGGGCTGGTTGACCTCCCAATCCTTCTGCGGAGCCAGACGGATCCGTGCGCCATTGGCACCGCCCCGCTTGTCTGAACCGCGGAAGGTGGATGCCGATGCCCAGGCAGTGGAAACCAGTTGGGAGATTGAAAGGCCTGTAGCAAGAATACTGGCCTTAAGTTCGGTGATATCCTTTGCATTGATCAGTTCATGGTCAACAGCCGGTACCGGATCCTGCCAGATCAGCTCTTCTGCAGGAACCTCAGCGCCAAGATAGCGCGAACGGGGCCCCATATCACGGTGGGTCAGCTTGAACCAGGCCCGGGCAAAGGCATCGGCAAACTGGTCAGGATTTGCAAGATAACCACGTGCAATTTTTTCATAGACAGGGTCAAATTTGAGTGACAGATCTGCCGTGGTCATCATGGGACGCCGCTTCTTGGAAGGGTCGTGGGCATCCACCACCAGATCCTCATCATCCACATCCTTGGCCAGCCACTGGTGAGCACCGGCCGGACTCTTGACCAGTTCCCACTCATACTTGAACAGCACCTTCAGGTAGCCCATATCCCAGGTGGTGGGGTTCGGTTTCCAGGCGCCTTCAATGCCGCTACTGATGGTGTCGCCACCTTTGCCACTCTTGAAACTGCTCTTCCAGCCCAGTCCCTGCTCCGCAAGGCCTGCACCTTCCGGCTCCGGCCCCACATGATCTGCTGTTCCTGCACCGTGGCATTTACCAAAGGTGTGACCGCCGGCAATAAGAGCCACTGTTTCTTCATCATTCATGGCCATCCTGGCAAATGTTTCACGGACATCATGGGCAGATTCAGAAGGAATCGGCTCTCCGTTCGGCCCTTCCGGGTTGACATAGATCAAGCCCATCTGTACAGCAGCCAGCGGGTTTTCAAGGTCACGCTTGCCGCTGTAACGCTTGTCACCCAGCCATTTGTCTTCAGCGCCCCAGTAGATATCCTCTTCCGGCTCCCAGACATCTTCTCTGCCGCCGCCAAACCCAAAGGTCTTGAAGCCCATTGATTCCAACGCGCAGTTACCAGCCAAAATCATCAGGTCTGCCCAGGAGATCTTGCGGCCATACTTCTGCTTGATCGGCCAGAGCAGACGACGCGCCTTGTCCAGGTTCACGTTGTCAGGCCAGCTGTTAAGGGGTGCCAGACGCTGGGAACCAGACCCTGCTCCACCACGTCCATCCCCCATCCGATAAGTACCGGCACTGTGCCAGGCCATCCGGATCATCAGACCGCCGTAGTGACCCCAGTCAGCCGGCCACCAGTCCTGCGAGTTTGTCATCAGGGCATAGAGATCTTTTTTGATGGCAGCAAGATCAAGTTTTTTGAATTCTTCAGCATAGTTAAACTCATTACCCAGCGGATTTGATTTTGCGGAATGCTGGTGAAGAATATGGAGATTCAACTGGTTTGGCCACCAATCGCGGTTGGATGTTCCGCCGCCTGCCACCTGCCTGCTGGACTTACCGGTTACCGGGCATTTGCTGTTGTCACTCATGCAATCTACTCCTTTCGTTGTGATGGTTGGTTATATGATGGACAAAGAAGAACCGGGACAGGACAGATACAACTTCAGTGTTTCATAGATTTTATTAATGTCAACAAAAGTATAATTTAACCTATATAATAAAAATACTTATTAATAAGCCGCAAAAAAAGCGGGCGCCTGACAGGCAACCCGCTTGAAAGAAACAGGGATTATTTGATCTGAATAAACATGGATGCCGCCACACCGCAGACAGGGCACTTTTCCGGGGCTGCCTTTTCATGGGTATGACCACAGACAGGGCAGACATAATAATCAAAAGACTCACCTGCCTGACCAAGGGTGTCAAAGGCCTTCTGGTACAGTTCAGCATGGGTCTTTTCTACAGTATTGGCATAGCTGAAAGAGCGCAGTGCCTCGGTGGCCCCCTCTTCTTTTGCTGCTTCGATCATTGGTGGGTACATTTCCTTAAACTCATGGGTTTCGCCGCCGATCGCCTCAATCAGGTTTGCTTTGGTATCGTTAATACCACCCAGCGCCTTCAGGTGCGCATGGGCATGCACTGTTTCTGCCTCTGCAGCTGCACGGAACAGACGGGCTACCTGTGGTAACCCCTCTTTATCGGCCTGCTTGGCAAACGCCAGATATTTACGGTTTGCCTGTGACTCACCGGCAAAGGCATCTTGAAGATTTTTCTCAGTTTTTGGACCGTTAGCCATTGGTGCATCCTCCAGTAATCTAGTTTTTTGATCGACTCTCATCAGTTAGTTAGGAATAATACCTATCTAGTAAATTGTCAATATTATTTTATAGCAATTCATCGGCAACGTACCCCGCTATGGTGCCTGCAATTTTTTCAACGGAATTACGATCATTATTAAAAAGCAGTTCATACAGAGCAGGATTATGGTCGTCCTGATCCAGAAAATCCCTTGTAAAGGCATCACGTTGTTTCTGCTGCTTCAGCACCAGCTTTTCTGCTGCTTCATACTCAATATGAAGCCGCTGTGCGATGGCACGCACCTTAAAATCCATCGAACCATAGATCCTGAAATGCTTTGAGTGTTCAAAATGCCTGGTTATGATCGCCCCACCCAGCTCCATGATGATCACATTACCCTGTTCTGCAAGACCAACCACATGCTTGCAGAGTAGTCTGAAACAGTCCTGGCTGTGGGTCCAGCGCGAAGAAAAGGTTGCCAGTATATCATCCAGAAGACGGTTCTTTTCCCCCAGATTCTCAAGGATGTCTTTTGAAATCGTATGGTGCTTTGCCACTTCATCAAGCACGGCCCGGTCAATCAGTAACCATTGTTCACCGGTCTTTTCTGACAGCAGCTGACTGAGACGCTCTGCAACAGGATACCCAAGACAGCCATACTGGCGAGAAATGGTTACGCAGGGGCGCGGTTTTGGCTTTTTATGTCTCTGTAGCGCCTTCTGTTTTTGGGTACGATTGTACTCCTCGAGTGCTCCCACCCGTAAATCAACCGACGGAATCAGTAAGTCATGACCACCGGCAGAGCCGGTGGCTTGAGGAAAGCCCCTAAAAGGGGCTAAGGGTTTTGGGTGAAGTCCAACTCCTCTTGTTTGTCCAGATGTTCTTGATCTCTTACATACGCCCGGATCATTTCTTCATCCAGGCCGATAGTGCTGGCACAGTAACCACGTGACCAAAAGTGCCGACCGATAAAACCTTTCTTGACCCCTTCGGCCTTACGGTGAATATGAATTGCCGACTTGCCTTTCAAATACCCTATCACCATCGAAACACTGTACTTCGGTGGAATACTCAACACCAGATGGATGTGGTCAGGCATGGCATGACCCTCGATAAGT
>NZ_FUWR01000020.1 GCF_900167465.1 Trichlorobacter thiogenes | reverse complement strand
TACCTGAGCTTGGCACGCTGAACCGTAAAAAAATCAGCGCACTTGTCGGTGTCTGCCCCTATAACCGAGATAGCGGACACTTCAGAGGCAAACGCTGTATCAGTGGTGGCAGAGCCGATATACGAAGCGTACTTTACATGGCCACTCTTGCGGCAACACGTTTCAACCCGGTTATCAAGGCATTCCATAAGCGACTGAAAGAGGCTGGCAAAGTGCCAAAAGTAGCGATAGTAGCATGCATGAGAAAGCTACTGACCATTTTAAACGCCATGATTAAAACCAGTCAAAAGTGGAAGCCAGCTATGGCTAACTAAATGTTACTACTTGACAGAGAACACAGTTGCTCTGTGGCAAAGTTTTTATGGAATTAAAACAGGAGAGTCGATGAAACCATTGCCGTTACTCCTTTCCCTGGTGGGGCTGCTGGCCATCATGGTGGTCTCGCTCTGTCTGGGTAAATACCCGCTGCAGCTGGCAGAGATCAGCAGTTTCTTCCGCCAGGAGTGGTTTGGCGGTACGGCACTGCCAACAGAACGGATGGAGCTGCTGCGCAACCTGCTACTGGAGATCCGGTTGCCGCGCATTCTGGCTGCCGCCCTGATCGGGGCTGCCCTGGCAACCTCCGGCGCTGCATATCAGGCTATGTTTGTGAACCCGCTGGTCTCCCCAAGTTTGCTGGGGGTGCTGTCCGGTGCTTCCTTTGGTGCAGCACTGGGGATGGTCTTTTTCAAAAACTGGTACGAGGTGCAGCTGGCCAGCTTTCTGGGTGGCGTGGCAGCGGTGCTGGTGGCGGTGGGGCTGGCCAGGGTCTACCGGATCAGCGGCACCATCATGCTGGTGCTGGGCGGGGTGATCAGCGGGGCGCTCTTTGCAGCACTGTTGTCGTTGGTCAAGTATCTGGCTGATCCCTACAACCAGCTGCCTGCCATTGTTTACTGGCTGATGGGAAACCTCTCCCTGGCAGACCGGACCACGGTGTTGCGGGTCAGCCTGCCGATCTGTCTGGGGCTGGGCATTCTGATGCTATCGGCCCGTAAACTTAATGTGCTCAGCATGGGGGATGAAGAGGCCGCAGCACTGGGGATCAACGTACAACAGGTCAGGCTGCTGGTGATCACCGCCGCAACCCTGATCAGCGCCCTGACCGTGGTGATTGCCGGTGCTGTGGGCTGGGTTGGGCTGATTATCCCCCATATTGCCCGGATGCTGGTGGGGCCGGATAACACCACCCTGCTGCCGGTGTCGGCTCTGCTGGGTGCCGGGTACCTGATTGTGGTGGATGACGTGACCCGGCTGGCCTTTGCCTTTGAACTGCCGATCGGGATTGTCACCGCCCTGGTGGGGATTCCGTTTTTTATGCTGGTGCTGGGCAATGCCCGGAAAGGCTGGCAGTGATGGCGCTGATTTCACTTGAAAATATCTCGTTCCGCTATCGCCGCCAACAGGTGATCCAGCAGCTTGATCTTGAGCTTGACGACGGTGGCGTGCTGGCCCTGCTGGGCCCCAACGGCAGCGGCAAGACCACCCTGCTGAAGCTGATGCTGGGCATCCTGCATCCCCATGGTGGCACGGTCCGGCTTGATGGTCAGGATATCCGCCGGATTCCGGCAAAGGAGCGGGCCCGGCGGCTGGCATATGTCCCCCAGGTCCACCGCGAGGCGTTTGGTTACCGGGTCTTTGATGTGGTGCTGATGGGACGGATGCCCCATGCCGGGTTTTTGGGACGTTATGGCGCTGAGGATCGACGACTGACCGACGAGGCGCTGGAGCGGATGGGGATCAGCCACCTGAGCGAACGGCCCTACACCGAGATCAGCGGCGGTGAACGTCAGATGACCCTGATCGCCCGGGCCCTGGCCCAGGGGGCACGGGTACTGGTGCTGGACGAACCGACCAACGGGCTGGATTACGGTAATCAGCAACGGCTGCTGGATCGTCTGATGGCCCTGAAACAGGACCACTACACCTGCCTGTTCACCACCCACCACCCGGACCATGCCCGCCGGGTTGCAGACCGGGTGGTAATGCTGCAGCAGGGCGCCATTCTGCGGGACGGCTCACCAGCAGAAACAGTTACCCCGGCCAATGTAGCCACGCTGTACGGCCTGGAATCATGCACTGAACATCACCATACCCAAGGAGAACACCTATGCTGCCCTTAACAACTGCACCAGACAGCTATGACACCCGTTTTGGCGACCTGGACCTGTTTGCCGGGTTTCCCTGCCCCCTGAAGGTGCCAATGGAAACTGAGCTGGCGCGGTTGCTGGCAGATCAACAGCAACAGGGGATTGCCCTGCAAACCACCCTGGATGCCTGCGATCAGCTCTCGCTGGTTGATCAGGCCGACAGTATCGAGCAACTGAATGACCTGCCTGACCTGATCTTTTCCGGCGGTCTGAACGGTTTCCTTTCCCAGCCATTCCGTCAGCGTTTTCTTGATACCGGCCTGTTCCACCGTTGGGAGAATACGCCGGTACATCCTCGCCTGGCTTCACTGGGGCTGACCGATCCAACCGGTTTTTTCAAGGTGATTGCAATCAATCTGTATGTGCTGGCCGTGGACAAATCCCGCATTGGTGACCTGCCGCTGCCCAAGCGCTGGGCAGACCTGCTGGACCCCTGCTACGGCGGCACCACCGCCATCTGCGCCCACGGCGGCAGCTTTAACGAAAGTGCCCTGCTTTCCCTGCATGCCTTGTTTGGCGATGACGGCCTGCGTGCCCTGGGGCGCACCATCGGCTATGGCCTGCATCCTTCCCAGTTTGTCAAACATTTGGGGTTGGCCAAGGCTGATACCCCGGCCATTGCCATGCTGCCGCTCTTCTTTGCCAAGACTGCCAAGAATCAGGATGACCTGACCATTATCTGGCCAGAAGAAGGGGCCCTGGCCACGCCGCTGTTCATGCTGGTGAAGGAGTCGGAACATCAGCGGTTGCAGCCGCTGATTGATTTCTTTGCCGGCACCAAGGTGGCCAACATCTGCAGCGGCGCCATGTTTCCGGCCCTGCATCCAGAAGCGCAACAGGCCATACCGGATGACGCACCACTCAGCTGGCCCGGCTGGCCGTTTCTGCTGGAACATGATCTGGCTGTACTGCGGCAGGCCACCCAGCAGATCTTTGTGGAGGCGTGGAAGGCTGAGCATCAGGGCAAGCAGATCCCCTGAACAAACCTGAAAACCGGTCGCACGCAAGACGCGAAGAGCGCGGAGGAGAGGTAGCAGACAAGTGCGATAAACAAGACGTTCAGCAGATCTGTCGTCACATTCAGGTTGTCTTGCTCCGCGGCACCGCGACTCCGCGTGAATGACTCTTGTTGTAAGGATTATTAACCCAAGGAGGTTATAAGATGCGATTAACCAGCAAAGCAGTGATCCCGTTGCTCCTGTTAAGCAGCGGGCTGGCCTATGGTGCAGAAGAACAAGGTGCGGTCACCATGGAAAGCCTGGCGGTCAAGGCAAGCAAGGAGGCAGACTTCGTTGAACAACCAACAGCCGAGACCGCCAGCAAGAGCGTGATGCCGAAAAAAACGGTTGATCTGCTGACTGGACCGTCCCGCACCAACCCGTACAAGGCGCTGGATCTGTTGCCGTCGGTGCATACTGAGGGCACCGATGCCTTTGGCCTGAGCATGGACCAGAATCCGCTGCGGGTCAGAGGCCAGATCGCTGATACCTTTACCCGACTTTCCCGTACCATTGAAGGACTGCCACTAGGGGTTAACGTGGGCCAGGGGGCCATGGGCAACCTGATCGATCTGGATAACCTGTCCGAGCTGTCCCTGATCCGTGGGGCCATACCGGCCGATAAAGGTCTTGGCTTCGGCAACACCGCCGGCGCCCTGGAGCAGTCACTTGATTGGGGTAGCAACACCATGGGCCTAAGCCTGCTGCGCAGCGATGGCTCAGAACATTTCAACCGCACCTTTGTGCGGCTTGATTCCGGCGAACTACCCACCAAGACCAAGCTGTTTTCTTCCGCCTCCTACACAGGGGCTGACAAATGGCGGGGCGCCGGTACCGGCGAGCGGAGCAACGTCAGTGTGGGCATTACCCAGCCATTGCCCGGCAACACCACGGCCTCTGTCTTTGGTGTCTTTAACACCTTCCGCCAGCATGCCTACCGGCCGCTGGATTATAGTCAGACAAGGTCTGGCAGCTATTACCGTGGGTATGATTATAACACCGCACTGGTTACGCCAATCGGCAATCCTACGCTTCTACAGAATATCAATTACTATGACTACAACCGTCAAAAATTCAATGAGTACGCCATTCTGTCAGTAATCGAGTTCAAACCGACCGATACAAGCACCCTGACCTTCAAACCGTACTTTGCCGGCACCGAAGGATACCGCTATGCTGCCAACGGCAGTACGGTTGCAACCGCATCTGTTACCCGTTCAGACATCACCCAGGAGCAGATCGGTTTCACCGGCGAATATGCCGTAAAGCTGGGTACTGCCCAGGTCAAGGTGGGCTACTGGTACCAGGATGCCGACACCATGCCGCCCCCCACCAGCCAGAAGGCCTACAACATCACCAGCAGCGGTCTGGCCTTTAAAAGCTGGATGATGTTGAGCAAGGTGGAGGATCGTATCTTCCATGAACCGTACCTGATGCTAAGTAACACCTTTGGCAAGCTGAAACTGGATGTAGGGGTCAAGTACGTGCGGATTGAACTGCCGTCAGTAACCGGCTACAACACCACCGGCCTGGGTGATATTTCCTACGATGCCGCCATAGCAGCCAGTTCCGGCCCTGCTGTCGGCCTGCATGCCGATGGAGCAACACAGGATGCCCTGCTGCCCAACATCGGCTTCCGCTATGACTTTGACGAGTACACCAATCTGCGCTGGACCTATGGCCGCAACTATGCTGAAGGCTGGCTTGGGCCGTTGTATTCCACCTTTAAGAGCAATCAGGCTGCCTTTACCTCAAAGGGGATCACCCTGCAGAACCTCTGGGACGATGTGAAGCTTGAGATCTCGGATAATATCGATCTGGGGGCTCGTTTTGGCAGCAGTACCTGGCATATTGCACCGACCCTGTTCTACGGCAAGTTTTATGACAAACAGGTCATGATGTATGACCCGGTGGTGGGTGTCAGCTATTACCGCAGCAATGCCACAGCAGAATCCATGGGGGCTGAACTGGAAGTCGGTATCAAGCCCCTTGAGTGGCTGAGTCTCTTTGGCTCTGCTTCCTACAACAGCTTCAAGTTCGACAGCAACATCCGTACAAAATCAGGTACGACCGTGCAGTCTCAGGGCAAACAGGTGGCTGATGCCCCGGAATGGCTGGGCAAGATCGGCGCTACCGCCAGTTTTGCCGGTTTCAGCGTAACCCCGGTGATGCGCTACGTTGGTGAGCGGTATGGCGATATCGAGAATAAAGAGAAGATCAGCGACTACGAGGTGGTTGATCTGACCATTGACTACCGCAAGAAAAAGGTCTGGGGCTTTGATGAGCTAAGCGTCAGCCTGAACCTGATGAACCTGTTCGACAAAAAATATATCAGCACCATCAAGAACGATCAGGATGTTTCTGAGGCATTGTCCACCAGCTACTATCCCGGTGCCCCGTTTACGGTGGTGGGTAGTGTAGGGGTGAAGTTTTAGCAGACTTACCTGATTTGTCGCCTCCTGTGGACAGCAGATTCCGCACCGTTGTCCGCAGGAGTGCTGCATTTATGATCAGAACAAAGCAATACGTGTTGCCAAGTCAGGATAGATAACAGGTTCCTGCTTGAAATTACAGGCGGTTATGTCTTGCTTGGTTTTGGCTTGTGTTATGCACCCTTCACAGAGCTATGAAAACTCTCAGCGAAGAGGGAGTACCCCATGATTGGTGCTGGATTGAATCTGCTGGCATTACTGCCTTGCCCGGTCAAGGTGCCGATAGAACAGGCCTTTGACGAATACCTGGCCACTTTGCCACCTGAGCGTGCAACCGCGCTGCGCTGCCAGCTGGAAGGAAATGCCAACATTGAGTCGGATTATTACGACACGGTGGAGCAACTGACACAACTGGAACAGTTCCCGGACATTATCATCTCCCCCGGTTTTAACAGCCTTTTTGAACCGCCTTTTGTGGAGCGGTTTATCAAGACCGGCCAGTTTGTCAGTGTCAACGAGTATGCCGGTGACCGGCACCTTTCCGCGCTGGGGGTCTGCGACCCAACCGGGCATTACACCATGCTGGCCATGAACCTGCTGGTGCCGGTGGTTGATCACCGCCGCCTGGGTGATCGTCCCGTGCCCCGCTGCTGGGCTGATCTGCTGAAGCCGGAGTATGAAAACAGTCTGGCCATCCGTGGCCACAAGGACGGCACCTTTTGTGAAACCCTGCTGATGACCATCTACAAGGATACCGGTGTTGCCGGGTTGCGCAGCATGGGCAGAAATGTGCGGTATGGCTGGCATCCTTCCCAGATGATCAAGGCAGCCCTGGGCAGCAGCCCTGACGCACCGGCCATCAGCGTTATGCCGCTCTTTTTTGCACAAACCCTGGTTGGCAAGGAACAGTACAGCATCATCTGGCCCGATGATGGTGCCCTGATCAGCCCGGTTACCATGTTGGTCAAGACAGAGAAACGGGCAGAACTGGATGACCTGCTGGCCTTTTGGGCTGGCCCCCGGGTGGCGGCCATCTTTAGCGGGGCCTTTTTCCCGGCAGTCCATCCCCAGGTGGATAATCAGCTGCCAGAGGCTGCCACCTTCAAATGGATCGGCTGGGATTACATCATCAACAATGACATCAAAAAGCTGATCAGCGCCATAAACGCCGCATTCCGGCAGGGACGGGGAGAGAACATCCGATGCGCCTGATAACCGTGGCAGGGCCGCCCTCTTCGGGCAAGACCGCCATCATCTGCAAGACTGCCGAGGCGTTGCAGGCAGATGGTGTTTCCGTTGGTGTGATAAAGTTTGACTGCCTCTCTTCAGGGGATCAGGTGCTGTATGAGCGGCGCGGCATACCGGCCCGCACCGGTCTGTCCGGCAACCTCTGCCCGGATCATTTTTATGTCAGCAACATTGAAGAATGTCTGGATTGGGGCCTGCAAAGCAATTTTGATCTGCTGATCAGCGAGAGTGCCGGCCTCTGTAACCGTTGCGCGCCCCATATCAAGGATGTCTGCGCGGTCTGCGTGATCGATAACTTAAGTGGTGTAGAAACCCCGCGCAAGATCGGGCCGATGCTGAAAATGGCCGATATCGTGGTGATTACCAAGGGGGATATTGTCTCCCAGGCAGAACGGGAGGTCTTTGTCCACCGCATCCGCCAGGTCAACAGCAGCGCGGTGATCATCCATGTCAACGGCCTGACCGGCCAGGGTGGCCATGAGCTGGGGCGGTTGCTACGGGATGCTGCTGCGGTTGATTCGCTGCAGGGCAAGCTGCTGCGCTTTTCCATGCCAGCCGCACTCTGCTCCTACTGCCTGGGCCAGCGCCGGATCGGTGCGGACTTCCAGATGGGTAACGTTAAGAAGATGGAGTTGGGGTAATCGCTATGGAAAGCACTTATGCTGATATGACCCTTGACCAGTTGTTTGGTGAACATCCCCATGCCCGTGAGTTCTTTTCTGCCCTTGGGCTATCATCACTGCCTGAAGGCCAGACACTGGGCAGAACCGTGGCAGCACTGGATGAAGAACTGCTGCTGGATGTGGGAATTGAACGCCAGGACCTGCTGGGGCAGTTCTGCGACTACATGGCAGGGATAGAGCGGCTGCGCAACCAGCAGCAGGCGCTGGTCTCATCGGTCACCGTGCTGGGTGGACGTGACAAGAGCGGCAATCCGGAAAACTTCAGGCTTGAACTGCGGCCTGGTGAGGTAACCTGCATTGTCGGCCCCACTGGATCAGGCAAGAGCCGCTTTTTGGCTGATATTGAATGGCTGGCCCAAGGGGATAGCCCCACCGGTCGGACGGTCTTGATTAATGGTGCAGCCCCTGATCTGGCCCGGCGCTATGCGGTGGAGCAGAAACTGGTGGCCCAGCTTTCACAGAACATGAACTTTGTGATGGACCTCTCGGCGGAGGAGTTTATCCGGCTGCATGCAGAAAGCCGGATGGTGGCTGATCCGGCTGCCATCACCGCCACCATCCTTGAACTTGCCAACAGCCTGGCTGGTGAGCAATTCACCCCGGTCACGCCGGTCACTGCCCTGTCCGGCGGACAATCCCGCGCCCTGATGATCGCGGATGTGGCCTGTCTCAGCAGCTCACCAATCGTCCTGATTGATGAGATAGAAAATGCCGGGATCGACCGCAAGCGGGCACTGTCACTGCTGGCTGATCAGGACAAGATTGTGCTGATGTCCACCCATGACCCGATATTGGCCCTGATGGGGCAACAGCGGCTGATCTTTAAAAATGGCGGCGTTTCCAGCATCCGCAGCACCAGCCCCGCAGAACGGGCCAACCTGACCCTGTTTGAGGAGATGGATGCCCGCCTGACTGCTGTGCGCCATGCCCTGCGTAATGGGGAAGAGATAGCTGGGGAATTTTAAGGTGGCTACCATGTTTCTTCGCATCAGCATGTTTGCACTTTTTTTGCTGTTATCTGTGGGGCAGACGTATGCTGCACCGCCAACCCGCACCATAACCGATATGGCTGGCCGTCAGGTCCAGGTACCAAGGTATATCCGCCGGGTGGTGACTGCCGGTGGTACTCCGGCAATTAACGCTTTTATTGTGGCACTTGGGCGGGCTGATCTGATTGTTAACGGCCTACCGCAACCGATGCGGGGGCGCTGGAAGCTGCAACAACTTTTTGTCCCAGCAGCTAACGGCCCGGTGGTGTCCGGCATGGGGCCATCCTGGACACCGGATCTTGAGGCGTTGCGGGCCCTGCCCCATGACCTGGTGCTGGTGGACAATGAACAGACTGCCCGTATGCTGGAGCGCAGGGGATTTACCGCATTTTGCCTGCTCTGGAAAGGACCGGACAGCGTACCAGCCACCATGCAGGTTCTGGGGGATTTGCTGAACCGCCGAGACCAGGCTGCAGCCTATGAGCGCTATTACCGAAAAAATCTGGAGCGGGTACGGGCCGAGGTTGGCGCACTGCCAGAGACGCAACGTCCCCGCGCCCTGTTCTGCCGCCTTGAACCACTGAGCCTGCCGATGGTCAGCACGGCACGGATGCTGATTGAACGCAGTGGCGGCAGATATGCCGCTGTGGGCACGTTGCCTGCTGACCATGCCACTATCTCCCTTGAAACGTTGCTGGTCTGGAACCCGGATATTCTGTTTGTCTGGAGCCCGGAAGATCTGAAACGGGCCTACACAGACCAACGCTTTGCGTCATTGCGTGCAGTCAAACAGCGGCGGGTCTTTGCCATGCCGATGGGACTGCATCCCTGGAGCAACTACACCCCTGAACAGGCCCCCGGCATTCTCTGGATGGCAAAAATGCTGTATCCAGATCGCTTTCACCAGATGTCTCCTTCTGAAGAAACAAGGGCATTTTATCGCCAGTTTTGCGGCAAACAGCTCTCCTGTCAGCAGATCAGTACGATTCTACAAGGAAGCTAAGCAGCGACAGATCAGGCTCCTGTTCTCCCGCCTGTTTTGGTCATAAATACGGCAGCGGCACTGTTTTTATGCACCCACCCGGATTCAAAACAACTTGAGCGCCGACATAACAATTCAATATAATTGCCATTTATTTCAATTATCAACGTTGGCATGCGTTATGTATTAAATTATATAACGACTAAAAACAGCAGTAACTCAACGCATGCAGGTATGCCAACGGCCCGGACATGACGGGCGAAAGGAGTAATACAGATGAGGCAGGTAGCTATTTACGGCAAAGGTGGCATCGGCAAGTCAACCACAACACAGAACACGGTGGCAGGCCTGGCCTCCATCGGCAAGAAAGTCATGATCGTCGGCTGTGACCCCAAGGCAGACTCCACCCGTCTGATCCTGCATGCCAAGGCACAGAATACGGTGATGGACCTGGTACGGGAATTGGGTACGGTTGAAGACCTTGAAGTTGATGACGTGATGAAGATCGGTTACGGCGATGTGAAGTGTGTCGAATCCGGCGGTCCTGAGCCGGGTGTTGGCTGTGCAGGGCGCGGTGTTATTACCGCCATCAACTTCCTGGAGGAAAATGGTGCCTACTCTGATGATCTTGATTTTGTCTTCTATGATGTTCTGGGCGACGTTGTCTGCGGCGGGTTTGCCATGCCGATCCGTGAGGGCAAGGCTGAAGAGATCTACATCGTCACCTCTGGTGAGATGATGGCCATGTACGCTGCCAATAACATTTCCAAAGGCATTCTCAAGTATGCCTCCTCTGGCAAGGTTCGTCTGGGCGGCCTGATCTGCAACTCCCGCAAGACTGACCGCGAGGATGAGTTGATTGAGGCACTGGCCAGAAAGCTGGGCACCCAGATGATCCACTTTGTGCCCCGTGACAATCAGGTGCAACGGGCCGAGCTGCGCCGGATGACCGTTATCGAATACTCCCCGGAGCATAAGCAGGCTGAAGAGTATCGTACCCTGGCCAGGAAGATCCTTGAAAACAAGATGCTGGTGATTCCTACTCCGCTGGAGATGGAGGAGTTGGAAGAGTTGCTGATGGAGTTTGGTGTGATGGAGATTGATGACGAAGAGAACGTGGGCAAGGCTGAAACAGCCTGATGGTTGTACATGCGGGGCGGTGTTCGCTGCCGCCCTGTTTTACTGCTACAGAGGAGGCCCCTATGGAAGTAGCCTTTTCAACCTCAACCGGTGTCCTGATTGATCAGGATTTCCACGCGACAACCCGCTTTTCAGTCTGGCACATCGGGGCGGATGAGGCTTGCTATGCCTATTCCGTACCGGTCAAGGAACTGGAGCGTAGCCGGGATGACAGGATCAGTGCCAAGGTCAGTGCCCTGCAGGACTGTGCCATTGTCTGCGCCCGGAGCATCAGCGGTCCGGCCATTGCAAAAATGGCCGCCAGTAAGATCCACCCGATCAAGACCGGTGGGTCGGTATCGATTGAAGAGATGATCACCCGCCTGCAGGAGGTGCTGCGCAGCAATCCTGCACCCTGGCTGCGTAAGGCAGAGGCACAACCGGCATGGTAGCAAACAGGTGGGAAGAGGCTTCGGCAACAGGAAAACCTGACCTGAAGGTTATCTTCAGCAGTGACAAGCCGAAGCCCAATGCGTTGCGCCTTAACCTGGCAACCGTTGGCAAGTGCCGCAACCTTGAATGTCGGGCCAAGGTCTTTCCGCTACTCTACCAGATGAGCCAGGTCATTGCTGAAAGCGCTAACCTTGGCGATACGTTGAGCATTCTCCTGCAGATCATGCAACAGGAGATGAACATCGTCTGCGGTATGATCTGTCTCTACCATCACAAGTCTGGCAGGATCAGCATCCATAAGAGCTTCGGCATGACTGCAGAGGAGGCTTCCCGCGGTGTCTACACCCTGGGCGAGGGGATTACCGGTAAGGTAGTGGAAACCGGCAAGGCGATTATGCTGCCGTGCATCAGTGAAGAACCGGCCTTTCTTCACCGTACCCGTAGCCTTAAATATGGCCTTGATCAGGAACTCTCCTTTGTCTGCGTGCCGGTTATGCGAGGCCGCAAGGTGCTGGGGGTGATCAGCGCCGAGCGGATTTATGACAGCAACAAGCTGTTGGAGCAGGATGTGGAGTTGCTCTCAACCTTTGCCGCCATGATCGCCCCGGCGGTTGAACTCTATCTGGTGGAGCATTTTGACAAGGCGCAGCTTGAACGGGAGAACCGCCGCCTGCATGACGCTCTGAAGCAGAAATTCAGACCGGGCAACATCATCGGCAACTCCAAGGCGATGCTGGAGGTGTATGACCTGATCCATAAGATAACCAAGACCCGGACCACCGTCCTGATTCTGGGTGAAAGCGGTGTCGGTAAAGAGTTGGTGGCAGGCGCCATTCACTACCATAGCCCGCTGGCCAACGGGCCACTGGTGAAGTTCAACTGTGCTGCACTGCCGGAAAATATTATTGAGAGTGAGCTGTTTGGACATGAAAAAGGTTCCTTTACCGGAGCCACAAACCATCGAGTCGGTCGTTTTGAAGAGGCGGACGGTGGCACCATCTTTCTGGATGAGGTTGGCGAGCTGTCACTTGCCATGCAGGCCAAACTGTTGCGGGTGCTGCAGGAAAAAACCTTTGAGCGGGTGGGTGGCAATCAGCCGATCAAAGTAAACATCCGCATTATTGCAGCCACCAACCGTGATCTGGTTGAGATGGTTGCACGGGGACAGTTCCGGGAAGACCTCTATTATCGTCTCAATGTCTTCCCGATCACTATTCCGCCTCTGCGGGATCGCGGAAGTGACATCATCACCCTGGCTGACCATTTTGTGGCCCGCTTTGCAGCAGAGAGCGGCAAGGAGATCAGGCGTATCTCAACCCCTGCCCTGAACATGCTGATGAATTACCCCTGGCCGGGCAACGTACGGGAGCTTGAAAATGTGATTGAACGGGCCATTATCCTGACCGAGGATGAGGTAATCCACGGTTATAATCTGCCACCATCGCTGCAATTGCCAACCTTGCCAGCTTCCGGTCAAACCGGCGGGCTGGAGACAAAGCTGGCTGCCATTGAGTACGAATTGCTGGTGGAGGCGCTGAAAACTCACCACGGCAATGTAACGGAAGCAGCCCAGGAGCTGGGCCTAACGCGGAGAATCATGGGACTCAGGATGTCTAAATTCAACCTAGACTACAAGCGTTTCAGATGACAGCAAAGGAGATCTGACACCTGAAATACGGATCATTCAACTCGTGCAATCTGCCGCCCTGGGTTATTGCCTCCCACCACTTTAATGCTAATCCCCAGCTTTTGGAGATTCAGGGAGTCAAACAGGCGAACCGCTTTCTGTTTGACAAGTTGCGGGCAGTTGCCAGCCAGCAGGAGCGCGCTGCTATTTTCATGGATTTTATGTCGGTCAAATTTCAACTGCACCATTGGGAACAACAGTCCACCGTTCCTGCCAGAAACAGCATCAAGAATAACTATCTTCGTTTCTTAAGCTGCTGGATGATTGATTCAAATTCAATCTCCGGCGCGGTCCTCAAGCGATGGGTCGAGAGCCGGATCGGCATTACCCCCACCTTTCACAAAGAGCGAATCAGCGATATCAACAGCAAGGCCTATTTCAACTATTCCGTTGATGTCATGCAGGGTAGTGCCTGTACCAGCGCCATTCAGTCGCAGCTGGATATCCTGTTTGAATACGGGCAGTTTGAACTACGCAGAAAATATCATTGCCAGGATGTGATCACCCTCTATCGGGGCACCCACGATGCCGAGGAATACGATATTCTTGAGGATATGGGGGACCGACAGCAGATTGTGCGCCTGAACAACCTGGTCTCGTTTACCCTTGAAGAGGAGCGGGCCTGGGAGTTTGGCCGCACGGTCTGGAAGACCCAGGTGCCACTGGCCAAGATCTTCTTCTACAATGACCTGCTGCCGGGCAGCATCCTGAAGGGTGAAGATGAGTATATGATTATCGGCGGGGAGTATCGGGTGGAGCGGATGCGGTAGCCACTCTGTTCTCTGTCACCTTTCTGCTGTTTGCTTGGTTTAAAATTCCAGCTTAACGTATCCAGATGACAATAGGCTCTCATCTTTGGTAAGAACTGAGAGTATAAGTGATCATGACGAGTGTATTAAGACAATACTGGTCAGGATACTCAACTCTCTGAAACGTTTTGAAGGGATGACGCTATGACGAAGCTGTTGAGCCGTGAGGTCCAGGTGACGGAGGCATTGTCATGAGTGACAAACGTTTGCCCCAATCTGAAATCATCCTATATCAGACCGAGGATGGCCGGACGCGTGTCCAGTGCCGGTTTGAGAATGAGACGCTGTGGCTGTCGCAGATCCAGATGGCGGAGCTATTCCATACGACGGTTCCGAACATCAACCTGCACCTGAAGGCGATTTACGCAGAGGGCGAGCTATCGGCAGAAGCAACTATTAAGTCCCACTTAATAGTTCAATTAGAGGGCTCCCGACAGGTTTCTCGGCCAGTCATGCACTACAGCCTACCCGCTATTCTTGCCGTCGGTTTTCGTGTGCGCAGCCACCGTGGCACGCAGTTCCGCCAGTGGGCGACGGCGCGTTTAAGCGAGTATCTGGTGCAGGGTTTCACCATGGATGACGAGCGGTTGAAGAATCCAGCGGGTAGAGGGCAGACGGATTACTTCGATGAGCTACTGGAGCGTATCCGGGACATCCGCTCGTCCGAACGGCGGTTCTATCAGAAGGTGCTCGATATTTATGCGACTAGTGTTGACTACTCGCCGGATACGGAACTGGCCCAGCAGTTTTTCGCCACGGTACAGAACAAGATGCACTGGGCTACACATGGCCAGACAGCGGCCGAAATCATCCACGACCGGGCGGATGCGGCAAAGCCGCTGATGGGGCTGCAAACGACGCGACCCGGTGGTATCGTGCGGAAAGAGGATGTGTCCATCGCCAAGAACTACCTCACGGAAGATGAACTCCAGGTGCTGAATCGCATTGTGAACCTCTACATTGAGTACGCCGAACTGCAGGCTCTGGAGCGGAAACCGATGACGATGCGCGACTGGATCACGAAGCTGGATGAGTTCCTGAAAATCTCGGGGCGCAAGTTGCTTGATCATGCCGGAAAGATTTCCGCCGAGACGGCCAGGGCCAAGGCGGAGCAGGAGTATGCGCACTATCGCGCCTTGCTGGATGCACAACCGCGCGCGGTGGATATGGATTTTGAGAAGGCGGCGAATGAAATGAAGAAGCTGCCGAGATTCAAGAAAAACAAACAAACGAAGCCATGAGAATCATAAAAACGATAACGCTTTAGGATGGATCACTCAATGAATCTTCACGAGTGTCGAGTCAGTGAAGCAAGCGTGAAATATGACGCAGCCAAATCTTCTGTTGGGCATGAGGTTGCCCGCCTAAACGGCCTTGAGGTTGATGATGCTGGTGAAAGAGCCGGGCTGAATACCGTCCATGAATCTGCCTCCTCGCCGCAGTCTCAGCTTTACAAAATTTAGCCCGGTACTAACAAGTTACAAGCCGTGTTTCTTGCCTTTAACCGATACAATATCAATCCGAAGAACTGCGGTGCGGTCCAGATTCGATTTCGGGTATTCAAATTTCTTCTCGGTAAAGTGGGCAACAATCAGATCAAGTGCCTTAATTTTATCAGCTGTATCCTCGACAAACACAGCCTTACCGATGCCGATGACCGTGCGGTGTTTTGCCTCAAAGTCGCAGGGTTCTTCACTTTCAATAAAGCCGTTATCAATACTGATCTCAAAGCAGACGTTATTGTTCCGCTTTATAATCTCAATTTTTGAACCGGCCTGGGCTGAATGGAAATAGAGCGCTGTGCCGTCAAAGGCGTAGAAAACCGGCACCAAAAACGGCATAGCGCCATCAACCAGCGCAATACGCATCAGATTGGTTCCGTTGATGATGGCATCGATTTCTGTTCGATCGGTAATTTCCCGGTCTTTACGCCGCATCAGACCGTGGGGATGATGATCTGTTGATCCCTGCATGGTATAAATCTCCTTGTTTTAGTTTTCTGGTGTCTTTAATCCGCCGCAATCACAGCTATTTGCGCCAAAGGATGACGTGCATTCATGGTCAAAGATACGCGGCACCGGAAAGGCTGCTTTCTTCGTCTTGATTTCACGCAATTTTTCAATATATGCAAGAGGCAGACCGTGTGAGCCAGCACCGGACAGGATTGTTTCGAGATACTCTTCACTGGGCATCTGTTGGGGACCGCCGTGGTAGTACTTTCTGTAGAGCAATACCGGATAGATCTTGCCATCAACCCCAACCACCTCCGTTGGGAGCAGAAAATAGTCACCAGTGCCGTCTAAACGGACATCCTGCCAGGAATCAAGCCGTTCGGTATCCCAAAAGGAGAGCTTGTACACCACCCCCCAAAGATCTTCACCCGGGCTGCTGATCAGGGTTGCGGCACCACCATCCCAACGTTTGGAATAGCCGAAAAAGGCAAGGCTGTGGTCAGCCAGATGCGCAACTGTAAGGGGCTCCGGTTTAGAACAGCGTGAAGAGATCAGCCCGGGGTTCATGTTGGAGCCGTAGAAGAAAATCAGGTGATGCGTCTTTTTGTTGCGATCACTCATGGTGTGGCCCTTTTTGTTGTTGGATGTTGTGCGCTAGCAGGCTTGCATTGGAACAACCATGACCTTTAGCCCCGCCCCTGTGCTGTCAGGCAGTTCTGATGCAACGGTCAGGTTCAGTTTGCCCAGCTCATTGGAAAACCAGCGCGGTGGATGGTCGCAGAGCACTTCAAGCTTTTTAAAAGCAACCCCGGACATGAACGGCACCAACACCTGTTTTGAGTTGAGGCTGCTATCCTTTTTAAGGATCTCTGCCAGGTTGATCTGATAGTACCCGTCACAGCTGTCGCCCACCGGCACCGGTTGCGGCAGTGGCTGGGCTGGAGCAGATGGCGCAGCCCCCCTTTGCGGACGGCGTGAAGAGCAGCCGCCCCCGCAGTTGGAATGACTTTCTGAGCTGCTGCAACTGTGGCCTGCGGCAGCCAGGGCCGCCTGTGCAGCAACAAACTCCCTGTCATGCCGGGCAACATACTCCAGTTGTTCCAGCAGGGTCCCTTCTGATTTCCAGGTACGAAACCCGAACTCTTCCTTTAGCAGGGCATGGAGCAACCCCCTGAATTCCTGGACAACAAACACCTCGCAATCGTCCAGCTGCGCAATGGCGGCCTTTATTCTGACCTTCATCTCTGAAAGCGACAGATCCAGATCCATTTCAAGTGCAATTTCTTTTATTGCTGTCCAGCTGTCTTCCGTCTGTTCGTAGACGCATATCCGGCCCTTTTCATGACAGCCGGCAATAGCGCCTTTTGTATTGAGATAGGTTGCAATTTCCATAGGGCTTCCTTTCGTCCCTGCTTGTCAGAGAGCAGGCAGCAAGGCATCCGCATCTGATCCTGCGGACACCCCACACCATGTTGAACAGATTCCTTCCGATTCGATTACCAAACGTTCAGAATCCACTCCTTGTTTTTCTTATATTCCATGTCGGCAAACAGGGTGTTTGCCATCTGCTCAGCCAGCCAGGTTGCTCCGGCATACCCAACCACCGGATAGCGATGCAGCCCTGCGCGGTCATAGGTGGGGAAACCAACCCGTAGCATCGGGATGTTGTAGTCAATGGAGATAAACCGGCCTTTGGAGTGGCCCAGGATCAGGTCCAGCTCAAGTCCTTCATTCTTGATCCGGTTCTCAAGTTCCCAAAAATCTGCGTTCATGATGATCTGCATATCGTAATCAACGTTTTCCTGCAGCGCCTTGATCCGTGGGTCATCCTTGTAGGCGCTGTTGTCGTCACCCAACAGCAGCACCATCGGCTTCATTTCAAGGTCCAGACAGAATTCAGCCAGGCCGATCACCAGATCAGCATTGCCGTAGATGGCAACCTTTTTGTCGGCCAGGAACAGGTGGGTCAGGTCGGTCAGTGCATCAATGGCAAGCCCCCGTTCACGCACCAGTGATTCAGGAATCGGCTTTCCTGTCATGGTCTTCAGATTTTGCAGGAAGGTATCGGTGTTGCGGATACCGATCGGTGTGGGTCCGATGATCGCCGGTACATCCCAGCGCTTTTGCAGAAACTTGGCTGCTTTGCCGCCTTCATAACGGTTCAGGGCGATGGTACCCTGGGCATCGGCGGTGCCGATCAGGTCTTCAATGGTGGTGTTACCGTGGGAGACGTGGTTGCCGTCCGGCATTACAGGAGAATCAAAGTTTTCGATCTCAAACAGCACGGTGGCGTCAATCTGCATTTCTGCCAGCAGGTGCTTCAGTGCGGTCACATCCCCCGGATTAACCCAGCCGGTGATCAGGTTGATCTTTAGGTTCGGCTTATCCTTCTTTGAGAAGTATTTTACGAAGTCATGTACCGCCACGTCGTAACCACTGACCATGCTGCCCACAAAACTGGGGGAATGGATCGGAATCAGATGCACTTCACGATCAGCATATTTTTCCTGCAGCAGCCCTTCATTCAGCTTGATGACCACCCCGTCGATATCGTCTCCGATAATCTCGGTTGAGCAGGTTGAGATGATCGGTATGACCTTGAGGTGGGGATAGCGCATCAACAGCACATCCACGCCGGTTTCCACCCGGTTGAGCGCACCAAACACCGCCCCTTCTTCATGGACGGAGGTGGAGGCCAGCTCAAAACTCTCTTTAAAATGTTGTGAGAACAGCAGCCGGACAAACATGACACAACCCTGTCCTCCGTGAACAAGCCCGATACAGTCTTTAATGCCGATGCTGGCAAATTGAGCGCCGCAGGGCTGACAGGTGAATATCGGGTTGATAACACCCACACGCTCTTTATTCATTACTTCACAGGACATATCGGTACTCCTTCCTAATATTGCTTGTCAGTAAGCTCTTTGTTCAGCGACCCTGAAATGGTCAGGTGATCAATCCGCTCTTTCAGTGCTTGCATCAGCGTTTTCATCGCTGCCTTGTCCATCTCGGCCAGCCAGCTGTAGCGGCTCTTGAAGGCATCTGCCAGACAGACTGCATCCACCCAGTAGCAACGATCTTCACGGGTCTCGTTTGCCACCGGCTCGTCACACAAAATATTCATGGTGGTGCCCAGCACCCCTGCATTCTGGCGTTCACGGTCCCAGGTCCGGGAGTGAAACTGCCAGAGACAATGCTTCATGATGTAATCTTCCAGTTGAGCAATTTTCTCTTTCATCAGATCCTCTCCCTCCTAGTTCTCGCTGGCAGGCGTTTTTTGCATGTACGGATAGGTTTTGTTCAGATAGTCAGGAATGCAATCATAGTTTCCGGTGTACTGCCGCATCTCCCGGGAGGAAACGACCTCTTCCGGCAAGGTTGTGTCTGAAAGCATCTGCTGTGTTGCAAAGCCCTGGTTGGTCGGGATCTCATCCTTGCTGATGTCCAGAAATGAAAGCTGGTGGATCGGCGAATAGATGGCGTTGTAGATATCCCGTGCAAAGCGGACCCAGCCTTCGTAGCCTTTGTAGGGGCCATTGTGATAGGCATGGGCATTGAGGTACGGCACCCGGATTTTTTTGGCAACTTCCCCCGGACGTTTGCCGGTAAAGATGATGTCCGGTTTTAGCTTCAGCATGGCCTCGACCGACTCAAGCTCGTTGGGATCGTCAATGGCAAGGGCGCCTTCTTCACAGCGGGCAATCCCTTTTTCCATATCCTGCTGGTGGCCGAACTTGGTGTATACCGACACAACATCAAGCCCCATCTCTTCGTGGATCACGTGGGCCCAGTGCCAGAGTTTGGAGCCACCCGGCCAGAGGCAGACTTTTTTGCCCATCAGGCGCTCTTTGTACCAGTCAAGCTCCGGTTTCCAGCGGGCGGTTTCTTCCTCAATAATCTTCTGTGCCCGGTCCTCAATTCCAAAGAACAGGCCGACTTTTCTGAGCGATTGTGCGAGCGGTTCAAAGCCAAAGCCGTCAATATCCAGCCGTGGTATGCCGTAACGGACCCGTAGTTCGTTGCAGATGTACTCGGCTGACCGGGCGCATTCCAGCACGTTCAGGTGGGCGCCGTGCATGGCCCTGAGATCATCGTAGGAACCGTTGCCGGTGAAGGTTGACAGCACCTGAATTCCCATCCGCTTGAAGTAATCCTGCATGATCACTTCATCGCCCTGGATGTTGTACTCACCAACATAGTTAATCACGTAATCACCGGTGATCTTGGGTTCAATCGTGCCGACCTTGTCTTTAATCCAGGCGATGTTGATGGTGTGGTGCCCGCCGGATTGGCTTGGTCCCCTGAAGCCGGGAGAGTTACAGACAAAGATATCCACCTCCGGCATCTCATCCATTACTTCCTGGGCCACGGCGTTAATGTCATCACCGATCAGGGCCGAAGCGCAGGTTTGGTAGAGGGTCATCCGCTTGATCTCAGGAAACGCCTTGAACGCTTCAATGATGTTCTGCTTAAGCATCTTCTCTGCGCCAAATACGATATGCTTTTCCTTCATATCTGAGGCATAGGTATATTTCAGTTGGAAGTTGTCGTTATCGCTGATGTACCGTTTGGTCTGCCAGGTGTCATAGGTGCAACCCACCGGTCCGTGACTCAGGTGGATAACGTCCTTCATGGGGGTGCCGATAACATGCTTGGCACCGCAGTAGGCACAGCCGCGCTCGGTGATCGAACCTGGAATTGTATTTAGATACCCTTCAGGCAGGGCTGAGGTCAGATCCTCGCCAGGGCCTTTTATGACCGCATGTTTTTTTCGCTCCGGTATACAGGTACTGCATTCAAACTCATGATAGGGCATGGTGTCGTTCTCCTTATGTAAAGTGGTTCCTTGATCGGTAAATGCCGGAATCAGTCCATAAGCCCGTACTTGACTACCATCGCCTCAAGCTGATCCATGGTAAGCGGTTTGGGGATCACAAAGTTTTTGTTTTCAATGATCTTGCGGCCAAGTTCCCTGTACTCCTGGGCCTGATTACAATCGGGATCAAATTCGGTGACGGTTTTCTTGTTGAATTCAGCCTTCTGCACGATGTTGTCGCGCGGTACAAAGTGGATCATATGGGTACCGATTGATGCGGTAAACTCTTCCAGAAACTCCTTTTCACCGTCAACATTCCGGCTGTTGCAGATAATGCCGCCCAGACGCACACCGCTCTGTTTGGCGTATTTCACCAGCCCTTTGCAGATATTGTTGGCAGCGTAAATTGCCATCATCTCGCCCGATGCCACGATGTACACTTCCTGAGCCTTGCCGTCCCGGATCGGCATGGCAAAACCGCCGCAGACAACATCGCCCAGAACGTCAAAAAAGACGAAATCCAGATCATCGGTATAGGCACCCAGGTCTTCCATCAGGTCGATGGCAGTGATAACGCCACGACCGGCGCAGCCGACACCAGGCTCAGGTCCACCTGATTCAACGCAGAGGATGTTCTGGTAGCCATTCTTGACCACCTTTTCGATGGTAATCTTTTCCGCCCCTTCCTCGCGCAGGACATCCATCAAGGTTTGCTGCATGTTGCCACCAAGAATCAGACGGGTTGAATCTGCCTTGGGGTCACAGCCATGTATAAAGATTTTCTGGTTCTGGAAATGGGCCATTGCGCCTGCTGTGTTTTGGGTGGTGGTTGATTTGCCGATGCCGCCTTTGCCATAAATTGCAATTTTTCTGGTCATGATAAGACTCCTTTGGGGTCAAGCAGGAAATGGGTGGAACCGGTTCATCAGCGCTGAAATCCCCTAGAGCAGAGAGCGTGCCAGAGAAAGATATTTTTACGGATTGCGGAGCACCAGACATGTTCTGGCAGAAGGCACTTGTTTGATATAGATATATAAATACAGATTGTTAGATGATGTTGCGAAGTGGATTGAAATTAGTTAAAAACCTTGTGTGGGATGTTTTTTTCGGTGTTGCCGGTCCCTTCTGGCTTCTCTTTAAAGTACCGCAACGTAGCTTTTAAAGCGGATAGTTCCAAAATGTACGAAAAGAGCGGTTTTGTTTTCATCATCTGAGCGATGCATGGTCTAAACGGGAATTTCCAACTACACATAACGCCAAAATCGGGTATAGTTTGGCCAAAGGTTGCACCAGCAACCAATCACAAGAAGACCCGACGGGGTGTACCAATGGGTAAGGCACAAGCTGTAGAGCTGGACGGTAGCCTCTGGTTTAATAGGGCTGAAAGCAAGTTTCTGGGTGGCGACCGGATCGCTCTATTAGAGAAGATTGACGAACTTGGCTCCATCACCCAGGCAGCCAAGGCGGTGGGGATCAGTTACAAGACCGCCTGGGAGATGGTAAACCAGATCAACAATCTGGCTGCCGCACCTCTGGTTGACCGTGCCACCGGGGGCAAAGGCGGTGGCGGAACCACCCTCACCACTGCAGGCCGCGAGGTGCTTGAGCAGTTTCGCGTGGTGCAGGAAGAACATCGCAAGTTTTTGAAGAACCTGGACCAGCGTCTGGGCGACACCGGTAGTCTCTACCAATTCTTAAGGAGGATCAGCATGAAAGTCAGCGCACGTAACGTATTTAACGGCACCGTAGCATCCATTAGTAAAGGGGCAGTCAATGCCGAGGTAACCCTGGCATTAAAAGGTGACACCGCCATTACCGCAGTGGTAACCAACGGCGCCATTGATAACCTGGGGCTTAAAGAGGGGATGGCTGCCTATGCCATTGTTAAGGCCAGTTCAGTAGTAATCGGCACAGATCTGGCAGGAGCAAAGTTAAGCACCCGCAATCTGCTGACCGGCACCATAGCCAAACTGGTTGAAGGTCCGGTCAGTTGTGAAGTTGATCTGGAGCTGCCAGGTGGTAATACCATCAGCGCCGTGATTACCGATGGCAGCGCCAAGCGGCTGGGTTTGAAGGTTGGTGGCAGCGCAACCGCACTGTTTAAGGCTTCCAGCGTGATTCTTGGGGTCAGCTGATTACACCGTGATTTAAAATTGGATTAATCGATAGAGGGACATCAACGGAGCTGTCCCTTTTTTCATCAGTAGCGTTATATTTTAAGCACTATAACGATAGACGAGGTTCAGTATGATTACCTGCCTGCCGGATTATGAAATTGAACGATTTCTGGAAGAGGATATCCCCTATGGCGACCTGACCACCCATCTGCTGGGGATTGGAGGGCAACCGGGTGAGATCCGTTTCAGTACCCGTCATGAAACCGTGCTCTGCTGCACGGAAGAGGCTGCACGGCTGCTGGAAAAATGCGGTTGCAGCATCACGCAGCAGACACCCAGCGGCACCCTGTTGGGGGCAGGCGAGATCTTTCTGAAGGCCATTGGTCCGGCCCAGGCATTACACGCCGGTTGGAAGGTGGCCGTGAATCTGCTGGAGTACGGTTCCGGCATCGCCACCCGTACTGCCAGAATTGTCACTGCTGCGCGGGAAATCAACCCCTATATTGCCGTGTTGACCACCCGCAAGACCTTTCCCGGCACCAAGAAGTTGGCCATTAAGGCGATCTGCGCTGGTGGTGCATTGCCCCACCGTCTGGGGCTGTCGGAGACGGTGCTGGTGTTCAAGCAGCATACCGTGTTTATGGGTGGGCTGGAGCCGTTTTTACGGCATGTTGAAACATTGAAGCGCGAGGCGCTGGAGACCAAGATTATTGTGGAGGCGGATTCACCGGAAGAGGCACTGCTGATCGCCCAAAGCGGTGTTGACGTCGTGCAGGTGGACAAGCTGCCACCGGATCAACTGAAGGCGCTGGTGGAAGAGATCAGACAGATTAACCCGGCGGTCAAGGTCTCTGCTGCCGGTGGGATCAATGAACAGAACGCCGCTGAATATGCCGCAACCGGCGTGGATATCCTGGTGCTGTCATCAGTCTACTTTGGTAAGCCTGCTGATATCGGCGCCAGTATTGTCCCTGTCTAAAAAAGGAGTTTGCCGATGAAAACAGTTGTCACCTTTATGCTAATGGCCGGTTTAAGCCTCTGCTTAACCATCTCTGCGTCTGCTGCTGATCTGCATCTGGCTGTGGCAGCCAACTTTACGGCACCAATGGAACAGCTAAAGCCCCTCTTTGAGAAGACCACCGGCCACAAGCTGATTATCTCATACGGCACCGTGGGGAAGTTCTACGCCCAGATCAAGAACGGCGCTCCGTTTGAACTGCTGATCTCAGCCGATGACGAGACCCCGATCCGCCTGGAAAAAGATGGGCTGGCCCTGCCTGAAACCCGCTTCACCTATGCCATTGGCAAGCTGATGCTCTGGAGTACCAAGCCGGGGCTGGTTGATGCCAAGGGTGAGGTGTTGAAGCAGGCAGAGTTTAAACGGCTGGCCATTGCCAGCCCTAAACTGGCGGTCTACGGCGCTGCCGGGGTTGAGGTGATGAAAAAGCTGGGGGTCTATGAACAACTGCAGTCCAAATTGGTGTTCGGCGAGAATATCTCCCAAACCTACCAGTTTGTTGCCACCGCCAATGCTGATCTGGGGTTTGTGGCCCTGTCGCAGATCTATAAGAATGGCCGCTATGCAGCCGGTTCCCACTGGCAGGTGCCAGCCAGCCTCTACCCCCAGATCAGACAGGATGCCGTGTTGCTGACACGGGGCAAAGATAATCCGGCAGGCAGAGCACTGCTCACATTCCTGAAGGCACAGGAGACAAAGAAGATCATCCGTTCGTACGGCTATGATATCTAATTCCGCTTCCGTCCTTAAACTGGAATCGGAATACACCCAAAAGGAGCCAACAAAATGAAACTGTTGAAACTGCTGATTGCTGCATCCTCCCTGTTGATGCTGTCATCCCTGGCCCAGGCTGCAGAAGTAAACGTGGCGGTTGCGGCCAACTTTACCGCACCGATGAAACAGATTGCCGCAGATTTTGAAAAGGCCACCGGCCACAAGGTGGTGCTTTCATTCGGTGCATCAGGCAAGTTTTACGCACAGATCAAAAACGGTGCACCGTTTCAGCTGATGTTGTCTGCTGATGATGAGAAACCGATTCAGCTGGAAAAAGACGGTCTTGCTGTTCCTGGTAGCCGTTTTACCTATGCCATCGGCACGCTGGTGCTCTGGTCTGCCAAGCCCGGCCTGGTTGATCCCAAGGGAGATATCCTGTCCAAGGGGACATTTAATAAGATCGCCATTGCCAATCCGCAGCTGGCCCCTTACGGCGTTGCAGCCATGGAGGTATTGGCCAAGCGCGGCCTGACAGCCGCAATCAAGCCCAAGATCGTGCAGGGGGAGAACATCTCCCAGACCTATCAGTTTGCCGGTACCGGTAATGCTGATCTTGGCTTTGTTGCCCTGTCGCAGGTCATGAAGGGTGGTAAGATCACCAGCGGTTCTGCCTGGATTGTACCGGGTAATCTGCATACTCCGATCCGTCAGGATGCCGTGCTGCTGATGAAAGGCAAAGGTAATCCGGCTGCTGAGGGGTTGGCAAATTATCTGAAAACCGATAAGGTCAAGGCATTCATCCGTACCTACGGGTATGAAATCTAGGAGTAACGATGCTGCTTGACCCAGCAGATTTACAAGCCATCTGGCTGACCGTACGGCTGGCCGCCATTGTTACCGTGATCCTGTTACTGGTGGGAACTCCGGTAGCTTGGTGGCTGGCCCGTACCCATTCCTGGGCCAAAGGGCCGTTGGGGGCGATGGTGGCCTTACCGCTGGTGCTGCCTCCGTCAGTGCTGGGTTTTTACCTGTTGCTGGCCATGGGCCCCAACGGGCCGCTTGGCTGGTTAACCACAAAACTGGGTGTTGGTCCGCTCCCGTTTACCTTCTGGGGCTTGGTGCTGGCCTCGGTCTTCTACTCTCTGCCGTTTATGGTGCAACCGCTGCAAAACTCCTTTGAGGCGATCGGTGAGCGTCCGCTGCAGGTGGCAGCCACCCTGGGTGCATCGCCACTGAACGCCTTTTTCACCGTTGCGCTGCCGCTGGCAAAGCCAGGTTTTCTGACCGCCTCAATCATGACCTTTGCCCACACTGTGGGAGAATTTGGCGTGGTGCTGATGATCGGCGGCAACATCCCCGGCGTGACCAGGGTTGCCTCGGTGCAGATCTACGACCATGTTGAGGCACTGGAATATGGACAGGCCCATCGGTTGGCAGCCGTTATGCTGATCTTCTCATTTCTGGTGCTGCTGGGGATGTATGCCTGGAAGCCACGGCCACAAAAGGGGTAAGGCAGTATGGAGTTGCACCTACAGCTACGCAAACAACAGGGTGAGTTTACCCTGGAGCTTGATCTGCAGGCCAGTGGTGAACGGATTGGTATCTTTGGTCCTTCCGGCAGCGGCAAATCAACCCTGGTCAGTTGTCTGGCAGGGCTTATCACCCCTGATAGCGGACAGATTCTGCTGGATGGTCAACCGATTTTCGACAGCAGTCGCAGGATCAATCTACCTTCCCATCAGCGCAGAATCGCCCTGGTGTTTCAGCAACATGGCCTGTTTCCTCACCTGACGGTACGCAAGAACCTGCTGTACGGGTACCAGCGCTGTCCTGTAACAGAGCGCAGGATAGAGCTGGCAGAGGTGGCTGAGGTGCTGGAGATAACGGATCTGCTGGGCCAGATGCCGGAGACGCTGTCCGGCGGGCAAAGCCAGCGGGTGGCGTTGGGACGGGCGATTCTCGCTTCACCACGACTGTTGCTGATGGATGAGCCGCTCTCTGCCCTGGATGATGACCTGCGCTACCGGATCATTCCCTACCTGAATCTGGTGTCTGAGCGGTTCAGGATTCCGTTTGTCTTTATTTCTCACTCATTGGTGGAGATGCGGCTGATGGCCGACCAGGTGGCGGTATTGGAAAAGGGGCAGCTGGCCGGTGTGGTTGTGCCGGAAGAACTGGCCCGCCAGCGGATGGGGCAAAGCTCAACCGGCTACATCAATCTGCTGGAGCTGGGGATACCACAGGAACAACAGGGGTTACTGGCCTTTCCCTGGGCCGGGCGGGAGCTGCTGCTGTCCGGCGGCGCCGGTACAGAATCCGGCACCTTTGAACTGTCTTCTAAAGATATCATCCTCTGCAAGCGCCACCCCGATGCCATCAGTGCCCGGAACCTGCTGCCCTGCATGGTGCGCAGCCTCTTTGAATCAGGCAAAAAAACCGGCATAGAACTGGACTGTAACGGCAGTACACTGGTGGCCGAGGTGGTGCCTGCTGCAGCGCAAGAATTGCAGATTACCCCCGGCAGCACGGTCTGGGCCGCCATCAAAGCATCGGCCTTCCGGCGGTTGTAGCGGCATCAAAGCGCATCTAATCTCGACGGCCCGATGGTAACCAGTCTGCAGCCTGCTGTGACAGGGGTTTCTGAAGGCGGGTTCAGGTTCACCTTGCCATCAGGGCAGCTGATGCCCAGTACCATATGGCCTTTGTTACGACAGCGTTGAGAAAACGATTCAAACGCCCCAACACTGCTAACCGGCACCAGATAGATCTGCTGCCCCTGGCCGCTGCTGAGCAGATCCCCCAGCACCTCCTGCACACCTGGGTTCAGCAGTTCCTGACTTAAGAAATGGGCGTCAAAGCGGCTGGTGCAGACGATCCGGTCACAACCGGCCTTACGCAGCAGTTCTTCCGAGGCGGGGTCAATACATTCCACCACGGTATTAACCTGCTTGCAGCGTCCTTCAATGGCCAGGGCGATGGCCACATTCAGGTTGTCTGAGGCCGGATCAGTGGGGTCGCGGGTCAGAATAACAGCATGCTGGGCCTGATCAATGGCGGCCCGTTGGAGGGTTTCATCACGGGTCGGATTGCCGCGCACATAATGGACCCCCCGTTTCTGCAGCTCAACCGGCAGCTCATCCAGCTGTTCATCCACCAGAATAACCGGCATGCTGGTCCCCACAGCCTTGTCCAGTGCCAGTTCCAACAAGATCCTCTCAACCTTAGCCAGACCTGCAAAATTAAATATCACCAGATGATCAGACAGTTTGAAGGTTGACATCCCCTTGATCTCCTTTGTTTTGGAGGTGACCAGCGCCGCAGCCACCATGGAAAGGGCGTAGCCCAACAGACCGATACCAAAAACCATGATCGGCCAGCCCACCAGAAACCGGCCGCCAAGGCTTTTGGGAAAGAAATCGCCATACCCCACGGTGGCGATGGTCACAATAGTGTACCAGAGCCCGTCAGCCCAGCTCAGATCAGGGTTGGCAGGCAGTTCAAAATAGAGAAAACCGGTGGTGCCGTAGATCAGCACCGCCAGCATCAGCACCAGCACCCGCAGGTATTCAGGCGGATTGCGAACCATGCTTTTCATGAAATACTGAATAACCTGAAACATATTATTAAATCCTCCATTCCGGCTTCAAATCAAGGATGAGAGCAAGGCGGCGAGGAGTTCGGCGACGGAGGCGTACAGCAGTACGCTGAGGAGCCAACGAAGCTATCGCCTTGAGTTGGAGCCGAATTACTGGTTCTGGGAGCGCCACTCACGAATAAGCGCCAGCGCCCGCTCCGTAGCGGTGGTGTTTGACCAGAGTCCACGCCGTCCGGCCCGGGCCTGTTCCTGTTCCTGCAGGTAACTCTGCATGGCTGGAAAGGGGTAGACCGTGTAGACCAGGGCCAAGCCCTGCCGCACCAACCGGATTGCAATATCTTCATCATCAACATAGAGGGTGGCCAGATAGCGGCCATGTTTATCCTTGGGGGTGGTGGCCAGCAGGACCCGCACCGGGCGATCAGCCATGCTGCGCTGGATGGTCTCCATGGCGGCCTGGGCAAAGGGGGTGACCACATCCTTTTCCACCTTGGCGTCAAAGGATTTGATCCCTACAATCCTGATGGTGACCGGTGGTTGCCCTTCCCGCGCTGCAACCAGACTGTCACCATCGATCACCTTGACCAGACGGACCAGATCGCCATTCTCAATCTTGCCGCTGGCGCTCTGTACGCTGCGGCGCTGCTTTTCAGCATTGATGCCGTAAAAGGCGGAAGCACCAACTAAAAAGATGATCACGGACCAAAAGGCAAGTGTCGGTCGATCCATGCGCGTTTGCCTCCCCATAAAGATGTGCTATATAGACCTGTAACGTCTTTTATACCAGCGAACATCCAATTGTACAGAGGGTCGGATTGTACCATGCGTTTTTCTCTGAATGAACATGTCAAGGCAGTGCATCCGCCCCCGATCAGCGAGGTAAAGGAATGGGCTACTCAGCGGCCTGAGTATGCTGCGCCGCTGATTGACCTTTGTCAGGCCATCCCTGATTATGCCCCCCCTGCAGAGCTGATCAGCCATATCCAGCAGGTAGCCCTTGATCCCCAGACCAGCCGCTACAGCCCGGATGAAGGGCTGGTTGAGGTGCGGGAGGCGGTCTGTCGCCGTTACCGCCGCCGCTATGCCGCCAAGATCAACCCGGAGCAGGTCTGCCTGACGGTCGGGGCCAGCGCCGCTTTCTGGCTGGCCATGTTGACCCTCTGCCATGCCGGTGATGAGGTGATTGTCCAGCTGCCCTGCTATTTTGACCATCCGATGGCCCTGACCAGTCTGGGAATCAGGCCGATCTACACACCGTACAAAGAGAAAGAAAAAGGGCTGCCCAACCTGGACAGCATTGCCAAACTGATCAGTCCGCGTACCAGGGCGATCCTGTTGGTCTCCCCCAGCAACCCCACCGGCACCGTCATCCCGCCTGATCTGTTGCGTCGGCTGTATTTTCTGGCCCAGCAGCACCGGATTGCCCTGATCCTGGATGAAACCTACAGCGATTTTATCGAAGGGATGCCCCATGACCTGTTTACCATGGAGGAATGGGGCAGCACCCTGATTCAGATCATGTCCTTTGGCAAGAGCTACGCCCTGACCGGTTATCGGGCTGGCATGCTGGCTGCGGCGCCGGAGGTGATCCGCCAAGCCCTGAAAATCCAGGATACCATGACCGTCTGTCAGCCTCGTATTACCCAGCTGGCGTTGCAGTACGGGCTGGATCATCTTGATCAGTGGGTGGAGATGAACCGGCGGATGATGACCTTCCGCCACAACCTGTTTACTGAGGAGTTCAGCCTGCCGGGTAACCGTTTCAGGCTGGCAGCCAGTGGCAGTTTCTTTGCCTGGGTCAAGCACCCTTTTTCCGGCAAGAGTGGTCGTGAAGTGGCCAAAAAACTGGCAATTGAGGCAGGCATTCTGACGCTGCCGGGTGAGGTCTTCGGCCCTGGGCTGGAAGACTACCTGCGGCTGGCATTTGGCAATATCAAAGAAAAATCGATCCCTGAAGCCATCCATCGTTTCCGGCGTTTTGCCTGAGGAGGCGTACTCCATGCGACTACTTGTAACCATCGCAGCCCTGCTCTGTCTGCTGGCATCATCGGCACTGTCAGTATCAGCTGCAGAATACCGTAAGATCAAGGTTGCCGTTCTTGATTTCCAGCAGCAGGGCAGCTTTGAAACGGCCGGTGTCGGACGGATTGCCGCAGAATGGTTAACCACTGGCCTGGTGGAGACCGGGCGGTTTGAAATCATCGAGCGTCGCCTGCTGCAGCAGATTGTTGATGAACAGAAAATGGGCGTTTCAGGCCTGTTTGATCCTTCCAGCGCCTCAAAACTTGGGCGTCTGCTGGGGGTCAAGACCGTGGTGACCGGCACCATTCAGCATTACGAAAACACCTTTGAGCTGAACGTCCGTCTGATCAACGTGGAGACCGGCGCCATTGTTACTGCCGACCGGATCAAGGCCGGTTCAGCCAGCGGCCTGCGGAATATGATCAGCCGGATCACCACCCGGATCGTACGGCACTTTCCGCTGCAGGGCTATGTGGTACAACGGACCGCTGACCGGGTGATGATTGATCTGGGACGACAATCCGGCGTCAGTCCGGGCTTGCAGTTCAGTGTTTTTCTGGAAGGGAAGCCGTTGCGGCATCCCAAGACCGGCGAAGTGCTTTCCATTGAACGGATTGAAAAGGGCTCCCTGAAGATTACTGAAGTCCGGGAAAAGACCGCACTGGCCACCATTACCACAGAGAGCTGTACCGGCTGTATCCAGGAAGGTCAGCAGGTCAGCAGCGTTTTTGTTGAAGAGGCCCAGCGCCGGGACGAGCTGCAGCAGCAACAGGATGAAGAGCGCAAGCGTCTGGAGCAGGAGCAGGACGATCAGGAAAAGCGTGACAAAGAAAACCGCAAGGCTGAGGAAGAGCGTAAAAAGCGGGAAAAAGAGGCTGCTGAGCGGAACAAACGGCAATCCGGGCAGGGACAGATCCTGAGTGGTCTTGTCTCGGTTATGTCCTTCCCTTCCCAGAAAGAATCACTGACCAGTCTGGCGGTTTCTCCCACCGGAGGCATTGTTGCTGCCGGGGATAATGATGGCAGGATCATGGCCTGGGATCTGAAAACCAGACAACAGCTATTTGTGCTACCGGCCCACAAAGGCGAGGTGACGGCCGTTGATATCAGCCATGACGGCAGGCTGCTGGCCTCGGCAGGCAAGGACAAGCGGGTCACGGTCTGGAATATCAACAAACAACAGCAGGTGGCAGTTCTTGAAATCAGAGACAAATCCACTGACATTGAGTTTTCACGCACCGGGCAGCAACTGGCTATCGGCCTGGATAACAAGGAAACCTGGGTCTGGAGTATAAGCAGCAACCGGACTCGAACTGTCAAAAGCGATGATGATGTCCTGGCGGTGGCCTTAAGTCCTGACGGCCATCTGCTGGCTACGGGTGGCAAAGACAAACTCATCTCGCTCTGGGAACCGGGAACCGGCAGGTTGCAGCGTCGTCTGAGCGGGCACCACAAGGATATCCGTATGCTGGCTTTTGTTGCTGGTGGTAAGCGACTGGTTTCGGTCAGCGACGACAAGCAGGCGATTCTTTGGGATACTAAAAACGGTACCCAGTTGCGCATTCTGGGCGGCCATGATGATCAGATTGTGCATCTGGCAGTCAGCCGTGACGGGCGCAAACTGGTCACCGGCGAACGTCGTCGGGGCGATGGCCTGATCATCCTCTGGGACCCTGAGACAGGTCGCGAGCTGCGGCGTTATCGGGCTGAAAAACGGGTGGATCTGATGGGGATGACCCCGGATGGCACGCTGCTGGTGATCGGCCATGACAAGGATCTTTCAGTCTACCAGCTTAACTGAGTGTAACCGTAAGGAGTAGTCCGATGAATCCTGTGCGATATCTACTGATAGTCGGCAGCATGATTTTCACCCTTGCCTTGGCCTTGCCTGTCCAGGCTGATTTCAAGAAGATCAAGGTTGCCGTGCTTGATTTTCAGACCGAAGGTAACTTTGAAGACAAGGATGTCGGCAAGATTGTGGCTGAGTGGCTGACCACCGGACTGGTGGAGGCAGGGCGTTTTGAGATTGTGGAACGCCGGCTGCTGAAGAAGATTATTGATGAGCAGAAAATCGGCGCTTCCGGGCTGGTTGACCGGGACAGCACAGCCCGGCTGGGGCGGGTGCTAGGGGTGCAGACCGTGGTTTCCGGCACGGTGATCAAGCTGGATAACAGTGTTGAAATCAATGCCCGGCTGCTGAATGTGGAAACCGGCACCATCCTGGCCGCAGAAAAGATCCGCTCCCAACGTGCCACAGATCTGTCAGGCATGGTTTCCCAGATAACGGACAAGATCATTCAGGCCTTTCCGCTGCAAGGGTATGTGGTGCAGCGGGAGGGTGAAAAGGTGATCATTGATATCGGACGCCAGACCGGCACCCGCAATGGTTTCCGCTTTATTGTCTTTAAAGAGGGCAAGGTGGTCAAGCATCCCAAAACCGGTGAAGTGCTTGATATCGAGACCATTGACCTGGGCGAGATTGAGCTGCAGGAGGTCAAGGAGCGCACCTCAACCGCACGGATTATCAGCGAAGCGGTGAGAGGCTCCATTACCAGCGGCGCCATGGTCCGCAGCAGCCAGGATGCTGGGGCAGAGGCAGGTAATCAGCCGTCTGAATCCGGGCAACGCAAGGGCTGGTGGCGACGCAACTGGGAAACGGTGCGAGATTCGGTGAAGGGTGGCTTCAGTTCAAAGGAGGGAAGCAAGTGAGATACCTGCTACTTGTAATGGCCATGATCGCTGCAGCTACTCCTGCTTTTGCAAAACCGGTCTGTGTCGAGACTGAGGGAGAGGGGGCTCTGGTGCGGGGAGACCGGGCGTCCGCCAAGATGGAGGCGATCAGCCGGGCCAAATGGAGCGCGGTTGAGCAGGTTGCCGGTGTTGACCTGAAAAGCAGAACCATTGTCAGCGACTCAGTGCTGCTGGAGGATATGATCAGCAGTCAGGCCCGCGGCGTGGTCACCAGCCTGCAGGTGATTCATGAACAGCAGGGCAGTGATAGTTTTCGTGTCCGGGTCAAGGCCTGCGTTGAACCATCCCAGGCCAGAGAAGCGGTCTCACCATTGGCCCTGCACAGCACAGTAGCGGTCTTTGTACCGTCCCGTAAACTGTCTGGCGGTAAGGCAGCGGCCAACTCTGATGACAGCGGCCCCTTTACCGAGGCGATCAACAACGCCCTGATCCAGCGTGGCTTCACCGTGAAAGATCTGGCCGAAGGGAACGGCTCACTGCGTGCAGCTGATCTGGAACGGGCCATGAAGAGCGACAACTTCCTTTCCCTGCGATCCCTGGCCTATCGCTTCAAATCCAACACCATCCTGATCGGACGGATTGAACCGACCCTCTCCACCAACAAGGGGGATGATGTCGGGTACGGAATCAGCATGCCGTTCAACAAGGTCACGGTCCGCCTGACCTACCGCCTCTTAACCCGTGATGCCAAGGGAAGCTTGATCATGCTGGCAGCCGGAACAGACGAGGCGGTGGGCCTTGCCCCCCATGCCGAGGATGCCCGCAATGCAGCCCTGAAAAACCTTGCAGAAAAAACCGTACCGGTCCTGATGGACAAGATTAATCTGCGGATGAAAGAGCTGGCCCATAAAGTCATCATAACCGTTGACGGGATCACAACACCGGAAGAGACCTTTGCAGCCCGTGATCAGCTGCAGCAGATCACCTGGGTCAGCGATATTGAAGATGAAGGGATCGGCCGTTTCAGGCTGACCTTTCCGGAAAACCCCCTGTACCTGGCCAACGGCCTGACCCAGAAAGGCTTTCGCATCATCAGCTTTGCACAGGACGCCATCAAGGTCAGACGACGCTAATGAGCGGAGGATTATCCCTTGCCGCCAACCGTAACAGCACCTATACTGCAAACTATGCACATTCACCAGACAACGTTTATTAAAAGTGCCGTTAAACCGGCCGACTATCCACCAATCGACCTGCCGGAAATTGCCTTTGCCGGGCGTTCAAATGTGGGCAAGTCATCCCTGATCAACGTCATTGTTGAACGCAAGGCACTGGTTCGCACCAGCTCCACCCCAGGCCGGACCCAGTTGATCAACTTCTTTCAGGTCACCGGCGTCCCGTTCTCCCTCAACCTGGTTGACCTGCCCGGCTACGGCTATGCCAAGGTGCCGCTGGATGTCAAGCGCCAGTGGGGGCCGATGATGGAGCGCTATCTGTCAGGCCGGGAGTCGCTGAAGGGTGTGGTGCTGATCCTGGATATCCGCCGGATTCCCTCGGATGAAGACCTGCAGATGCTGAGCTGGCTGCGTTCCTACAACCGTCGTCCGATTATTGTGCTGACCAAGTGCGACAAGGTGACCAAAAACGAGCGTGCCAAGCAGACTGCCGCCATTGCAGCCAAGCTGCAGATGGACAAGTCGCAGCTGGTCCACTTTTCCGCCCTTTCAAAGGATGGTCGGGATGCAGTCTGGCAGGCGATTCAGGATGCAGTGGAGGCTGATGCGCCATGACCAAGACCATGCCTGATCTGCAGCAGAGTCGCGATCACCGCAAGATCCCGATCCGCAAGGTGGGGGTCAAGAATATCTCCTACCCGATTGTGGTGCAGGACAAGCACCGTTCCCTGCAGCACACCGTAGCCACCGTGGATATGTATGTGGACCTGCCGCACCAGTTTAAAGGCACCCACATGAGCCGCTTTGTGGAGATCCTGAACCGTCACCGGGAGCAGATTGCCCTGGATCGGCTGGAGGAGATCCTGCAGGAGATGCGTCAAAAGCTGGGAGCAGAGACTGCCCACCTGCGGGTGGAGTTTCCCTACTTTATTGATAAGGCTGCACCGGTCTCCAGGGCCCGCTCCCTGATGGAATACACCTGTGAGTTTGACGCCTGTCTCAACGGTGATCAGCTTGACTTTGTGCTGGGGGTCAAGGTGCCGGTCACCTCGCTCTGCCCCTGCAGCAAGGAGCTGTCACAGTTTGGCGCCCACAATCAGCGCAGCATCATGACCGTCAAGGTGCGCTACAAAGAGTTCATCTGGATTGAAGATCTGGTGGAGTTGATTGAACAGTGCGGCAGCAGTCCGCTCTATGCGCTGCTGAAGAGGGCTGATGAAAAACATGTCACCGAACAGGCCTACCAGAATCCCCGTTTTGTGGAGGATATGGTGCGGGAGGCCTACCTGCGGCTGGCAGCCTCAGAGAACATCACCTGGTTCTCGGTTGAGGCAGAGAACTTCGAGTCAATCCATAACCATTCGGCCTATGCGGAGGTGGAGCTGGACCGGCGGGACACGCAGCATCCATGAAGCCGATCCTGATTATGGCCGCCGTGCCCCGGGAGCTTGAGCTGCTGGTCAATACACTGCAGGATCCCTATTGTGACACTGACGCCACCTTTTCCGCAACCGAAGGAAACATCGGGGCTACCCGGCTGGTCTGCTGTGCTGGGGGGGTCGGCAAGGCTAATGCCGCATCAGCAGCCACTTCACTGGTAGAACGGTATCGTCCTGAGTTAATTATTATTACCGGCTGCGGCGGTGCCTATCCGGGCAGCGGGCTTTCAGTGGGTGATCTGGCCCTTGCAAGCGATGAGATTTTTGGTGATGAAGGGGTGGACACTCCAACCGGCTGGCTGGATCTGGGCCAGATGGAGCTGCCGCTGCTCACCAAAGGTGTACGTTCCTGGTACAATAGTATTCCACTGGCACGACATGAGGCGCAAAAGGCGATGAAACTGGCAGGCAGCCATGGCATACAGCTGGTGCGAGGACGTTTTGTAACCGTATCAAGCTGTAGTGGCACTAAAGGGCGTGGTCAGGAACTGGCCCGGCGCTATCAGGCGGTTTGCGAAAATATGGAGGGGGCATCGATTGCACTGACAGCACTACGTTATGGTATCCCCTGCCTGGAGATCCGTGGCATCAGTAATCTGGTGGAAGACCGGGACATGTCCCGTTGGGATATCAGCCGGGCCGTGGAAGCGGCCCAGCGCTTTGTGATCAAGATAGTTGAAGAGGTAAGCAGGTAGCAGAGGTTACTGCCCAAACTCCGGCGGCAGACCCACCTTGTTTGCCTGTTCCACCAGCTGATTCAGCTGAACCCTTATATTGTCGTATTCTTGATTAAGTTGACGGCTACGGCTATTAAGCTCGGCAATCTTTTCCCGACCAAGCAACTTCTTGCCGTCTCCCCCATCCAGTTTTAGCTGCTCCATCTGCTGTTCAATCGTTTTAAGCTGCGCCCGCAGTGCCTGAAACTGCTGTTGCCATGCAGCTGCACTGCGATCACCAAATTTGGTGGACGGGGTTACTGTCCCCTGAGCAGATCCAGCTTGGAGAGTTGCCCCGGCAGGAGCTGCCGCAGTCTTGGAGTCATTCTTTACTGCAACCGGTTGTGCATCAGGGGGTGACTCTTCGTCTGCTGCCTGACGCAGCGCCTTGGCCCGATACTTTGCAGGCACAGCGCCGAGATCATCGGTAAAATGCATGGTGCCTGCAGGGTCAGTCCATGAATAACTTGCTGCCCCAGCGGTTATTGGCAGTAGCAGCACAAATATCACCAGTACCAGATGTTTCATTGTAATGTTCCTCCTCCAGCTAACGTTCGCCAAAAATAGCCGTACCGACCCGTACCAGGGTCGCCCCTTCTTCAATCGCCACCTCAAAATCGCCGGACATCCCCATGGAAAGTTCCGCCATCTCAACACCGGGAATCTGTTCGTTCCTGATCTGCTCAGCCAATAAACGCAGTTCTTTAAAATAGGGGCGGGCTGCTTCAGGGTCATCAAAAAAGGGCGGCATGGTCATCAAACCGCGTACCCTGATATTAGGCAATCGGGCAATCTGACGGACCAGCTCAACAGCCTCAGTTGCAGTGGTGCCGGACTTTGTGGCCTCACCGGAGACATTGACCTGTACCAGAACAGCACAGCTCGTATCCTGTTTGTTGCGCCACTGCCGATCAATCTCCTGTGCCAGTGATAGCCGGTCTACGGTATGGATCATACTGACAATGCCGGGCAGGTACTTGACCTTGTTGCTCTGCAGATGGCCGATCAGATGCCACTCGATCGGATCGTTCAGCTGCCCTGCCTTGTCGACCAGTTCCTGGACATAGTTCTCTCCAAAGATCTGTTGGCCTGATGCCGCTGCTTCGGTAATAACCGAGGCTGGATGCAGCTTGGAAACTGCTACCAGACGCACTGAAGCAGAATCTCTGCCTGATAGGACACAGGCCTGCCGGATACGCGCCTGAACCGTTGCAAGGTTGTCGGCGATCCTGGACATGCTTATAAAGCCCCTAGTTGGTGCAATGTCTCCACCAGTTCGCAGGTGGGCAGTCCCACCACGTTGGTGTAGGAACCGTGGATCTCTTGCACAAAATGGGCAGCACCGCCCTGAATGGCGTAGGCACCGGCCTTGTCCAGGGGGCACCCGGTCTTGACGTAGTTGAAGATCTCTTGTTGTAATAACAGTTTGAAGACCACCTGTGTCCGCACCGCACGTTTGATACAGACGTTGTTCTGCTTATCCAGCACAGCGTAGGCGGTTACCACTTCATGGGTCTGGCCTGACAGATCAGACAACATATGAACCGCATCTGTCTCATCCACCGGTTTGCCCATAATCCGGCCATTGAGTACCACAATCGTATCAGCGCCAACAAAAAAACGCCCTGATGATTCACGTTCTGCGGCAGTGCGAGCCTTTTCCTCAGCCAGCCGCAGGGCATGGGCAACCGCTTCTTCATCGGGCAACGGTTCCTCAGGAATATCTGCCGGCGCCACTCTGAACGGAACGCCTGCCAGCTCCAGCAGTTCTGAGCGGCGGGGTGAGGCAGAGGCCAGCACTATGGCTGGATCAGTGGTCGCCACGTCTGCGCTCCTCTTCACGCTCTTCCTGACGGCGTTTCTGCTCTTCCAGCTCAGCCCAATGGGCCTTCCAGTCCTTCTTCTTGACCTTGTGCAGGACAAACACCCCTGGAATGATCAGGATGCCAAAGAAGATATTTGATTCGATATGGTTCATCAGACCATAGATCAGTGATGCCACGCCCATCAGGAACAGGGCCACTTCCAAAGAAAATAGTCTGCCGATCAGTGAGCTTTCCTGCCGTTCTTTTGCATCATCATGCTGCATGAGAAAATTCCTTCCAGGGGAATATTTTCCCCGGATTTAATATATTATTGGGGTCCAGCGCCAGTTTGATTCCCTGCATGGTCTTGATCTGTGCCGGAGTCAGTTCCATCTCGATATAGGGCTGCTTGGCAAGTCCCACTCCATGTTCGCCGGACATGGTGCCATTCAGGTCCAGGGCAGCCTGGAAGATCTCCTTGATCGCCTCATGGGCCTTTTCTTCCTGACCAGGGATCTCTTTGTTGATCATGACATTGACATGGATGTTGCCGTCACCGGCATGGCCGAAGTTGACGATCGGGATGTCATACTTCTGCTGGATCTTTTCAATCTGACGGATAACGGTCGGCACCTTGCTGCGGGGCACCACGATATCTTCGTTAAACTTGTGCGGGTTCACATCCCGCAAGGATGGCGACACCAGACGTCGCACCTTCCAAAGCGCCTCGGATTCGGCAGTATCCTTGGCAGCCCGGAACTGTACCAACCCCAGCGGCTTGATCAGGTCATGGATACGGGCAGCCTGCTTTTCAATCAGTTCAGTATCACCATCAACCTCAATCAGCAACACTGCCCGGCCTTCCGGGGGGATCCCCAGGTTAAACCGTTTTTCAACACATTGCAGGGTGGCGTAGTCCATAAATTCAAGGGTGGTGGGGATGATCCTGTTGCCGATGATGGTGGAAACCGCCTGTGCAGCGCCATCAATGGAATCAAAGATGGTCAGCATGGTTTTCTTTGCTTCCGGCAGCGGCAACAGTTTGAAGATGATCTTGGTGATCACCCCCAGGGTGCCTTCACTGCCACACAGCAGGCGGGTCAGGTCATAGCCCACCACCGCCTTGTAGGTCTCGGTTCCGGTGCGGATGATCTCACCCGTGGGCAATACCAGCTCCAACCCCATCACAAAATCCTTGGTAACGCCATACTTGACACAGCGGGGGCCACCGGCGTTTTCCGCCACGTTGCCTCCCAGGGTGGAAAACTTCAGTGAGGCTGGGTCAGGCGGATAGAACAACCCCAGCTTCTCCACCGCCTTTTGAAAGTCCTCGGTCACCACCCCTGGTTCCACCTCGGCAATCAGGTTTTCCGTGTCAATCCGCAGGATTTTGTTCATCCGGGTGGTTACCAGTACCACGCCACCTGCCTTGGGCAGGGCGCCGCCGGTAAAGCCGCTGCCTGCGCCACGGGGAAAGACCGGAAAGTTTCTGCTGTTGGCAAGCCGCAGGATCGCTGCGGTTTCTTCAGCATTGGCCGGATGCACCACCGCTGAAGGGAGAAACTCCATCTGGGTGGCATCGTAGCCGTAACAGATCAGGTCCTGCTTTTCAGTGGCAATATTTTCAGGACCAACAATGTCTTGCAGTTCCTGAATAATTATCGGGTCTAACATGCAGCACCTCTACGGATAAGTTTAGGCCCAAATCTTAACCGATGCACTCGCTTAATAGCAAGTGAAAGGGCAGCACTACATGGAGGCGTTGAAATATGGCCAACACACCTTGTGCCAAAAGTTGCACACTTCAATTTCATGCTGTACAATGGAAATCAAATCTCTCTTGGAGAACAAAATATGCAACCGATTATTACCTACAAGGAACGCTGTCGCACCTGCTACTCCTGTGTTCGCACCTGTCCGGTCAAGGCGATCAAGGTTGATGGCGGGTATGCTGAAATCATCTATGAGCGTTGTATCGGTTGCGGCAACTGCCTGAACTGTCCCCAAAAGGCCAAGGTGGTGGTTGACCGGATGGTTAAAACCCAGGAACTGCTGGCATCGGGCGATCCGGTTGTAGCGGTACTGGGCTGTTCCTTCCCTGCTTTTTTCCATTCCTATACCCCTGGCCAACTGGTTGCAGGCCTGAAAAGCCTGGGGTTTCATGAAGTACATGAAGGTGCTCATGGCGCCCGGATGATCGCCCCCCATTATGCGGCAGAGATAGCCAAAACAGACCATACCTTGATTTCTACCCACTGCCCGGCCGTGGTTGATCTGATTGAGCGGCACTATCCAAAGTTGCTACCTAACCTGATGCCGGTGGTTTCGCCGATGCTGGCCATGGGGCGTTTTATCAAAGAGGCCCTGGGACCTCAGGCCAAGGTGGTATACCTCAGCACCTGCATTGCTGCCAAATTTGAGATTCAATCCCCTGAAGTAGCTAATTTTGTTGACGTGGTACTAACCTATGGCGAAATTGAACTGTTTTTTCGCAGGCGGGGCATCTCACCGGCAAATCTTACCGAGGCCGCCTTTGATGGTATCGATCCTGAACAGGGCCGCATGTTTACCCTCTCTGGCGGGCCGTTACGGGCACTGGATATTGCCACTGATTTTCTTGACACAGAGACCGTTGCCGCAGAGGGGGAAAGCCACTCCCTTGAGATTGTGCGTGACCTGGCAGCAGGCCGGATCAACCCCCGCTATGTTGATCTGCGCTTTTGTGATGGCGGCTGCGTTGACGGACCTGGGAAAAACCGTGATCTGACCAACTTTTACAAGCGTAATCTCATTATCCGCTATACCAACAGCACCATCCCCTACCGGACAGCAGCCCACTATCGCACTGCAAAACCGCCAGCCCAGCTTTCGCAGAGTTTTCAGGACAAATCAATCAAGCTGCCTGCACCTAAGCCGGAAGATGTACGCAAAATCCTGAACGCTACAGCCAAATTCAGCCAGGGTGATGAGCTTAATTGCCGTGCCTGTGGCTATGCCACCTGCCGGGAGCATGCGGTTGCCGTGTTTCAGGGGTTGGCGGACATTGGCATGTGTCTGCCCTATAACCTGCGTAAGATGGAGGAGGATCGCGGCATCCTGATGCAGAAGTATGAGTTGATGTCACGGGAGCTGGACAAGCAACTTGGCGAAGATATGATCATCGGTGATGATCGGGAAAATGCTGCTGTGGTTGAGCTGATCCGCCACGTTGGCCCAACGCCCACCACGGTGCTGATTCGTGGAGAAACCGGCACTGGCAAGGAGTTGACGGCGCGGGCCATTCATCGTTTGAGTACGCGGGCAGACAAGCCTTTGGTTACGGTCAACTGCACCACCCTGGCTGATTCATTGCTGGAGAGCGAGCTATTCGGACACAAAAAAGGTGCTTTTACCGGGGCCATTGCTGATCGTAAAGGTCTTTTTGAAGCTGCCGATGGTGGCACTATCTTCCTGGATGAGATCGGCGACATTACTCCCAAGCTGCAGGCAGAATTACTGCGGCTTCTTGATCAGGGAGAGGTGCGGCCCGTGGGGGGGACGTCGGTTAAAAGGGTAAACGTTCGCCTGATTGCTGCCACCAATAAAGACCTGGAACAGGGTGTGCGTGATGGCTGGTTCAGGGAAGATCTGTATTACCGCCTGAATGTGTTTTCAATCGACCTGCCTCCCTTGCGGGAGCGAACTGAATCAATCCCGATCCTCTCACGTCACTTCCTTGAAAAGGCGCGCAAGAAACTGAACAAGCGACTGACCGGCATTGAAGAGCGGGCCGTTACCGCCATGCGAAACTACCGCTGGCCAGGCAATATTCGAGAGATGCAGAATATCATTGAGCGGGCTGCCGTACTTTCGCAAGACGGTGTGGTGCGCCTTGAGAATCTTCCTTCCATCTTTCGTGAGATCTTTGATGAGCGGGCCGGCGTCCTGCCTGGTGTCAGACGCACGTCATTCAAGGCTGAGCGTGAAACCCATGTGGGCCGCCTGGAGAGAAACCTGATCCTGCGCTACCTTGAAGAAGCAGGCGGGAATGTATCAAAGGCGGCACGGCTGGCAGATGTGCCACGCCGCACTTTCTATCGCCTGCTGGAAAAAAACGGCATTGCTGTACAGCGCAAACTTGAGCATGCCTTTGGTAATGAACAGGATGGCGATCAGTAGCACGTTCTAGAATAGTGTATACTTTTGTCCTATATGTGCCACACTTGGCTCATTATGCTCATGAAGCACAAAAGGATTGAAATAGTCTAATTTTGCAAATAGCTTACATCATTATCCTTATTTCGATTTGCGATGTTTTGGCACGGTGTTGGCATATGTATACACTATTGCGTTACCAACAACAGTACAAAACATACATAAGGAGATTAAAACCATGGGCAGAATGAGAGAGAATCCTCGTTACAATGTTATTTCAATGCGTGTTAGCGATGAAGAGCGTGAACAACTTGAATCACTGGTACGCCGGACCCACAAGTCGGTATCAGACATCATGCGTGAGGCAATGGTTGCTTTGACCCTGCAACTTGACCATCGCGACCTTCGTAAAGCAGCTTAACAGCCAGCAAGCTAACTGGCTCCAGGCACACAAAAAGGCACAGGATCTTCCTGTGCCTTTTTGTGTGCTCTATTTGTGTGCCACGGTTGGCATTGACTAGCTGATGACCACCTCAAACTGTTCCTGATGAAAGCCCGGCTTGGCCCTGACCGTTACCCGTTTTTTAAATTTCTTCTCTAACTCTTCCAGCCCACGACGTTCTTCATCATAGAGCAGGTCAGCCACCTGTGGATGCACGCTGAGCAGCACTTTTGTGCCGCGAATATCCAGCATTTCTCTCCGCAGCTCCCGGAAGATCTCATGGCAGATCGTGGTCTTTGACTTGACATAGCCCCGGCCTTCGCAGTAGGGACAGGGCTCGCACATCATCCTGCCAATACTTTCACGCACCCGCTTACGTGTCATCTCAACCAGGCCCAGCTCAGAAATCTTCAGGATATTGGTCTTTGACTTGTCGCTCTTGAGCGCATCTTCCAGGGCAGCATACACCTTCTCACGATTGACCTCTTTCTCCATATCAATAAAGTCAATGATGATAATGCCGCCGATATTGCGCAGACGCAGCTGATAGGCGATCTCCTTGACCGCCTCAAGATTGGTCTTGAGGATGGTGTCTTCCAGATTGTGCTTGCCGACAAAACGCCCGGTATTGACATCAATAGCCGTCAACGCTTCGGTCTGCTCAATGATGATATAGCCACCAGACTTTAACCAGACCTTACGGCCCAGGGCACGACTGATCTCCACCTCTAGGCCGTACTGATCAAAAATCGGCTCCTCTTCATCATACAGCTCAATTGAAGACTTCATTTTAGGCATGAAAGTGGAGATAAACTGCACGATCCGGTCATGATCCGGCTTGGAATCGATCACAATCCGATTCACATCATCGGTAACAATATCCCGCACCACCTTCTGAACCACATCAAGATCAGCATGGATCAGGCTTGGCGCGGTTGCCTTCTCCTTTGTGCTGACAATGGCTGCCCATACCTTTGCCAGATACTGCATATCAGCACGCAGGTCATCTTCAGACTTGCCTTCAGAGGCTGTACGCACAATAAAGCCGCAGCCGGGCTGACGCACGCGATCAACAATCTCACGCAGCCGCTCCCGCTCCTCCTCATCTTCTATCCTGCGGGAGATACCAACATGGTCAACGGTTGGCATATAGACCACATGACGGCCAGGCAGTGAAATATGGGAGGTGATCCGGGCCCCCTTGGTGCCGATCGGCTCCTTGGAGACCTGCACCAGCAGTTCCTGCCCTTCTTGCAGGAGATCTTCAATCGGATGCAGTACCTTGAACTCCTGATTACTGCCATCGTCGTGGTGATCTTCCTTCTTGCCTCCGTCCATCAGGTTTTCATACTCTTCAATGGCGTCAAAGACATCAGCCACATAGAGAAACGCAGCCTTTTCAAGTCCGATATCCACAAAAGCGGCCTGCATGCCGGGCAGCACCCGCACAACCCGCCCTTTGTAAATATTGCCAACGATCCCTTTTTCCCGGGTCCGCTCAATGTACAGCTCAGCAATGGTCCCTTTCTCAATCAGCGAGATGCGGGTCTCGTGGGCAGTGACGTTGATAACCAGTTCTGATGCCATGGTGATACCTCTATGAAAAAATAATGTTGTATGTTCGATTTAGTATGCCACAAAAATGACAGATGTCTTCTGAATCTGTGCAGTTTTTAGCTCATCTGGCAACAGACCGGTTACTGCAGCAGTCAACTCGATTGCCTTTCCGCGGCCGATCGTCAGTTCAAGACAGCTGCCATTGGCTGACAGTTCACGGGTTTCCTGACGCAAATCAATGGTTTGCTGCTGCCCCTTTTTCTGACGAACCAATACCCAGGAATCTTGTGCCATAAATTGCACACATTGTTTTTGTAACAGCTCTGGATCATACCCCGGCAGTGTTATCCGATAGCGGGTGGCCTCAATTAAGGGAGAAAGAGACTCAGCCTTGAGCGGAACCTCGGTTGCCTCCAGTATTGAGATGCCATCAGGCAGAACCTGATTCAGACAAGCAAGTGCCTCATCCGGCCCCATAGCACCCACAAACATATCCATATATTCTGCCTGTGATTCAACCCCCACTGATGTGGCTGTTGCAAAGGAGAAACGGGGATGGGGGTGAAAGCCCTGGCTGTACAGAATCGGTACACCGCCGCGCTGGACCGCCCGGGTAAAGAGATTGATCAGCTCAAGGTGGCTCAGGTAACGGATGTTGTCGGTTTTGGAAAAGCGCAACCGCAGGCGACGTTGAATAATCTCTTGTGTCGCTTTTTCATCATTCTGTGCCGCGTCAGACTGCTCCTGTTGCGCAACCACCCGGTTAGCCAAACGCTTAAAGTCGCAGACACCGCAATTGGAGCAGGCACCAAAACGGCAGTCAGGTGTTGCAGCCTCAGCATGAGCCCGCTCCAGCTCCTTCAGCAGGAATGTCTTTTCAATGCCGGCATCCAGATGATCCCAGGGCAGCAGTTCATCCGTGCTACGCTCCCTAAGATACCATGCGGGATCAATCCCGCAATCACTAAACGCCTGCAACCAACGGGGAAGCGAAAAATGCTCGTTCCAGCCATCAAAGCAGGCCCCCAGCTCAACAACCCGCTGGAGTACATCAGCCAGACGACGATCGCCCCGCGCAAAGACCCCTTCCATAAATGACAGCTCTGCATCCTGATACTTGAAGTTCAGTTTGCGCCGACGCATCTCATCCTTCAGAAAACGCTGACGTTCACGGGTTTCGTCAAGCGATAGCTGGCGTTGCCACTGAAACGGGGTGTGGGGCTTGGGCACAAAGGTGCTGACCGCCACATTCACTTCACCCTGTCCACCTGAACGCCGCGCCTGATTTTTAACCTGACGGGCAAGTTCAGGAATTGCCTGAAGGTCTTCCCTGGTTTCAGTGGGAAGCCCCATCATAAAATAGAGCTTGATTGAGCGCCATCCGGCTGCATAGATGTTCAAAGCGCCTTCCAGCAGATCCTGCTCCGTGATCCCTTTGTTAATAACCCTGCGCATCCGTTCACTGCCAGCCTCTGGGGCCAGGGTAAAGCCGGTCTTGCGCACTTTACGAATCTCGTCAATCAACCCGGCGGTCAGTGTACCGACTCGCAACGACGGCAATGAAATGGCGACCCTGCCGTTGGCATGACGAGCCATCAACTCCTGCAATAACGGCCCAATACAGCTGTAGTCTCCGGTGGAAAGCGACAGCAGCGAGATCTCTTCATAGCCGGTATTTTTTAGCGATGTCTCAATCAGTTGGCTGATTCGTTGCGGAGAACGCTCACGCAGGGGGCGATAGATGTAACCGGCCTGACAGAAGCGACAACCACGGGTACAACCGCGTGCAACTTCAATTGCAACCCGGTCATGAATGGTCTTCATAAACGGTATGATCGGACTATCAGGAAAGGCGGCTGATTCAATATCAGGCAAAAAACGTCTGCGTACGGCTGTGTAGCCAGGCTTCAAAGGCTGAACTGCAGCCACCCGACCATCAGCATGGTACTCCACCTTGAAAAACGAGGGGACATACACGCCATCAACAGCAGACAGTTTTTCCAGCAACTCCTGCTTGTTCCTGCTATCTGACGTCTTCCAGTCTCGCACCAGATTTGCAATCTCAATGACCGCCTCTTCACCATCGCCCAGCAGGAACGCGTCAAAAAACGGGGCAAGCGGTTCAGGGTTATAGGCGCCGGGGCCGCCGCCAATAATCAATGGCCAGCTTTGATCTCGATCGGCAGACCGCAAAGGAATGGCAGCCTGACGCAGCATGGTCAGGATATTGGTACAGGATAGTTCATATTGCAGGGTAAAGCCGATGATGTCGGTTTCAGCAAGTGGGGTTGATGTTTCAAGGGTAGCCAGGGCAATCTGCTCTGCCGCCAGCTGGGCAGCCATGTCGGGCCAGGGGGTGTAAACACGTTCTGCGGCAATGCCATCCAGGGCATTGAGAATTTGATAGAGAATCCGAAGTCCAAGATGGCTCATGCCAACTTCGTAGACATCGGGAAAGGCTAATGCAATACGCAGATCAGCCTTTGGCTTTGCCACTGATCCCATTTCCCCACCCATATAGCGGGCCGGTTTTTCTACGCTTAACAGATCCAAAGGCATGGAGGTTCCTTGCTAAAAAAGAAAAACCCCCGAAGTCTACACTTCGGAGGCATTTTCTTTTGAATGGTGCCCAGGACTAGACTCGAACTAGCACACCCTTGCGAGTACAAGCACCTGAAGCTTGCGTGTCTACCAATTCCACCACCTGGGCAAGGACAAAATCTTTATCACTGAGGGCGATAAAAAGCAACCATTTTTTAACAAGGCGCAGTAAAAAAATCCCGGCCACCATGCTGCGGGTGGCCGGGATTTAAGAAGCACCATCAGACTCTGATTACATATTGTAGCCTGATTCGCTGTGTTGTGTCTGGTCAAGACCCATGATTTCGTCTTCCTTCTCAACTCGCAGACCAATGGTCTTGTCCAGGATGAAGGTGATGATCAGGGTTACGACTACTGCGTAGGCACCAGCTGCCAGTACTGCAATCAGCTGGATCATCAGCTGCTTGGCGTTACCAGCCAGCAGGCCGGTTGCACCGACAGTGGCAAATACACCGGTGATGATTGCGCCGAAGGTACCGCCGATACCGTGTACACCAAAGGCATCAAGGGAATCGTCATACTTCAGCTTGGCCTTGAGCAGGATGCCGCCGTAGCAGACCAGACCTGCAGCCACACCCATCAGCAGGGCAGCACCTGGCTGTACAAAGCCGGCAGCAGGGGTGATGACAACCAGACCGGCAACAACACCAGATCCAAAACCAAGGGCAGAGGGCTTGCCGGAATGAATCCACTCAGCAATCATCCAGGAAAGACCGGCTGCTGCAGGAGCGATAGTGGTGGTGGCAAAGGCAAGACCAGCCAAGCCGCCTGCTGCATCAGAGGTATTAACACCCACGATTGCAGAGCCTGCGTTGAAACCGAACCAACCAAACCAGAGCAGACCAACACCAAGCAGGGTCAGAGGCAGGTTGTGGGGAGCCATCCGCTCAGTGGGGTAGCCGTGACGCTTGCCAAGGAAGGCCAGGAATACCATTGCCGAGATACCGGAAGAGAGGTGAACAACCGTACCGCCGGCAAAATCCAGAGCGCCTTTTTTGAACAACCAGCCTTCAGTCATCCAGACCCAGTGAGCCAGGGGATCATAGACCAGGGTGGTCCAGAGCAGCACAAACAGGCAGTAGGCAGAGAACTTGACCCGCTCAGCCATGGCGCCGGAGATCAGGGCCACGGTGATCATGGCAAACATCGCCTGGTACATGGCAAACACCAGCTCAGGGATAGCGCCGGGCTCCTTGGTGTAGTTCTGGAATAATGCCCACTCAACGGTACCTGAAGCGGCATCCTTCATGATAATCAAGCCATTCAGCATGAATTTGCTGAAGTTACCGATCAGACCCATACCGTTCAGGTCAGGGGCAAAGGCCAGTGAATAGCCGATGACGGCCCACTGAACACCAACAATACCCATGGCAACAAAGGAGTGCATCATGGTTGACAGAACGTTTTTCTGACGGACCATACCGCCGTAGAACAGGGCCAAACCGGGGATCATCAGCAGTACCAGAGCTGAAGAAACCAGCATCCAGGCGGTGTCACCGGTATTCAGTACCGGCTTGACATCCGGTGGGGTAGCTGGCGCTGCTGCGGCAGGAACGGCAGCCGGTGCAACAGCGGGAGCCGCGGCATCAGCAGCCTTGGGAGCCTCTGCTGTAACTGCAGCGGCAGGAGCAGCATCCTTTTTCTCTTCAGCCATGGCAGAGACACCTACCAGGGCGGTAAAGAGGGTTACCATAACAATAATGAGTGAGTGCTTCAGTTTCATAACCAACCTCCTGACTATTTAAATTGCTTTCCTGATAGTTTCCTAGATTGCTTCGCCGCCGGTTTCGCCGGTGCGGATCCGAACTGCCTCTTCCAGGCCGATCACAAAGATCTTGCCATCACCGATCCGACCGGTTTTAGCGGTATTCTGGATCGTCTCAACGACCTTGCCAACCAGCTCATCGGAAACGGCAATCTCAATTTTCACCTTAGGAATAAAATCCACAACGTACTCTGCACCACGATACAGTTCGGTATGGCCCTTCTGGCGCCCAAAACCTTTTACCTCGCTGACGGTGATCCCCTCGATACCGATCTCGTTCAGGGCATCCTTGACTTCGTCCAATTTAAACGGCTTGATGATCGCTTCTACCAGTTTCATGGTGTCAGCCTCCTTTCGGTCCTTCAGATGTCGAATATGTAATGTTGCTACGTTAAGGCTAAAAAGCCCGGGGGCCTGACGCCCCCGGTAAAAGAAGGAGGACAGCGGCGTTTGTTGTGCCTGCGCTCTATGGCGCCTGTCGTGACTTTCTTATAGCAGTGTGCGTGCCATAATTATTAATCATGTAAAAACAGCCCCTTACATACAAGTATGGGTATCTATTAATCAATTAATGTCAAAAAAACAGGCACTGTTTCGGTGGGGCAGCCTATAACTAAGGCAGTTGTTGTTGTTTTTTGACCACCGCACGAAATGTGGTAGGCTTAGGTAGAACCGATTACGAAAAGGAGATACATCATGCCGATTGTTGCCCGTATGGAAGAACTGCCAAATCAGGGGAAGAAGCTGGTTACAGTTGCCGGACAGGAGATCCTGCTAATAAACCTAAAGGGGGTGATCTACGCGGTTGAAAACGAGTGTCCTCATCAGGGTGCGCCAATGACCGGCGCCCTGCTCAAAGATACCTACCTGGCCTGCCCGCGCCATGGCTACCGTTTTGAGTTAAAGGATGGCAGCTGCAAGGAGCATCCAGAGCTTACCCTTAAAACCTGGCCGGTCCGGGTTGAAAACAATGAGATAATCATTGACCTGGCGTGACAAAACCATACTTGACGATCTAACCCTGCTTGTGCTGCTGGGACTTGCCGTAGCTGCAGCGATCTGGGCGGTTATGCATGCGCTGTTACACAAACGGGATCCTCGTTCCGCACTGGTCTGGGTCAGCCTAAGTATTACAATTCCTGTTCTAGGGCCGTTATCCTATTGGCTGCTGGGGATTAACCGGATCACCAGACGTGCGCATCATTGGCATAAAAGCGGCCGTCGCCTCGACCTCAATGAACTTTTCCCGCAGAGTCAGGCACAATCGTCTCTTCTACCCGATACCTATCAGGGGCTGCATAATCTTGAAGTGTTAACTGACCGGGTCGTCAGAACCCGCAACCATGCCGGTAATCGGCTTATCCCCCTGATTAATGGCGAGGAAGCCTACCCGGCAATGTTGGCGGCCATTAAGCAGGCGAACCACTCAATCCATCTCTGCAGCTACATCTTTGATGGGGATAAGATTGGTGATCGTTTTGTGCAGGCTTTGACTGCAGCCGTACAACGCGGGGTTACGGTTCGGGTAATTGTTGACGCCATGGGCGAACGCTATAGCTCTGTTACCGCCCGTGCTGCTTTAAAAGGTAGCGGTGTTGATATACGTCACTATCTGCCGCTCTACAAAGGGCCGTTTATCAACCTGCGCAACCACCGAAAACTGCTGGTCGTTGATGGAGAGCTTGCCTTTACCGGCGGCATGAACATTCGCAGCAACCATTGCGTGGTCACCGCTGGCCCCTTGCATGCAGCCAGCGATCTGCACTTTCAGGTACAAGGCCCTGTGGTAGGAGATTTACAGAGGATTTTTTTAGAAGACTGGTATTTTGTCAGTGGTGAGCGCCTTGATGATCCGCGTTACTTTCCTGCGCTTACTCCCTGTGGCACCGCGCTGGCGCGGGCCATTGCCGATGGACCTGACCGGGAATTTCGCAAGCTGGAATGGATTGTGATGGGCGCCCTTTCAACCGCAAAACAGCGGGTTTGTATCATGACGCCGTACTTTATCCCTGATCGCCCCATGGTGACGGCACTTATAACAGCTGCGCTACAGGGGGTGCAGATTACGCTGATATTACCCCAACGCAACAACCTGCCTTTTGTCGCCTGGGCATCACGGGCAACCTACTGGGAGCTGATTAAAAATGGTATTCATATTCTGGAGCAGCCGCCACCCTTTGCCCATACCAAACTGATGCTGGTGGATGAGATCTGGACCCTGATCGGCTCTGCCAACCTGGACACCCGCAGTTTCCGCCTTAATTTTGAACTGAATCTGGCAGTGTATGATCGGGACGTTACCGCCAATCTGAACAGGCATTTTGAAAGCATACTGGCTGTTTCCCATACAATGTCCCTGCAGGAGATGGATGCACGGCCACTTCCAATCAAGTTGCGCGATGGAGCGGCACGACTTTTTTCACCCTATCTATAAAAAAGATAAAAAGACTCTTTTTATCCTCTTGACAGAAGTCCGATTGCTTGGTAAAAATTTTCTACAAACTTAACACCCCATCCCACAAGGAGAAAACACTATGTCAACCTGTACTCTTGTTACTAAGGCTGCTCCTGATTTTACCGCTGATGCCGTTATGGCCGACAACTCATTTGGCCAGGTCACCCTTTCCAGCTATCAGGGCAAGTACGTCTATCTGTTGTTCTACCCACTGGACTTCACCTTTGTCTGCCCTTCAGAAATCCTGGCATTCAATAAAAAGCTGGATGAATTCAAGTCCAGAAACTGTGAACTGCTCTCTATCTCAATTGACTCCAAGTTTACCCACCTGGCCTGGAAAAACACCAAGGTTGAGGATGGCGGCATCGGCAATGTTCAGTTCCCCATGGTGGCAGACCTTAACAAGGAGATCACCAAGGCCTACGGCATTGAGCATCCTGCCAGCGTTGCACTGCGCGGTCTGTTCCTGATCGACCCTAAAGGTGTTGTACGCCATTGTGTAATCAACGATCTGCCCCTTGGTCGTAGCGTTGATGAGGCGCTGCGGATGCTGGACGCACTCCAGTTTACCGATACCCACGGCGAAGTCTGCCCGGCCAACTGGAAGCAGGGCGATGAGGCGATGAAGCCCACAGCTGAAGGTGTTGCTTCTTATCTGGCAAAACACAGCAAGTAAGCCACACAAGCCAGACCATTAAGCTGTTTTCAGGAGGGCGCTACCAAGGTGGCGCCCTCTTTTTTTATGTAGCTGCATGACAGCAGCCTATTTACGGTTATACTGGTGCCATGCACCGTACCGGACGACCTCACCAATCCTTTCCCTATACCTGCACAACCATTGACGGCGTTGTGGCTGTGGAGCCTGTTGGCCAGTCCTATCGTGTCTTTGTGCGGGACAACAGCGGCATTACGTTCCACGACTACCCCTTTTCTCCCTTTATCCTGCTGTCTGACCCTGGGCTGGCAGCAGATGCCCCTGTTATCGTAAACCACCATCATCTGGCAGGCAGCGGCAAGCTCTGTTGGCTTACAGAACTAGCAAACTGGCATGATTGGTATTTGCTACGTGATTATTTGCACCGGCTGGGTAAACCAGACGCATGGTTTGCCATCCAGGACGGTTGTCAGCAATTTTTAATGACAAGCGGGATTACATTTTTTCAGGGATTGGCTTTCAAGGATCACCGGTATATCTGTATTGCCATCCAGAAAGACGCACATTCCCTGCACGCCATTGCGGTCACCAATGGCTTGGACTACCAGGAGTTCGTTAGCAGCAGCCATCAGACTGAAGCAGAAATGCTGACCCACCTCACACAGATTATTCAAGACCAAGACCCGGACGTCATAGCCGGTTATCAGCTAAACAGATCAGCTCTGCCGTACCTTGTTCAGTTGGCCCAGAAGCACAAGGTCAGCCTTGCCTGGGGCAGAAACGGATCAGTGCCCTATCAGCACCAGGCAGTTGATCATCGTACCCTGCAACAGTATGCGGTTTTCGGACGATCTGTGGTCGATGTTGAGACATTGGTTAGCCACTACAACCGCCATAGACAACCATTGTCAGCCACTGCCCCAGATCAGACGTCCGTACTACTGGGCAGCCCCGAACAGACCATTGCAGATAAAGAAACAGACATTGCCGCTGCTGGACAAGCGAGTGCGCTCTATCAGCTACATGTAGAGTTTTGGTACCTGCACGCTCAATCCTACCCAGTCAATTTTCAAAATGTCTTTTACAAACCTGAGGCAACTTCGATTGACGCTCTCCTGATCCGCGAATACCTGCAGCAGCAGCATGCACTGCCAGCTCTGTCAGCAGCACAAAAACAACACAAACATGCTGATGAACAGCTGCTGTTCCAGGGACAGGCCGGGCCTGTTATCCGCTGCGACCTATCCCGGCTATCTGCCTCGATTATGGTTGCCTACCGGATAACACCCCGCTCAGACGAGCTGGGCATTTTTTCAAGACTGCTTACCCAAACAGCTCAACACTATGCAACTCGTCACTCAAATGACTCTAATCCTGGAATATCAGCCTGGCTTGAACTATTGGGCACCAGCTGCTGCCTGTTCTCAGACGCAGCCGCTGCCGCAGAGGTGGAGCGTTTAAAACATGTCATTACCAAAGACCTGCTCAGTTGGCTCAGAGATGCAGGTGCATGGCCCATTGCTGTTAACAGCCAGGAGCTCTACTTTATTCCACCTGATGGTCATGAGGATGGCAGCAGAGAAATCAGCATACTACTCCAACGCTTAGGCAGCATTCTGCCAAGTGGCGTCGCCTTACCTTATACAGGGCCTTACCCCTCAATGTTTATTTACAAGGCGAACCAATATGCCGTACTTACAGACTCGGGGCAGGTGTTTTTCAAGGGGGCTATTTTCCGTTCCCGCAGCATGGAACCATTTTTACAAGAGTTTATCAGTGAAGCGGCCAGATTGTTCCTGACTGGTAACGGCATGGCTATTGAGCAGCTCTACGCCAGCTTTGTACGTCGATTAACAGCCGCAAGCTGCCCAGTGGACTGGATCATGCGGTGTGAAACCTTGGCAGACTCACAAGAACAGTATTTACAGGCGGTTCAAAGAGGTGCCAGAAATCGTGCAGCTGTGTATGAATTGGCACTGAGGGAAAAGGAGAATTGGCGGGTCGGAGAGAAAATCAGCTATTATGTGACAGGTGTTTCAAAAAACTGCGTAGTACACGCAAGCTGCAAGCTGGCAAAAGATTTTGATCCGCAGTATCTAGACCTGAATAAAGCCTGGTATCTGGAACGCCTCCATCAACTCTTTAAGCGACTTACACCTTTTCTGCCTGCTGAACCGCTGCTGTTCAGATAAAAAAAGGCCGCATCCCGAAGGATACGGCCTTTTAAGCTTAGCTAAGAAACAATTACTTAGCAGGAGCAGCAGCAGGAGCAGCAGCTTCTGCAGGAGCAGCAGCGTCTTTCTTAGCTGCTTTTTTAGCGGCTTTCTTCTTTGCAACTTTCTTCTTTGCAGGTGCCTTCTCAGCAGCAGGTGCCTTCTCAGCAGGAGCAGCAGCAGGAGCAGCAGGCTCAGCAGCGAAAGCGAAACCAGCGAAAGCAACAGTTGCGATCAGGGAAGCGATAATCTTTTTCATGGGGTACATCCTCCTAATGGAATTTAGATGTTTTTGTTATAGCAGGAGTCGTGCCAAAGCCTGTCGTCATTAATTTTATCAACAGAATAAGCATGTTACGACTAGGAGCAATTTTAGGTCAGCCTGAAGCCCATTTACTATACCGCAAATAAGGTAGCTGGTTCTTGATTTGGGTTATTTAACGAATATGTCTGGCCTAAGCTTCCGTAGTGTTTGTGTGACAGAGTCAGGGGAGTATTGAGGAGAAAACTCAGGTACAAGCTGCTGTAAAGAGTCCATAACCTCCCGCGTGTCTGCGCTAGCAGCTGCGATCACCAACTTGTCAACAGCAGCTACAATTGTCCCCAGATCATACTCAACTGACTCCAGTACCTTGATTTTATGATGGACGGTCGGTTTGACTCCTTCACCCGCTACCAGAAGCTCTTCATACAGCTTTTCACCTGGACGAAGGCCGGTAAAGACAATCTCTATATCTTCATGGGGTGTCAGACCGGAGAGACTGATCAGCTCCTCAGCCAGATCAACAATTTTGACCGGCTCCCCCATATCCAGCACAAATATCTCACCACCATTACCGATGCACCCAGCCTGCAGTACCAGTTGGCTAGCCTCAGGTATGGTCATGAAATAGCGAATGACATCAGGGTGGGTAACTGTCACCGGTCCACCAGCAGCTATCTGCTCCTTAAACAGGGGGATAACACTGCCATTACTGCCCAACACATTGCCAAATCGGACGGTAGTAAAGTTAGTTTGACTTTCCCGTGCCAGCGCCTGCACAAAAAGCTCTGCGGCACGCTTGCTGGCCCCCATAATATTGGTAGGATTTACGGCCTTGTCAGTTGATATCATGACAAAGTTCTGGACACCAAACGCGCTGGCCTTTTCAGCTAACAAGCGGCTTCCCATGATATTGTTAGTTACCGCTTCTACCGGATTATACTCAATCATCGGTACATGCTTGTAAGCCGCAGCATGAAAAACCACTTCAGGCAAAAAAGTCTCAAAAACATAGTCCAAACGTCCTGCCTGCCGGATGTCAGCCAACACCGGTGCCAACCGCATATCAGGGTGGGTCTCTGACAACTCTTTCTCAATCTGATAGAGCGGTGTCTCTGCACTGTCCAGCAACACCAGCTTTGCCGGGTTGAAACGAGCAACCTGACGACAGATCTCACTGCCAATACTACCGGCTGCGCCGGTTACCAGTACCCGTTTACCCTCCAGATAGTTACGGATCGCCGCTTGATCAAGCTCAATGGGATCACGCCCCAACAGGTCACAGATATCCACATCTTTTATCTGCGAGATCGATATTTTACCTTCAATAATATCGCTGATTGCAGGCAGGGTTTTGAAACGCACCTTGCAATGCTCACAGGACTTGACGATATCCCGCATAGCATTGCCAGCAGCAGTTGGGATGGCGATAATGACATCTTCAATTGAGTACGAACCGATCAGCCTTGCAAGCTCTTTTGTCGTTCCGAGTACCGTAATACCGTGCAGCTTCATACCCGTTTTTTGCGGATCATCATCAACAAACCCTACAATGTTAAAAGCTGAATCCTGCTGGCGTCGGATCTCCTTCAAAAGCAGACTTCCCGCCTCACCGGCGCCAACAATAAGCGTACGCTGACCAACAGTATTACGTCGAGGCATAATCACGGTCTCGCGGTAGACACGCCAGACAAGGCGGCTTGACATTATCAGCGCCAGCAGCAAAAACCAGTCAAGTATGAATATGGAGCGGGGGTAGGGGGCAAAGTGCCGTAGATACATCAAGACAAATCCTGAAATAACCGTGGAGGCTGTTACGACTTTGGCAATTTCAACACCATCCTGCAGAGAGGCATAACGCCAAAGATTACGATAAAGACCGGAAAACAGAAAAACCAGCGGTTTAATCATAAGAGAGACAAGTAAACCTTGTCTGAATAACGGCAGTAATGCTGCCGGGACAGTAAAATCAAAGCGCAGCAAAAAGGCAAAAACAAAGGCCAATCCGATTAGCACGACATCTAATCCAAATACCAGAAGCCGTCGGCGGCTGAAGGATATTGTGGTAGAGAATTTCAAGCTTAATCCTTACTTGTTACTTCATGAATTTCTTTGATTTTAAGGCCGCTGGCCATACCGGCAATGAGTGCCAGCCATGCCAGATAAAAGTCGCCGGTAAGCATGGTGTTAGTAAGACCACCAACTACAAAAACAATCAAAAATGCTCCAGTGGCAGCTCCAGCAAGCGTTTCTCTGAAACGCCAGGCTGTCACAGCAAGGCGCCAAAGAAAGAAAACGAGAACAGCAAAGCCTGAAATTCCATAGTTGCCAAGTAAATGAAAATATGTACTGTGCGGGTTGTTAAATGCGTATGGGATCTTGCTGTACCCTTCTCTCATCCAGCGAGGGCTGAATCCATTTGTGCCTGAACCGATCAAGGGGGTTTCTGTAAAATTGCGCCAGGATACTTTCCACATTTCAAATCTGGCCCCCATTGAAGTGGTAACGGTACCTCCACTGTACAGCTGTAGATCTGACTTGCCAGCAGCTATGCGTTGTTTGAAAACAGATGAATTTAGCACGAAGGCCGTGACTATAAGTACCAGGATTACAGCGAATACACGGCTCAGCTTGGAAAGGTTGTAAAGCATGAAGCCCGACATAACAAGGAATGCAAGGTATCCGGTTCTTCCAGGTACAACCAGAAATAGATCTGCAATACATATTAATAGGCCGACGCCAGCCAATGCTCTTGAAAAAATGGTTTGCGAATACCGAATTACAAACGTGAGAAGCCCTGCCGTAAAAACGAGTAGAAGGGAAAAAGCACCTGTAAGGGTGCCGTTGTGAAGCCCCAAAGATGATCCGGCATCTTTTTGAGGTATTAGACTAAAGTGTTGCATCAAAGAGATACTTGCAGAAAACACAGTGCCTGCAAGAAGCAGATACACAGCCTTTGGCAACAGATCAGGATGGTTCCTGGTCCAAAAAGCCATGGCCAACATATAAAGACCGAAAAGTGTATCCTTCAAATAGGCGCCATAGGGACCGGGGCCTGGATGTAAGAACCAGATAGCAGGCAAGAGCATCAGCAGCAAAGCAGCAATGGTATTTTTTTCTCGGAGTGGGTTGACGCTGCTGGCTTTTGTTATGGACACTAATGCAAACAGTGCCATCAGCGTTACCAGAACCGCCGCTATATTTGAGGGTGCTTTTGCTATTGGAAATAGTAGACACCAAAGCAGTCCGCTGACGCTGAAAAGAGTTGCACCAAAACTGTCAAGCTTTTCTGTGGTTAAGGATTTAGTCATTGTTATAGGCCCAAGTCACAGAATTATTTTTCTGATAGTTTTAACTATGGCTCTTCAGCAGAATCTGTGGGTAGCCTCAGGTTCTGGCAGGTTGCCAAGTGTATGATACAAGGCGATTTTCATCACTTCAAAGTTTCTGAAACCGTATGCTTTACGTGACGTCACTTTAGCCTTGTTGTTGAATCCTTCTACGGCCCCCAAGGCAACCTGCCCTTTGGTCCGAAACCAGTTGAGTAACAGCTCCCGATGCGAGCGCAGCATCTTGGCAATCTTCTTCATCGGGATGATGCGTGACCTCATGGTTCTTTTGCACCAAGCATCCAGAAATCTGGCAGCCCAGCCC
>NZ_FUWR01000019.1 GCF_900167465.1 Trichlorobacter thiogenes | reverse complement strand
AGCAAGGCGCTGGCAACCTTTACGGCTGACAGCGCCTGCTGGCACATCCTGTATCTTACTCGATAATTGCGCTGACGACGCCGGCGCCTACGGTACGACCACCTTCACGGATGGCGAAGCGAAGACCTTCGTCCATTGCGATAGGGGTGATCAGGTTTACGGTCATAGCTACGTTGTCACCAGGCATTACCATTTCAGTGCCTGCTGGCAGTTCTGCAACACCGGTTACGTCTGTGGTGCGGAAGTAGAACTGAGGACGGTAGCCGTTAAAGAATGGGGTGTGACGACCACCTTCTTCTTTGGTGAGGATATAGGCTTCTGCCTTGAACTTGGTGTGCGGGGTGATGCTGCCGGGCTTGGCAAGTACTTGGCCACGCTCGATGTCTTCACGCTTTACACCACGAAGCAGGGCGCCGATGTTGTCGCCGGCCTGACCTTGGTCAAGCAGTTTACGGAACATTTCAACACCGGTTACGGTGGTTTTGGCGGTTGCTTTGATGCCGACGATTTCGATTTCTTCGCCAACTTTCACGATACCGCGCTCTACACGACCGGTGGCTACTGTTCCACGACCGGAGATGGAGAAGACGTCTTCTACAGGCATCAGGAAAGGACGGTCAATGGCACGCTCTGGATCTGGAATGTAGCTATCTACTGCGTCCATCAGGGCGTTTACAGAGTCTTCACCCAGTTCGTCTTTGTCGCCGTTAAGGGCTTTCAGAGCTGAACCTTTGATGATTGGAATATCGTCGCCGGGGAAGTCGTAGCTGGAAAGAAGTTCACGAATTTCCAGTTCTACCAGTTCAAGCAGTTCTGCGTCGTCTACCATGTCTGCCTTGTTCAGGAAGACTACGATGTAGGGTACGCCTACCTGACGGGCAAGCAGGATGTGCTCACGGGTCTGGGGCATTGGACCGTCTGCTGCTGATACAACCAGGATTGCGCCGTCCATCTGGGCTGCACCGGTGATCATGTTCTTGACGTAGTCAGCGTGACCAGGGCAGTCGACGTGGGCGTAGTGACGCTTGTCGGTTTCGTATTCTACGTGGGCGGTTGCAATGGTGATACCACGCTCACGCTCTTCAGGGGCGTTGTCAATCTGGTCAAACGCCTTGTATTCGGCCTGACCTTTGCCGGCAAGCACTTTCGTGATTGCTGCGGTCAATGTGGTCTTACCATGGTCAACGTGACCAATTGTTCCGATGTTTACGTGCGTCTTATTACGCTCAAATTTAGCCTTGGCCATCGACTGGTTCCTCCTGTTTGTACATTGGTTGCCTGATCTTGTTAATGCTTGCGCATTCGCTCCCTACATCTACACGGATTCGTCAAAAGAAATGGAGCCCACATCCGGACTCGAACCGGAGACCTCTTCCTTACCAAGGAAGTGCTCTACCTCCTGAGCTATGTGGGCATTTCACGAATATCATGAGATTGGAGCGGGAAACGGGACTCGAACCCGCGACCCTCAGCTTGGAAGGCTGATGCTCTAGCCAACTGAGCTACTCCCGCACAACGGCATGCACTGCTTTGGCCGACCAGACAACCCCCCTAACCAGTTCATACGACAGAAATTCCGTCTCCTGGATCTGGGCACCACCCGATTCGACCGGTGACTAATATGGTGGAGGGAGGAGGATTCGAACCTCCGAAGTCTACGACGACAGATTTACAGTCTGTTCCCTTTGGCCGCTCGGGAATCCCTCCAGGGATGATGCTACATTTTCACTTAACTGGAGCTGGCGATGGGACTCGAACCCGCAACCTGCTGATTACAAGTCAGCTGCTCTACCAATTGAGCTACGCCAGCAATTCTCGGCAAAGCGTGGAATTTGTGCTTTTACTGCAGTGGCCAAAGATTGTCAAGTTTTTTTTGGATATTTTTATATCCACACCTTTATCACCCATATGATACAGCACCTTAAGCCACTAGCTACGCAAACTGAGGATTCAAGGTTGCCCCTAAAAAGGTCTTGATTTTCCTAAGCGCATTTTCTTCTATCTGGCGAACCCGCTCACGGGAAATAGCAAAATGGTCAGCTATTTCCTGTAACGTCATTGGGTCGTCTGCTACAATACGCTCTTTCACAACAAACTGCTCTTTCTCTCCAAGGCGAGAAATGGCGCCTGCAACAATCTGCCGTAATTCCTGCTGCTCCTGCAGGTCTCCAAGCTGACTTTCCTGATTTGGACGATCATCGACCAGCTCTTCCAGCAAACTGCCCCCCTCACCGGGAGTCAACTCTGCATCCAAAGAGACCTCACCCATCAACCGCAGCTCCATCTCTTCAACATCCGTCTCACGTACATCAAGCGACAAGGCAGTAGCGGGCAGATCACTGTCATCGCTACCCGTCATGCTACGGATGGCATTTTTAGCCTGCTTAAGTTTAAAGAAGAGTTTGCGCTGAGCCTGGGTTGTACCGATTTTAAGCAGACTCCATGAAGAGACGATATAGCTTTGAATCTGCGCCCTGATCCACCAGACCGCATAGGTAATCAACCGAAATCCGCGATAGGGGTTAAATTTTCGTACCGCCAGCATCAGGCCGATGTTGCCTTCCTGAATCAGGTCAAGCATTTTCATACCATAATTACGGTACTCGGCAGCGACCTTCACAACAAAGCGCAGGTTTGATGTGATCAAAGCCTGTGCAGCACTCAGATCATTTTCTTCAAACAGCCGGACTGCAAGGCGATGTTCTTCCTGTTCATCCAGCAGCGGGAATGACCGTATTTCAGACAAATACCGGGAGAAGCTATCTGTTGTAATTGGAATGGTGGTATGCATTGTCAGATTACCTCGCTTCCATATTTTAGCACTCACACCTAACGACTGCTAAAACTATAACAACCCATCTGACAAAAAGCAACCCCCCTGAACAACTTATCCCTTCAGCCTCCGCCAGCCAGATTCGGCAAGCTCCCGCATCCCCTGCAAGGTACGCTGGTATAAACGCCGCACCGGCAAACGGTTCAGCGTAATGCCGGTTGTCTGACGTTCAAGCGACAACTCATCTCCGGCCGACAGACCGGTCAGGTGAGCAGCAGAGCTACCATCAAGACCGAACAGAAAGCGATAGGTTGTTCCATGGAACCGGCAGGCGACAACAACCAGCATCACCTCAGGCAGCCCAGTTTTGTGGTGGTATCGAGTAGTTGAGCAGACAAACTGCCCGGTACAGCTTCCCGTCTCACCCAACAGTGCATCAATGGTCACCTGCTTGGGCTTTGGACGTCCTAATGACGGTAGCCCCCAGGGGCGGTACGGTTCATGGGGGCGCTGATGATAATGTTCACTGCGCTCCAACAGAATCACCACGTTATTATTAATGGGGCCACCAATGGAGTGGGAAAGACCGGCCTCAAAGCCGGCTTCCTGGATCAGTCGATGGTTTTCAACCACCTGGATCATGCCGGTCGCCCCCAGAGGATGGCCACGCCCCTTCAGCCCTCCTGTTAGGTTAGTGGGGAAAAGCCCCTCTGGACCGGTCAGCTGATCATCAAGCAAGGCATCGAAAAGCCGGTTACGGCTCACTATTCCCAGATCAACCAGGTTAATCGGGCCAAAGCCGTTAAAGGGATCATGCATATTGACATGCAGTACGCCTTCCAACGTCCTGACATCCCGCAGACCAGCCATACCATAGGCATATCCGGCAGCCGTTACCGTAGCAGGAAAGGAATGAAAATAATGGCGGTCTGCAATGGTAGGAATATCTGTTGCGCTGCCAAGTCCTGCCACCAGCACATCCTGCGGACGGGAGGTAAGGATCACAGCTGCCATACCGTCAGACATGGGGCAGTAGTCATGATAACGCAGCGGAGACCAGTAACGGTAGTTCTCTCCAGAATCCACCTGCCTGAAGTACTCCTCAACCGGTAATGGCTGGCGCAAATGAGCATCCGGATTCTGGCTCAAAAAGCGATGGCTGCGCTGGGAGAGAAGAGCTGAATAGGCCGACCATTCCAGATCAGACAGCCCGAGCCGCAGCTGAAGTGAACGAGCCACCAGCGCACCACAGGCCGGCATGGTTAAGCCGTATTCAGCCTCGTTACGATCAATCACACCGGCAATAATACGGGTTGCCTCCAGAGTTGAGGCGTCACTCATTTTCTGGATACCGATGGCCAACACGTGATCATGGCGACCTGAGGCAACCTCAAGATAGGCATTTTCAAAGGCTGAGGCGCCGGAAGAGGAAGCCGTATCGATCAGCACCGATTTGACACCGGAGATCCCCAGAATACCGGCGATTTTTGCAGCAGTATTATCTACCCCGGAAAACGCCGCAGGGTTCTGACTACCGACCACAACAGCATCAATATGCCGACGCCGCACCGGGCTTCCCGTAAAAACCTGCCCGCACTGTTCAGCCATCTCAAGAAACGTCAGTTCTTCACGGTCTTTACCGGTATAGCGTCCAACCGGCCCCATCCATGAAGCGGCCAGATACACAGGACGCGCTCTAAAATCCACTCCCATGACACAACCTCCTCTCCACCACGTACAAAAGGCGCTCCGAAGAACGCCTTTTGTGTAAGTCTTAATCAGCTACAAATGGAATTTACTTTCGCAGGACTTTAATGACCGCCGAGAAGTCCTCTTCACCGTAACCCGCCTCAACCCCTTTTTCATACATCTTGCTGGCCGCCTCGGCAGCAGGCAGATGCAATCCAACCAAACGAGCGGCATTCAGCACCAGATGCATACCATCATTCACATATTTCATTGCCAGACTGCGGGCGAATTCATTGCGGGACATGGCACGCCCCTTCAGGTGGAAGATCGGTGAGGCAACCCCACGGGTATCCAGCACCTCCAGGATCTTGTCGGCACTGAAGCCCATCTTTTCCCCAAACACCAGGCCTTCGGCAAGCACCTGAACCAAGGTACCCTGCACCATGTTCACAATAAACTTCATCTTGGTGGCATCACCAACTTCGCCGACCGTAATAGTATTAAGGCCAAAAATACTGAATGGCTCACGACACTTGCCAATGATTGCCGGATCTCCACCAACGATAATGGTCAGCAGACCGTTTGCAGCATGGTCTTTGTTACCCCATACCGGGGCATCAAGATAGAAGCAACGCTTTTTCGATGTTTCTTCAGCCATTTTAAGCGTTGTTTCAAGGGAGGTGGTTCCCATATCAGCAAAAATAGTCCCCGGCTCAATACCGGCCATAATGCCGGTTTCACCACAAAACAACGGACCTTGTTCATCCCCTTCAGACACAATAGAGATAACCAGTTCACGACCACGGGCAGCTTCTGCTGCTGTTGCCGCGCCTGTTGCTCCAATAGCAACCAACTCATTTATTTTTTCACTATCCGTATCAAAGACAGTAAGCTCATACCCCCCCTTGACCAAGTTGGCTGCCATATGCCGTCCTACGGTCCCTAAACCGATAAAACCGATCTTATGTAGCATCTTACATTCCTCCTATTTATAAAATAAAATAATGTTATCAAAAAGCAGCTTTGCATTTATTACACCGAAAGTGGTACTGTGGCAACCATGATTTTCACCTACAACTGCGGTTTAAAATATTGCCCCCCTAGCGACTGCGTTGCACCCCAACCTGATCACAACAATCAGTCAGCCTACATCGGCTACAGGCTGGCGAGACGGGGTAACACAAATTCTGGCCATAGCAGACCAAAAGATCATTAATTTTTATCCAATATTCATCTGGCAATTTTCCACGTAGGAGTTGCTCGGTCTGGTCTGGCGTTTTAGCAGCAACATACCCCCACCGATTGGTTATGCGATGTACATGGATATCAACACAGATCCCTTGCCGACCGTGCCCAAGCGTCATAACGAGATTTGCCGTTTTACGCCCTACCCCCTTAAAGCGGAGCAGTTCCTCAATGCTATCCGGCACAATCCCGTTATACTCGGCCAGCAGCTTCTTGCAGATCTCATAGATCTGTTCGGCTTTTGTACGATAAAAACCTGCAGGGTAGATCAGATCGGCAATTTCAGAGGTTTTCAGACGAACCATTTCCTGAGGAGAACCTGCCCGATCAAACAATCGGGCTGATGCCGCAGCAGTAACAGCATCCTTGGTACGCAATGAAATGATACAGGAGACCAGAACATGGAAGGCTGAACGATGCTGTTCCGAGATAACCGTCACTGAAGGAGTTTCCCACTGTTGACATTCTTGCTCAAGAACAGCCATAACATGGTGTATTTGACTATCGTGCATAGTAGCTATAGTAACCGATGCATCTGCAGCTGACAACCTGTAGCTCAGTTTGTTACGCAACTGTTTCCTGTTGATTGAAAGGATTTCCCCATGATTGACCTTCATATGCATTCCAGCTGCTCCGATGGCATCCTGCCACCCGCACAACTCATTACTGCAGCTCAACTCGCCGGACTCAGCACCATTGCCCTGTGCGACCATGATACCGTTTCTGGGGTTGAGGCCGCCATCCTGGCCGGGGAAAAGCTGGGGATAGAAGTCATTCCAGGTGTTGAGCTTTCTGTCTGTTTTAAAGGATATACCGATGTTCATCTGCTGGGCTACTGGATAGACATTCATGCCGTCAAACTGACCGAACGGCTGGATACGTTTGCCTTTCGCAGAAGCAACAGAAATCGTGAAATTATCATGGCAGTTAATCAGGTGCTGCAGCAGGAACAAAAAGAACCATTGACCATAGAAGAAGTTGAGGCACTTGCAGATGGTGTTATGGGACGCCCGCATATCGCTCGTGCCCTTTTGCAACGTGGCTATGTGACTGGTATGGAGGATGCCTTTAGCCGTTATCTGGTGCCGTGCGATGTTCCCAAGACTTACTGGCCCATGGAGGATGCCCTGACAACGATTCAGCGCGTTGGCGGTGTAGCAGTATTAGCCCACCCCACCAGCATCACCCGCGACCAACGCATACTGACAGAACTGGTTACCGAACTGAAGGAACTTGGATTGGACGGTCTTGAGGTTTACAACACCCTGGCAGCGGAACATGAAATTATGTTTCTTCAAACTCTTGCCAACCGTTTAAACCTGCTGCCTACCGGAGGATCTGATTTCCACGGCATTGAAGAACATGATCTGATAGGAAAAGGGCGGGGAGGCACCCGCTTTTCCGATGCCCTACTCCCGCCCCTGCGCAAACGAGCTACTGAACGATCAACAATAGCTGCCTGATCAGCATTTTTCCTTATACTCTCGGTAGTTAACAACATGCAGGTTATCATTAACACCAGTAACGCCAGTAATGCCTGCAGCCACCTTCAGAGCAGCTTTTTTCTCCTGCCCCGAGCCGATATAGCCGGATAACGTTACCTGTCCATCCTCCACTTCAATCCGGAAAGGACGATACTCCAGTTCTTCAGAACGTAACAGGGCAGTTTCAATCTTTTTAACCAGGATGGTATTTTCTATTTCTGCTGTAGACCAGGAGTCCGCCTCTTTCAGCTGCGGATCCTTCACGGCTGCCACAATGATATCAATGATGGCGCTGGGAGAGAGCCGGGAGGTGTTAAAGGTCAGATCATAGCCAAGAGGGTCATTCCAGTCACGATCAAAATAGAAGTGAATAAATCCACCCCGTTGATGATCACTGCGCCGGATTAACTCCTGTGCAAGGTCCGGGTCGATCCACTCCCGCTCGGCAAAACGTTCTACCCGCTCCTCAAAATCAGCGACAAAACGCAAGCGAAGAACATTGCCACACCCTTGCACGAGGTCCTGCCCACCACGACCATACAGGATAACATTACCTTTCTTGGCCAGATCCAGCAGAATCAGTTCAATCGAGTTTAATGAAGCAGCTCGCGCTCGATCTTCAACCGTATTATATGACGGCGGTTTCTCATCCACAGCCTGCAGCATTTCAAGAGGAAGCCCGTATTCTGCCGCACAGCTGGCAAGTTTGGGCCCATCAACCAGGGTGTACTTCAATTTTTTTGCCAGTTCCTTGGCTACACCATAGGCACCGGTTCCCATTTCACGGGAAATTGTAATGATCGGCATCTGAACGTACTCCTCCAGTTCAAACTTAGTGTATACAACTAAAACCTAACACGTTCCGCTTGTCTGCACAAGTCGGCAATGCTAGGGTAACTGCTCTGACACAGGGGGTAACCATGCCGGACAGCCTGGACTTCATACTACGACTTACCGTTTTTTGTATCATCCACTCACTGCTTGCGGCACCACGCATCAAGAGCCGCATACAGCTATTTATCGGACGTCCCCTGCCTGGATATCGACTTATCTACAATCTGCTTTCAATGCTGCTCTTCGGCTGGGTCATGTTGGCCTGGCAATCAACCAGTGTCCTCTACGTCCCCCCGGGCATCTGGAGTCTTGTACTCCACGGACTACAGTTTATCATTCTATGGATAAGCCTCGTCTGCCTTCGCCAAACCGGCCTGGCAGACTTCCTGGGTACAAACCTGGCTCTTGAGGATGAGCGGCCTAACCTGATTACCACCGGCTGTTACGCTGTTGTCAGACATCCGCTGTATCTGCTTGGTAGCCTGTTTCTACTGCTAAACCCGGTTATCACAACCCGCTGGATTGCCTTGACCCTGTTTAGTATCCCGTATTTTATCTTTGGCGCACTGCTTGAAGAACGCCGCATGATCCGCCTGTTTGGCGAAACCTATCGGCAGTATCAGCGGGACGTTCCCTTTCTGATCCCCCGCTTAAACCGCCAGATCAGTGCAGACTAACCCGCTTCCCCCCTTCAACTCCAGACAGGAGATCAACCAGCGTGCAGGTTACAATCCCGCTGATTACCCTGACGCGAGCGTGCGAAAAGCGTTATGGCAGTTCTTCTTTAAGTTGCACAGAAAAACAGAGATTGCATCGCTTAACGGTTTCTCCACTCTGAATAACTAAAGGAATCGTGACAGAGGTACTACGGGTCAGAGAAACCTTCAGCTCTGGCAAGGTAACTGATTTAACAGATTCTCCATCATTTTCCGGCCTGCCATCCTCAAGCGGCTCATCAGATAAAGCAGCCTGTAAGACCGGATCGGTGACTGTTGCATCTGCAGGTTCATACTCATCCCGAAGCTCTTGCAACACCTCTTGGGAAAGCAGTGCCAAAGACTGCAATATCCCTTCACCGGTACCTGCAGAGCATGTCACAGTTCGGCTTGCATCGAAACAGGCTACAAACTCAGCTGCAGTATCCTGATTATCAACAGAATCAGATGGAAGCCAGACCCTGGGCAGCCTGTGCAGTTCTCTGCCGTAACTGGTTAACATTGACCTTAAAACCCGAAGGCTGTCTGTCGCCTCATCACCACCGGATGCCCCGCCATTTGTCACAAGGGCAATCCCGTCAACCCCCTTCAAGGTCATCTTCCAGGTCCCGGGATTGGTAACCGGTCCGGTCATGGTATAGAGGTGAAAACGGATACGATAGCCGTCCAGGCTGGATGTTTCAAAGGGGATATAGTCAAAAAAAAGCAAAGAATCCTGCCCAGCCGGCATGGTCTTGAGTGGGCCGCAGAGGCTTGGCTTAATTCTCTGATGGATAAAGCGAAACAGCTCTCCCTTGCCGCAGCCGGGGGGACCAAAATAAACAATTTTTGCATTGATTTCACGCTTAGCGTGATTAATGACCGCCATGAAGAAAGAACCTTAGTATGATGTTTAGTGCTTTTTGTTCATTATCATCCGCTTGGCCTGCGTCGAAACCACGGATGAGATATTTCGGCTTTTGGCATAGCTGGCAACATCTTTTTCATTCATGGTTCCCAGATAACGCAGCGCATTAGCCAGAGGGGTCTTCGGATTTTCAATCAACGCCTTACGGATCTGGTAATTTTTCACCCATTCCTTATTGGCACAGATCAGGCGCATAATTTCATCATTCTGCACCCCTGACTTCAGGAGCGTTAACACTTCTGGCTCGGACATTCGCGGATTTTTTATAACACCGGCACTCACCAGTTTATTGGCATCCTTGATCAGGATTTTACGCCACTCTTTATCACCGGTCAGCGCCATCTTGATTTTTTCGCTAATACCCATCTCCATAGCCAGCTGATATTTGCTCAGGTATTCTTCATCCTCATCAGTAGCCTCAACCTCATAATCGGATTCTGATGTTTCAGCCTCTGGGTCTAATTCCTCAGCACCAAGATCGGATGTACCCTCTTCAGCTACCTGAGCAGGCAGATCAGCAGCCTTTTTAAGATCTGTATCAACAGAAGAATGTGTCAACAACAGGTCTCGGGTTACCTGTGCCAGTTCCACAGTAGCAAGCAAGACAGCCCTGACAGCCGGATCAGAACCGCAGCTGCCTGCGATAAAATGCAGTACAGCAGGATGGAACCCGCCACCCTCCAACGCGCTAACCACCAGATTTTGATCCAGTGCAGCCAACGTGCCTGCAGCCAGGCTACGCACTTCCGGCTGGCTATCCTTGCTCAAACAAAAAAGTAACAGCAACTGCTCACGGGGGGAGAGGTCTACAGCGCCCCCTGCCCCCCGCAGCCGTTCTTCCAACGGTGTACCAGGCCGAACAAAGGCTGCCACCGATGCAGGTATGCTCAGCTTAACTGTTTCTGCCACCCAAAAACTCCGCTACTCAAGTACCGGTGCAGCTATACCGGCAGCCTTCAGTTTTTTCACGGCATCATCAGCAGCCTTGCGGTCTGTGAAGGTGCCGGCAGTCAGCTTGCGGGAGGCAAGCGGTACCTGGGCCTTCTTAATCGACACCTTTATACCGGCAGCAGACAGGCGTTGCTGTTCAGCCTGAGCGCCACTCTGCACAGCATAGGAACCGGCATACACCTCATGTTTGGTACCGCGCTGGGTTGAAAAACCGCTGCCTGCAGCTCGCTGCAACTTTTCCACTGCCTGCTGGGCCTCTTCCTTATTGGTGTATTCAGCATAAAACAAGCGATTCATAGCAACCGGACGTTTAGGGCCACTGGTCATCAGCGGTGTAAAACCGGCCTTTTTCACCTTTGACAGGTCTTCTGCCAGGACTTCTTCCACAACATACAGTCCAGCCACAACCGTCCAGGGGCCATTCTTTTTGGGGGCTGCAACGGCTTTACGGACTGGTTCGACCTGTTTGGCTTGAGCTGGCTTTGCCTCTGCCACACCCTTTTCAGGTTGCTTGGCCGGTGCAGCTGGTTTTGCCAATTCCGGCTTCTTTACTGCCGGAGCTGCCGCCGCCTTTACCGGCCCAGGTTTCACAGCTGGCTTGACAGGAGCTGGTTTCTTCTCCTCCGGTTTTGCTGTAGGAACAGCAGCAACTTTGGCATCAGCTGGTTTTTGCACCGGTTTTACTGCTGCTGCAACTGGAGCTGCCGGAGCTGCTGGAGGAGGTGTTACCTGGGCCTTTTGTTCAGCAGGTTTTGCAGCGTCAACCGGGGCCGCATCACGAGCTGGCAACGGCTGTTTAACCACCTGTGGCGGCGGCTGGGGAGCCGGTGGCTGTTCCTGGGGTCTGATCAGGCCGGTAAAGAAATAGAGATACCCAAACCCACCCAGCAGTAACAATAACAGCACTACCATACCGGTCTGACGACCTTTTTCCTGGGGCTGAGCCTGTGCCCCGCCTTCAGTCGTCTCGTTATTAAACTTTGAATCCATACTCTACACCTCCGTAAATGCTGGATCTGTGGGACTGCAAGCCAAGAGCGGAAACCACCGCCATTCGACCTCTACCCCCTCTTAATCAGCTAATCTTTCTTTACTGCCTGCGCTTCAGCGATAACCTTTTGTGCCATATGGGTCGGCACCTCTTCGTAGTGTGAAAATTCAGTACTGAACAGGCCACGGTCACTGGTCATTGATTTCAGGTCATTGGAGTAGGCCAACACCTCTGACATCGGGACCACCGCTTTGATGGTCTGGGAGTTTGCCTTGGGTTCCACCCCGACCACCTTGCCACGCCGGGAGTTAAGGTCACCAATCACATCCCCCATATTTTCATCCGGCACCGTTACGGCAAGGTTAACAATCGGCTCAAGTAGTACCGGCTTGCACTGTTCCATTGCCTTTTTAAAGGCCAGTGAACCGGCAACCTTAAAGGCCATCTCGGAAGAATCAACCGTATGGAATGAACCATCGTACAACGCGACCTTGAAGTCAACCACCGGGTAGCCTGCCAGGAACCCTTCAATTGCAGCTTCCTGAATCCCTTTATCAACCGCCGGAATATACTGACGGGGCACCACGCCACCCACAACCTTATCTTCAAAAATATAGCCTTCACCACGTCCGGTGGGCCCCATCTCGATCCAGCAATCACCGTACTGGCCACGACCGCCGGACTGTTTTTTATACTTGCCCTGCACCTTGGCAGTTCCACGAATGGTTTCAAAGTACGGCACCTTGGGAGTCTTCAGTACCACATCCACGTTAAACTTACGCTTCATTTTTTCAACAATCACATCCAGATGCACCTGCCCCAGGCCGGAAATAATAAACTCCTTGGTCTGGGGATCGCGGTGCGACTCCAGTGTTGGCTCTTCCTCAATCAAACGATGCAGGGCGTTGTGGATCTTATCTTCATCTGCCTTGGTCTTTGGCTCAATGGCGTATGAAATCACCGGCAGCAGCTGCTTGGCCGGTTCGTAGATAACCTGATTGGTTGGATCACAAAGCGTATCACCGGTGACGGTTTCCTTGAGCTTGGCAACAGCTACAATATCGCCGGCAAAGGCCTGCTTAAGCGGCTTCTGCTTCTTGCCTTCCAGCTCATAGATCTGACCGATCCGTTCCTCCACCCCTTTACTGGCATTATAGATGGTGGAGTCAGAGTTAAGGGTGCCGGAGTAGATTCTGAAAATAGTAATTTTTCCGGTATAGGGGTCTGAAGTGGTCTTGAACACCAGTGCGGAGAACGGCTCCTTTTCATCCGGCCCACGTTCCACCAGATCATTGTTTTTAGGGTTGATACCAACCGCCTTGGTCCGATCCAGCGGAGACGGCAGGAAGTCACAAACAGCACCCAACAGTTGGCGTACTCCCACGTTCAGGGTGGCAGAGCCGCACAGCACCGGAGTAAAGGTATTACGCATGGTACCGACCCGCAAACCATCCAGAATTTCCTCTTCGGTAAGTTCACCGGTTTCCAGGTATTTTTCCGTCAAGGCATCGTAGGCCTCAGCCACGATCTCAATCATATGCTCCCGCAGACGCTGGGCTTCATCAAGATAGTCTGCCGGAATATCAATTTCCTGACAGCCGCCGGAGCCGTCCTTGGCATACTTGCAGGCCTTCATCCTGATCAGGTCAACCACGCCTTCAAATGACTCTTCGGCACCGATCGGCATCTGAATTGCCACACCACGGGCCTTGAGACTCTTCTCCATATCGTCGATGGCCCGCAGGAAGTTGGCCCGCTCCTTGTCCATTTTGTTCACAAAGGCGATGCGGGGGATCTCAAACTCATTCGCCCACTCCCAGACTTCTTCAGTCTGGACTTTAACCCCTGAAATCGCGGAGAGAATCACCACGGCACAATCCAGCGCACGCATACAGGCACGGGTATCACCAATAAAATCGCCGTAACCGGGGGTATCAACAAAATGAATCGAATGTCCATTCCACTCACAGTGGTCAAAGGCTGATGAGATAGAAATCTTACGCTTAATCTCTTCAGGCTCAAAGTCCATGGTTGAGGTACCGTCATCAACCCTGCCCAGACGATCAATCATGCCGGTATTGAACAGGATCGCCTCAGCCAACGATGTCTTGCCGGCCCCACCGTGTGCCACAATTCCCAGATTACGAATCTTTTCCGTTGGATACGTCCCCATGCGCTGCCTCCTTGTCTACGTTGATAGGTGCATGACAACTTTCAGGAATTACCGGTTCCGCTCGTACAAAATCCTCAATCCCTCCAGAGTAAGAAATTCATCGACCTCGTCGATAGTCTTTGATTCAGGCGCAATCAGGGCTGCCAGGCCACCGGTGGCCAGCACCCGAGGCTGATCACGACTCTCTTGCTTGATCCGCTCCACAATACCATCCACCAGCCCCACATACCCGTAAAAAATGCCAGATTGCATCGAGTTAACGGTATTTTTGGCTATGGCCTGGGGGGGGCGACAGATATCGACCCGGGGCAGCTTGCTGGCACGCTGAAACAGGGCCTCAAGCGAAATAGCCAGCCCCGGCGCAATGGCGCCACCACAATAGTCACCCTTGGCATTCACATAATCAAAAGTAGTGGCAGTACCAAAGTCAACAATGATCAGAGGGCAGCGGTGCTTTTCATAGCCGGCAACGGCATTCACAATCCGGTCTGCCCCCACTTCACGGGGATTGTCATACTGGATCTGCATACCGGTCTTGATACCGGGACCAACCACATAGGGAGGCAACCCAAAGAAGTCACGGCAGAGTGATTCAAGTACACCGGTTAAAGGGGGAACCACAGAGGAGATGATAATCGCCTTGACCTGTGTAAAAACCAATGATGCCAAGGAGAAAAGACTATCCAGCATCACCCCGTATTCATCCGAGGTACGGGATTTATCGGTTGCAATACGCCAGTGGCGCACCAGCGCTTCACCATCGTAGATACCAAGCACAATATTACTGTTGCCAACATCGATTACGAGCAGCAAACGGTTCTCCTTCCCGGCACTAACTTAGATGACAGTAACATCACCACTCAGTATCCGCTCAACCCGTCCATCAGAGAGCTTCATCAACAAAGCGCCATCATGGTCAACCCCCATAAAAGGCCCTTGTAGTGAGTTAGGGCCGACATCAACCTGCACCTCACGCCCAAAGGCATTACAGTAACGTGCCCATTCTTCCCGTACCGGGCCAAAGCCTTCCTGCTGAAAACGAAGGTATTCACGATCAAGCTCACGTAACAGGTGGACCGCAAACAGTTGGCGAGATACCGGTGCGCCAGACTCAAGCAGCAGAGAAGTAGCTGGTGTACGTAAATCCGCAGGAAACTGATCAGCCCGCATATTCAGGTTGACCCCGATGCCTAAAATTACAAAGCCGACCCGATCCGTCTCTGCATTCATCTCATTCAACAACCCGGCGACCTTACGACCGTTCATGAGCAGGTCATTGGGCCATTTGATGGCTGGCTGCAGGCCGGTGGTTATCTGAATGGCACGGGCAACGGCTACAGCAGAAAGAAAGGTCAATTGCGGTGCTTCATAGGGGGGAAGCTCGGGGCGCAATATCACAGAACAGTAGAGATTTACTCCGGTTGGTGACTCCCAGCGCCGCCCCAGACGTCCCTTGCCAGCCAACTGACGTTCAGCCAACAACACCGTACCCTCTTCTGCCCCCTGCTCAGCCAATAAAAAAGCATCCGTATTGGTAGATCCGGTTTCCCCGCAACAGACAATCCGTCGCCCTATCAGACACCCGTTTCCAAGGGAAGTGCGTAACACAGCTTCATCCAGCAGATCAGGCTCTGTGGCCAGACAGTACCCCTGAGACGGAACCGCATCAATCCGGTACCCGGCTGCACGAAGACTTGAAATCTGCTTCCAGATGGCGGTGCGTGAAACACCAAGTTCGCGGCTCAGCAACTCTCCGGAAACCATACCTTCGGCGTCTCTCAAAAGCTTTAGCAGATCCGCTGCTGCCGTACGCCGGGGCATAGACATTAATCCAGCAACATGGAGATATCCATTGCCCGTGGTGAATGGGTCAAGGCTCCGACAGAAATGATATCAACACCGGTCTCGGCAATGGCTCGAACCGTAGCAAGGTTAACGCCGCCTGATGCCTCCACCAGCGCCTTACCACTGATCAACCCGACACACTGGCGCATGGTGTCGCAATCCATATTGTCCAGCATAATAATGTCCGCACCAGCTGTCAGGGCTTCCTGCACCTGTTCAACCGTCTCCGTCTCAATCTCAATCTTAAGGGTGTGGGGAATATAGGCACGTGCCCGGCGAATCGCCTCGGTAATCCCACCGGCTGCTGCGATATGGTTTTCTTTGATCAGGATGCCATCATAGAGACCGGTGCGATGGTTGATACCGCCACCAACCCGCACGGCATATTTTTCAAGCACCCGTAAACCGGGGGTTGTCTTACGGGTATCAACAATACGAGCTTTAGTCCCTTTAACAGCCTGCACATAGCAAGAGGTAAGCGTCGCAATACCGGACATCCGCTGCAGAAGATTCAAGGCAACCCGCTCCCCCTGCAATAGTTGAGCAGCATCACCAGACATACGGGCCATAACAGCCCCTTTTTCCAGAACCTGACCATCATGGCAGCAAGCTTCAAAGACAATGGCAGGATCAAGCAGGCTAAAGACCCGTGCAGCCACGCTAATGCCGGCAACCGTCAAGGCCTCTTTGGCCACCAGCCTGGCGGTAGCAGCGCGAGGTTCCGGTACCACTGCCTGGGTGGTCAGATCACCGGTATGGATATCCTCCCGCAGGGCGTTTTGAATGATATCATCAAGAGTCAGCATCACACCTCATCCCGTCGCGTAAAATGTAAGTTTGTATAGCATACCTCTCCCACCCCCGCAACCGCATTCAAGCTGGTTTTTAATGAGTGATCGGGGTGTATAGTAACTGTATACAATTATCAATTGACAATCGACACTGTGGCCCTTAAAGTAAGGCGCTTTAAATTTAATCAGCTTCAAGGGGGATTTCGATGAACGGGCGCATTATCACCTTCTTTGCAGCGGTTATTGTCATGCTAATGACAGTTCCCGTGCAGGCCAAGGACATCAGGTTCAGTTTCAAGAACGCCTCAGCCGTTGTCTTCAGCCACGACACACACCTTGCAAAGAACAAAGACTGCAAGACCTGCCACAGCGCAATTTTCAATCTTTCCAAGAAGCGTTCCTATTCCATGGCTGAAATGGAAAAGGGCCTTTCCTGCGGTGCCTGCCACAACGGCAAAAAGGCCTTCAGTGTTGCCACTGAAAAAGATTGCAGCAAGTGTCACCGCGGCACCCCCAGCGCTATTACCTATCGCATCCCCGCTGGTAACGCCATGTTCAGCCACGACTCCCACGTTAACGGTAAGGGGCTTGGCTGTAAGAGCTGCCACAAAGGTGGTCCAATCCGCCGGGGTGTCAGCATGGCCGAAATGGAAAAAGGCAAATCCTGTGGTGCCTGTCACAATGGGAAAACAGCCTTTACTGCCGCAGCAAACTGCGGTTCCTGCCACCGTGGCCTGGCTACCAAGACCCTTAAGTACAAGTCAAAGCCGGTTAACGACGCCGTATTCAGCCATGACTTCCACGTTCAGGCCTACAAGTGCGGCGACTGCCACACCAAGAAGTATGACTATCGCCAGGGATCCCGCAAGGCCACCATGGCCGATATGGCAAAAGGCAAGTCATGCGGTAGCTGTCACGATGGCAAGACCGCCTTTGCCTCAACCGGTGATTGTAACAAGTGTCACGTTGGCTACAAGCCAGCTAACCTGACCTTTAAAAACAGCCGTGGCACCGTGGTTGGTTACTTCAGCCATGATTTCCACACTGCAGCCTACAAATGCTCTGATTGCCACACCAAGACCTTCCCCTATGGTGGCGGTAAGCGGATGACCATGGCCGATATGGGCAAAGGGAAATCCTGTGGCGCCTGCCATGATGGCAAGACCGCCTTCGCGGTTTCTGGAAGCTGCGCCAAGTGCCATAAGAAGTCCTAAGCTTCGTCAAGACAAGCTGTAAAGCAAAAGGCGCTGCCCGTTATGGGTAGCGCCTTTTGTGTAACTATCAACTTTGCTTAGTCAAACTGTCGCCAAGCCAGTAACCTGCTACTCACTTATCCCCGACCGCCTGTCCACCACAAAACTACTGCCATGGTTAGCTTTAGCCAGTTTCTTCAGCTCAGCCGCGACCTCAGCTACCCTGGCAGCGTGGCTGATACTGGGAGAGTCCATCGGCACAATGGCAATGGAAATCCCTAAAATTGGCATCTGATCTTTTTCACCCTTGCGGTTTAAGGCATGATAATAACCCCGCTGTTTGGTATCTTCATCAAACAGGGTTTGCACGATTTGATCAAAATGACTGATAACCGTGGAGCAGACCTGCTCTGACCGCTCACGCGGGACGATAAAAACAAAATCATCACCCCCCACATGCCCACAAAAACCACCGCCTGACTCGCGCACGGCATTGGACATGATTCTGGCCAACATCCTGATCACTTCGTCCCCGTGGGAAAAGCCAAATACATCATTGTACGGTTTAAAGTGATTAATATCGACGTAGCAGACTGCCAAAGGCAACCCCAATGAATCCTCAATAGCCCGGTGGATTGAGGTATTACCCGGCAGCCGGGTCAAGGGGTTATTGTCGAAGATACGCTTGATACGTGAAAGAGAAAGAGTGATTCTACTGACCAGTTCCGTAAAATTCAATGGAGTTACCACAAAATCATCAAGGGGAAAGTCATCCCAGGATTCCTGCTCCGTACCTGGCGGGAAAAGGCCGATAATCGGGATGGGGCTAAAGAAACTGTCGCTACGAACCATGCAGAGCATGTCGTGGCACCCGACGCAGGGGGAGGAAAAATCAACAATGATCAGATCAGGTGGGTCAGAGTAAAAGGCCCCCAAGGCAGCAGCGGTCTTTTCCACCACCATGACCTGATAGCCTTTACTCTGCAAACGCAACTGGAGTAGCGAAGAAAGTTTTTCCTGGCTTGATATGAGGGCGATCCTAGGCAACTGCGGCACTGGCCAGCTCAAGACTGAAATTCTTTACTTCCACCAGCTTATCCTCCAGTTCCACCACGATTTCCTGCAGTAAAGACTCATCCAGCTTTAACAGATCCCAGGCAAGCTGCTGAATCGGCGGTACATAGGAGTCGCCACTATCACCAAAACCACTGGCCTTGATCAGCACATCAGCCAGGTGGACCACCGAAGTTTTGATCCGATGATCCTCGGAACCAGCAACATTATGATGGTAGGCAATCGGCTCAGAGAGTTTATCCGGTAGAAACCAGCTTTTAGAAAGCCACCCGCCTACCTCTGCATGATCGGTATCCAGCACTGCCCTTTCAGCATCGCTGATGTAAAGCTCATCCAGCTTGATTCTGCTACGGATTTCAGGCATCTGCTCAGCGCATTTAAGGCCGATAATTACCTTGCCGATATCATGTAGCAAACCAGCAGTGGTAATCTCCTCCACCTCAGGCAAAGCCAGCTTGCGTGCGATAATTCCAGCTGCAGTGGCGGTGCCGAGGGAGTGCTCCCACAAACCGACACTATTCTTCTCCATAATCTCAAAAATTGACGATGACAGAGCCAGGGACTTGACCACATTAACACCCAGCAAAATCATGGCATTTGATATGGTGGAGACCCGATAGAATCCATAGGAAGGTGAGTTGGCCAGCCGCAAGATCCGGGCTGAGAGCACCTGGTCGGCAGAGACAATCCGCGCCATCTCCTGAACCGACGATTTGTCATCATTGGAAAGGGAATTGAGCTTATTAATGACACCAGGCAGCGTTGGTAGCGTCTTGGTGTCCATGATGATCTTCTTAAGATCACTCCTCCGTTCGTCCACCGTCATCTCCCATTGCCGCAGTAAAATGAGTACGATACACCTCAAGCAGGGTAGTATTGTAACGATTATCCATGGTCTTTGAGAACCGCTTTTCCAGATCAGCAAGCTGCTCCGTCAGGCCACGATCACCTTCCTGCCAGACCGGATGTCCCTCCACATACAGTGACTGCACCCCCATCTGTTGCAGGCGGCTGATAAGTGAATCTGACAGCTCAGTCCCCTTGCCGCAAATTGGCATACCGGTTGGACTGTCATTTTTAAAGATGTCCCGGGCCAGCACCATTTCGGCTGCTGCCAGGTTAAGCGGTATCTTCTGCATAATCGTTACCAGACTCCCTTTACGATCTGTACAGTAAAGTAGGCACAATACTAGGAAATGTGCAGATGAATGTCAAACGCCATATTAGTAACAAGCTCTATTTTTGTGGCCTGCCCCGCCCCAAAAGCACCACTCCGGTCATCGTATTCATTATAACCTTACGTCCGACATGTCCTCCCAGGTCAGAGGCCGCCACCGTTATCCGCCACTCCTCAAGTTGCGTCATGGCTAATTCAATATTCCGGGCGCCTATCGGGCAAGCAGCACTACTGGTGGCCAGCAGGTTGGCACCACCAAAAACCTTTGCCACCAAATGTTGCTTACGGGCACCAATGGCAAGCACATGTTCCAATAAACGCTCCATGGCTATGTTGCCATATTTGGGTGTTGCCAATCCCTCACCGTTCCAGAGTGGCAGCATAAAGTGATTCATACCCCCGCCGCCATGCACCTGATCCCATAAACAAACAGCCACACAGGAACCCAATACGGTGGTAATTTCACATTCATCGGCATCAACATGGGTTGCACCGGGAAACAGGAAATGTTTACGTATGTTCGTTCCAGCAGGTTCGGCCATCTTATTTCTCGTCCATCTGGTCAAACAGGAACAGATTCCCCCCTTCAGCAAAGGTAATCCCGTCAGCTTCGTAAGAGGCTTTTGGAAGCATGACCGTAAAGAGTGACCCAACACCAGGAGTACTACTAACCTGTATCTCTCCCTGTAACAGATCTATCAGCGACCTAACCACACTTAACCCTAATCCATGCCCCAGGTGGGCCCGGGTGGGACCACTATCCAACTGTACAAAACGGTCAAAGATACGTTTTAAATCCGCCTCAGCAATACCGATCCCCTGATCCTGTACCTGTATCATCAGACCACCTTTAACCTGATCAAGTACGACAAACACTTCGCTGCCAGGCCTGCTGAATTCAATGGCATTGGCCACCAAATTTGCAACAACAACCTGAAGCTTCTGGGCATCAGTAGGAAAGTAGAGCGGATTCTCCGACACAGCTCCGGCCAGTGACAAACGAACTGAAACCTGCTTATCAGCGGCATGTGCACTGAAGTTTTCCAGCACCCCCCGCACAACAGAGGTGACGTCAACATGTTCTATGCTTGGCATCGCCTCGCCAGCCTCAAGTTCTGCAGCGACAAATATATTACGCAACTGAAAGTCCAGATGAAATGCCTCTGAAAAAATCATGGTAACCAGTTCACTCACGTCCGGTTTTTTCACAATACTGGCCAACTGAGAAGCCAAGCCGATGATGGCATTAAGGGGATTGTTGATTTCATTACGAATATTGGAGAGAAAATTACTTTTCAGCGCCTCTGACTCTTCCAGTTTACGGTTCATCTCAACAAGTTTACGATTAACCACTGACAGGTCATTCAGAGACTTACGACTTTGATCCAGCCTGAATTTCAGCTCCTCAACCAACTGCTCATCAGTTAAGTTCTGCATGATTTCTCCCTATTCGCAAAGTCAAGCATCGCACTCTCGACTATAGCACCCTTTCAACCGATAACAACTACAGCAGAAACAGTATACCCGTCATCGCTGCAGGTAACGTACGACCAGACGACGTTCGATCACAAAGCGGACCCCGAGCGGAATCAACACCGCCAGAAAGATCAGACCACAACCATACCATTCACGGGGCGCCAACCGTTCTCCCAACACAACAAAGCCGGCCAGCAGACTCCAGACCGGATCAAGCGTATAGATCAGACCGGCCTGGGTTGGGGTGACATAACGCTGATACCTGTTTTGCAAAGTAAAACAAACCACCGTAGGGAAAATGGCACAGTAGATGATTGTGCCAAGGGAGGTAAGCCCCAGAGAGAATGAAGGAGTCGGGACCAGCAAAACGGTAACTGCGCCCATTAATGCCACAACACAAAATTGCACCAGCGAAACCAGCCAGACATCTTCATCCTTCAACACCTTTGAAACAGTAATGATATGGATTGCGATAAAAAAGGCGCAGAGGGTAGAAATCATATCTCCACGATTGAACCCCTCACCGCCACCGCTTGCCAGCAGAGCGATTCCCAGTGAGGCAAGTCCGATTCCGGCGATATTGATCCGCCCGATCCGGTCCTTCCAGACCGTACGGGCAATCAGCGGAATAAACAGTACAAACAGATTATTGATCACGCCAGCACGGGAGATGCTGGTCCCCTGCACCCCCACCACAAAGGTCAGGTTGGTCACGCCCAAGGCCAGTCCAACAATAGTTCCCCGCCTAACCGTCTGCCGGTCCAGTCGCGCAAGTCGCGGCAGGCAGAGCAGGCCCATCAAAACCGCTGCCAACGAAAAACGCAGCAGCACAAAAAAGGGAGGCGGAACCTCCCTGACACCAATCTTGGTAAAGAGAAAACTACCTCCCCAGAAAAATGTGGTTAAGATCAGATAAAACAGCACCTTACCTGATGATGGAGAGCTTACCGCAGATACGCCATTACTCACTCAAACCACCTGTCGCCTGCTTTTGTTCAAGCCGCCACTGTTCAGTAATATCATTCATGCTCACGATCATACCGGTAAACTTTTTACTAATATCCTGCATCCAGCGCAAAGAAACCCGGTAACGGTGTTCTCCACCATCAACGGTAAGTGTGGCAAAAAAGTTTCTCTCATGCTCATCTGCAGCAAGAAATTCCCCTACTTCATGTCCAAACCAGGGGAACGGCGCATCAGCAGCCCTGCCCGAATAGTAGTAACTTCCAGCTCTGCCTTTGCTGAGCAACAGCTTTGAAGCGGCCTGATTCATTTGATTTACCCGCAAACGGTCATTTAACAGAAAAACCGGAATGGGCAGACTTTCAAAGATGGTCAAAAACTGATTCTTTTCATTGGTAATCCTGCGATTTGCCTCCTGCAACTCATGGGCAGCCGTATTCGTGAAGTTACTACGACTCCATTCGGCACAGAAAGCGATCTCAATACGATCAAATACCCGTTCAATAAAACGGATGTACTTCCTGATGATCGTTGACTCGAGCTCCTGATCTGCCAGCAAATCCAGATAACTCTGACGGTAATACTTCATAAGCCCTAGAAACATCTCCAGGGTAATGCCTCGTGTACGGTGTTTCTGAGCCTCCAACACACCAAAAGCAGCAACGGGATCATGCACAAAATCATCGTCCGGCCCCAGCTCCCAAGGTTCAGCTGACAACTCTAATGCTGCACAGATTGAATCGGTAAGCCCCACAATAGATACTCGCCACGCCTCCTCAAGCGTTGAAGTATAGCGGGTATAGTCACGCTCAATGGCATAATCACGAACCCGACGCATTAGCCATCCTTCATGGTCCCTTAACAGCAACGCTAATGGATGCATTGTACGTCTCCTCTAAGCAGACAGCTTTCTGTAAGAATAGCAGGGAACAAGTCGTTGGCAAGCGAGATCAGACCTCAATCATCAGATTAGGAATGTCTTGGACTGACAAGCACAGCTGGCGTTACCCCATTGACATTAAAGAATTTCTCCACAGCTTTCCAAAAACCGGGCACGCCAAGCAGATCATTATGATCTGCAGAAAGGGGAACCAACTGCCCATGAACAGCTGCGGCCGCAACCTTTTGGCCATGGGGAAAAGGCATAACCGAATCATGTTGTCCATGGAGCACAAGCGTTGGTCCACTATATTTCTTAACCAATTCTGCATTATCAAACGTGTCATGCAGCAAAAAGGAAGGAAGCAGTCGTTTATGGGCAAAGGGCCGCAATGAAGCCGGAGGTGCTGCCACGACCAGGGCACGCACCGGTCGCTGGACTGCCAGGGCAATCGCCGGACCAGAGCCCAGCGAAACACCAAAGGACACGACCCGCTTTGGATCAACCTCTGGACGCTGAACCACCATATCAAAGGCAGCCAGCGCAGTCTCAGCCAAACTGCGCTGATACGGTCGGCCTGAGGATCGGCCATAACCGGGATATTCCACCAGCAGAATCCCACAGCCAAGTTGATGGAGTTGATCAAGCTCAGGACTCAAATCATCTACCAGCTCACCGTTGCCATGAAAAAAAATGACCACGGGTTGACGCCCGGCAGCCTTTGCTGCAACAAAGCGCCCCTCCACTTTTCCAAAACTGGTGATAACCCAGAATGGTTCAGCACCTGCAGCAACACCAGAAGGAATAGTTGGTGGCACCAGATTGCGCCCTGGATAAATCAGATACCGCTGAAATGTTGCCAGCAACAGGGCATAGATAGCGTAGGCAACTATAATGAGCACAGCTAAACGAGCAAAGGTAGGCATAGCGATTAACCCAACCGGTAATGCTTGCGTACAGGCTTCTCAACCTCCCACTGGCAGCTCATACCAGCAGGAAAGACAACCAGATCGCCTGCAGACAACTCAACCGGGGCACCGTCTTCCGGGGTCACCACCACCTTCCCCTCAAGCAGATAGCAGGCCTCACGCTGCTCATAGCTCCAGGGAAAATCAGACACCTCGCAGTTCCAAATCGGCCAGTCAAAGACCCCCAGTGCTTCAAGTCGTTCTTTGGACGGATTTTGTTCAACCATAATAGGCAACATCACCTGCCTCCTTCTTCATTGCGGTTATGTTCAGGCCAGTGCAAGGCCAGCCAGATCGTGTTCTGCCCAGGAAGCGTCCACTCCACTCGATGACGGCAATGGGCTGGCAATAGCATCCACTGGCCAGGCAACAGTCGATGCGGCTCCAGTTCGCCTTCAATCATCAACAATGCCTCTCCCTTCACCAGCAGCACCCATTCATGCCAGGCTTGATCATACCACTCACCCGCTGCAGTGGCCTGTCCCTGTGTAATAATCCTCTCAACCCGTACCCCGCCACTAGCAGAGAGTGTCTCAAACAATTCGCCTCCTGATGCATCAGGAATACCGGCCAACAGATCGCCAACGTTCACCATACTCCACATCCTTTGCCTATCAAGACAGTAAACAGATGACTTGTCATTGAATTATTCAGGAATAACGCTACAATGTTTTAGTATAGTGTTTTTCACTCAGAGCATCAAAGGAGTTTCACCGTATGGCTACAGACCGTGATCTTATCGACAGCCTTGAAGCGCTTGAGTCAGATCGATTTCAACAACTTATGGCCGATAATCGTTTTAAGGACAATCCCCTTTTGCCTGAGTTCCAGCAACTGCATGAGTTGTATCGCACCCTGGCCCAACGCTCGGAACGAATGATCAAAGAGAAAGCGTATCTGCAGACCCAGCTGGCAAACATGAACCGCTCTCTGGATCTTGCAACTCGAATTGACCCGATGACCGGACTTGCCAACCGTCGAGCGATCATGGAAATGATCGAACAGGAATTCAGCAGAGCAAGCAGGCACCAGCGTTTTGCCTCAATCATCATGGCTGACCTTGATTACTTTAAAAAAGTTAACGACACCCATGGATTCAACACGGGTGATGATGTACTGGTGGAAGTTTCCAGGGTACTGCGCGGCTGTCTGCGCAATGAAGATATCTGTTCCCGCTGGGGAGGTGAAGAATTCCTGGTGCTGTTGCCTGAGACCCAGCTTGATGGCGCCCTGGCCGTTGCCAACAAGATCCGTGAATCAGTAGCCATGACTGAATTCAAGGTCAATCGTCCCGGCATTCAGCTTACCATCAGCCTGGGGGTATGTGAGTACAAGCCAGAGCAAAATATTTTCGAGGCGATCTCACGGGCAGACCAAGCCTTGTTCCAGGCAAAACTGGGGGGCAGAAATCGGGCCATTGTTGCTGCCTGATTACAAGCTGCAGACATGATCAACGTTCTGAAGCCCTGCTCTACTCTCTGAGCAGGGCTTCAGTTATTTCAGCTGACTATTCCTGAGATTCGCTTACGCATCCCTCACCCAGACCGATACAGAGCCCCCCTTGCAACGAAATTCACCCCAGCCATGCTCATTGGTGGTTACGACCTCAGTTTGATGACCGGTGATATCATGGTAGACTGTGTCTGGCTGCCCCACCTCCATCCATTTGAAGCCATCACCACCGTTACTCATCAATACCGCCATGCCGCCGGGGTGTTCATCATCTCCCAGCCTGGTCCAACCGATCACCGCAGGATGGTCAAAATAATCGTACTGTGGCCCGTAGGCATACCTTTTACGGGCATCCAGAAAACAATCCAGTAAAAAGCGATGGGACGGCATCACACAATGATACCGGTTGCCATCCTTGCCTTTGTCATCATATTCTGCACCATAATAGTCAGCATAAAACAGACAAGGATATCCTTCGCTGCGCAATAGGATCAAAGCATAGGCCAGTGGCTTGAACCAAGGTTCCACCACCGATTCCAAGGCCTGAAGCGGCTGGGAGTCATGATTTTCAACAAAGGTGACAGCATGGGTCGGGCGGGCCTGCATCACACTGCCATCAAGGATCCGGCGCAGGTCATACTCGCCACCGGCCAGACCTGCCCGGTGAAAGTTGTAATGCAACGGCACATCAAATACCGCCATCCTTCCGCCCACATCATCGATATACCAAAGCAGGGTTGAGAGGCTGTTAACCCAGTATTCTCCCACCACAAACAGATCTTTACCGGCATGTTTTTCCAGTGCATCAAGCCATTCCGGAAAGAACCAGGCGGCAATATGCTTGATCGCGTCCAGCCTGAAACCATCCACGCCGGTGTTGTCCAGATACCAGCGGCCCCAACGAGCCAGTTCCTCACGTACTTCAGGATGCTGACAGTCCAGGTCACACCCCATCAGATAGGCAAAATTGCCAAACTCCTGCGAGACCTCATCATCAAAGCTCTTGCCTTCCAGCAGATAGACCGTGTCCCACTCACCGGGATTTGAATGATCATAATCAACGGCATCAAAATGCTGCCAGTGCCATTGGAATGATGAATGTACGCCAGCCCGTCCGGGAAAACTGAACCCGGTATAGGCCAGTATCTCCCGCAAGTCGCCTTTGGGATGCAGTCGATCACCCCGCCGATAGGGGGTAGCCCGACAGGACTCGGCCTGATCAGCCCCCATACGATGATTCAGTACCGTATCTGCATAGACTTGGACACCTGCCTTACGGAGTTGTTGCACAGCCTGCAGATACTGTTCTTTGGTGCCGTATTTGGTAGGTACCGACCCTTTCTGGTCAAACTCACCCAGGTCGTACATATCATACACACCATAGCCGACATCAGCAGCGCCACCGATCCCCTTGTAGGCTGGCGGCAGCCAGAGGGCGGTAATCCCTGCTTGTGCCAACTCTTCTGATGTATCCGCCAATTGCGTCCAGAGGCTACCGTCAGCAGGAATGTACCAGTGGAAATACTGCATCATGACACCGTTCAGATCTGACATAGGATTCTCCCAACTGCTGAGGTTATGCAACGAACATCCTCCTGTTGCTATACCACAGATCCCGGCACCTGCAATCAGCCCTACCAAAACAGTACGGGGATGCCCATTTGGTGAGCATCCCCGTTTGCTTACAACGCTGATTTCTGTACCTATTCCCTGCCCGGAGGTGGCGGTGCATAGCCACCATTATCCCACAGCCGGTTGTTATTTCTGGGGTACGGGTGACCACAGCTGACAATCCGCATTTTACAGAGTGTTCTGCGCCATTCGTACTTGATGTACATATTTTCCACAGAGCGGCGCTCAGGTTCAAAGGCTACGATCTGGGATGGTGAGTACTCGCTTCTGCCATAACCGGTACCGGCAGACCGGTCCATCGCCTCAGATTTTGCTGACGGAGCTGCAGCAGATCTTTTACGCTCAGATGCTGCTGAAGGAGCCGGTGCTTCTGCTGCCGGTGCAGGTGCTGAGCCGGAAAGCTGGTTGCGATACTGTACTGGTGGTTCATAACGCTGCACTTCAGGATAGACCGCCACCGCAATTACCCCCATGGCACTCTGGTCACCAAAGGATGCGGCATAGGAATCCGGCACCTCGGTAAAGTAAAAACGGTTAATCCGGTCCTGTCCGCTACGCCAGCCAGCATATTCATAACGCTCATACGGTTCAAGGATGTACATACGCTCACTGTTTTTGAGCCATGACTTCTGGCCTGAGACAATATTGCGGCCATCAACCGCAATCACCACCCCTACCCGACGGTTCAATTTATTGCGGACCACAATCTTATAATGATCCCCCTTGATCGCCTCGGCATACACCTTTTTTGATGGATAGCGTGCAGAGACCGGATAAAACGGCAGTTCTGAACCTGATTCTGACAGGACCCTGACTTCGACACTGTCGCCGATGCTGCCAGCCCATACCTGAGCTGCGCTGATCATGATGCCCAAAATAACTGTTACGATAGTTTTCATGACTTCCTCCCGTTGTGGGTGATTGGCTTTTGGATTAAGCCTTTGCACTGTTAGACAGGAGGAGTGGGGGAAAAGTTCCCCAAAAAATCATTTATTTTTTAAACCTACCAGATTATCAACAATTCCGTCACTTTATCACCTGCATTATCCACGACAGGGCGTTCTGTTATCCGCCCCAACCGTGCAAGCTGATCCACCAGATCTGGCAGACGGTCCGCCTGCATCCGTACCTTGGCACTGCCAGTACGGCTCTCCAGAATCGTCCCACCCAGACGCTTCACAATAATTTCAAGAGCATCTGAAACCGTGGCGCGGTCCTCAACCACCAGACGTAGACGCTGGGTTTGCATGCCTGTTACACCAAGACCACTGTTGCTGCTTTCTGCCTTACGTTTAGTAGCCATGACATGATCTGCCATGGGTGACGGACTACCGGCACGTTGTTCACGACCGGCAGCTGAAGGGGCAGGTACGGACTCGGAAGCTGACTTGGACCGTTCCATTTGCTCGATATGTTCTGGCACTTTCTGTGATGGCGGTGCAAAGGCCGGAGCAGCTTGTGCCCTCTGAGCCTCCGGCCTTAGCGGAGCAGCAGATGGTGGGGATTCCGCCTTTGGGGCTACCGTTACGGAAGGAGGAGTAACCGGAACAGTTACACGGGGGGCCTGGGCATCAGACACCCTGTCAGCCTCTCTGGCAGGGGCAGCAGCAGGTGCCTCGGCTGCCGGTGGAACCGAAGGCCGCTGTTGAGAACGATTCACATCCTGCATGACATACCAGGTCGTGGCACAGATCATCACCAGAGCCAAGGCTTCAAGAGGCAGCTTGATCTGCAGCGGCCGGAACAGACGGGCAAACCAGCTCCTGCGGGATTCCTGCTCTTCCTTAACTCGTGCCATAATGCGGGTTGCCAGCCAGGGAGGTGGCTCCAGCTCAGGCGTACTGCGCACCGCAGCCACCACTGCATGAAATTGTGACAGTTCGCTGCGGCAGGCCGGGCATTCAGCCAGATGCTGTTCAAGCAGTGTCTGGTCTGTTTTTGACAGATCGCCTCCAGCCATGGCTGGAAGCATACTGCGTATCTCTTGATGACTCTTCATGGTTGTGCCATACCTTTGGTTACACAGTCCCTGACCGACTCACGGGCCCGAAACAGACGGGACTTCACGGTTCCCTCCCGCAATCCCAGCGCCTGCCCCACTTCGTCATAGGGCATCTCCCGCATATCACGTAACACCAGCACTTCTCGAAACCCCTGATCCAGAGCCTTGATACAACGTTCCAGTAGCTCTCTCAACTGAGAGCGTTCCAATTGTTCCATAGCAGACGGCTGATCAGAAGCGACCTGCAGCGGCCTCCCCTGCCCCGTTTCATCAGAAGAGTCAAGCGACTCCTCACGGCCCTGCTTCTGCCGGTTCTGCTGCCAACGGGTCCGGGCCTGATTAACGGCAATGCTGGTTAACCAGGTGGAAAGTTTGGCTTCTCCACGGAACTCTTTGATCTTACGCCAGGCAGCCAGAAAGGTTTCCTGAACAATATCTGCTGCATCAGCCTCATTACTGCTGATCCTGAAAGCGACATTATACAGGCCACGCTGATAGCGCAGCACCAGCTGTTCAAAGGCAGCGGTATCACCTTTGCGGCAGGCAGCCAGTAGGCCTAACTCATCGGCAGTGTCCAGCACAGATGCACTCACAGGATATGACATCTCCCCTTGTAAAAAAGTTCCCTACAAAAAAGCCCCGCAACATTCTGTTACGGGGCTTTAGTTCACATGCTTGGGAAAACAGCCTGTTACTTCAGCACAAAGGCAACCCGCGCATCAGCCATAAAGCCGTTATTCTGGTTGGCGCTGAAGATCTGCAGGGCAACATCACCTGAAACCTGCAGGTCAGAAGGGCTGACCGTACCGGAGGCTGCCACCACCAGAGGATTATTGACGCCGCGCTTGCGCAGGGCAGCACGGGCCTTGTCAACACTGTTGGTGTACTCGCCGCAGCCTTGCTCAACCAGCACCTTCTGGCTGATCTTGGCCGGGTCATACAGCACCTCACCCTTGGGGTTAAAGATCCGGTTAATAAGGGCCGGACGGAAGGTGTAGGCGGTGGCATCAATGATCAGACCATCATAGGGCCGGGCAACCGGAGGCGGTGTAAACTGTTCAGTAGGAGGTACATAGGCAGGCTGCTCAATCTGCTGCTTGATCTTTGGCTCGGTCAGGATCTTCTCATACATCATGGCGCCAAAGCTGCGTGGGCCGTTCATCCCCACCTTCAAAATAACCAGAGCGGTCTCTTCTTCTGCGTTCCAATCCTTAACCACCGGCTGGAAGCCTTTGATAAAGGCATTGACTGATGACTTGATCACATCTGACTCAAGTTCTGCATCCCGCACGGTGGTTTGACCGGTAATGGAGACACCTTTCAGCAGCTCTGCCAAGGCACGCTGGGCAGATACCTCTGCAGCCCGGAGGGCAGTCAACCGCTTTTGACCACCGGTGGTCCCTTTTTTGGGAACGCCTTCCCCTACCACCAGAATGGCATCCTGCTTGAACGCCTGTTCAACGGTAACGGTTACGGTAACCTTTTCTTTTTTGATGTACTCACGGGCGATCTTGTAATGCCTCAGATCCACCTCATCTGCCTGGGCCAGTCCTGCACATCCCATCAGGGCTACTGCTGCCAGTATGATACTTTTTTTCATTGAACCTTCCTCCTTGTCTCAGATTAGTGCCATGTAAAGGCGGTAAACTTAATAGATGTTGATTTTTTGTTGCAACATACGAATGGCAAGGATCGCCTCAGCTCCATCCACCGGTTCATTGAAGCGGAACTCACCAGACAGCTCACCTTCCATAATCCCGCGACTGGTCATGTTCATGACGGCATTATAGTAAGGAGAGGTGGTCTTGACATCCGGGAAAGGAGACCGTTCCTGACCGAAGTAGGCAGTGGCAATCTTTTCGTCACCGGTCAGCTTGATCAGGACATCTTCCAGAATAAACGCCATTTCCCCCCGCTGTACCTTGTCTTCAGGTTTAAAGAGATAGGCCTTGGTGGTCTGGTCAAATTTAGGCTCAAGACCGCGCACTTTCCACTTCATAATAACATCAACCTCTTCCCGGAATTGATGCGAAAGCAGATCGGCAGGCACAAACTCTGCTTTCATGGCAGCCAGCTGCGATTTAACAGGAATCCGGCCAGCAAACAGCTTATCAATCATCATCTCATCAACCAGCAGGGCTGCCAGATCACCCCGTGACACTGTGTCTTTTACCGCAATCTTTTTGCCCACATCGCCTACCGTGATGCCGCCCATGGCACGTACAATTTTGGAAGTCTTCTTCCAGGCCTTGTCAGCTGGTTCATTCCACTTGCCCATTTTGCGGCTGTCCAGAGTTTCACGGAACTTGTCCTCAGCCTTGCGAAACTGATAGCCTTCAAGATAGGCCAGTCCCATGAAGTAAGCAGCAGCCTCTTTGCCCTGATAGTAGTCAAGACGTCGTTCATCAACCCTCTCCAGCGACTGGGCAGCACGGTAGGCGGATTCTGCACGATCCAACCAGTCTTTCCCTTTTATTGCAGGGGCAACCCGTAAAACAGCCAGCTGGTATTCAAAACGGTCATTATCGGTTTCAACCAGTTTTTTTGCTTTCTCCAGATACTCTTCTGCGCGAGCTATTTCAATGCCGCGATACCCGGCATCAGCCATTCCTTTTGCTTTTAAGGCAGCAACAATCGCCTTACCACCGTAGGCAGCTGAAAAATTCTCTTCACAGTAGAGCGCACGATCAAATTTATCCTGAGCCAGATCAATCTTGCCAGACTCAAGCGCCTCCATGCCACGCAGGTAATGATGAGCAGGATTATCCTCCGGTGCAGTGCAGCGGGCGACCTGCTTGGCACATCCTCCTGCCAGTACAGCCACAATCAGCAACAAAAACAACCAGATCCGATTCATAGACAACCTCCGAGTTGACCAATAATTTTCAGCTACGGACGAAACACCGTGTTTATCAGAATACCATCATTTAGCTGAAAGTAAACTCCCCATCCAAAAAATCGATTATCCAATCTTTTTACCGGCAGCAAGCAATGCTCCGCCGACCAGGCCGGCATCATCCCCCAACGCTGCCTGACAGACGAGCACCTGCTCCGCTATCTGAGAAAAAGCTCGTTGCTGAATCGTTTTACGCAACATTGGCGCAAACAGATCAAAGCCACCTGAAACCCCACCACCAATAATAACACCTTCAATATTCAAGACATTTAGCAGCCCGGCTAGCGCTGTTCCCAACCAGTAACCGATTGCATCAAAGGCAGCACATGCAACCGGTTCTCCAGCCTGGGCCAACAGAGCCAGCTCTTTAGGTGTGCGTCCGCCACCGTACCGGGAAAGGGCAGCTGCCGAGACATACTGTTCCAGACAACCCCGATTACCACAGGGACAGGGAAGCCCTTCCGGCTCAACGGTCAGGTGGCCAAATTCCGCTGCAAAACCACCAGCACCGGTCCACAGTTTCCCATCAAGGACCAGTCCGCTACCCAGGCCGGTGCCTATGGTTATCACAGCCACAGATTGCATCCCCTGGCCGGCACCTGCCCAGACCTCGCCCAGCGCAATCAGGTTTGCATCGTTTGCAGAAACCACCGGTATCTGAAAACGGTTTGAAAACAGTCTGGACAGATTCATCCCCTCAAGCGGACGCAAATTAACTGACGAATGAATGGTGCCATCATTCCCGATCAGGCCAGGTATGCCAAGCCCCACACCCTGCACCTGCAGACCGTAAGCAGCCGCATCTTCCGTAAGCTTGACAACTTCTTCTGTCAGACGTTCCAGAAAAGAGTCAGCTCCGTTTGAGATAGCACTCTTCAGACGAAAACGGGAAAGGATCTCGCCATTTGCTCGTACCAGCGCCCCCCGAAGGTTTGTTCCGCCGATATCAATTCCAATATAGCCAGGCACATGGTTTAGCACGGACATCTCCTGATCACTGTTAATAACCAAAGACAGATTGATTGTCTACAATACGGTACTCCATCCGGCATCTTCAACCCTTACCATGCATAAATAGAATATTTTTTTATTCGAGATTGATAGCTCTTGACAGCCCCAGACAAGGGGCATATATGTCTTTAGTCATAATAAACACAAACTAGTGTAATCAGGACCAAATCAACCATTTTTTTACTGTAACTAAATTTACGTGGAGGAACGTCGACCATGGCAAAGATCAAGGATGCTCTTGAGTATCATTCAATGGGTCGTAAAGGCAAAATTGAGGTTATCTCAACAAAACCGTGCCAAACCGCAGCAGACCTGTCGCTGGCCTATTCACCCGGTGTGGCAGAGCCCTGCCTGGCTATTGAGAAGAACCCGGATGATGCCTACAAGTACACAGCCAAAGGAAATCTGGTGGCCGTTGTCTCAAACGGCACGGCGGTGTTGGGCCTGGGCAACCTGGGCGCCCTTGCCGGCAAACCGGTTATGGAAGGCAAAGGAGTTCTTTTCAAGCGTTTTGCCGATATTGATGTCTTTGACATCGAACTTGATACTGAAAATCCTGACGAGATCATCAAGGCCTGCCAACTGTTGGAACCGACTTTTGGTGGCATCAACCTGGAAGATATCAAGGCACCTGAGTGTTTTTACATCGAGGAAGAATTAAAAAAGACCATGAAGATTCCGGTCTTTCACGATGACCAGCATGGTACTGCCATCATCTCATCAGCCGCTCTGATCAACGCCCTTGAACTGGTTGGCAAGAAGATTGAGGATATCAGAATCGTGGTCAACGGTGCCGGCGCCTCAGCCAACTCCTGTGCCAAGCTGGCGATTGCCCTGGGGGTCAAACCCAACAACATGATCATGTGCGACACCAAGGGGGTCATCTACAAAGGCCGCACCATCGGCATGAACCCTTACAAAGAACTCTTTGCCGCTGACACCTCTTTCCGTACCCTTGAAGAAGCCGCCAAAGGCGCTGACGTGCTGTTTGGCCTTTCCGCCAAAGGTGCCTTTACTGCTGATATGGTACGCAGCATGGCCCCCAACCCGATCATCTTTGCCATGGCCAACCCTGACCCGGAGATCACCCCTGATGAGGCCCGGGCTGCCAGAGGCGATGTGATTATTGCCACCGGGCGCTCAGACTATCCCAACCAGGTCAACAACGTGCTGGGTTTCCCCTTCATCTTCCGCGGCGCTCTGGATGTACGGGCCAGCTGTATCAATGAAGATATGAAACTGGCAGCGGTTAAAGCTTTAGCGAGCCTGGCCCGTGAAGAAGTTCCTGATTCAGTCAGTAAGGCCTATGGCAATGTCAAATTCTCGTTCGGCAGGGAGTATATCATCCCTAAACCGTTTGACCCAAGGGTGCTGCTGCACGTTGCTCCGGCAATTGCCCAGGCAGCCATGGACAGCGGCGTTGCCCGTCAGCCGATCGAGGATATGGAAAAATATATTGAACACCTCGAGTCAACCCAGGGCAAATCAAAAGAGATCATGCGTTACATCATCAATAAGGCCAAGACTGACCCGAAACGGGTGGCCTTCCCTGAGGGTGACAACGAAAAAATGCTGCGGGCAGCCCAAATCCTGGTGGATGAAGGGATTGCCAAGCCGATCCTGATCGGTAACAGCATCAAAATCCGTGATAAAATAGATGAGCTGGGACTTAACCTGGACGACGTGCAAATTGTGGATACTGAAAATTCAAAATATACAGAGCCGTATGCACAAGAGCTGTACCGCCTGCGCCAGCGCAAGGGGATCACGGAAAGCGAAGCACGTCGGATCATGCGCCGCAAATCCCGCAACCATTTCGGTGCTATGATGGTCAGGATGGGTGATGCAGATGCCATGCTGTCCGGTATTGATGCCCACTACCCGGAGACCATTCGTCCGGCGCTGGAAGTCGTTGGAAAGCAGCCAAACCTGACTTCAGTCCATGGCATGTACATGATGGTCTTCAAAAAGGGTGTCTACTTCATGGCCGACACCACTGTTGAAATTGACCCGACAGCTGAGGAACTGGCCGAGACCGCTATATTAGCTGCCCAGAACGTGAAAGTGTTCGACATTGACCCACGGGTTGCCATGCTTTCCTTCTCTAACTTCGGCTCAGTACGTCATCCACTTTCTGACAAGGTGCGCCGTGCAGTGCAGATTGTGAAGGAGCGGGAGCCGGACCTGATCATTGATGGTGAGATGCAGGCCGATACGGCAGTGGTACAGGAACTGCTGGATCACTTCTCGTTTTCAAAACTGCAGCAAACGGCCAATGTGTTGATTTTTCCTGATCTTAACTCTGGCAACATCGCCTATAAACTGTTGGCCCGTCTTGGCGGTGCCGAGGCGATCGGACCGATCCTGATGGGGATGCAGAAGCCTGTACATGTCCTCCAGCGTGGTGATGATGTCAGTGACATTGTCAACATGGCAGCGATTGCAGTCGTCGATGCACAGGGACGGCACAACAGCTAAATTTATTCACTACCCGTATGGCAGCATAAGACTGCCATACGGGTAGCCTTTTCCCACCACGATTTCCCATTTCCTTTCAAACAATCTTTTGACATTCAGCAATGTGTATCGTACGTTTAGCACTCACATGCACCATCTGTTATGTTGATTTGCCAGGAGGATTAATTCATGCTTCGTCTCCCGAAAGGCACCCCCCTTTTTGAAAACCTTGATGCCTCAGAACTGCAGCTTGATGCGGTTGTCACCAAGCTTGCCCACGGCTGCTTTACCGGGTATGCCAGCCTGACCTTTTCTGACGCAGTCGGCATTCTGGTATTTGAGTCAGGCAAACTGATCAGTGTTATTTTTGAAAATGACAAAGGTTGTCACCTGATTGACTTTGAAGGAATGAGCGCACTGGCAGAGAAAATGCTGGGTAGCACCGGCAGTACACTGAACGTCTACCGCCTCTCCAGTGACCTGACCATGTGTATTCATGCCCTGTTACATGGAGAGGCACGCTATCGCGCCCAAGACCTTACACTGATTGATATCAAGGCACTGCTTGAACGGGTCAAAAATGAGCAGATGAACTGCTGTCTGCGTATTTATACCCAGGAACGCTCTGCCATGATCTTTTACAAGGAAGGGGACCCACTGGGCTTTTTCCATGATGGCTCTCAGGAAATCGAGATGTCACCGGGAGACTCTCAACAACTTACCCAAGACCCTGCGGCTAAACTTGATATGTACTCCACCGTCAGTGCAGATGAACTGATGACACACGATCTACTGGACATTATTAATATTGGCAGCGTCTGGAAAACAGCGGTCAACCGCTACCAAAACAACCTTGGAAACGCCTGATAAAACAGTATCCAGCAGACTATAAATGCAAAAGCCCTGACACGACATGTGAAAGGGCTTTTGAAATCAGATATCTTTAAAATTTTGGACTATTTCAACTCAAAATCCAGCAGCTCATCCTCGCTAAAATCAAGCCCACCTACCGTTTTACCTTCTGAAGCATCATGCAAACGGGCAGAGACATCACGGTAGGCAGGATCAAGTTGTTCTACCTCCCCTAACAACATCCAGGCCTCATCACTTTTGCCTAAAGCAGTACAGGTCAATGCCAGTTCATATTTGAGCGCACAACTATCCTTAACGGTCAACGCTGGCGAAGCAAGCAGCGCACGCAAAGCATTCTCGGCCAGCTGCAGCTCGCCCTTATCACGCAGGCATGCCCCCTGCAAAATCAGGCAACTTACCCGGCGTTCAGGATCCTCTGCCGCCTGACGCAAAGAATTAATCGCCTCATCATACAGACCCATTTCATGAAACGCCAACCCAAGATCATACTGAGACTGGGCATCTCCGTTATCCATCCCTTCACCAAAACGGACCTTACCGGTTTGAGTCTGGATATTATCAAAGATATCATTAACGGTTTCAAACCAGGTATCAGCAGGTGCCGGCGCAGGACCGCCGAGATCATCATCAAGCTCAACCTCAATCTCGTAAAAATCAGCATCCTGTGACACACTGGTATCAATAAAATCGCTGATATCCAGTTCACGTGGTCCGGCTTCAGAAACTGATTCATCGACAACCTCTTCAGAAAGGCCGGGGACCAGTGGTTCAAGCTCTATGTCAAGCTGCGGTTCAGCAGAGAGCGGTTCAGGTGCGACACTTTGGGCAGCAGCAGCCTGGCCTCCCAGTCCGGCAAGTGAACCGATCTTGGCAGCATAGGATGCGGCCTCTTCACTGTTGCCGGCTGCTTCACAAATTCGGGCACATCCCTTCAAAATACGGATATTAATCGGCACCAGATCATTCAGCGTCAGGTAAAACTCTCGCATGACTCCGGCAGCACCTGCTGCAAGAAAAAGCTGTTCAGACTCGTCCAACATGGTTAAGGCAGCTGCAGAGTCCTGCTCTTCAAGCAAACACCGAATCAACTGCTCACGTGGAAACAATTCTGAAGGGAACAACTTACTACAATGCTGACAGATAGTCTTAAGACGACTGCTATTACCAAGCGCTCGGTAGGCCATAACAAGCAGGCGCCAGGCAGGCAAACGCTTGGGATCAACCTTGATCAGGGACTGCAATACGGCAGCAGCCTGTTCTGCGCTGCCATCATTGATCTTTTGCTCAATAACGGAACAGGCAAAGTCTTGCTTATCAGGAAAGAGCTGGGAAATTCGTTCAGCAAGGCGGCCAAAGGCAGCATCGTCCCGACGTTCTACCAGTAGCAATCCCAGCGACCTGAATGCATCCTGAGACTCCTCCAGCTTACCCTGCTGAAACAGCACCTCAGCGTATTTTAATTTTATGTTTGGATTATGGGCATCTATCCGCTGCATCGCCTCAAGCGCTTTCAACGCCTCAGCATGATTTTGCAGCAGTTCATAATGGTCGTAGGCACGCTTGTATTCAGCCAGTGCATTAGCGGAAAGACCATGTTTCTCATTCAGTGACGCCAGGGTAAGAGCGACACCGATATCTTCCGGAAACAGCTTTTCAATCTGTTTATAGACAGCAATTGCCTTTAGATAAAAACCGTTTGCCGTCAGATTCCTACCAATGATTTCCAGTTCTTTACGAGCATCATCAACACGTCTTGATTTTGCAAGAAGTTCTGCAAAGCGTTGTCGCACCCGCAGATCGCCGGGGTCCACCGCCAAGGCATCCTGATAGCAGGAAATGGCCTTGTCAGTTTGCCCTTTCTGCAGTAATTTTTGGGCATCAGTAAGTAGCTTGTCTTTTTTACTCAACGAAAATCCCTCTTACTTTAAACCAGCTTCAAGATAACCATAATTTTGTAAACATAATGTATAGCCTACCCCCTGTCAAGGCGTATATGACTAATTTCACGTATAGTTCAGCGCAACACAGCCTTCTGATAATCCTTTGACAGCGACCGTCAAATACAGTACCTATTAGAAACGCTTTACGACATTCCATTATCCAATTGAAGCGAGAGAGTACCATGTTGATCTTGCCACGTTCCAACCCGCTCTACGAAAACCTCCCTGTTCAAAAAGTCAATCTGCCTGATGCCATGAAAAAAATGGGCGCAGGCGGCTTTACAGGGTATCTCGGCTACGGTTCAAACAGTTCTGAAGGATACTTTATATTTATTAAAGGCTCCCTGATCAGTGCCCTCATGCTTGAAGGAACCAGCCGAAAAAGCGGTTTTGAGGCGTTTACCAGCCTTTTCAGCCACACGCTCCTTGAGGGGGGAGTCATAAACGTCTACCGAATGACCGCTGATCTTGCGGTCTGCACCCAGGCCCTGCTACATGGCACAGTGATATTCAAACCGGAGCAGGTCAGTAATCTGGATCTTAAGACCGTTTTGAATCAGATGAAGTTTCAAGCATTAAACGGAACGGTTCTTTTCTCAACGCCTGAACGCAGTGCCATGATATTTTATAAGGAAGGGTCACCAATCGGCTTTTACCACGACGCGGCCAAGGAGGTCGAAACATCTCCGACTGAATCAGAACGGGTCGCAGCACTGCCTGACGCCAGCATTGAAATACGCAGCACACCACCTGCCGAAGAGCTGATACACCATAATTTTCTGGAAACCCTGAATATTGATCGGCTCTGGCAGGCCTCACTCAGTCGTCACACGGTCAGCCAGCCCCCTGCAATTTCACCGACTCCTGCAGCTTCACCGACTCCTGCAGCTTCACCGACTCCTGCAGCTTCACCGACACCTGCAGTTCCGCCGACACCTACAGCTCCACCAGCGCCTGAAACGCCTGAAACATCACTACAGACCGAAGTGGGTGCAGACCATGACGCCCAGCTGACAGAAATAATTGATGACCTGCAGGAGATTGCCAAGGCCTATCTGGGTCGTCTGGGCGCTGATCTGGTTGATGCCCTGATTGACCTGATTGGGGGCAAATCAGCACTACTTGACAGTCAGAAGGTCATCGCCTTTCTGGCCGCCATGGCAGCACAGGCTCCTGACATCGATCCCGAAGCCAAAATTGAAGAAATGGTTGACCTGATGCGCTCTGAAATTGCCGGACGCCTGTCCGTCTAGCCGAGACACAATAACTTCTATGCAGCGTTCTCTACATGCAGTCAGCGTCATTCTGGTGGGACCACAATCACCGGGCAACATTGGTATGGTCTGTCGCGCCATGAAAAACATGGGGCTTTCACGTCTGCGTCTAGTCGCAGGCTGTGAACACCTTCATCCTGAAGCATTCAAATTCGCTGTCTCAGCCAAAGATCTGCTGGAACAGGCCGAACTGTTTGATTCCCTGTCTGACGCCCTGGCAGATATCAGCGTGTCGGTAGCGACCACACGGCGTAGCGGCAAATACCGCCAGGAACTGCTCAGTCCCCCGCAAGCTGCACAAGCGTTATTACAAGCGCCAGGCCAGGCAGCTCTGGTACTGGGCCGTGAAGACCACGGACTTTCCACGGCCGAGCTCTCCCTCTGCACCCTGCAGGCGACCATCCCCTCAAGCTCCGAGTATGGCTCACTTAATCTCGCCCAGGCCACTCTAATTTTTTGCTATGAGCTGTTTAATGCGGCGGCGGCGGAGACAGACGCGGCACAGCGCACGCTGGCTCCATCCGGTGAACTTGAACCACTTTTTTCCCATATGGAAAGCACCTTGCTACGGATTGGACACCTGAACCCCCAAAACCCTGACCACATTATGCGCTCTCTGCGCCGGGTGTTCTTCAGAGCCGGGCTTGACAGCCGTGAAGTTGCCATCCTGCGTGGCATGTTATCCCAGATCGACTGGGCGGCAGGTGACTTTAGCGACCGGAAAAAATCCACATGACCCCCACCCTGATCGGCCTGATTGCCGGGCTGCTGACCAGTATTGCCTCATTACCACAGGTTTTTAAAACCTGGAAAAGCCGCCATGCCCGCGATCTATCCATCTGGCAACCTGTTCTTTTATCTGCCGGTGTTGCATTGTGGCTGATCTACGGTATTCTGATTGGTGATATGCCCTTGATTCTGGCCAATATCACCCCTCTGGTCTGCAACCTGCTGTTAACAATTATGAAGTTGAAGTTTTCTGACAACGGTACTGAACACAACGAGGAGGCACCAGCATGAAACGGATTTCAATCTATCTGCTTGGACTGTTACTTATCTCCACACTTTCGGGCTGCGGTTACAACACCATGCAGGCCAATGAAGAAGCGGTAATCGCTGCCTGGGGTAATGTTGAATCCTCCTACCAGCGCCGGAACGACCTGATTCCCAATCTGGTGGAAGTTGTCAAAGGTTACGCAAAACATGAGGCAGATACTCTCAAAGCCGTGACAGAAGCCCGGGCAAAAGTGGGCAGCATGCAGTTGAGTAAAGAGGTCATCAATGACCCTGCAGCCCTGACTAAATTTCAACAGAATCAAGGTGAACTTTCCTCTGCCCTCTCCCGTCTGATGGTGGTGGCAGAGAAATACCCGGACCTGAAGGCAAATCAGAACTTTCTTGACCTCCAAAAACAGCTGGAAGGAACTGAAAACCGGATCAATGTAGCCCGTGAGCGCTACAACAAAACCGTTCAACTGTTCAACACCAGCATTAGAACCTTTCCCAACAGCATGACCAACTCAATGCTTTTACACCTGAAGCGCAAAGAACCCTTTAAAGCTGAAGAAGGTGCCAAGGTAGCGCCCAAAGTAAAATTTTAACCGGACAGATACGAGGTCTGTATGCGTTTTAACATATTCAAACCACTACTACTGCTTGTCGTCATGCTGACATGCCTGACGCAGACCGTTTTTGCCCTTGATGCGCCGCATCTTAAAGGTAGAATCAATGACTATGCCGGGATGTTGTCGCCTGCAGCCGTCCAGGCCCTGGAACAAAAGCTGGCCGCCTTTGAACGGGAAACCACCAATCAGGTCGTGCTACTGACGGTTCCCTCACTGGAGGGCGATGTTATTGAAAGTTTTGCGATACGGGTAGCCGAGGCCTGGAAGATCGGTCAAAAAGATAAAAGCAACGGCGTCATTTTGATTCTGGCCAAGAAGGAGCGCAAGATCAGAATTGAGGTGGGTACCGGACTACAGGGTGTCCTACCTGACATAACTGCCGGTCAGATTATCCGCAATGTGATCGCTCCTGGCCTTCGCGCCGGAAACCCGGATCAGGCTGTCAGCGCAGGACTAGGGGCAATTATTGATGCTACCAAGGGTGAGTTTAAAGCGACTGCAGCTGACAAAAAAGTAGCCAAAAAGAAAAAAGGCAGTGGCTCTGGTCTCTTTATCATTCTGTTACTAGCTGGCTTGGTTATCACCGCTGTTGCAGGATCATCGTCCCGCACTGCCGGTGTCCTGGCAGGCGGTGTGAGTCTGCCAGTTGCTGCCGGTATTGGACTGGGTGCAGTACTCTGGAAACTTGGCATTCTGGCACTCCTCGGTGGAGCAGCCGGACTCCTGATCAGCCTGCTCATGCGCCTCTTCAATGCCAGTGGGGGCAGTGGAGGCGGACACGGCGGGGGCTGGGGTGGACCAACCATTTTCTACGGTGGCGGCGGTGGCGGTTCATCATCAAGTGACGACAGCTTCTCAGGTGGTGGCGGGGACTTTGATGGCGGTGGTTCCTCTGATGATTGGTAATTTGCACTGCCGAAATTTTCTGGTATGCTGACCGCTATTCCAAGCAAAGGACCAAAATTGTGCGTTTGATCTTGTTAACCCTTTTCTGCTTTTCTTTAATGCTTACTGCAGTAATTGCGGCAACCGGACCTAAGCCTGCCGACGGTGAGCGTTTGCTGCTGATTCGAGCCGTAGGTGGCGCCACCTCAGAAAAAGAACTGGCTGCACAGGCTGGAATCTACGACAGCATGGTGGAATATCTGACTGACCGCGGCTACCGGGTCGTTGATCGGGCAGCAGCAGAAAAGGCTGCCATACAGATTGCGGCAACCCATGAGATTGACCCGGTCCTGAACAAGGCCGCCTCCTATGGCCTTACCTTTTTGGCTGAATACACTATCCATTTTAAAACCTCCACCATTGTAAAGGACCCGGAAAAAGGGATCGGCGCTCTGGTAAGGGTCAGCGCCAAGATTGTTGACAATACCGGTGCTCGCATTATTGCCGCCAAGCTGGCTGAGGCATCATCAGGTGGGCACACAACCGAGGACGCCATTGACAAGGCAGCCAGAAGCGCCGGCAAAAAACTGACTGAACTTCTATGCAAAGGTTTGGAACAACACGTTATCCAGAGTGGCAACGAAGGACGCACGGTCACCATGGTGTTTGAGGGGCGCGAAGCACTGACTGAACGCCTTGTCCTGCTGCTGGAAAAAAGTGCACTTGTCGCTGCAGTAAAAGAAGTTGAGGCAGGAGGCGGCAAGGCTACGTTAGAAATTATATGCAAATCAAGACGTGACCAGATTGAACGGGAGCTACTCAAACTTGCCTCCCAACAGAAAATACAGCTTCAGAAAATCAGATCAGAAGGTAACCGCAGCACTTGGAAAATCAAATAGGAGGAACTCACGTATGAAACGAATTCTGGTATTGGCACTTGGATTGATGCTTATCAGCGTAAGCGCGGCATTTGCTGCAACAGTAACCGCCACTGGAGAAGGCCCGGCCAAGGATGTGGCATTGGCAACAGCCATGCGTCGTGCAGTTGAGCAAGGGGTCGGCACCTTTGTTAAATCAGAGAGTACGGTAGTTGACTCAGCCCTGATTGATGACAAGATCCTTTCCCACAGTAAAGGCTATGTCACCAGCTACAAGATCATCAAAGAAGAGAAAAATGCTGATGGTGTTGTTATCACCATCACCGCCAATGTTGATAACAAGCTGATCAAAGGCGACATTGATGCCCTGACCATCCTGCGCAAAAACGCCGTGGTGGGTAACCCACGTATCCTGGTGGCCTTCAGCAACAAATCCAAGGACAAGATCTTCAAGGACAAGGAGTTTACCGAAGAGATCTATAACGGCATTGTTGAATCCCTGACTGACAAGCAGTTCCGGGTGGTTGACAAGGCTTCTGCCGAGCGTTTTTCCATGCAGCAGGCAGAAACCCACGAGATTGATGTGGATCTCAACAAGGCAGCCGCCTATGGTCTCAAATTCCATGCCGAATACACCCTCTTTTACAATGTCAGTGGTGTTGTCCGCGAAGGCGCAATCGGCAAGAGTGTACTGGTAAATGTTAAAACCCAACTGATTGACAACACCCGTTCACAGGTTATCACCAGCAAAAAGGTTGAGCAGGCCGGCATGGGGCAGACCGTAGAGCAGGCCCTTGAAAAGGCAGCCCGCGAAGGTGGCAAGAAGATTGTCAATCCGATGATTGACGTACTGCAAAAACACTGGATGGATCAGCAGCAGAACGGTGCCATGTACACCATTATTATTGATGGCGTTGATGACCCTGAGCAGATCGCCAAATTCACCGAGATGTTTGAGAAGTTCCCCCTGGCAACCGGTGCCAAAGAGGTTGAGTCCGGTGGTGGCAAGACCACCTTTGAAGCCACCTACAAAGGCAAGCGCGACCAGCTTGACCGCGACGTGATCCGTGTTGCTAAAGAACTGGGCTGGACCATGAAAAAGATCCGTGCCGAAGGCGCCAGAAGCACCTGGAAAAAGCAGTAGGGGGAGATCATGAAAAGGATCATTATACTTGCACTGACCGCCCTTCTGGCACTGAGCAGCCTTGCTGGTGCAGATCAATTTACCGCAACCGGACGGGGTATGTCTGAAGAGGCTGCAGTAGTAAACGGCCTGAACAGTGCCATTGACATGGCAGTAAAACAGATTCTGGACGAGGATACCGTCAAGAAGAACAAGCAAAAAATCGCTGGCGCCCTGAAAGGCAAGACCAGAAAACTGGCCCGGCTGGTGCAAAAAGGGGAGCCTGAATTCACCGGCGCAGGATACGAACTGCAACTGACCGCAGACGTAAACCTGAAGGCGCTTGAGAATGAGATTAACGCTTTGGGACTGATGCAGGATGCCATGGGTAACCCCCGCATCATGGTACTCTACAACCCCAATCTGCCCCAAGGGGCCACACTGGGCAGTACCCGCGCCGACCTGGAAGCTTTTTTTGATAATTCCTACGGGGCGATTGTTGAAGTACTGGCCGACAAAGGCTTTGATGTGATTGACAAGGCCTCTGCCCAGAAGTTCTCTGTGCAAGTAGCCGAGACCCACGAGATGGACCTCGACACCAACAAAGCAGCCCTGTACGGCCTGAAATACCATGCCGATCTGGTGCTCTATTACCAGACAGTAGGTGTTGGTCGCCAAGGGTACTGGAACTACACCGGCGGGGCCGCCAAGATCTTCCTGCGGGCCCAACTGATCAATCCCAGCACCTCACGGGTGGTTGCCAGCAAAGATGTTGAATCGTCCTCCCATGCCGGTACCCTGCAGGAAGCACTGTACCGCTCTGCAAAAGATGTGGGACACAAGATATCAAACGTTATGATCGATTCCATCAAGAAGAGCTGGAAGCGTGAAAAATCAGGAGCAGGCACCTTTATTATCGTTCTGGATGGTGTTGCTGAAGTTGACGACGTGGCCAGCTTCAAAGATGCCCTTAAGGTAGTCCCCGGTATGGAAAACATTCGTGAGCGGGAGTCAGGTGGTGGTAAAACCACCTTGGAAATCAAGTCCGGCAGCAGCTCAGAGGCAGTCAAGAGCGCCATCAACAAAACCGGCAAACAACTGGGCTGGACGCTGAAGCTAATCCGTTCTGAAGGCGCCCGCAGCACCTGGAAACGCCAGTAACGCTATCTAATTTCCCATAGGAGGATTTATCCATGAAACGTATTTTGTTGATTATGATTACCCTGGGGCTGGTATTGCTGCCGCTTCTGGCTGCTGCCGAAGTGCGCACCTACACAGAAATAGTCACCGTTAAGGTGGATGATGATGAGTACACTGCCCGCAAAAAAGCAGAACAGCGTGGCCGTGAGCAGGCCTTGGAACATTACCTGCGTGATGTCTACCCGGATCGGGCTTCAACCCTGAACCTGACCGGTGACGAAAAGTACATCAAAGACCTTGAAATCCTTGACAGCAGCGTCAGCGGCATGTTTGGCAAGGAGCTGAAGGCCAAGATCAGAATCACTATTAACGAAGAAGCGGTACGGGCCTACCTGAAACGCCAGGGTGCCGTCACCGGTAAAAATGAAGAGCGTCGGATCGTAGTCATGATCATCCCCGGCAAGATGGATACCGGTGATGCGCCGATGATCCTGGACAACGTCCGTGCTGAAGTACGCCGCAGCCTGACCGCTGCCGAGTACACCGTAATCGACTCTGACGATGAAGCAGTGCACCAAGCCCTGACTGAAGAAGCTGACTACAATAAGATGGTCAAGCATATGAACAAGATTGCTGACCAGTTGGCAGACAAAGGCGAATGGCTGGTTCTGGGCAAGGTGGATGTCAGCGTTGCCCCCAGTGGTTCTGCCTATGTTTACCGCGCCATGATGACCGGCAAGACCGTCAGCCTGACCAGCCGTGACCTGATGTGGGAAGGCAACCCTGACGGCGCAGCACGTGCCTCTAAAGACGAAGCAAAAGCAGCCATCCGGTTGGCTGCCATTGCGGGCGGTAAAAAATTCGCCAGTGAAGTGGTTAATGCCCTTAACACCAAAACCCTGACCCAGGAACGCCGTGGTGCCCGTTTTGAAGTGGTTATGCCCACTTCAGGTAACTACAAGTTGGAACGCAAACTGCTTAAGATGCTGGGTGAGGATATCAAGGGCCTGAAAAACGTCAGCCAGAAAAACCGTGGCAAAGGCGATATGGTTGTAGACCTCTACTATGCTGGTAAGATCAGTGATCTGGTTGACCTGCTAATCGATAATTTTGAAAAAGATGCTCAATTGAAGCGCTGGAACCCTGAAATTCAGGGCAACAAGGTCGTATTCAAGTAAACACCCCACACAAACCTATTTTGGAGACTTTTATATGAGGCATCTGCAACAGATAAAATTATTGGTGTTGACTGCTCTACTGGCACTGGCAACCAGCAGTCTATCCGGTTGTGCCACCGGCATGTCCGCCCTAGAGTGTGGGGCAGAGTCCATGAACCCGACCGTTATGGCGGCGCTTGACTCATTTGAGTCCGCAGCAATTGCAATCAAGCTATCAAACCGAGTATTACTTAACTCACCTTTATCTGAACAGGACAGCTGGCCTAATGACCTGTACGGTGCCCCCTCAGGTGGAGCCCTTTTTAAGATGGGCATTTCAGCTTTTGCCTCGTCCCAAGGAATTACCCTGGCCACCGAGATCGACCCGGCTACCGGCTGGCCACGCCCCACCAGTGCGCTCTACATCTTCCTGAAGGAACGTGAAAAGCTGTTGAATAAACATGTCAGCAGACAAGACACTGCCTTTTTCAAGTCTCAGCCACGTGATGTCTATTATCGAGAACTGGGGCCAAGGAAAAAACCGGACACGACCCACGAGTATGTCTATCGTAACCCGCTTATGGCCTATGGTGTCGTGGCAAACAATAAAAAAGAGATGCTGCAGCTGGAAGAAGAGATTAACCTGACTGCCAATGGCTACACCCAGTGTGATGCATTCCTGCGCACGGCCAGCTCAAACAGCACAGAAGAAGTTAAAAAGGCAGCCTGCAAGGATCCTGCTTTGAAGGATGAAACCATTACTACCGCCCTCAAAGAAAAGACCGAGGATATGGCCACCATGGAGAAAACCTATGGCAAACTGGCCAACAAGGTCTATTCTGCCTCTGTTGCTGGGGCAGACTTCACCATGGCCTCTATGGTGAAGATCGGCTGCGCCGTTGTCAACGGCATCAGGGCATACCCCAATATCCAGAATGAGTTCCGTAGAATGCGTGGTGTGTATAATGCAGCCATGCTGTTCCCGCGCATTAAAATGGTTCTAAACTCGCTAGGAATCTACAAAGACAACCTGGGGCTACAGTACACGGTCTACAAAACCATGTACCAACAGATAAAAGGCAAGTATCAGATCAAGGATGAAAATCCAGCAGCAGAGCAAAGGACTAAAGAGGCCCTGGTTAGAATCGAGCTGGCTGAGGCAGCATTACAGCAACTTGAACCAAAGCTGTTGCTGGCCTTTGCTGGCGAACCGGTCGAGTTCAGTGATCAGGAAGCGAAGCAGATGGAACTGATCGCAGCCATGTTCCCGGCCACCGACGCCATGCCCCAACTGGCTGCACTTGAACAACTGAAGTAATATCAACGCAGTTTTTTATAAGGAGCATGTCATGAATCGCTATCTCCGTTACGCAGGGTTTTGCTTGGTGGCCCTGTTGCCCTTTGGCTGCGCGACCGCCCCACAGACGGTCTATGTCACCGAGGCGCAGCAGGTAACAACCATGGCATTGGAACCGGTCAACCTTGATTCAATCGGCCTGAAACAGGATCTTGGTTCAAAGTTCAGCCGCCAGTTGCCATCAGAGATGACTGATGAGCTGATGAATGATGTCCAGGCCCAGCTTGCCAACACCAAACGGTTTACCAAGGTATTGATGAACGCCTCGGACCAGGAAACCTATATCATTGAACCGCGGATTGAGAGTCTTAATGCATTTGAATCCCCCATGAACATGGACCCGACCCGCAAGCAGGTCACCTTCAAGGCGAGGGTCAGGCTTGACGTTAAGTTCATGAACACCAAGGGCCAGATTGAACTGGTAAAATCCTACAGCGATGATCGCAAGCTGGAAACCAAGATTCCTAAACGTGAGGTCATGGTGGCCGAGAAGAAGCAGGAGTTCTTCAAACGGGCCGTTACGGTAGGTTTCCGGGCTGCAGCCGACCGCCTGGGCATGGGCTTTAACCCAAGTTACGAGATGGGAAGTATTAGCAGGGTTAACGGCAGAATCGCCTATGTCCAGATCAACACGACAAAGCTGCGTAAAGTGCCTAAGAAGCAGCAGGCCATTGAAGTGGTGGATGAAAACAATCAGGTTCTCGCCAGTATGGGAGAGTTACAGATTGAGGATGGAAGCATCTCGGGGCGTTATTTTGAAAAAGGTGGCGCTTCGGTAAAGGAAGGGATGAAAGTCAGGGCCCGGGTCAACGCAATGCTGTTGGATTAGCAATCGGGTTCAGCTTACTGACAACAGTTGGGGAGGCAGCAATGCCTCCCCAACTTATTTCATCAAGATCTTCAAGGCCTGTTTCAACACCTCTTCGACAGCAGCCCCGCCAGCACAATCCAGTTCAGCCAGCACTTTTCTCACCTGTATATCCTTATACCCAAGATTCAATAGTGCCGAAGAGACGTCATCTAAAACAGAACTTTCAGGCAAAGAACGGCCTACTGCATCAGCAGCCGAAACACTGCCGGTATCCAGCTTACCTGCCTTATCCTTTAACTCCAGCACCAGTCGTTCAGCAGTCTTCTTGCCGATGCCAGGTATGGCAGACAGCTTGTGCAGATCGCCCTGCAGCAAGGCAGCAGCCAACTGGGGTGGCTGGATATTGGAGAGGATATCCCGCGCCAGCTTGGGGCCGATACCGGACACCGAGATCAGCAGCTGAAAAAAGGATTTCTCTGTGCGGGTACGGAAACCATAGAGCAAAATTGCATCCTCACGCACACTGGTATGAATATGCAGGGTGGCGGTTCCCTCTTCGGGAAGCTCATAGTAGGTTGAAAACGGGATCATGACCCGATAGCCAACCCCATGGACATCAAGGATGACATGGTCCGGTGATTTATGGGCAATCAGACCGGTTAACAGTGCAATCATGGTTTATAGTTCCTCCAGGAACTGGCACGACGGGAAATTGCCACCGCAGGACCAGCCTGCAGCCGCAACTGATACGAATTGATATGGCAGATAGCCACCGCGACAGCATCCGAGGCATCAGCCTGGGCAATCTCAGGCAGGCCTAAAAGCGCTTTGACCATTTTCTGCACCTGGTCTTTACCTGCCCTGCCCTGCCCCACCACTGCCTGCTTCACCTGTGAAGCCGTGTACTCAAAAACCGGCAGCCCGGCATGGACAGCTGCCGCTATGGCTACCCCCCGAGCCTGCCCTAACTTAAGTGCTGCACGGACGTTCTCGGAAACGTAGACATCCTCAACCGCCACCACATCAGGCGAAAACTCGCTGATTACCCGGCTGAGTCCTTCGAAAATCAACTTCAGACGATCAGGAAAACCGTTGGCCTTATCAGTAAAGATGGCACCATTATCAAGATGAACCAGGCGGCTGCCATGCTGCTCCACCAGACCATACCCGGTGATGCGTGAACCTGGGTCAATGCCAAGAACCCGCACTAAAACCCGCAGCCTCCGCCATTTTTCTTGTGGTATTTTTGGTGGTACTCCTCTGCCTGCCAGAAGGTAGCTGCCGGGGCAACCTCAGTCACCACTGAACGTTGATAGCGGCCTGAAAGATCAAGCGCTTCACGGGATGCCTCAGCCAGAACTCTTTGCTCATCAGTGTGGTAGAAAATGGCTGAACGATACTGACTACCAACATCCGGCCCCTGACGGTCCAGCTGGGTTGGATCATGGGATTGCCAGAAGATCTTTAACAGCTGTTCATAGCTGATTCTGGCAGGCTCAAAGGTTACCTCCACCGCCTCAGCATGGCCGGTGGTACCACTGCAAACCTGTTGATAGGTCGGATTTTCAAGCGTGCCACCGGTATAGCCTACCCTGGTAGCAATAACACCCGGCTCATCGTAAAACGCCTCTTCCACGCCCCAGAAACAGCCTGCTGCAAAGGTTGCCTTTTCCATGCCCGCCTCCATGCAAAAAAGGGGGCTTAAAGCCCCCTTCCGGTTACATCATCTTTTCCATTTCATCCGCTGATATATCAAAATTCGCATACACGTTCTGGACATCATCACAATCTTCAAGCCGGTCCATCATCTTCAGCATACTTTCTGCCTGCTTACCCTCAAGCGCTACCAGGGTTTGCGGAATCATGGTAACCTCCGCATTCTGAAACTTGAAACCTTTTGTCTCAAGCGCATCCCGCACTTCTATAAAACTGGACGGCTCCGTGTACACCTCAATCTGTTCATCTTCTTCAACCACATCATCGGCGCCTGCTTCAAGGGCGGCCTCAAACAACTGATCAAAATCAACCGACTTGTCATAGCTGATCAACCCTTTTTTATCAAACATCCAGGCAACACAGCCGGCCTCACCCATATTGCCATTGCACTTGGTAAAGATACTGCGCACTTCAGAGACGGTACGGTTACGGTTATCGGTCATCACCTCAACCAGTACCGCAACACCGGCTGGGCCGTAGCCCTCATAGATGATCTCTTCGTAGACAACCCCCTCCATACCACCGGTACCTTTTTTTATGGCCCGTTCAATATTATCCTTGGGCATGTTTTCGCCCTTGGCTTTATCAATAGCTGTTCTCAGGCGGGGATTAGCTGCCGGATCACCGCCACCCAGCTTCGCTGCAACCGAGATTTCCTTGATAATCTTGGTAAAAATCTTACCACGCTTGGCATCTGCGGCACCTTTTTTGTGCTTGATGGTACTCCATTTATTATGGCCCGACATATTCCTACTCCTTCACCATGAAATCTATATCTGCTCCATGACAGAATCTGTTTTTTTAACATGGTGAATACTAGCTGTCCAGAGTGAAAATACTGCTGCTGTAAGCTGGACAGTTAACAAGCATCCTGCTAGTGTCAAATTACAAACAAAGACAATGGAGGAACCCGGTAATGGCAACTGTCAGCTTTCTGCGAACCTGTGTTATGACACTCCTGCTGGCGCTATTGACCGGTTGCTCCGCCATACCAACGACCAAACCGTACAACAAAGACCTGCCGCCTGTTCTGGCCCAAGACGAGCTTTTGCGCCCTTACGAGAAGCTTGGCAGAATCCAGATCACCAGAGAGGTCTACTTCACTGATTATGATTTGAAGTTCGATCCCAAACTGCAGGAATGGGGCATAAAGTCACTCCGTGAAGAGGCCCAGAAAATGGGAGCTGATGCCCTTATCTTCCCTGAAGTCACCAGTCGCCAGATCACTATTGTCATGTTTCCCGCTTTTCCCGCCACAGAATATCGTGCTGCCGGTGTTGCCATTAAATTCAAATAATCTTGACAGACACCTAAAAAGTTAGATATAAAGACAATTCTTCAAAGTTCATCGGCGACGTAGCCAAGTGGTAAGGCAGAGGTCTGCAAAACCTTTATTCAGCGGTTCAAATCCGCTCGTCGCCTCCAAAGAAAACAAGGGGTTAGGCAACAAAGCCTAGCCCCTCTTTTTATCCATGGAACCTCTCATGGAACCTCCTGCAACCATCTCAACTCAGCGAATCACACACAAAGTGTTTATAACCGCTTACGAGTTGCCAGCCACTCATCTACTTCTGTTCGAATCCAGCCTACACGCTTGCCAGAAAGACTACGGCGTGAGGGAAAACTTTTTTCTTTTTCAAGCCGCCATATTGTTGACCGTGAAAGCCCCGTGAGTTTAAGTAGTTCGTTTGTGCTGACCACTTTGGATTTTGGCTTCAAGTTTTTAACATCCTCCAAAGGAAGCGTCTTATTTCCAAGGTGCTCCTTCGCAGCTATTTGTCTTAGCTCGTCAAACTTGTTAGTAAGTTTACCCACGACCATGCTTGCAATGGCTTCAATATCAGAAGACTCGAGTTCAAACCGCATGATCCTCCCTCCATTGCAACACCGCTTCCCAGGCACCATTTTCAGCTTCTTGCCGTGAGCACCCGCCGTCAATCATCATGATTTGCAAGCGTTCAAAGTAAATCTCAGTTTCTTCAGGGCAGCTGAATTTGCGGCGAGAACCGTCATATCCTGACTTCCCTCTACCTTCCTCTACATCTTCAATAACAAGCTGTTTTTCCACTTCTTTTTCAGGTAGAGGGACGATAGAGGGAGCTTTTCCTTCCCCGTTACCCCTACCAGTGAATCCATACTGTTCAAGGAGTCGTTCATATTCTTCAGCAGTAAAAACCATTTCAGATCGGCCGTTGACGTTTCGCTGCTTGATGCTCATGCTTGCCAGCTTCTTACCAAACCAGCTAACCGGGAACCGTTTGTCATCCGGTCTATGCTCGTAATACTTGTTGCTGATTTCAAAGGTTCTGATGGTCCACCGCAGATAGTCTTCACAGCCTTTTTCTTCGGTCAGCTCCTTGATCGCCGCCACCAGACGGCCCTCGGTGGTGTCCTGTTTTGATTCAGTTCGCTTTTCAGATATTTCCAAAATGGCTGTAATCAGCAAATCACGGGCTTGTGGGTTTACCAGGGCATTCATTTGCAGCATCGGCTTGGTGATATCCCACAGACGGCCTGATATGCCGCTTACCTGGGGGAACTGCGGGAGGTTAATGTTCAGGTTTCTTGCCCGCCATGCGGTCAGCCGTTCTTTCAGTTCCAGGCCAAGTTCAGGCCGGGGGTTCTGATAGTCTCCCGGCAGGTTGGGCATATCGATAGGCAGACAGCGCGTGTTCAGAATCTTGTGAACCTGTTCATTGCTGGCAATGATGGTTGGCCCGTAGATATCGAAATAGGTGGTGTCGTGAAACGGCCCACGTTCAGCATGGAGCACACGGGCGCTTTTTGCTCCTTTCTCAGCACGATAGAGCAGCAGATCAGAGCAGCCGCCCTGTTCAGCCTTTTTGGAGATGTCCATAATGTCGAAGAACAGGGTTCCCCGGATGTTGTCGCTGTAGCGGAATATGAGAGCTTCCCGCAGTTCAACAATGTGCATACCCCGGAAAGCAACACAGGCAACTGATTTGCCGGTTCTGCTCTTGCCTCGTTCCGGCACCGCATAAAAAAGCAGGTACGGGCAATAATCAATATCGTGATGGTCATGCAGGTAGGTCAGAAACACAAAGTGAGCCACAACGGACCATTGCAGGTCATCCAGGGCAGAGAAACGCTTTAAATAGGCAAGTAGATCATCGTAGAGGTGCATGTCGTCTTGCTCATAGTATTTCAGCACCTCGACAAGCCGGGGGATGGTAAATGGCAGTTTGCTGGGCGGTGGTGGAACCAGCACCACGCCGTTGACCTTGATGCTTTCTTCCACAACAAGTTGACCATCACGCAGAAGCAGAAAGACCAGTTGCCCGTCCTCTCCTTCACAGACATCTATCATTCCTTCAAGGTAGGCACAGGGAAATTCAGTGTTACTCATTGCTGCCTCCCTGTGCTTCAGAGGCGGCAAGTATCCGCTCATGTTTGGCTGTCATCCGTTCAGAGCCGTCTGTAAGCACTTCCTGCACAAAGGAGTTGAAGTCAGACCGGCCCAGGTGTTTGTTGATCATTGCCAGGGATGGAGCGTACTGTTTTCTGATGAATTCCATGGTGTCGGAGACAAGCTTGATTGCCTGTTCCGTGGAGAGCTTGATCTTTTCAGCTGACTGCAGCCAGTCAGCCCACCAGGATTGCAGGGAACAGCGGCTTTTGTTTGAGTCATCATCGTTGATGATTGCGAAATAGTTGTTGATAATACCGACTGCCAGAGAACCAACATCTATATCAGTGACAAAGAGTTTGGCAGCTTCTTGCGCCCGTTCATCCCGCAGCTGGATTTCAACACGGAGATAGATACCGTCAAGGCCGAGTTCCAGAGCTTTGTTGTATATTCTGATCATCAAGCGTGATTTGGCTGAACCGAGATAGATGGTGTCACCTATGATCGCCTGCCCTGTTTTGAATGAGACTTTCTGAATCCGACGAGCCTCACCAAAGAGGGTTCTGATTTGGGAGTCATGGTCAAGTATGGCGGCCATGATCCGGTCCATGTTGAGAGCGCCATCTACATTGTCGATTGCAAGATCAAGGCGGGTGAATTTACCGCTATTGGCAAGAACGGTTTCAAAGAGGGCTTTCCAGGGGGAATCAATAAAGAGTGCTTCATACTGACGGCAGCCCTGACCGGACATTTCAACATGACAGCCCATTCCTTCGCGGCCGTTATAGTAGATGCTGACATTTCCGTATTTGAGGGAATTTCGATAGCCAGAAAAGCCAAAGGTGCAGTCAGTCATAAGGGCAGGATCAATGCCGATAAGCTCTGAAACCTTTGCAGGGTCTTCAATCTGTTTGAAGGTAAAAGCGCACCAATCAAGAAGTGATCGGTTTTCAGGTGGGATTGAATATTCTGCCCCCCTGTTAGTTAAGGGGGGCTTGGGGTTTGCCTCAGCCTGCGGCTGTCTCGCCGATCCGGCCAGGGTCCCGGCCAACAGGCCGGCAACTCCGTCCGGTCGGCCGGGGTTATTGCTTGCTTGAGTTAGTGCATCGGATTCGATGCAGACATCACCTGTAGATACAAAATTAGCCATACAACAACGTCCTTTCTGCGCGTTCTAGCGCGTGGAAGTTGCCCATGGCTTGGCTTACTACGTTTGGTGACGATTGGCTGGCTTACGGGGCAGTAAATTAAATTGTGTGCGACCGGTGGCATTCCCAAGGAATACCACCGGTCATGTCGTGTTAATTTTGTTCAAGCAGCTGAAGCATAAGCTTATCAGGCTTGATGAGTTGTATGCCGTTTCTCGTTGCTTTGAGAATGTAATCAACATACTGGCCTCCTTTTCCTTTGGCTTTCACCAGAATCGGCAGTTTATTACTGTCAATCTCAATCATTTATTTTCCACCTCCCTTCCCGCCCGAAATGCGTTTTTTCCGACTTCCAGGGCGTTTTTGAACAAATCATGTATATCCCTTATGGCAAGTGCAACGTTTGTTAATTTCACTTTTCTAGCGGATTCCAACTCTTCCAAACCAACCGTTAAAATGTTCCGTGCCATACGCTGGCGTTTCAAATCTACCTTGACAGACAAGCGGTCAAGACGGTCAACAATTGCTTTGTTGATACGCAAGGGAACCGGCATCTCAGACGGCTTCATGTCGTCTGATTTCCGAGATTCAGCCTTCTCTTTTGATTCGGTCGCATTGCGAATAATCAGAGCTACCTGGAAAATACCGACGTATTCCAACGATTCGATTTCCTCAACACCGGTCGTCAGAAGGTTAACCATTAATTTGTGCCGTGACAGTCCGGCATGCTCAGCCATAACTTTCAGACGTTCAAGCAGTTCGGTGTCCAGGTTGAGCGTGAACTGTATTTCGTTTTGTTTGGCGGTCATGGCGGCCCCATGTCTTAGAAATAAGTTGTCTTAAAAAGAAGTATCTTTTTTTCAAGACACAGTCAAGAAGAAAAATGGACAAGTCTTGATGGTCACTTGTCAGGCAAGCCACATTTTCTTCACCAGACAGCTTATTAACAAAACCAAATTCACCGACTTAAAAGCAGCCATTTATGTCTTTTATATTGACTTTGTGCAAAATAAGCACATATATAAACGCAAAAATAACACAACGTCATCTTTAAGGGGCTTTTATGCTACTACGATACGGGATTTCAAACTATCGATCCATTAGTGAATATCAGGAAGTATCACTAATCGCATCATCACTAAAAGACAGAATAAGCTTTATGTACGAAATCGAGGGGTTTAAGAACAAAGTTCTCCCCGTTGCATCAATTTATGGTGCAAATGCTTCAGGAAAGACAAATATTTTAAAAGCATTGCACTTTTTCGTTAGCGGTATTTTGTCTTCACATATGCGAGGATCAATTGAAGGGGGTATAAGTAGAAATGCTTTTAAGCTCGACTCCAAATACTCAAAAGAACCATCGCGGTTCGATTGTGATTTTATCCACAAATCAGTTAGATATCATTTTGGATATATAATTGACGATGAAAAGATTATAGAAGAATGGTTATATGCATATCCACATGGCACTAAACAAGTATGGTATTATAGAAAGCACGGCGAAGCTATGTATTTTGGCAAGTTTTTAAAGGGAAAAAATAGAGTAATAGAATCTATGACCAGAATAAATAGCTTATTTATATCAGTTGCAGCACAGAACAATAATGAGAAATTATTAGATTTATATAAATATTTTAAAAATAACTTCATATTTAGTTTTAATCAGTTCAAAGACAATGAGATGTCATACGATTTATTAGCTAATGATAAAACTAAGGATATCATGATAGAGTTTTTGAAAGACGCTGATATTGGCATTGTAAATTCGAAATTTGAAGAGGTAAAGCCACCAGATGAAGTTTATGAATTAGACAAGAAAATAAGAGAATTAGTTAGTAATCACTCTAATTTCAACATGAAGTCAAACGTTGAAAAAAAACAAGTAAAGTTCGCACACAGGGGAGCAGAAGGAGAAGAAATATATTTCGATATTCGAGATGAAAGCAGAGGAACCCAAGCTTTGGTTAAAATGATTGGGCCTATTTTAACCTGTCTAGCCGCGGGAGCAACGCTGGTAATAGATGAAATAGATACTAGTATGCATCCACATCTTTGCATTAAACTGATAGAACTATTTAACAATCCAGAAATCAATAGAAAGTATGCTCAATTATTATTTACCACTCATGATACCAATTTGCTCTCAAACAAATATTTAAGAAGGGATGAAATTTGGTTTACTGAAAAGAACCTTACTGGAGCCACCGAATTAATATCTCTAGCTGAAATAAAGTCACGCCAAAATGATAATTTTGAAGAGGGGTACCTACAAGGCAGATACGGAGGCATACCATATTTAGGTAGTTTTAAGGATCAAACCCTCTATAAGGAAAATTATGATGAGTAAGCCGCCTAAAGCACCAAGTCTAAAAAGAAAGCAAAATATAATTTTGCCTAAAATTGAAATTTATGTTCTGTGTGAAGGAAAGGTTACTGAGCCTGATTACATAGAAAAGTTTTCAAAAAAACACATTAATAAACTTGTTAAGGTATTCCCCATTAAAGGTGTAGGAGTCCCGCTGACTGTTGTAGAAGAGGCTGTTGCACTAAAAAGAAAATTACTTATTAAAGCAAGGAAAAAAGGAGATAGTTATAGAAGAGCATTCTGCGTATGGTCAGTTATGGATATAGATGACCACCCTAATATACCAGCCGCTATCAACCTTGCTTTAAATAACAAAATACATATTTGCATATCCAATCCATGCTTTGAGATTTGGCCATTTTTACATCTTAAAGACCATGATGCATATATCCATCGAGATGATCTACATAGACGACTCAACAAAGAAATGCCTCAATACCACCATGAAGACAATCCTACTGTAGATTATGATTTAATTGCTGACAACTATGAAATTGCCAAGTGCAGAGCCATTAGAATAAATAAACGTCGTCACGAAGAAGATAATGATAGAGGTAATCCAACCACTGATGTTTATAACTTATTAGACTGCATTATAAATATGACGTTACCCCATTGACTGAACCAGTTTTAGCTTAGTGTTTTCGGCCTTTTGGTTCTGATTATGTTTTGCAACAAATTCTTCTGGCGTCATTTTGTTTAACGACTTGTGTGGTCTTTCAGAATTGTAGTCCAGCCGCCAGTTCTCGATTATCTGTCGTGCGCTGTTCAGGCTGACGAAAACATTGTCATTGAGGCATTCGTCCCTGAACTTTCCATTGAAGCTTTCGATGTATGCGTTTTGAACCGGTTTCCCCGGTTGAATAAATCTGAGCCTGACGTTGTTTTCAAAGGCCCACAAATCCAGTGCCTTGCTGATGAACTCCGGCCCATTATCAACGGTGATGACTTCCGGCAGACCTCTGGTCAAGGCCATGCGTTCAAGGATTCTGGAAACCCGCTGGCCGGTCAGCGAGTGGTCTGCTTCAAGCACAGGACATTCACGGCTGAAGTTGTCTACCACGGTCAGAACCCGGAAACGTCTGCCGTTGTAGAGGCTGTCAGATACAAAGTCCATGGACCAATGCTGGTTGATCCGTTCTGGTTTGTCCAAGACCACACGGAGATGGCTGATACGCTTCCTGCGCTTCTTTAGTCTGAGTGAGAGGCCTTCCTCGCGATAGAGCCGTTCTGTGCGCTTGTGGTTAATCAGGTGCCCTTCCCGACGCAGCAGGGTATGCAGACGGGGAGCGCCAAACTTGCGACGTTGTTCAGCAAGCTCACGCAGGCGTGATCTGATGGCCTCATCGTTCTTTGGCTTCGCCTGGTACCGATGACTGCTCCGGCACAGCCCGACTATTACACAGGCCCGTCGTTCACTGAGCTGGTGGATCTCCATGAGAAAGACCACCACCTTTCGCCGGGCGGCAGGCGTTACCACTTTTTTGAAAGAACGTCCTTGATGGCTTTATTCTCAAGCATGCTGTCAGCAAGCATCTGCTTGAGTTTCCGGTTCTCGTCTTCAAGCTGTTTCAGGCGTTTGGCGTCAGAGACTTCCATGCCACCAAATTTGCTGCGCCAGTTGTAGAAGGTTACATCACTGATACCGTGCATCCGGCAAAGGTCAGCCACCTTCATACCGGCCTGGGCCTGTTTCAGGATGCCGATAATTTGCTCTTCTGTAAAACGCTTCGTTTTCATGTCTAGTCTCCTCTGGGAGTTCTAGACCGAAATCGCTAAGCTGGCAATGGATCAGTTACAGGGGGTAACGTCA